>JAWKNO010000003.1:1200000-1800000 GCA_041391665.1 Bacteroidia bacterium | reverse complement strand
GTCTGGATTTTGCTTTTACTGGAGATTGTGGCAGATACGATTCTGGAAATGCCTGCCACCCCCTATATACTCGCGGGCGTGATGGCCTTTCCGGTTCTGGCAATAACAATGTTATATGATTCCAAAGTTGTACAACCGGTACAGATTCTGAGCGCGATCCTGATGAGTCTGGTCTATTGTTACCTTCCGCTGTTTTTGTTTTACCGAATGTCCGTCCCGGCCCTTATCATGGATTATGATCCGGCTTTGCCGATGGGTATTTTGGGGCTGACCTGGATACTTGACTCCGGGGCATATTTTGTCGGAAGGTTTATGGGGAAAAGACCGTTGTTTCCGCGCATCAGCCCGAAAAAAACCTGGGAAGGAGCGATCGGTGCAGCAGTACTATGTGCAGGTACAGGTTTATTGCTGGATTATCTGCTGGCTCCGGAGAGTTTCCGGTGGGTGGTTGTCGCATTGATCATTAGTATCACAAGTCAGCTTGGAGATTTGGTCGAATCCATGTTCAAGCGGAGTATGGCCATTAAGGATTCGGGAAATATTTTGCCGGGGCACGGCGGAATACTGGATCGGTTTGACGGAATTTATGTGTCCGTACCTTTCCTGTTTTTATATTTTTCTTTGCTTTGATTTTGAAAATTTTCAATGAAAATAACATTCTTTTAAATGTTTAATATATTGAAAATCAGTGTTTGAAATGTCCCTCAGCATTGTATAAATTAGCCTTTTGTCTTATACCTGAAACTATTGCAAAAAGCAAAAAATCATTTAATTATCATGGCAGAAATTAAGGCTACCATTGCTCAGGAGAAACGGCCATCGGCGTATGATTCGTTCATGGCCAGATTCAATGAAGCTGCGGATCTCATCAGTCTGGACCAGCGGTTCAGGGATATCCTCGGCGCTCCCGAAAGGGTGATCAACGTGAACCTCCCTGTCAAACTTGACGACGGCACAACGCGTGTATTTGAAGGTTTCCGTGTCATTCATTCTACCGTCATGGGACCATCAAAAGGTGGGATTCGATTTGCGCCTTTTGTGGATCTCGACGAGGTGAAAGCACTGGCAGGGTGGATGACTTTCAAGTGTGCGCTTGTAGGACTTCCCTACGGCGGCGCAAAAGGAGGGATTACCCTTAACCCGAAGGTTCGCAGCACGGATGAACTGGAGCGCATTACCCGCGCTTACACACGGGCACTGAAAGATGTTTTTGGGGAAGATTCCGACATTCCGGCACCGGATATGGGCACAAGTCAGCGGGAAATGGCCTGGATCTATCACGAGTATTCACGTACATACGGCTATACACCGGGTGTCGTAACGGGCAAACCACTCCACCTTGGCGGATCCAAAGGCCGTGTGCCTGCCACCGGCTGGGGCGTTATGCTTTCTGCAATGCTCGCTATGGAAAAACTGGCGCTTAAACCCGAAGAATGTACCTGTGCCATCCACGGATTTGGAAATGTGGGTAGTTGGGCTGCAAAATTTCTTGCCGACAAAGGCCTGAAGATTCAGGCAATCAGCGACAATACCGGTGGTTTCTATCGCGAAGAAGGAATTGATATTCGCGCTGCAATCAAACATATGCGCAACCACGGAAGCCTTGAAGGATTTGACGGCGGTGCGAGAATTACCAACGAAGAGTTGCTCACCCTCCGTGTAGATGTGCTTGTTCCTGCAGCCATTGAGAACGTAATCACGCCCGCCAACGCAGGCAATATCCAGGCTAAACTTATCGTAGAAGGTGCCAACGGCCCCGTCTCCTCCGATGCCGACGAAATTCTCGACGCCAAAGGGGTAATGATTGTGCCCGATATCCTTGCCAATTCTGGCGGTGTAACGGTTTCCTACTTCGAATGGGTACAAAACCGCCGCGGACATTATTACTCAGAAGAGGAAATTCAGGCCAAAACACTTCCGATTCTTACCGAAGCATTTGAACGGGTATATGAAACCCACAAAGAATACGAATGCTCCATGAGGATTGCAGCCTATATCGTGGCGATCGAAAGACTGGCTACAGGTATTGACCTCGAAGGAAATTTCTGATTCTTCTTTTGGGACGCAAAACTATTATTGGGGAAAGATCCATTGGTCTTTCCCTTTTTTTTTATGGGTTTTTATGAAAGAGTAGGTGAAAGATTCGTTTTATTTCCCCTCGCACTTTATGTAGTTTTGGGGTACATCTATGAAAAAAAATTACCACTCAAACATGAATGCAGGATTACGGAGTTTTTGCTGGTTTCTGTTTCTGAGCATGGCACTCGTACTACCCCTGCATGCGCAGATTTCCTATACGCCCCTGTATCATTCGAATGCAGGAAATCCGGGGGGACTCAACAATGAGTCTGATTTTGAAACTGTAGGTTGGACCAGCATTCTCAATGGCCTTCTTTCCGTCAATCAATGGTCAAATAATGTAACCATACCATTTGCATTTAATTATTACGGAACTGCAGTAACTACAGTAAAAGTCAGTGCCAACGGTCTGCTTACATTCGAGCCTGGTGCCTCTTTATTGCCCAACAATAATCAGTTTCTTCCTACAAGTGCGCTTCCCGGCAAAACGATCGCATGTTTCTGGGATCAGTTTACCATAAACCCTCCGACAGGTAGCAATGACCAGGTCTATACCAAAACGTTTGGTACTTTTCCCAACCGGCAATTTTGGGTAAGATGGTCTTCCTTCGAATGGGGTACAGCTGATTTTACTTATGTAGCCGCTGTTCTGGAAGAAACCACCAATAAAATATATATCGTCGATATGTATGGCAGTCCCAATACGACTGCGGTTACAGCTACAGTAGGCGTTCAGTCCAACAGTTCTTTTGCGATTCAGTACGGTACAGCCAGCACAGCAATGACTGCCGGAGGATCTGTTAATTCTGACAATAGTTACTATTCCTTTACGCCATTTGTAATACCGCCATTTGACCTTCTGCCCGTGGAAGTATTGTCGCCGGTTGATGAAGGGTGTGGGTTGGGAATGGAAGCGGTGTCCTTTCGGGTGACGAATATCGGCCAGCTAAATGCAAACTCGATCAAAGCCACCTTTACCGTAGATGGCGGAAGCCCGGTAACGCCGGAAACCATACCCGGCACATTATTGCCGGGAGATACAACCACTTATACGTTCTCCGCATTAGCTAACCTGACCGCGCCGGGAAATCATCTCATCGAGATCAGCGTCAACCTCACCGGCGATGGAAATATTCACAATGACACCATCGATTTTGCTGTCAACAATTTACTGAACGTCACATCATTCCCTTATTTCCAAAACTTTGAAGCGGGTACAGGCGGCTGGGCTGCGGGTGGGGCAAACTCCAGTTGGGAGCGTGGTATTCCTGCCAATGATACCATCGACCATGCAGCTTCCGGCATGTATGCCTGGATCACCAATGCATCGGGAAACTACAATGTGAACGAAAACTCGTTTGTCAGCAGCCCATGTTTTGACTTGAGCAATGCCAACAGCAAATACCATTTAGCCATGAAAATCTGGTGGGAAAGTGAGTTTAGCTGGGATGGCGCGGTGCTTCAGTCTTCCACCGACGGTGGCAAAACCTGGACAGCCATTGGCAATTATGGCGACCCTGACCATTGGTATAATGACAACTCGATCAACGGAAACCCCGGAGGCCAGTTGCTTGGCTGGACCGGCCGTGCCAGCACAGCGAATAGTTCCGGTGGTTGGGTGAGAGCACAACACAAATTGCCTTCGGCACTTATCGGGCAGCCCTCCGTTCGGCTTCGGTTTGCCTTCGGCTCTGATGGATTTCAGACCGACGATGGGTTTGCTTTTGATGATTTTACAATCGCAGCCGTGCCCAATGTGAACCTTGGACCTGACCGCTTTTTTTGTGATGGGGATTCACTCGTAGCGGGTAATGCCGGGTACAGTTACCAATGGTCCACAGGATCTACTGCGCCTGTCATTCACCTTTATAATACTGCTGGATTCGACTTCTCAGACAGCACCATTACCGTTACTGTCACGGATACCCTGGGAATGGTTGCCCGTGATACAATCCGTATATCCATGGCCAAATCCTTAACGGTTATCCCGATATTAACTACAAATATTTTGTGTGGGGGAGATTCTACCGGCGAGATTGATGTTTTGGTAAACGGAGGTGCTCAGCCTTTTACGTATTCGTGGAACAATGGGGCGTCCACCGAAGATCTTACGGGCGTGCCAGCCGGTACGTATTCGCTTACTGTCGTCGATGACAAAGGGTGTACGCGGTCTGCGGGGCCCGTTACGCTGACAGAAAATCCCATCCTTACCCTTTCAGGAGAAACTACCGATGTTTCCTGTTATGGAGAAAATGACGGGAAGATTGCTGTTTCGGCTGGTGGCGGTACCGGTGGATATGGATTTTCGTGGTCTGATGGCCAAACTGACAGCCTGGCCATTGGATTTGGTGCAGGAACCTATTCGGTAGTACTAACCGATGCCTTGGGGTGTACGCTGACTGAAAATTTTACCATTAACCAGCCAGACTCCTTATTTGCCATAAAATCAGGGCTGACAGATGCTTCCTGTATCGATCTGGCCAATGGATCGATTGACCTGTTAGTGTTTGGTGGTACTCCTCCGTTTGTTTTCTTATGGAGCCATGGCGATACGATTGAAGATCCGCAAAATCTGCTTCCCGGAGGGTATTCGGCGACGGTGACAGACAGTCAGGGATGTATAGCATTTACCGATACCTTTACACTGGTATATACCGATACACTGCCTGCGGCGGGATTTTTCTTTAACATTACCGGTGGTGCCGTAGGCTTTCAGGATACCTCAGCCGGCAGTAGTTCGTGGTTGTGGGATTTTGGTGATGGGAAAACCTCTACCTTCAGAGAGCCCGTGCACGAGTATGCCGTCAATGGGACTTATACCGTTACGCAGATTGTCAGCAATCTTTGTGGCAGTGACACGATGATATCGGAGGTTACCATCAATACCGTAGGGATTGAAAAATCACTTTCTGTGGTTAGTTGGGATGTATTTCCAAACCCTACATACGGCGACATGACCTTATGGGTAGAGTCGGCAGTTGCGGGTGATTACATCGTCCGGATTTTTGATCCACAGGGCAGACTGGTTATGGAAAAATCACTCGGCAGGCTGAGTGGATCGGGCAGGTATGAAATAAAAATGTCCCCTGGCATAGCCAGAGGACTGTATTTGTTGGTTTTCTCATCCGGAGAGGCAAGAGAATCCCGACGGATTATGTTGCGGTAGTTTATTGAAACACCCTTATATAATCCACAATCATATATTGCGGAAACACCGTTGTATTGTCAGGGCTACCTGGCCATTGTCCACCTACAGCGATGTTGAAGATGAAAAAGAATTTTTCATTAAAAGGCCATGGGTTGACTGCGTTGCTGCTAATCTGAAAATACTGAACATCATCGACCAGCCATTTGATGAGATTTTCTTCCCATACAAGTGAAAATACATGGTACTCCTGGGAAAATTTAGCTCCACCGGGAAGTATTTTAGAACTGCCTGTGTACTGGTGAGAAGCAACGTCTGCACCAAAATGTACGGTACCATGAACTTGCCCGGGCGTATGCCCTACCAGCTCCATGATATCAATTTCACCACAGGCAGGCCAGCCGCTGGTAAAAAAGTTGGCACCAAGCATCCAAAGGGCGGGCCAGATTCCCTGTCCTTCGGGCAGGGTAGCGCGTATGTCTATTCTGCCAAACTTAAATTCCTGCTTACCCGCCGTAATCAGTCTTGATGAGGTGTACTGGCTTCCGCTTACTGACTCTTTTTTTGCCGTGATGACCAGGTTTCCATCAACGACAGATGTATTTTCCGGCTGATAATACTGCAATTCATTATTCCCCCACCCGCCTGCGCCGGTCTCAAAGGTCCAGTTTGCAGGGTCCACGTCTGTACCGGTAAATTCATCCTGCCAAACCAGGGTCATGCCCGGGTAGGAGGTGGCGGAAGAGTATCCTGTTTCGGGTATAGATAGTTTGCCTTCATCGTCATTGCGAATGGTGCCTTTCCCTTCAGCATCGAGGAGTTTTGCGCCGGAAATATTGGACAGAGTCACAATAAAAGTTTCGTCTGACTCATTTTTTATATCACCGTGAATCGGAATATCAAAAGATTTTTCAGTTTCACCTGCTGCGAGGGTCACGGTACCTGAGGATTCTGTGTAGTCTTCTCCGGGAGTAGCTGTTTCTGCCGAGGTCTGGTAATTGACGGTTACCCCCTGCGTATTTTCTCCAGCCAGGACAATGCGAAAACTAAACACAGAGTTTTCGTCTCCTTCCAGGCGGGATACATCATTGATGGCAGCATTGGGAAGAACCACCGGCGCAGGATCTTCTTTACAACCGGTAAGCAGCAAAAAAGTAACGGGTATTATGTGCAATAGTGAGGAGAGAGTTTTCATCAGTTTGTGGTTTGGTTTGAAACTAATTGATCATATTCCATGTAAGTCGGGTGCCGCTTGTTGATATACACGTACGTAATCCACGAGCATCCTTTGAGGCCAGATGGAAGGGTCTACGCCCATTGCCCCACCCCAGTTGCCTCCTACGGCAACATTCAGTATCCAGTGAAATGGCTGATCAAAAGGCCATTGGTCTGTATTGTCGCTGTCTTTAAGAAAGGTAAAACAAAGCTTTTCGTCAGTAAAGAACTCCATTTTTTCGGGTGTCCAGTTGAAGGTAAACGTGTGGAATCCCGATTCTGTTTCTTGCTTATGGATACTTCCGCCACGCTGTGTACCCAGCATTCCGTTATAGGCACCAGTATGAACCGTTTGAAAAATCGAATCAGGTATATATCCCACAAACTCCATGATATCGATTTCTCCACTGGAAGGCCAGGTTCCATATTTGGATTCAGATGGCATCATCCATATTGCGGCCCACGTACCTTTTCCTTCGGGTAGTTTTGCGCGCATCTCAAATCTTCCGTAGAGAAAATCACCTTTAGCCTTGCTTATAATCTTGGCGGAGGTGAATTCACTTCCTTCCAATGGCTCTTTTCTGGCTTCTATATTCAGAAACCCATCTTCAACCCAGACATTTTCAATTCGGTCGGTATAATACTGCTGTTCATTGTTTCCCCATCCGCAAAGATCAGGACAACCATTTCCGAGACTATATCCCCACTTCGCCGGATCCGGTGCGCCTGTGTAAGCAAATTCATCTGCCCATACGAGTAGCATTTCCGGAGAAGATGGAGTGGTTTGGGGGCGATTGTTGCACCCCCAAACCAAAACCAACATCAAAATAATACGAACCTTAACCATATGTTTTGTGGGTTAGTCCGCTTTGACAAAACGGAGGGTAAACCATCCCACAGTACCTGGAGAACAAGGTCTGATAGGACTGTGAAGGATCAGCTCTGTTTCAGTGACGCTGATAATATCATAAAACGGCCCTGAATCAAGCACCCCCATAAAAATTTCATCAGGCAGGGTGATTCTCGTTTCACCGCTTAAGCCAGCACCCGGAGTGAGTGACCATTGCATATTGGCCGGGATGTTGAATGGCAGTGCCTGATATCCCTGACAAGGATCCACGGATAAGCCATTGTTGTCATATTCGAATCTGTTACCATCAAAATAGAATGTATAGACATCATCGTATTGCTCCGGTTGAAGCCCATTAGGCGGAGAACTGTACCATTCGGTAGAATAGGGATTCGGTCCGACACCTACTGCGCCGGCAGCTGTAGAAAATTTCCATTTTCTTCCTACTCCCTGGCATTCTCCGGTGAGGAGGGAAACCAGACTATCGCAGGCAATGACGAGATCTTTGTCAATCGTGACGGTTTTGGAAACAGAAGAGGTTCCGCCTCCTGTTTCACTGGCTGCGTAAAGGGTGATGGTGTAGGTTCCTGCCTTTGTATAGGTGATTGTATCTAAAATTGCCGTCGAACGACCAGGCGCTCCTCCGGGGATATCCCAGACACGAGAAAAGAAGCTGCCGGAAATATCTTCGATCACCACTTTGTTAGGATCGCTTGCCAGTACCTGTGCTGAAAAATCAGGCGCACCCGGCAATGGGCCGATATCGATGTCCTCTGCCACAAATGGCGCGCAGGAAATCGCAGAAACAGCGATTCCGATTAAGACTATATAAACTGAAAGTTTCATGTTTTCTGTTTTACGAGTAGAAAATCAATACCCTGTATTCTGTGTGATCACCCCATCTGACAGCTGAATCTGTGATTGAGGAATGGGGAACAACTTGTGCACATCGTAGTTAAATGTCGGGTGCAAAGGTTTCATTACAGATTCGGCATAGGTTTTTCCCTGGCGAATCACATCAAAAAACCGGTGTCCTTCCAATCCGAGTTCGACACGGCGTTCGTGTAAGATAGCATCCAGCAATGCCTGTCCGGAAGCGGTTACATCTGGCAACAGGTTGGTATTGCCGCGGGCACGGGCACGAACTTCATTGAGTGAAAGTTTGGCTGCGCCTTCATTTCCGTTGTGGTAAGCGGCTTCTGCATGCAACAAAAGAATATCTGCATAGCGAATTACGCGGTCGTTGGACTGACCATTGACATTCGGGTCTCCGGTAGGCGCTTCCTGATTTTTATTGATAAAATATTTTTTCGCATAATAATCATAAGGGAAACCACCGGTAGCATCTTTGGTGAAAATACCTCTGTCGCCCATGGGCTCACCTTCGCGGAAAACCGTAGCTGAAAGACGGGGATCTTCAAATCCTTCTTTGAAAAATTCATCCACAAATGATTGGGTAGGGATGTTAAATCCATATCCGCCAAAATCACCGCGGGCTCGCTGGAATACATTCGTCAGCGTACCTTCTTCAAACCTTCCCCAGTCGCCGTTAGAGCGGTTCATATACTGAATTTCGAAGATCGATTCAGGTCCGTTTTCACCTGCGATGGTAAAAATATTGTTGTAATCGCTTACCAGAAAATACTCCTGTGACTGAATGATCGCATCGGCTAAGGGTTCTGCTTCTGCCCATTTTGACTGGAAAGCATATACTTTTACCAGCAGCGCCTGTGCAGCCCCGCGGGTGATACGGCCGATCTCATCATCGCTCAATTCACTGCGGAGCGGAAGGGAGGGAATCGCTTCCTTTAAGTCGGTTTCTACCTGTGCCCATACTTCTCCTACAGGGGTTCTCGGGCGTACATCGTCAGGTCCTACCACATCTGTTACAAGCGGTACGTCGCCAAACAACATCGCCAGGTTGTAATAAAACCATGCGCGGATAAACTTTGCTTCGCCGATTACCTGAGCCTTAAGAAATGGATCCATTTCAATTCCCGGAACATTTTTGGTTACCAGGTTGGCAAAGTAAATGCCTTTGTAATCGGCATTCCACTCGCTTTCCAGCAGCTCATTGGTCGGCCTTCCGTCGAAGTTTTCGAGGCGTCCGAGTGAAGCCACGTCATTGTCTCCGGACCCGCCTTTGGTCGCATCGTCGGAGACGATATCTCCCCAAAACCAGCGGAAGTGCCCGGAAGGAGTGATTTCATACTGAAGGGCCGAATAGGCTGCATTGACTGCCGAAACGGCATCGTCAGCATTTTTGTAAAAGTTGGCTTCCGTAACACCCACTTTGGGGTTGCGCTGGAGAAATTCTTTCTCACAGCCTGTGGCAACCAGTACCATCGCCAATAACAGCAGGGTAATTTTATATGAAATTTGCATGTCAGTAATGGTTAATGGTTAGAAACTTACATTTATACCGCCCAGCACTGATCTCGCCTGTGGGTAAAAACCCCGGTCGATACCGATCTCCAGGCTGCCACGTGTACCGATTTCCGGATCCAGGCCGCGATATCCTGTGAATGTAAACAGGTTGTTGCCTGATACGTACAAACGCAGTTTGCTAACATTGATTTTCTCTGTCAGCGCTTGTGGGAAAGTATAGCCCAACTGAACATTCTTCAGGCGCATATAGGAACCATCTTCTACAAACCGGTCGGAAATCCGCGCGTTTTGGTTGGGATCGCTCAGGATCACCCGTGGTTCGTCATTGCTTGTGCCAGGACCTGTCCAGCGGTTGAGCCTCCAGTTTGGTACGTTGATATAGGTGAAATCGTAACGGGTATATCCCTGATAGATATCGTTGCCATGTGTACCCTGAAGGAAGAAATTCAGATCCAATCCTTTGTATGACACACTTCCTGTGATACCATAAGTGAAGTCGGGAGAAGGATTTCCAATAAACGTCTGGTCTTCCTGGTTGATGATATTGTCGTTGTTGAGGTCTTTGAAACGAATATCACCCGGCTGAGCGCCTTCCTGTGCAGCATGCTGCGCTACTTCTTCCTGTGTCTGGAAAATGCCATCGGTTACGTAACCGTAGAAAGAAGCTACAGGATTCCCTACTTCTGTGCGGGATATGAAACCATTGGCTGACTGGAGGAAACCTGTCGTAACGGGTTGTCCGCCATTGCCCAGGCTGGTAACAGAGTTGCGGATAAAAGCGATATTTCCTCCAAGGCTGAAACGCACTTCGCCGACTTTTTCGTTGTATTCGGCTGCAAATTCGATCCCGCGGTTTTCAATTGTACCTGCATTTTGTGCAGAAGGCTCGGCTCCGATATGATCCAGAATCGGAATCGTTACGAGCATATCTTTGGTCTGTTTGAGAAATACGTCGGTGGTGATGGTGAGTTTGTCGTTAAACAATCCCATATCAATACCGATATCACTCTGAATAACGGTTTCCCAGCGCAGGTTAGGGTTACTTGCTGTAACAGGCGCGCTGCCGTTGGTAATGGTTTCTGTGGAACCAAAAGTGTAGTTCTGCCCGGTATTCACCACAGAAGTAAACTGGTATGCACCGATACGGTCGTTTCCGTTTTGCCCCCAGCTTGCCCTTACTTTCATGAAGTTGATGGCAGCGATTTTGAAGAATGATTCATTTGAAATTACCCATCCCAAAGATACCGAAGGGAAAAATCCGAACCGGTTGTTTTCTCCAAATTTGGATGAACCATCGCGGCGGGCTGTCACGGAAAGGAGGTAGCGGTTGTCGTAATCGTAGTTGACACGAGCGATATAAGAAACCCAGGCTTCCTCTGTGATCCAGTCATAAGCGCCTTCACTTTCCCGGTCGCGGGCGTTGGCGATATAGGCAGCATCGGGGTCATTACCCGGAAGGTCAGACTTTACACCGCCGAGCCCTTCGGTAATGCCTTCCTGCCTTGAATAACCACCCAGAAAGGTGAAATTATTTTTTTCAGCTATCGTTTTTGTATAGGTAAGGGTATTTTCCCACAGCCAGGTACGCCAGCGGGGATTTTCTACCAAAACAGAGGAAAGCAGGTTTTGCTCATTTGCTGCCGCCTGGCCGGTGGTTGTGTACAACTGGTAAGAGGGCGAAAAGAGCTTGCGTTTGGCATAGGTAGCATCGAGATTAAAGGCAGAGCGGAAGGTTAGTCCTTCTATAAACTGATACTCAGCAAACAGCGATCCTACGATCCGGTTGGTGATAAAATTGTCGCTGGCAAGTGCGATCTGATTGAGCGGGTTCCGGATATCTGTATCGGAGTAGAGCGAAGCCGCGAATGTACCGTCATCCAGTCTTACCGGTGTGATGGGATCCATATTCAGTGCGCGCACCAGCGGGGTGGAAAACTCGTTGTTTTCAGGCATCGCACTGCGCTGAAGTGCGATCAGGTTGAGGTTGCTGCCGATTTTCAGTTTGTCAGTAGCCTGAAAAGTATTGTTCAGCCGGAGGGTAAAACGATCAAATGCCGATTTATCTCCACCGACGATTCCTTCCTGGCTGAAATAGTTGCCACTCAGTGCAAATGTATTGCGGTCGTTGCCGCCGGTGACAGACACCTGGTGGCTTTGAATGGGCGCATTGGTAAACAATTCATCCTGCCAGTTTGTGCCTTCTCCCAGTGCATCAGGATTTGAAAACTGAGGCAGCGGAATTCTTCCGGCAGCTATATATGCCTCATTCGAAAGGATAGCATATTCACGGGCATTGAGGAGATTGAGTTTTTTCCAGGTACTTTGCGTACCATAATATCCGTCATAAGAGATGACCGATTTCTGGTTGCGTTTTCCCTGGCGGGTGGTGATCAGTACAACGCCGTTGGCTGCACGCGCACCATAAATGGCGGCAGATGCGGCGTCTTTGAGTACACTGACAGATTCCACGTCGTTGACGTTGAGGAAGTCCAGACCACTTACGGGTATGCCATCCACTACGTACAATGGTTCACTGTCGCCAATGGTTCCAGTACCTCTGATTCGTACGGAAAGTGCGCTGCCCGGAGATCCGGAGTTTTGAGACACCTGGATACCCGCTGCACGACCCTGAAGGGCCTGCTCAATTCGCAGGTTGGGAAGCTCTGTGAGTTCTCCGGCATTGATCGTAGATACAGAACCCGAGATCGTACTTCGTTTTTGGGTACCATATCCGATCACCACTACTTCATCCATCAAGGCGACATTGATTCCCAATTCGACATCAATAACTGTACTTTCGCCAACAATCACTTCCTGCGAAGCAAGTGTCACATAGGAAAAGATGAGGGTTACACCTTTTTCCGGAACATTTATGCGGTAGTTGCCATTATCGTCTGTCAGGGCTCCTATGGCGGTATTTTTTACCCGGACGGTGGCACCGGCAATGCCTGCGCCATCCTCACCCGAGGTCACCTGTCCGGTGATGGTAATGTCCTGCGCGAGCAGAACATTACCAATCATCAGTCCGAACAGGAGAAAAAGACTGAACTGTTTCATCAAAATTTTTTGTAGCAATTAGTATATCAGCAAAGAGGAAGAAACTATTGTCTTACCACTTTTTTGTAAGCGTACTTAGTACCAATCTGAACATGGATGAAGTACATGCCACTGGCCAACGCACTCATATCGAGGTCGTAGGTGCTTTCTGTACCACGGATATTCAGGTTGAATAATACTTGTCCTGATGTATTGATGACTTTGACCATACGATCCTGACGCAGGCTTTCTGTGAAAGTGAGTTTGGTAGAGTGATCAACCAATGAAGGAGCTGCTGTGAAAAGATCTTCGGCAAAATCGTAGTCTTTCAGACCAGTTGTACATGCTGTGTTATCAGAACAAACAGCAAAGCAGGTGTTCATCGTTGTATCCTGAGTTACTGGATTGAGCCAACGGTCATTGAAGTTTTCAGGACGGGCACAGCTTTGGCCTGAAATATCTTCTTTACAGCTGAAGTCAGGACAGTTGCCATTAGCAAATGAGTAGTAACCTGAGAAACCTTTGTTACGCTCGAAGGTAATAGAGTAAACACCGTCATTGTCGTTGTCATTCATTCTGAAACGGCCACCCGGAGCACCAAACTCAGCACCACCTACGAGATAAACACCTCCTGAGTCAGCATTAGCTGTTCCCAGACCAAGATTGATGGTGATCATCGCAGCTTCTCCACATGCATAACAGCTGTTGAAACATACGGTATCCATTTCCATGTTTCCTGAAATCACTGCACCGCGGTTGACAAATTGTCCGGATGGATCTCTTACTGTACATCCAGCTTTTTCTGTGCCGTTGAATTCTTCCTGACCGGCCCAGTTGTCATAGGTAAATTTGTACTCGATCGTACCTGTAGGAATGGTGAGGGTTGTTGACCATACGCCATCGTTATCGGGATCACTCAGTGGGTTTGCATCGCCAGACCATGCGTTGAAAGTACCGCTGACATAAGGCTGGGTAAAACCAGTTACGTTGTTCATGTCCACGGTGAATGTTACATCAGCAGAGGTTGGCAGCGAAGAAGTTTTCAGACAGAAATCGTCGAGGTAAGTCGTATCAGCCGTAGGCGAATTAGAACCCAGATCTACAAAGAAAGTAATTCTGGCGTAAGTAAAACCGGAAGCTGCGCTAAAAGGAGCTTCAACAGAAGCCAGGCTGGTGTTGAAACAGAGTTCTTCCCAGTCTCCGACAACCGTGTTTGGTACAGTAAGCGCCCAGTTAGCACCGCCATTTGGGGAGTTTTCAAGCTTCATAGTTACACTACCGATATGGGTCATGTGCACTTTTACACAGATTTCTCCACCATTTGCAAAGTTGAGAGGAGTAGCCGGGTCGGGATTGGAAAATGCACCCGCCCAGGTCTGTGAGTTTTCGGGTTTGATATACTGAAGCACAGTATCGCTGGCATTACCTGCAGTTGGGTTGGGGTTAGCAACCACTGAAGTCAATGAGCCATCAAGGGTACTGCCGAAGTACTGGAAAGTTGTTCCGGTAGCGGGAGTTTCGAAGTCAAAAATGGAGTTACAAGTCTGCTCAGTAGTAGTAAGCGTCATATCATCCATATAGAATACCAGGGTATCTACGCCGTTTCCAGCTGTGCCTAGTCCGAAGAAAACAGTTACTGTAGGGAAAACATTTCCTGCGGCGATCTGGTTAGGGCCTGCTTCGGAAGCCATATTCAGGTCAAAGCAAATGGTTTCCCATGCGCCGGTACCTGAAGGGGTCTGTGTTTGCTCCCAGTTTGCAGTCGTTCCGGAGTTCTCCAGTTTGAGTGTCATGGGATAAAGAGAATCCATGTACACGGTTACACATACCTGATCATAGGTAACACCATCTACAGATACGGTAGGGTTAGGATTGGAGAAAGCACCGGCCCATGTCTGTGCGTCCTGGGGCTTTTTAAACTTGACCACATTGGCACTGGTATTAAGCCCTGATGGATCGGGGTTAGCTGTTGCGCCGGTCAGAGAGCCGTCCAGAGCGCTACCGAAATACTGGAAAGTTGTACTTGTTGCACCTGATTCGAAGTCAAGCATTACCTGCTGTGCAAACAGGTTGCTGCTGGCAATAAAAAGTGCCATCAGCGAAAATAGAAGTAATCGCTTTTTCATAATGTGAATGGTTTTGATTAGTTAGATTCGTTTAATTCAAATTTATCAATCAAAAAACCCACTTGTATCATTAACTACTACACCATAGTTACGACACTTAAAAAAAACACTACACCACGGTTACGACACGGGTTTTTTCTGCTTCATGATTTCTACGCCATTACTACATCTACTATTATTATTATTATATTACCTCCTTATTATCAACGGATTATTATATGCTCTTGCGCACCTGGCTATACTTCATGATTTTTGGCATGACTTTGAGTGCTTCTGCTCAGAAAAATAACCTGGGTACTCCATTTATTATCAATCATCTAAAAGATGAGTACAAAGCTGCCACTCAAAACTGGTATATAGACCAGAGTCCTTCAGGTATTATGTACTTTGCCAACAATGAAGGACTGCTCAGTTATGATGGTACGCGCTGGATGTGTGTGCCATTACCCAACCGAACCATCGTCAGGTCTATTGCAATTGATTCGTCAGGGAATATTTATGTAGGTGGCCAGGACGAAATGGGGGTTTTTCGACCGGATGTTAAAGGAGATATGGTATTTCACTCTTTGAAGAACCTGATCCCCGAACCATATCGCAGTTTTGAGGATGTCTGGGATATCATTTTGGATGGACCAACTGTGATTTTCCGCACTAATTATCATTTATATCAGCTTTCTTCCGGCACATGTAAGGTGCTTTCTGCCCAGACTACTTTTAGTTCACTTTTTAAGGTGGGCGATAAAATTTTTGTTCAGGATGAAGGGGGCTTATTTCTGCTGGAAAATGGCGCTCTATCTGCGTTGAAAGGCACAGAATTGCTTTCTCCATTGACTGTTAAGGGGATTGTTCCTACAGAAACAGGCGATATGCTGATTGTTACTCTGAAGCAAGGTATTTTTCTCCTCAAAGAAGATAGGCTTACGCGTTGGGAGACAAAAACACATGCGTTTATCGGCTCGGGGAGAATGCACGCTGCAGCCCTTCTGCCTGATGGAAAAATTGCGATTGGAACCTCTCAAAACGGGCTTATCATTCTCGATTCTTTTGGCAACCCGCTGTATCAGATCGACAAAAGAAACGGACTTCAAAACAACAATGTGCTTAGCCTGTTTCCCGACAAAGCGGGCAATCTATGGCTGGGGCTCAACAATGGGATTGACTTTATTGAAACCAGTTCCCCGTTTTCTTCGATTTATCCCGACGCAAACCTGAGAGATGCCGGGTATTCCGTCAGTATTCACGGCGATAATATTTTCTTTGGTACAAACAACGGCCTTTACCAGGCCAGTTGGCAGCCCTACACCGATCCCTTTCAGTCGGGGCGATATCATAGGGTAGAAAATACTTCCGGACAAGTATGGGGAACGGTTTCTGTTGATGACAATCTGTTGATGGCGCACCATGAAGGCGCTTTTTCTATTCTCAACAATCAGGCTCGCCGGATTTCACCGCCTGCTTCAGGCGGAGCCTGGACATTTTTGAGGCTCAACCGATTTCCCGGATATCTTATCGGTGGTACTTACAATGGGGTCAGTCTCTATCAAAACCGCAATGGGAACTGGGAATTTGTGAAAAAACTTGACGGTTTGGATGAATCCTGCCGGATTATGGCGCAGGATAATGATGGCAATATCTGGGTTTCTCATCCTTATAGAGGAATTTACCGCCTGAGCTTTCCAAACCGCCCGGACTCTATGACGGTGCGATTTTATCAGTCCGGAGATGGACTCCCGTCTGATAATTTTAATCAGGTCTCCCGCGTAAGAGGGCAGGTGATGTTTGGTACAGCCAAAGGCGTATATGACTATAACCCCCTCACTGAGCGCTTTACGCCCAACCAGGCTTTTGCCAATGTCCTGGGCTCTGAATGGATAAAACTGTTGAAGGAGGATAAAGAAGGAAATATTTGGTTTGTCGTAAACCATGAGGTAGGCATAATACACGTGGAGCAAAAAGGTGTGGAAACTCGCCTCCGCCGGCAGGATTTCCCTGAGTTGCGCGACAGACTCGTAAAGGGGCACGAGTTTTTGTATCCATATGACCGGCAGAATGTATTTTTTGCTGCTGAAAGCGGTTTCCTTCATTACAATCCGGAGGCCCCCGTTTTTCCCGATACCAATCTTAAAGTGCTGCTCCGCTCCTGCTATCTTATGCAGGAAAAAGACAGCCTGTTTTTTGGCGGAACTTTTTCAGTAAATGGGTTACCCGTCGATACACAACCAGATTCCCAAAAACCAGTGTTTAACTACCGGGAAAATGCTTTTCGTTTTACTTTTTCTTCCCCAATGTTTCTTGAGTCGGGGGGAATTGAGTATCGGTTTTATCTGGAGGGGCTCGAAAAAGAATGGGGTATATGGACGACAAAAACGGAAAAAGAATATACCAACCTGAGCCCGGGTGTCTATCATTTTCATCTTCAGGCCCGGAATACGCATGGCATTATAAGCGAAATTTTAACCTATACATTGACCATATCCCCCCCATGGTATGCATCTCCTACTGCACAGGGCTTATATTTTCTCGCGGTGGCCATGTTGCTCGTAGGCTTGCTATTAATTCCCCGCATCCGCTTTAAACGGGAAACACAAAAACTGCAGGGTATCATGAAGCAACAGGAAGCAGAGCAGGAAGCGCAGATTTCCCGCCTCAATAATGAAAGACTGGAAGAAGACGTAAGGCATAAAAACCAGGAACTGGCATCCGCTACCATGCACCTCGTACAGAAAAACGATATTCTTTTTAAAATCCGGGGAGAACTGGAAGAAATATCCTCCATTTCTAAAGATATTTCTGCCCGTAAAAAAATCAATGAATTGTTGGGTTTAATCCACTATGACCGGCAAATTGATCAGGATTGGGAGCAGTTTGCCTTTCACTTCGATCAGGTTCACCGTGATTTTTTGAAAAGATTAGGAGAAGAATTTCCCCAACTTAGTCCCACTGACCACAGGTTGTGTGCATATCTCAGAATGAATCTTTCCTCCAAAGAAATCGCGCCGCTGATGAATATTTCCGTCAGAGGCGTCGAAACCGGTCGTTACCGGCTGAGAAAAAAAATGGAACTGGACCACGACATCAACCTGAATGAATTTATGATGAAGTTCTGATATAATAATAAGATGCGGAGATTGGCAAATTTTTTATTAAAAAATGTACAAAATATAATATTTACGGATTGATGTAATATAATTACTGGTTACTGATTTTAACTTTGGCGATCGGGTGGGATTTTTGTATTGTCCTTAAATAACTATTAAACCACCCGATTATGTTTTGCGACAGGAATAAGCTGTTGCTCTTGGTCGTCTTCATATTACCGTCTTTCTTGTACAGTGCTCTATCGTCTCAAATCTATTTTGAGGAAAATCTCGGTCAGTTTGGGCCCGAAATCCGCTATCAGTCTTTTGTCAACGGCATACAGGTGCGTTTTTTACCTACCGGTATTAGCTATGCTATGATCCGGGAAGTAGAAAATGAATCGGAGGAAACCTATGAAAAACACGAAAACTACCGATGGGCAGGCGAGCAGGAGTTTGACCATGAGGCGCTTGTATGGAATACCCGGTTTGTCGGTATATCGGACCAGACTCATATTGCGGGTATAGAGCAGATGGCAGGGGAAATCAACTACTTTAAAGGCGATGATCCCGGAAAATGGGTGACAAATGCTCACCGTTTCAGTGAAATCCGCTATAACTCGATATATGAAGGCATCGATCTTCGCTATTATGGGACAGATCAGCATCAGATCAAATACGATTTTATACTTCAGCCTTATGCAGATGTGGGCCAGATAAAAATGGTTGCCGAAGGAATTACGGGAATAGAAATCAATGCTGCAGGCGAATGTATCATACACACTTTGTGGGGCACAGTTACGGATGCCGCACCTTTTGCCTGGCAAAAGATCAATGGAAAAGATATAAAAGTTGATGTCCGTTATCAAAAAATTGACCCGACAACGATAGGTTTTCAGATAACCGGCGCCTATAACCCGGCGGTTTCATTGGTAATTGATCCGCTCACGCTCAACTGGAGTACATTTTTACATGCAAGTACTTCCGATGATTATGTCATTGCTGTGGACAGAGACAGTGCCAACTATGTATATATGACCGGCTACACCAAATCGCTGGCTTTTCCGATTACCCCGGGTGTTTATCAGAATATCTATCACGGGGGAATAGATTGTTTTGTTACCAAAATGGATCCCAATGGCACTGCACTTGTCTTTTCTACCTATGTGGGCGGTTCTGACTGGGAGCTTCCTTATGCCATTGGCGTTACAGCCAATAAGGAGCCGGTCATTGCCGGGTTTATGAATTCCAACAATTATCCGGTCACGCCAGGTGCGCTTCAGCTCTCGTCCGGGGGCGGGTTATCCGAAGGGTTCGTAACCAAACTTTCCGCCAATGGGAGCGCGGTGATTTACTCTTCCTATTTTGGCGGAGAGGACCGCGACTATATCTACGATATGGTGCTCGGGCCGGCAGGAGAAGCCTATGTGACGGGTTATACCCTTTCCAACGATTTTCCGCTGACTTATGGCTCATACAGCAATGTCATAGGAGGTTATGGCGATATATTTGTAGCCAAACTCAATACCAGCGGCAGTGCGCTGAGTTATTCTACCCTGATATCGGGTGCCAGTTATGATATCGCCAACACGATTGCTGTAAACAGTGCAGGGGAAGTTTTTGTGGGAGGAAATACAGGGTCTGACAATCTGCCTGCCACCAGTGGCGTTTTTCAGAGCACAGGCAATTTTTCCGGGCCGGGAATGCCAGAGGATGCATTTGTATTAAAACTATCTGCCGATGGCTCTGCATTAAAATACCTGACATATCTCGGGGGAAGTGACAGCGATGTGATCTACGGCCTTGACATCAACGACAATGGGGAAGTATTTGCCACAGGTGTCACCTTTTCCGCCAATTTTCCTGTCTCACAAAGTGCATATCAGGGCAGCCCTTCTCCCGGCTTCGGGATGGGAGACCTGTTTGTCACCCGGCTGAATGCTGCTGGTTCGGCACTCATTTACAGTACCTACCTGGGAGGTTCTGATGTGGATTTTTGCAAAGCTATTCGCATCAATGACGCCAATGAAGCCCATATTCTTGGAGCTACACGTTCTCCGGATTTTCCTGTTACCTCCGGTTCTGCCGGGTATAACGCCATGTATGACGTTACGCTTTCTGTGCTGAGCTCAGACGGTAGCAGCCTGTTGCACTCAGCCTTATACGGGGGGAGCTACAATGAGTACCCCCGAGCCTCGGGAGGTTTGTACCTCAATGGAAATAAGATGACGATAGGTGTCACCACTCACAGCCCTAATATGCCTATGACTGCGGGTACCTATCAGGGGGTAAAAACCAATGGTACTTCCGATGCACCATGGATTGCAACGGTAGAGGTCGGTACGGTTTTACCGGTGGCGATGCGTAATCTCTCGGTCATTTGGCAACCCGAACGGAAAAATACTGATATTCGCTGGCAGGCAGAAGATGCCGGAAATTCTCATACTTTCTTCATCGAAAGGAAAACCGAAACGGGTTACTGGACAGAGATCGGCAGGAAAAGCGGAAATACCGGACCTCATGTGCAGTATGATTTTGAAGACTTTGATGCTGCAAACCTGCCCGGTCAGTTGTTGTATTACCGGATCAGTTATCAGACCGATGAAGGTAACAGATATTATTCGGGAATTGCCCAGGTGCTGATCCCTTCTGAAAGCCCTGTCAGCCTTTCTCTATTTCCCAACCCGGCAAGTGATCTGTTGAAAGTGACATGGACTTTTTCACCTGATCTTGTGGCACATCTCGAAATTGTAACCATGTCGGGGCAGACCGTGTACAGAAGTGCTGGGATAAATATGGGAAGCCGGCGCCAGATAGACATATCGGGCTGGTCGAAAGGTATTTATTATGTAAAAATGACTGTGCCCGGTCATTCTCCGGTGGTAGAAAAACTGGTGGTGGATTAACCCTTTTCGGCAGAAATCACCGGACAGACGGATCAAGTACCGGATCGGGGCGCTGGCGGATTAAAAACTTCCACCAACCGGCAGGCGCAGGAAGAGGACGCGAGACTTGTTTGCCTGAGACAGACTCTGCCTGTATATAGTAATAGAGGGTAGTGCCCGGGGGATAGGCAGGGATAAAGGCTGTCCAGATATTTTCTTCCGGAATGGTTTCCCGCATTTCTACAGGCTGGAATCCCGAAAGGGTATCAGAAGTAAAAAATACCTGAGCGGAACGAATACCAGAACGGTGGCGTATGACGGCATTTACCTGATAGGGTTCACGGGTTGCATAACGGTCGCGCAACTGTCTGTGCTGGATCAGCAGGGGATCCCTTACGCCAATTCCCCGCGTGATACAATGCAAAGCCCCTCCCGAGCGAATGATCTGATCACAGTTGATGCCTACGATTCGATATCCTGGCAATATCTGTCTGTAGATGCGCAGTGCGGTGGTGTCAAGGGATTCGCCATACACAGGAACCAGCACCGTTTTATTGATAAAAACGGCATTGGTATAAGTGCGGTAGCTGGCCCACCAACTGTCGGGATATTCGCCTTGATGTGGGGGCATCGGAATGCGCACCAGCTCGTAAGGAAAACCAAAGCCGGAGGAGTGCCCGGAAATGAGATCCCGAAGGTTCTCTTCAATCTTTGGGCCATCTGCTACTCCGGGCGGATATTGGCCTACCAGCAGCGTTTCCTCATTCAGTAGTTTCATGTGCATATCAATATGGTGGATGCCATCGTATGGCAGGACGTCCATTTTGATATAGCGGTTAATACCCATGAATCTGCGCATCACTTCATTTACCTCAGCCTCAGTTTTGGAGGAAAGGTTAAATTTTCCCTCGACAGAATTTTCCTCCAGTACCAGGCGTGAAGAAAAACCTGTACCCATGCCGTCAGTCATAAAGTTTCCGCCAATATTTACCAGGTCAAATGGCGGGCGGGTAGTGGAAAAAAGAGGTTTATTGAGGTAGCGCGACAAAAAGGAAGGAATATGATCGTCATCCGGCCTCGGGCGGTTGTATATCCAGTCCATGAGCCATAACGAATCAACCCCCTGAGCATAGACCGAGCTGGCTCCGTAGTCGCGAATCCAGACACTGTTGACGCGGGATTTTAGCAAAATCACCCCTTCTGTAGAGACATCACCCGCTTCGAGATAAGCTCTGATACCCGTTGTGTCCTGGCATAAAATGATGACTTTGCACTCTTCCCTTCCGTAGCGGACAACTTCCCGTAACGTCGGCAAATACTGAACCCACGAAATGACGAGGTATTCAATTTCCTCCCACTCGGCCATTGTCCTGACAGGAAATTCCGGCGGGGTGGAAATTCCTCCTGTGTTTTTGGTACGGGAATGCAAATACCTGCGGATGAAGGATTTTTCCTTTGGTGCAAAACCCCGTGGCAGGTCTGTAACCTGAGCGTAAGTATCTGGCCCAAAAATAAGGATAAAACAGAGGAGAAATAATGCAGGTAAGCGGTGCATAATGGCATACTTAACAGCTAAATGTACGATTTTTTGCGAAAAGCAGCTATCAAATCTTTACCATGTGCGAAGACCAATGTGTTAGAATATGGACTAAAAACCCCTTCGCTTAAGGTAAATTTTCTTAACTTCGCAACAAAACCAAACCCGGATTCAGGAAAGGTTTTGGACAAAATAACGGATGAACTCTACCCTTATTCACCAACTTCAGGAACTGAAAACCTTTGGCCGGAAAGCCTTTGCGATTTTGATTGACCCTGACAAAGCGGGTGGCAACCATTTAGATAAAATTCTGGATCGTGTGGAAGCCGCAGGCGCAGATTTAATTTTTGTAGGAGGAAGTCTGGTAATGGGTGGAGAAATCCATGCGCTCGTACCGCAGATCAAGTCCCGCACGAATATTCCGGTTGTCTTATTTCCGGGGAGTTTGTATCAGATCGTACCCGAAGCAGACGGTATTCTTTTCCTCTCTCTCATCAGTGGCCGAAATGCCGACCTGCTGATAGGCAAACATGTGGAGGCTGCCCCCATTCTGCGTCAGACACGGCTGGAAATTCTTCCTACCGGCTATATGCTGATTGACGCCGGAAAGGCTACCACCGCCAATTATATCAGTAACACCTTTCCTATTCCCTCAGACAAACACGATATCGCAGCCTGCACAGCCCTGGCAGGTGAAATGCTTGGACTGAAAATGATCTATATGGATGGCGGCAGTGGGGCACAAAGGACCATTTCCCCCGATATGGTTCGTGCTGTCGCAAAAAGCATCAATATCCCTCTGCTGATCGGAGGTGGCATACGCAAACCCGAAGATGCCGGCAAAATTTGGGAAGCCGGGGCAGATATGATCGTCATCGGCCACGCCGTGGAATCTGATCCTGACGGAGACCTCATTGCCCGTATTGCCGCAGTAAAAGACCAACTCAATTTAAAATATAGTTAATCCTGAAATTCAGTATCAACATTTGCCCGGATTTCCTAATTTTACCCTATGAAGAAGTATCTGATCCTTACATCCCTGGTCTTCGCCGGAATATTATCCATTACCGGTTGTGGACCGCAGGCACCCGCCGAAGCTGAAATTCGCGCCATGATTGTCGGTACCTATTGTGAAGGCGATTATCGTCTGGAACTGACTGACAGTACCTACATGAACCGCAAGTTTGTCAAAAGTCCGCTACGCAGCGGGATGGTTCGGGAAGCCTGTAATGGCACTTATACCCTCGTTTATGAAAATGAAAGCTGGATCCTCCGCTTTGAAGCTGACGACTCCCCCGGCAACTCTCTGTTTAATGACTGCAAACAGGATATCGTCGTATGGAATAAAACCGATCAATTTCTTATTGGTACAGAACCCGTCACACTCACAGACCTTTTTGACCAGGTTGTTCTTACAAAGGATGCCTGTGATGATTTGTAAAATGCGTATTTGACCTGCTACCCCATTTGACCCCTATAGAAACCAGAGTTATGAAAATTATTTGTGTTGGAAGAAACTACCGGGAACATGCCCTTGAACTCAACAACCCGGTTCCGGAATCTCCGATGATTTTTTTTAAGCCTGATACCGCAGTATTGCGCGACAATAAAGATTTTTATTACCCAGACTTTACCAAAGATCTTCACTTTGAATGTGAACTGGTTTTCCGTATCGGTCGGGAAGGAAAACACATTCAGGAAAAATATGTACCTTCTTATATTGATGGTATAGGACTGGGGATTGATATGACCGCCAGAGATCTTCAGGCAGAAATTAAGAAAAAAAGCTGGCCATGGACTCTGGCCAAAGGCTTTAATGATTCGGCGCCTGTATCTGAGTTTCTGTCTCCGGAAGAGTTTTCCGATTTTCAGGATATTCACTTTACCTGTGCCATCAATGGTGAAACCCGCCAAACCGGCCACTCTGCCGATATGATCTATTCTGTAGCCACGCTGATTTCCTATATCACTCAGTTTATTACGCTCAAGAAGGGTGATCTGGTATTTACCGGTACGCCTGCCGGTGTCGGTGCGCTCGCCGTTGGCGACCGGATTGAAGGTTACCTTGAAGGAAAAAAATTGCTGGATTTTAATGTCAAATAACCGCTCCAGACTGTTAACTTCGCTCTTCGGCATACTCGCCGTTGTTCTTTTGGCCGCCATTCCCGCAGAATCCTACCGCTACCCGATGGATGGCTATTATGCGCTGGCTGGTACTTTTGGGGAGCTGCGGCCCGATCATTTCCACTCGGGAATTGATATAAAAACGTTCGGCAAAACCGGCGTTCCTATCCATGCTGTTCAGGATGGGTATGTGTACCGTATCAAGGTCAGCCCTTTTGGCTTTGGTAAAGCGGTTTACCTCAGACATCCCGACGGCCGCTATAGTGTATATGGCCACCTCTCCCGGTTTAGCGATGAACTGGAAGCATATACCCTCCGCCAGCAATATGCTTCCGAGCAGTTTTCTCAGGAAATTTATCTCACCAGTACTGACTTTCCAGTCAAAGAAGGGGACATCATCGCATTCAGCGGGAATACCGGATCTTCTGCCGGCCCACACCTGCACTTCGAAATTCGCGATAAGGAGGAGAGAATTCTAAATCCGCTTATTTACTATAAAAATCTCATTAAAGATTCCCAAAAGCCTGTTGTTCAGGAAATCGCCATCGAGCCGCTGGATATCAATGCCCGGGTCAACGGCGAATTCCGGAAAGTAAAGCTGATTCCTACAGGCACGGACGGCAACTATCAACTCTCCGGCCCTGTGTACATCTCCGGCCGTGCCGGCATCGAGTACCGCGCGTATGATCTGCTCGATGCCGCTTCCAATCACTGTGGCATTAACCTGGCCCGCCTGTATCTGGATGACCGGATGATCTACGAATTTGACCTTCGCCAGTTTTCTTTTGATGATAAAAGGTATATCAACCTCCATATGGATTATGCCAATTACAAAGAGAAAAAGGAAAGGCTGGAAAAAAGTTATGTAGAACCCAATAATCATTTTGAGGCATATACGCCCATTCCCCAACAGGGCATCATCGAACTTACCGACGACCGGCCGCACAATTTCCGGCTGGAACTGGCCGATGTACATGGCAATACAAGCACCGTAACGGGTAAGCTGATACGATCAGTTGCCGGCGACCCGTTTCCTCCTGCGCCGGCCTTTTACCCTGTCCCCAAAGTGAGTTATGAGATCAGGCGGAATGTCATGGTGCTGACCGCCTCCCGTGCGCACAAATCTTTCATGGATGGCCTGAATTACCGGGATGCTTTTGGTGATCAAAAAAAGGTCAAACCAGCTTATATGAAAGGTTCCTCCATGGTTTTCCTGCTTCCGCTGGCCAGATTTGATTATCCTGTGGAAATGTGGGACAATGAAGGCGTATGGAACCAGAAATTTAATCTGGTGGAAGAAATTACACAGGAAAATAATAACCTCGTCGAATTTGAGGAATTGCAGTTGTTTTTCCCTTACGAGGCTGTTTTTGACCGGGTACATCTGGAAGTAGTCAAAAAACCTGCGCTTCCGGGTATGTACAGCGATATTTATCAGGTTGGAAATGAAAATATTCCGCTAAATAAATCCTATCTGGTTTCTTTCAGGCCCAAAGCTGCCGCATCCCGTGACCACCTGATCGTCGCACAGCGGATCCGAGGTGAATGGAAATATGCCGGAAATACATTAGGGGAAGATGCGAATGTGTATGCAGCAATGTCTGAATTTGGCGAATTTTGCCTGATGGCCGACAATGTTTTGCCTACACTGGAACCTATCGATTTTGCCGATAATGTAAAAATCCCTGCTTCCCAGCAGAAAATCAATATCAGGGTTGACGATGATTTTTCCGGAATCGACCACTACGAGATACGGGTTACACTCGACGGGCAGTGGAAATTGTTTGAATACAATTATAAAAACAATACCATTACCTGGGATCTGAAAAAAGATCGTCCCGCGCCGGGAACATATATTCTTTTGGCAAAAGCCAAAGACAAAGCAAATAATATTGTTCAAAAATCGTGGAGGGTGTTATTTTAGCACAAACTACCTCCATGTATGCATTTTGAAAATTCTTTATCCTTTGCCCGTGAGCGCGACACGATGGATCCGCTTCGCTCCTATCGCGACAGATTTCACCTTCCGCGCCGCCCCAATGGTGAGCCATTTATCTACTTCTGCGGCAATTCTCTCGGGCTTCAGCCCAAGTCTGTTTCATCCTATATCGCAACTGAACTCGAAGACTGGGCAAATTTGGGTGTAGAAGGGCATTTTCATGCACGAAATCCATGGATGCCCTATCACGAATTTCTTACCGCATCGACTGCACGGCTGGTCGGGGCAAATCCTGAAGAGGTGGTGGTGATGAATAGTCTTTCTGTCAACCTCCATCTGATGATGGCTTCCTTTTACAGACCCGATAGCGGGAGGTTCAAAATATTGATTGAGGCCGACGCATTTCCTTCAGACATTTATGCGGTAGAATCGCAGATCAGATTCCACGGATATAATCCCAAAGACGCACTGATCAAACTTCGACCGAGGGAGGGAGAATATTGTCTTCGCACAGAGGATATCGAAAAAGAAATCGGCCGGGCAGGCGAATGGCTTTCACTGGTTCTTATGGGCGGCGTCAACTATTACACCGGGCAGGCATTTGATATGGAAAGGATTACTGCCGCCGGCCATGAAGCAGGAGCATTTGTCGGGTTTGACCTGGCACATGCCGCAGGAAATCTGGAGCTAAAACTCCACGACTGGGAGGTAGATTTTGCCTGCTGGTGTTCTTACAAATATCTAAACTCAGGTCCGGGTGGTGTGGGAGGATGTTTTATTCATAAAAATCATTTCCGCGACAGGAGTATGCCGCGTTTAGCCGGATGGTGGGGACACAATAAGGAAACCCGCTTTAAAATGGGGCCCGACTTTCAGCCGATTCCTACAGCCGAAGGCTGGCAACTGAGCAATGCGCCCGTGCTTGCTATGGCTTCGCTGCGCGCATCCATGGAAATTTTTGATGAAGCCGGTATCCCGGCGCTTCGCGAAAAGTCGCGCCAGCTGACAGACTATCTGGAATTTGTACTGGCAGATGCAGAAAATTTTGGCATAAAAATCATCACGCCTTCCAACCCTCAGGAGCGGGGTTGCCAGCTTTCCCTGCTTACGGGACACAACGGAAGAGAACTGTTTGACCGGATTACCCAGGAGGGCGTAATCTGCGACTGGCGGGAACCCAATGTCATTCGGCTTGCGCCTGTGCCGCTGTACAATACTTTTGAAGAAGTGTGGCACTTTGCCCGTTTACTCCTCAGGTAATATTCCGGTGAGGACACAACAAAGGCCGATGTTTTTTTTTATTATTTCCAACATGGGCCGCCTTTTAAAGCCCGAAAAGGCTCTTTTTGAGGTTGCGGGGCACAATTTTGACAATTGATCTTGTGTCAAAAAACAGGAATAATCAATTAGTAAAATATATTTTTCATGATGAATTTGCCTTTTCGAAATAAATAACGAAATGAGGCCTTGCATGAATAATATTTCTACATCTACCCGCTACTGGCTTGAGATATGGACGGAGGAGAGCAACTATAAAGAGGTCAACCGGGTCAAGGGAAATAAAAACCCTGGCGAACCCCGGTCTATTTTGCGTTTGTATGAAACCACCCAGCCTGACGAACCGCAGTGGTTTGAGGTCAATACCTTCCTCGATATTCTGGACGACAAGTATGAGGATCTGGAAAGAGCGGGAATTCGCAGGAACCAGATTTCTATCTGGATCAACTGCCAGTCAGAGGACAACGAATGCCGGATTTCGCTCGACCCTCTGACTATTCTTCGCCTGGGGCAGGAAGGTATCCGGCTTTGCGTCACGTGTGATCAGGATGAAATGGGAGGGTTGACAAACGAAGATTATCCCCAGCCATTCATTTCCCGTCTGGTGGAAATCAGCGAAATCCATATTGAAAATGAGGCGGAGGATACAATTGATTCGGGATTGGCGAGCACAGAGGTGATGGTTTGTTTTGATGACGGAACCGTATGGAAGGCAAACTATCTTTCTGTTCGTCAGATCACTCTTCTGATAGCCGCTGCACGAAATCATACAGAAAACAATCAGAGTCGCTATTTTTGGCTCCCTAATATGGTCATTGTCGGTGAATTGAGCCGCGACGAAATCGAGCGATCTGTCATTCACCTGCTGCGACTCGGAAAATTTGAACAGGCATTTGCGGTGGAAGAAGGGCTGGGCGAAACAGAGCCGGAAGAAATTGTAACAGAGTTAAGCATGATTCACGAATCGGGTTTTATGCTCAATATTGAAGAAATTCTCGATATGCATGAACCCTATATTATGTCCTCCTGCAACTTTTGGGCAGTAAAGAAAATCCAGACCACCAGTCAGCCTTCTTCGGACAACATCACCTATTTTCTCAATTTACTGGAGGGAAAATACAGCGCGCTCGCCAATGCGGGGATTCAGCGACGTGACATAGCGATCAACTGGAGTTATCGTTATGGTGAGCACTGTAATCTGGAATTTCCTTCCGAAGTGCTGGAAAGATTAGGGAAAAACGGGATCACCCTCAACCTGTATCTTCGCCGGGCGGCAAAGGTTGTCGTGCGGGAAGTGTAAAAGGCATTGTAGAAAATCATACATTTGCCGCGTTATGATCAACAACGAGCGTGGCCGCGCATATCTGCTTTTGCATATTGCCATTGTCCTGTATGGGTTTACAGGTATTCTGGGCAGGCTGATTCAGCTTGAGGGAGTTGTATTGGTCTGGTACCGGATGGTGATCACCCTGATCAGCCTCTGCCTGTTTCCCGGACTGATAAAAAAGGCCGTTTCCCTGCCTAAAGCTACTATTCTGAAAATCACCGGATTGGGTGTTTTGCTTTCCATTCACTGGGTGACTTTCTTTGATGGTATTCGTTTTTCAAATGTGAGTATCACGCTGAGTTGTCTGGCTTCCACTGCATTTTTTACGTCTATTTTTGAGCCGTTGGTATTCAAGCGCCGCATTCAATGGAGGGAAATGCTGCTGGGGGCAATTGTGATTGTGGGGTTTGTGTTTATGTTTAATGCTACGGGTGGAAAATACCTTTTTGGAATGGGCATTTCTATACTTTCCGCAGTGATCGTGGCACTGGTGGGGGTGGGAAATAAAGTGCTGGTTTCAAAAGAAGATCCGCTCTCAATCACGCTGCTGGAATTTGCCGGTGGGGTGTTGGGCTTGACGCTGATGTTGCCGGTGTACCTGTATTTTCTGCCGGAAACCGTCCTTATTCCCCGGACGATAGATCTGTTTTACCTGATCATATTGGCTTTGTTGTGTACTACGCTTGCCTATAATCTGAATATGTACGCCATACGGCATATTTCGGCTTATACTTCGGCGTTGTCTATTAATCTGGAGCCTATCTATGCGATGATTATGGCCTGGTTGATTTTCCGGGAGGATAAAGAGCTTAGCCCCGGATTTTACGCAGGTGCGGCCATTATTTTACTTTCTGTTTTTCTCAATGCCTGGTACGAATGGCAAATGGCTAGTTCCCGCCGGAAGCTTGTTTGATCCGCTGCTCGCGTAGATCGAGATTTTTTTCCCGCTCCAGCAAATCCTGATATTTTTTCTCCTGAACGGCAAGGTCTGCCATTCGTTGTTTTATATAGGATTCGCGTTGTTCGGTAAGCCGGGCGCGTTCTTCCAGGCGAATTTCCAGCTTTTTGAGTTCGGCTTCCCTTGCTTCTATACTGTTGATCCGGGAAATATTCACCTGCTCCATAGCCGCCAGTTTTTTCTTCTCCTGGTTGATGCGAAGAATCTCATTCTGCAAAGAATCCCGCGCCATTTTTTCAGTCGCTTTTTCCTTTTGAGCAGCCAGCTGATATTCGACAAGTTTGGATTCTGCCTGATTGAGTCGCTGGCGATAAACCAGCATACTGTCTGTCCAGCTTACCTTTGAAACTTCCTTTATGGAGCGATCCAGTGAATCGCGAACCGAAGAAAGCCGGGCAATATCAGATAACTGACTGCGAATTTCTGTTTCCAGTTGCTGCTGTTGTGCTACGGTCTGGTCGAGATAAGAAAAGCTGGAAGAGAGCTGATATTTCAGACTTTGGTTTTTGACGAGTAGTTCGGCGATACGACTTTCGGCATCTTCCAGTTCTCGGGTGAGGGTAATGACTTCTTTGCCTACCGACATGTCTCTCTTGCGGCGTTTCAGCCGGTCGTTTTGAGCCAGCAATTTTTCTGCTTCAGCTTTTGCCAGGATGATCTGTTGTTCCAGGCTGTTTTCATTTTCCGCCGAATGTTCAATGGTAAACTCCATTTGCTCGCGGAGTTTGTTATTGTCGTAGGAAATTTCCTCGATTTGTTGCTGGTACGCTTCAATACGTCGGGCTTCTGCGATTGCCTGCGCCTGTAGCTGGGCCTGATTGGCGGAGATCTCAGCCTCTGCGGAGTCCAGTGCGTTTTTCAGGCTGGCTGTCAGTTGGTTCGACTCATTGATTTTCTCATTCAATAAGTTTTTTTCTGCTTCATGTGCGAGCTGGTGCGCCTGGTTTTCGTTCGCCAATTCCTGCAACTGTGCTTCCAGTTCCTGCTGTTTTTGTTTTGCTTCCTCAAGTTCTCTGGCGCGTTCTTCTGCCAGTAATTTATATTCCCAGACTCTGCTGTCTTTTTCCTGAATTTTGGTTTCCAGCACGGTTACCTGCGAGCGCTGATAGGCGATATTTGAGGCAAGTGAATCGCGGCGTATACGCTCTTTCTTTGCAATTTCGGCGCGCAGTAGCATCAGCGTGTCAGCCAGTGCATTATTTTGTTCACTTTTGTATTTGGCTTCTGCCTGGGCGGTATTAAACTTCAACTGATCCAGTTGTTGTTTATTTTTCATAGCTTCTACCACTTTGTGAATGGAGTCGTTTTGAACTTTCAGCTTGGTTATTTCTTCATTACTGGTTGCCATTTCCACTTCCGGGCAATCTTCTGTTACCTTTTGGATCACAATTTCCGGTTGCCTCTGTTTCAGCGAACTGAGCGAATCATTGAGCGCTTGTTTTTCCTTTCTCAGCCGGCTGTTTTCTTCATTAAGCAGCGCGATTTCGTTTGCATCTGCTACGACTTCTGTTTTTCCGGCTTCTTCCAGTGATTTTTCGAGACTGACAATATATTTTCTCTGGCGAATCGTTTCAGCCAGGAGGGAATCTTCTTCAATTCGGGCAAGTCCTGCTTCTATGCGTAGGTAGCGGATTTGTTTTTCGAGCTCAGCAACTGCGGAATTATTATCTGCCGGAGTGTTCGTTTTGGGTGTTTTTACACTATCCTGAAGCGCACGCATTTTCATTTCCATCTGGCGAATTTGCGCGGCATAGCGGCTGTTGGCTTCCCGGAGAGAATCAGATTTATCTTTTTCTTCTCTGTGTCTGCTTGCGTATTCCGTATGTAACTGATCCATGGTCTGCTTCAGGGAAGCAATTTCTTTCTCCAGGTTGGCGACAGCTCCGAGATCGATGATTTCAGGCGCAGCAGCCGGAGCAGGTTTGGGTGATTGAGATAAACGTGCAGTGGGGGAAGCCGGAGAAGCATCTGCCAGCGGCGGTGTTACAGGTTCCTGCGGTGGCTCAGGCCGGTCGTACCGGGGAAAAACAATCCGGTAAACCTGGGTTTCGATCCCTGTATTGTTTTTTATAAAGGATTGGTGGTTGGTGCGCCAGTTATCCATCTGCTGGAAAGCCTTTGTCTCTTTCATATTGTAAAAGAGCGTGGCTATTGCTGCATGTTCGGTGAGGAAGATCATGTTGCGGTGAAGGGCGCCAATAAGCTCCGGTTCATCATCAATAATACCTTTCTGGCTTAAAATTTTTTCGATAGTCTCTGTATGTTCCCGCACCCAGATCAGATTGCCCAAAAGCTGGGTTACCAGTTCGGGGTGACGGCGGAAATACTGGGGTTTGGCATCTGCAAAATAAGGGTATTTCTGATTGAGCACTTTGAGTTGGAGCGATTCCTGTTCGGCGCGGAATGCCTGGGCTTCGCCCATAAAGAGCCGCATTTCTTTGCGGTCAAGGGCGCCGCTTCCATCCCGGTCTGCTTCCCGGAAATTGGCCTCATCGAGAAACCATCCCAATTCGCGTGAAAATGGCTGCAATTCGCCGTGCACGACCTGATCATTGACGTCGCGGTCAACTGCCTGGAACATATGCTCCATATACCAGTCGGTGACCGTCTCCTGTGACGGCGCGCCCTGTGCGCTGGCTTTCTGAGAGAAAGCCAGAATCATTAAAGCAAGTGGAAAAGCGTAAATCTTCGGGTTCATGCTACGCCAGGTAAACCCTGGAAACAACCAGGAGACAAAGATAAAATATAATAACAAAACTTGTTTGCCAACAGTTATATTTCCTGTACATGCGGATTTCATCAAAAAATCTGCCGAAATCTTCTCAGCGTATAAAATATTCTCCCGCCAAGTCAGTCACTACAACAAAACCATCCTGTTGTTTTTAGATAAGCAATCTTTTTATGAATAAACTTCTCGTCATTCCTTTGCTGGCGCTCATTCTTCTGACTATCGATTATTACGTGTTTCAGGGAATCAAAACCGCGACGCAGGGATTTTCCGATACAACCCGCTACTATTTGCACGCTGCTTACTGGGGTATAACTGCCCTCACGATGATCGGGCTGTTTGTCTATCATTTTGTGGATCCTTACTGGCTGGGGAGAAATGTGCGTACAGCGATCATGGTCGGTATTTTTACCAACTATGTCTCCAAGTTTGTCATGATATTTTTCCTGTTAATTGACGAAATCTGGCGGGTGATCCAGTGGATATATTACAAAATAGCAGGAACAACTCCCGCACCCGTTACGGATGTCGCACCGCCCGCTCCTGTATCGGATGTGCCGGTGATCTCCCGATCTGAATTTCTGGCCAAAGCAGGCGTGATTGCTGCTACTGTGCCAATTGCGGGTATTTCGTGGGGGATTATCAGTGGTGCGCATGACTATCGGGTCAGAAAAAAAACCATTTTCCTGCCCAATCTTCCCAAATCCTTTGACGGAATCAGCATTGGCCAGATCAGCGATATTCATTCAGGCAGTTTCTGGAACCGCACGGCCGTAAAAGGAGGGGTGGAAACCTTGATGAAAGAAAAACCAGATGTGATTCTTTTCACCGGAGACCTGGTCAACAATCAGGCTGACGAGATGCGGGATTATATTGAGGTATTTAATAAAGTCTCCGCCCCGCTTGGTGTGTATTCCACTCTGGGCAATCATGACTACGGCGATTACGTTTCCTGGCCCAGTGCACAGGCCAAAGTCAAAAATCTTCAGACCCTGATGGAGATTCACCGGGCGATGGGTTGGGATATTTTGATGAATGAACACCGTATTTTGAAAGAAGGTGATGATAAAATTGCGATTCTGGGCATTGAAAACTGGGGGGCAAAAGCCCGATTTCCAAAGTATGGAAAAATGACAGAGGCGTACCGGGGCACAGAAAGTATTCCTGTCAAAGTTCTGCTCTCACACGATCCGAGCCATTGGCGGGCAGAAGTCATTCCCCAATACCCTGACATAGATCTGACCTTTTCGGGTCATACGCATGGGATGCAGTTTGGCGTTGAAATCGGCGATTTTAAATGGAGTCCGGTTCAATATGTTTATGAAGAATGGGCGGATCTTTACCGGCACGAAAACCAGTATTTGTATGTAAACCGGGGGTTTGGGTATCTCGGTTTTCCCGGTCGAATAGGCATACCGCCGGAGATTACTGTGATCGAGTTGAAGCGGGGTTAAGCACTTTCTATAATCACAGCGATATTGACGTTGGCAGATGGCAGGACTTCAAATTCTTTATTCCATGGGAAAATCTGCCAGTCCTCTCCCTGAGTTGCAACCATGATTTTCTGGGTATCAGTAAATATCCATATGACTTTTTCTACACCAAAACTCAGGAGTTGGTCCGTCTTTTCCTGGTAATATCCCAATGGATTCTGAATCTCATCCATCTCGGCTTTGGTATCAATCTCGATGACTACTTTGGGAGGTATTTCGAGGTATTTGTTTTCGATAGGAATATTGGCCAATTGATCCTTTTCATAGATCGCTATATCTGCAGCCCTCCATGATTTTTTACTGAATTTAAGGCCAATTTCATTGGAAAGTATCCGAAATTTTGCTGGGTCAAGCAACTGGCTCAACAAAATAATCAGTTGTGTACTGATAAGCGCCTGTAAATAACTGCTACCCATAATTTCATCAAGGTTTTTTGTTCCTTTCAGATAATCCTTGTAACCCCGGTAATAAACCGGTATTCCGTTTACCATTTCGTAAACGAGAACTTCTGAGATATCATTTACTGCGCTTTTCATTCAATCCAGTTTTCTATCTACAATTTAGAAAATAACCGGGAGATCGTAAAGCAATTTGAATATTTTGGCAATTCGCTATTCCCAGCCGCGATCCCCTTCGACGATCGGTTCCATGGCTCTTACCTGCCAGCGGCGGTCGCCGCCGACTTTGTATTTGTCTCTGCCGATATACCTGACAATCAGGCCGCTGAATAGTATTCCCGTGGCAATCAACAGACTCTGTGGGTCGGGCATGTCATTTTCCAGCAGGGTGTTGATACTCGTACCTCCGATCAATACTCCGCCAGATACCATGGCTGTGGCAGAGTACATATTTTTGAAATATTGCCAGTAGGTTTTTTCGGTGTTGTAAACCACCCCGATCTCCCGAATGGGCACATAGTCTTTGTAGGTGGTATTGGTTTCGTCACCGGAGTTGGCATATTTCACCGTTTTGATCAGCACCAGCATAGAGTCGTCCACGCTTTCGATAATGCCGTAGTATTTTGCGTCGCCATCTCTTCCCTGAAAACGTATATAGTCGCCGGGAAAATACTTGATCCTTTTGAGCTTATTGACATTCTCCAATGCCAGTATTTTCTGGCTGTATCCTGTGAAGGCTACCAGGAAAAACGAACATACAAGTATCAGTTTTTTCATCGGTGGCGGGTTTGGTTAGGTAAAAGTAACGATTTATTCCCTACCCTGTTAAAACAACGCGCAGATGGTCACAATTCATACCCGAAATTGAAAAAATTCTTGCTCAGTTCAGGTTTTTAGTCATATATTTGCAAACCCTGAAAAAAGCGGATGTGGCGGAATTGGTAGACGCGCTAGATTCAGGTTCTAGTGGGAGTAATCCTGTGGAGGTTCGAGTCCTCTCATCCGCACAAAAACCAAGGCTGTCTGTTCTGACAGCCTTTTTTGTTTTCCGATTTTTTCTGATTGTTTATTTCCCGACTTCAAACAGCAGCTTCACACCGGGGTCCAAAACGACTTTCGCTGGTTGGGTTTTTACACTTAGTTCGAATGTTTCCTGCTTCTTTGATACGGATATTTTTACTATTTCGGGTGTATCATTTCCTTCATATAACAAACCGATCTCAAGTGGAAAAACAAATGGCGCTGCGGCCTGTGTCTGGTTTATCGTTACGACTAGTTTTTTCTTTTTGGTATCGTATTTCCACCCTGTTTCCAGCTTCGGATTTCCGGCGCGGAACAGCCACTGGTCAAAAAATGGTTTTAATTCTTTTCCCGAAACCTCTTCCATTACCTTCCTGAAGTCATCTGTCAGCGCATTGTTCAGTTTGTACTTGTCGTAATAGGTGCGAATCCCCTTGTGAAAGGCTTCATCGCCTACTTCTTGTCTCAGCATATGCAAAACCCATCCGCCTTTTTCATAGGAGTTTACATTGAGCAGGTGATTGAGATTGGTGATATTTTCGTTGACGATGGGAACGTTGGGCCCGCTTTGAAAAATGGTTTCTCTGTCAACCGCCATGCCTTCTGCCAGTTTCTTCTCCCCATAAGCGGCTTCCATGTACAGGTGTTTCAGGTAGGTGGCAAATCCCTCACTGAGCCAGATATGGTACCAACTCGCTTCTGAGGCTGAATTTCCAAACCACTGGTGGGCAATTTCATGTGCAATCAGTTCTTCCGATGTGCGCTCACCGGTAATGGAATTTTCTGCATAAAAAATATTGGATGCGTTTTCCATTCCGCCGTAACGGGTGGTGGATTGTACGTTGGCGAGTTTTTCGTAGGGGTAAGGCCCGATATATTCATCCATAAAGGTCAACACCTTCATCGCGAGCGTATAGTCATAAAAGCCTGCTTCGCGGTTTTGGGGGTAAACCCAACTTGAAACGGGTATATGGTGGAGGTCTCCGATATATTGGACCGCAAACTCCGCTGCACCAAAAACCATTACTTTGGTTGGAAGGGGCACATTGCTTTCCCAGCGGGTAAGGCGGGTGCCATCGCCCAGATCGGTCTCTTCTTTCAGTGCGCCATTGGCGATGACCTGATATTTTTGCGGAGCGATGATCTCAAAGGAAACCAAGGCTTTATCCAGCGGATGATCGACTACCGGCAGCCAGTTGTGTGCGCGGTTGGGCCAGTTGTCTCCAAAAAAAGTTTTATTCCCGTACAGATTTTCAGAGATGATGAGCCCGTCAGCGGGAATGCCTTCGTATTGGATGACAAATGTTTTTACACTACCGGCCGCGGGTGATGTCGCCAGCTGAATCTCGATACGGTTCATCCGATGGGTAAAAGCGACTTCCTGCGAATCAAGCCTGATTGTGGTTACTTTCATGCCCTTTTTGACCGTAGCCGAAGATTGATTGACCAGGTCGAGGGAGAATGTCTCAATGCCCTCCTTTGTAAACCGAACCGCTATCGTGGCTTTGCCTTTGATTTCGGCGTTTTGATCATTGATTTCCAGTCTGAAAACGTATTGTTGTACGTCAATGGCCGGATCGGGAAAGGGCTGGGCAAACGCGGCTGCAACCAGCGATACCCCAATTATACAGAATACCAGAATTCGTTTCATAATCTAAAGATAGGCAAATCAGATATCTCCTGCCAATCGCTCCAAAGCCATTCCGCGTGAACCTTTCAGCAGAACCAGCTTAGCTGTTTTGACCGCAGTTACAACGGCTTCTTTTGCTTCATCTACACCTGGAAACCATTGTTTCGGTCCATTTACCTTAGCAATGGTATGTTTCATCAGCGGGCCAATGCCAATTGTCAATGCTGGTGAAAACTGATTGACAAACTGTCCCAGTTCTTCGTGGAGGGGGATCTCATTTTCTCCCAGCTCAAACATATCGCCGAGAATAAGTACCACATGATCTTGCTGAATGGAAAACAGATTGGAAATCGCCGCCCGCATCGAGGAAGGATTTGCATTATAGGCGTCGAGCCAGATTTTGTAAGTTTCGCGTTCGACGATCTGGCTCCGGTTGTTGGAGGGAATATAGGCTTCCAGCCCATCGCAGATATTGGTTTTGCTTATACCCAGGGTATCTGCTACCGCTACGGCCGCGAGGATGTTCATACAGTTGTGAAGCCCTGTGATTTTGGCATGAATAAGCCAGGGTTCCGGGTTATTTTTTTTCCATACTTCCACGGTCATTTGATGGAGGGAGTGCTCCCGGAGCTTATAAAAGTAGTCAGAAGATTCTGTACCAAAGGTTACTTTGGCATCAATACCCGCCGCAACTGTTTTTACCCGCTCGTCGGTTTCGTTGAGGAAAATAGTTCCCCCATACTGGCGGATATAGTCAAACATTTCTCCCTTTGTTTTCTGTACACCATTGATGCTCAGAAATCGCTCCAGATGGGCATAGCCTATATTGGTAATCATCCCATGGGTAGGTTCGGCAATTTCCACCAGTTCTTTTATATCTCCGGGCTGATTGGCCCCCATTTCTACTATCGCGATTTCTGTGTCGCGGGGCATCCCAAGGAGGGTGAGCGGTACGCCGATGTGATTGTTGAAATTTCCGGAAGTGGCCCACGTTTTTTTCCCCTTTGAGATGGCTGCATAAACCAGTTCTTTACTGGTGGTTTTGCCATTGGTACCGGTAATCGCCAAAACCGGAATATCAAAGCTGCGACGCCAGGCCCGGGCCAGATCCTGTAAAGTTTTCAGTGAATGGTCAGTGAGTAGGTAACGATCATCGCCCGGCACAGCATAATCGGGATTATCGATGACAGCTTTGACTGCTCCTTTTTCAAGTGCCGCAGCAGCATAGGAATTGCCGTCAAATTTCTCTCCGCGGAGCGCAAAGAAAATATCGCCAGGCTGCACTTTCCGTGTATCGGTGGTTACGGAAGGGTATTTATGAAATAATGTAAGTAGTTCTGTGATCTCAATCATAGATGCGAAGTTAGGGCTTTGAGTAATTTGCTTGTAATTCTTTTGTATTTTTAACACAAAAACAAGATGCAGCTTCTTCGATTTTTCCTTTTTTCCACGGCCATTGTTATGCCATTGTGTTTTCAGGCACAAAATTATCATCTGAGTAATGGGATTTCTGTAAAAGATGAAGCCGGCAAAAGCCTGAAGTATGCCTGGGGTGGTGGAAATAATAATACACAATTTGCCAATGTTGATCTGAACTTTGACGGGAAAAAGGATCTTGTCGTATTCAACCGGGACGGCGAAAAATTTACTACCTACCTCAATACCGGAAACGTGGGGGAAGTTCGCTACGATTATGCACCCGCCTATGAATCGCGGTTTGACAGTTGCCATTGTACCCAGTGGATGTTACTGGCAGACTACAACGGCGATGGAAGGGAAGATGTTTTTTGCGGAGCAGGTTCCGGCGAAAATATTGCGGTGTATAAGAATATCATTTACGGCGGGGATTCTATTGGTTTTGAACTCGCCTATGACCGGCTAAAATCCCTTTCCAATAACCTTCAAACTCTCTATCAGGACCGCACAGATATTCCTGCGATTGTGGATGTGGATTTTGATGGAGATCTTGACGTTATCGGGACGCAGTCTGGCTTTAACCTTGTTGCCCTGCACCGCAACCGCGCAATGGAAGATTTTGGTACACTCGATACAATGGTTTTTGTCAAAGAATCATTCTGCTGGGGGCATTTTATTGAAAGCAATTCTACCAATCAGTTGACGGTCGCGGACACGACCTTCTGTCCTCGTGGCGGAGATGGCGGAGGTGTAGGGGGATCCCGGCATTCGGGTACAACCCTGCTGGTACTCGATACCGATGCCGACTCTCTGGTGGATTGTCTTATTGGAGATGTTTCCTATTCTACCGCAGCCCTGCTGAAAAATGGCGGTGAAATTGACCATGCGTTTATGACCTCGGTGGAGTACGATTATCCGCAGTCAGATTCTTCCATTGATGTGCAGATGTTTCCCGCATTTTTTCACCTGGACCTCAACAACGATCAGATCCGCGATCTGGTCATTACGCCTAATGAACCTACAGTAGGTGAAAACATCAACGGTTCGGTAGTCTATCTCAATGAGGGACTGGACAATTTTGTGGACTTCCGGTTTGAAGAACGCGGATTTATCACCGGCGACCATCTCGATGTGGGAGAAAAAGCGGCTCCTGCCTTTTTTGACTATAACAACGACGGGCTGATGGATTTTGTAGTTGGCGGAGGCCTGACGATTTACAAATTTCAGGATACTTTTAAGATGGAGATTCAGTTTCATCTTTACGAAAATATCGGTACGCCTGAAGTACCCGCCTTTAAACTCAAAAACCGCGATTATCTGGGGTTAAACAGCCTTACGCAGCAGATTTATTTTGCGGCGCCTGCTTTTGGCGACCTGGATGGTGACGGCGACAAAGATCTGGTTTTGGGAAATTCCCTTGGGACTTTGGTGTACTTTCAGAATGTGGCTTCACCGGGCACTCCCGCCAATTTTCAGCTTGCTGCAGACCCGTTTATTCGCACGATCGATGGTGATTCCATTGATGTTGGATCGCTGAGCGGGCCGACTTTTTATGATATCGACAAAGATAAAGACCTTGACCTGTTTGTCGGCAATGCTTTCGGGCAGATATATTTTTACCAGAATAATGGCGATTCTACCTCCATGCAGTTGAGTCTGGTCACCAAAGAATGGGGAAAAATCAAGGAGGCCAATTCATTTGGCTCGTTTTTCTCAGGTGCAGCGAAGCCCTTTTTTATCAATATCGATGATGATAGTGATGACGAATTGCTGGTCGGAGCAGAAGCCGGTAAGGTGTCGATATATGAAAATTTTTCCAATGCGCTGACTGATACGGTATATCGGACCGGCTATCTCAGCGACTATCAGTTTGGCTGGTATTCAGCCCCTGCCGGGGCAGTTCTTGACACTTCGGGCAAAAACACGCTGCTCATTGGCAATGAGCGCGGGGGCATTATGCTGGCTACCCGAAGACCTGACACGATGCAGTCCGTCGCGATCGGCCGCGAACTGAACCGAGAAACCATAAAGGTGTACCCGAATCCTACTGCGGGTGTCATAGAAGTGGTGTGGGACAGCAGGTATGCGGTTACGGGTCAGTCTGAAATCACCCTATTCACGGCGATGGGGCAGAAAGTGGGCGAAATGCGGGGAATGGGCAGCCAGTTTCAGCTCGATCTTTCGGGCCAGGCTCCGGGTGTGTATTTTCTTCGGATCAGCAGCGAAGCGCATGTTGGACTGGTAAAAGTTGTTTTGGCGGGGAATTGATAACTTCCGCCATTTACCACAACAACACTCCGATCCCGATATTAATGGAAAAGCCAAATATTCCCCGGAGGCGGGTAGTGGAAACGTCTTTCAGGTGTTGCTCCTGGTCGGATTGCCGTTGATTGTCCAGGGCTTTAAACAGCCAGGCGCTATGCAATCCCCAATGGTAGGTAATGTGATTTGCCAGGACATGCTGGGTTCCGAAAGTGATGGCTACAATAAGGTCATCTGACCTGCCGAGGTCTGTGCGCGCATCTGAATAAAACAACCGGTCAAGGTCCACCATGCGGTAGCGGGTGTACAGAAACTCCAGCTTCTGGTAGGGACCAATCGGCGCGATATTTCCCCGCTGGCGGAATGTATAGGATTTTAGGAAAAGGCCCGTGTCTGATCCATCTATTCTCATGAGCCCATAACTTCCCCTGAAGTGGTAGTCGGTTTGTGTCTGATAGCCGTTAAAAACTCCCCCAACAGAAAATCTTCGGGAAAGTACGTATTCGCCAGAAACGCCCATCCGGTAATTGAAACGGAAGGGATAGGATTCATCTAAGACCAGAAAAAGGTTGGGGAATGAATAGGTGTCGAAAGAGAGAATCGCCCGCTTTCCCACATACCCTGGCGGCTGAGCCGAAAGGGAACCACCATACAGAATAGCCAGGAGCAAAAATAACAGCAAATACCGCATCCGGTTTATGGTTCATGAGCCAGGGTATCTCTGGACCGGCAATTATTTGCCGCTGCCAAAACTGCCGCCACGGGTGCCGCTCATGAGGTAATAACTTCTGAAAGTTGTACTCAGGCAGTCTCCGTTTCGGTTTCTATAATAATCAGGGCAATTGTCCCGAATCTCCTTCATGGTTTGTTTGTCTTTCAGGGAACCAACGCCCCAACCGACGGAGGAGGCTGCATAAGTTGCAATGCCAAATCCGCCGAAAATCAATATGATCAATATTTTTGTCAGGCCACTCATAGCTGCATTTTTTTGAGAGTTTCAGGAGCCTTTGCGTGAATAAGCAATAAACAACGGTATGAAAAGAATAATCAGCGCGATAATAAAATACCGGCTGAGTAAAATCCCCTGCTTCATTTCCACCCGAATCGTACCTGTGGGTGGCAGGACAGTATCTTCCACATTTTTGTAAAGCTCCAGGCGATAGGTTCCTGGTTCTTTAAGGCGAAATACTTTCGAAGCCGAAAGTTCTTTTTCAGTCCAGCTTTCTCCGTCTTCGTATCCGGCATAATAGTAAAAATCGCCCTCCAGGGTATTGATCGCCCCCGAATCAGCGTCCATAACATAGGCGAAGGCGTAAAATTCGCTGTTTTGGGTCATCTCCGGCACGTTTAGTTCCAGGCTGAAAAGCCCGCCTTCGCTGACGATAATATCTTTGGTAGCTACGGGAGTATTGGAATTCAATTGCTGAATTTCAAACGATTCCTCATATATGGTTTTTCCACTACCCATAAACGAGTAGAGCAGGAAAAGCAGCAATACCAGCCAGGTGCCGCCGATGACCTGAAACACGTACCGCCAGTTCCCTTCGGTAACTTTCAGCTTCTCGATTTCTTCATTATTGCTGAAAGCTTCGAGAAGTTTGCGGCGTGAAATGGGCACTTCCCTGAAAAATTCAATTTCTTTGATCGACTGTGCATCGTCGGCCATTCGCCATTCGACACTATATTCGATGCCTCTGTCGCGATACATCGCAAACCGAAGCTGGTCGCCGGTGGTGATTTTGTAGTTGGACTCCCCTTCAAAATGAATGACTTCTGCATTTCCATATTCCCGCACGATCTGAGGAGATTGCTGGCGGAAAAAACTCATTTTCAGATTGGAAGGGAGCAGACCGGGCGTTTCGGGGACGATTTCTTCAGAAATGAGGTACCCCTCTTTATCTTCAATGAGATAAAAGTACGTCCGGTTGGCGTCGATCATCAGCCATTCGTCAAATATCCAGACTTCATTGGAATAGCCGGTTTCACCCTCTTCCGCCCAGTATTCTTTGTACTTCATGCGGAGGCGCGTGCGGGCGATGACCTGATAGGTTTTTCCGTTGAAATTCCCGATCATGCCGAGGCGGATGAAGGACATGGGCGCGTAGCGGTCGGGTTTACCGAGGGCGGTCAGGATTTGGTGTTCTTCAGAATTTACATCCAGCACGGATCCGCAGTACTGGCAGGCAATATTTTTTGCGCGGGGATTGATGACACTGAGCGAAGCGCCACAACCGGTGCAGTTAAACTGTTTAACTGTCGCAAGTTTTTCCTGGGTGGTGATTGCTGTCATAAGGCCATTTCCTCCAAACTAAATATCTTTCCCGAAAAAAGCACTTTTTCATCGGGGAGAAGTTCTACACTGATAATTTTGCCATTCCATACTCCATCGACGAAGTCGGCGGGTTCGCCAGGGATGATTCTGAATGGCAGTTCTCCTTCGCCGCCATTGATAGTTGCCTGGCTTTTGGAGGTGATAAATACCGGTTCCCAGTTTCCGCAGAAATCATTCCATTCACCTACCGTCATATCTTCCAGCAGGAGTGTGTCGCTGATGCGTTTTTCTTTTTGGAAAAGCGTGAAACTGCCGTCATCTTCCTGAATCCAGCCCTCGCTGCCATCGTCCATATATTGAATATACCATTCGTCCCAAAACCCGTCTTCATAGTCAATCCTGATTTTACCCAGAACCATAAACTCTCTCCCCCGAATGTTGCCGGTCTGGCCGATAGCCAGCACAGAACCGTAATCAATGAGGAGATGTTGTTCTCCGGCAGCCTGAAGGGTATTTGCATTGAGATGACTGGTCTGTCCACAGTGATTGCAGAACAGTGTCCTGGAGCCGGCGTGTTTTTGTTTTACCGGTGCGCCACAGGAAGGGCATGTAAATTCTCTTTCAAACATAGTTGTCATGAGGAAAGGTTTCCTGACAAAAGATTATGCTAATCTGTAAAAGGTTGTTAAAAATACATTTGAATCAGGCCACTTCCAAATGAGAGTTAATCCTCCATCTGAGCAAAAAGCAGTACTACTGCCTGTGCGATCATGCTTTCCTCCCTTCCTGGGGCGTCCATTTTTTCGTTTGTCGTGGCTTTGATGGAAATATTATCAATGGAGGTTTCCAGAATTTCCGCAATAATTTTTTGCATGGCGGGGACGTGCGGGTTGATTTTGGGTTTTTCGGCAATGATTGTGCAGTCCATATTTCCAAGCAAATAACCTTTTTCTTTGACGAGTCGGTAAGCGTCTTCGAGAAATATCCGGCTGTCAGCATTTTTATAGCGGGGATCTGTATCGGGAAAATGGAAACCAATGTCGCGAAGGTTTAATGCGCCGAGCATTGCGTCGCAAATGGCATGTAAGAGCACATCTGCGTCAGAGTGCCCAAGCAGTCCTTTGGTATGGGCGATTTCGACGCCGCCGAGAATGAGTTTTCTCCCTTCAGTCAATTGATGGGTATCGTAGCCAAAGCCAATTCTGATTGGATTCATGACAAATGTATTTTCACAAAACTAGAGAAAAATACGACAGACCACGCTATGGTTCGTTAGGCGAATTTTATTTTTCAGTTATCCATTCCAGGTAGTTTTCCGGGTTGATCACCTTAAATTCCGCATTTTCGTACTCTTTTGCCCAAGCTCCCGGAGTTTTTACTTTTTTATCAGGATTCCATTTGAATTCATACCCGTACAACTTGCCCCCTCTTTCTTCCACCCAATCAATCTCTTGTTGGTCGTAGGTTCTCCAGAAAAAATTGTTTACAATCATTTGTGAATAATGCTGGAATTTTATCCTTTCACCTATAATATAATTCTCCCAGAGGGTTCCTATATCATTTCTAGATTCCAGCGGATTTACATTGGCTATCAATAAGTTTCGAAGGCCATTATCATAAAAATACCATTTGCTATTCTTCGTTACTTCTTTTCGTAGATTCCTACTTTTCCATAACTTGAGCCAACAGGACGGTTTTACCCACCCTTCGGGGTCCAAGTAGAACGACTACTTTATTGGAAACAAGGCTTTTGACGATTTGAGGTTCTATTTCCCGCTTTATTATATCCATTTGCGTCAATTAATTGACTCAATTTACGTTTTTTAAGTCAATAATTAAACGGAAATATTCTTTTTGGGGGCTAACGGTTTGCAATTTTCTGAAGGGCGGTGGTAGTAACCCCCAGAAAAAAGAGAGGGGTGCGGTCCGTGTTTGATAATTCCGCTACGATTTACACCCCTTACGAAAAATGTCGGTAGAACCCTTCGTCTGCCCATGCGAGCATGGGTTTGTCTCCGGAAGTGTCGCCGTAGGCGTATTTTTTTTCAGGAGATGTACCTGCCAGTATTTCTTCAATCCTACGCACTTTCTCCCATCCTTTGCAATTGACTCCGCGTATTTTTCCGTAAAAAATGCCTTCGGTTATTTCCGGCATTGTGGGAATCAATATAAACCCCTCTTTCTCTGCCCAGGCCCTTACCCAGAAGCTGAGTGAGGCGGTAACCAGAAAACAAACATGCCCTTCGGCCTGGTGCCAACGGATACGTGCCATGGCTTCTTTTCGAAGCATGGAAGGTATTTTTTCGGATGCAAACCGTTTTCCGGCTTCCCAAAGGTCTTTTGCCGGCATTCCCCCTAAAAAAAACTTTAGCAAAATTTCCTTTGCACGCTTTTCCGAAAGAATTTTCAGTTTGTAAGAAATAAGTACTGGCAGCAAAAAAGCCATTCCCTTCCAATAGAATACGTCGCCCCTTACAAATCTGATAAATTCCAGCATGGAATCCTTTCGGGTGATTGTCCCGTCAAAATCAAAAGCTGCAACAATATACCCACGTGAATCAGGCACTTTGATCGAGGAAATCGCTCAGGTCGCGGGGGATAATTTCAAAATTGGCGAGTTGGACAAACTTGTTGACGCGGTTGTTGATCTCTGTTTGGGTGAGTTGCTGTAATCTTTCTGGCCCAAATTTTTCCACACAGAAACTTGCCATAGCACTGCCGTAGATAATGGCCCGCTTCATATTGTCAAAGCTGACGCTGCCGGAGCGGGCAAGATGGCCGATAAAACCACCGGCAAACGTATCTCCTGCACCTGTCGGGTCAAATACCTCTTCCAAAGGCAGGCCGGGTGCAGAAAAAATATCATGCCCATGAAAGAGCAGCGCACCGTGTTCCCCTTTTTTGATGACGAGGTAAGACGGGCCGAAAGACATAATTTTATGAGCGGCTTTGACGAGCGAGTATTCTCCGGAAAGTTGCCGGGCTTCTTCGTCATTGATCACCAGGACATCAATCAGTCTGAGGGTTTCCATCAGGCTGTCGAGGGCGATATTCATCCAGAAGTTCATCGTGTCCATGACAATGAGCCGGGGCCGCTTGTTGAGGCGTTCGATAACCTGGCGTTGCACATCGGGAGAGAGGTTGCCCAGCATAAGAAACTCACAGTCCTGATATTCATCGGGGATCACCGGATCAAACGTGCCCAGGACATTGAGCTCTGTCGCGAGGGTATCACGGGTATTCATATCGTTGTGATAGCGTCCGGCCCAGAAGAATGATTTTTCGTCAGTTTTTACCTGCACGCCCCGAAGATCTACTCCGTGGTCGCTCATCATCTTCATATCTGCTTCCAGGAAATCATATCCCACCACAGAAACCGCTTTTACCTTATTGGAGAAATAGGAAGCTGCAAGAGATATATAAGTGGCGGCACCACCCAGGATTTTATCTGTTTTGCCAAAAGGCGTTTCAATCGCATCAAAGGCCATGGACCCAACTACAACAAGACTCATATCAATATTGGTTACACGTTTGAATCAGGCGACAAAGGTATTGGATTTTTTACCATGGACAGCACTTTTGCCGGGTATTTTTTCTGAGTAATTCGGGAAATAACGATAATCGTAATCAATCCGCTGATCATGGAGAGCGTTCGGAAGGGAAATAAAACCATTCCATCTTCGATCATGGGGTAAGGTAAAATCACGGGTAACCCAAGTGTGGGATCCCCTCCGCCAAATCTTAAAAATGCTGCGACAGCAAATCCGGCTACAGCACCCGGGGTATTGGCTTTGGGATCAAACATGGCGCATACCAGCGCCGGAAACAAGAGACAATACACAAAATCGCTGCAAAGCGACCATAAGGCATAGACAGAGTCCACTTTCAGTGAAAGTATGGTTGCAGATACCCCGACAATATAGATCGTGCGGCGAATGATTTTTTTCAGATCAACGGCTGAAAGATCGGGTTTGATCAGCGGTTTGTAAACATTCCAGGCGGCCAGTGAGCTCGCCGAGAGAATCGATGAATCAATCGAAGACATTACCGCTGCAGCAACGGTGGCAAGACCAACCAGTGCCATGATCGGTGTCGTCAGATTTTGGAATACGTAAGGCAGGGTTGCCGCTCCGCTTTCCGGGCCGGAAAGCCCCAGCGCAGCCCAGTCTGTCGTGCCGCCGATCATACCAATAATTGCTGCGGGAACAGCGACAATGAGACAAATTGCCCCAGCCAGAATAGACAGCCACATAGCTGCAGATTCGCTTTTTGTAGCGAGTACCCGTTGAAAATAAACCTGCCAGGGGATTCCTCCCAACATCAGCAGCAAGGCAAAATCCCACCAGTTCCAGTAGTAGTTGCCCATACTGGCATGATCTGGAATCGGATAGGCGGCGGCACCGTGTTTGGCCAGGTATGTTTCCCAAAGGGTTTCCATCCCTCCCGCGTGAAGAATGATCACCGGTAATACTACAAAAAGCCCCACAATCAGCATAAAAAGCTGTAAGACATCGGTATATGCTACAGAGCGCAAACCGCCAAGGGTGGTATAAATAATCGCCACCGCCGCCGAAACGATGATCGATACCTCTATACTTAACCCCAGAATAATAGAGAACGTTGTGCCTAATGCCGTGAGAATGGCGGCTGTCCAGAAAATTTCGCCAGAGACGGCGGGGAGAAAAAACAGCGCCGTGGCTTTGGTGCCATACCGCTGACTTAGCGGGTCAAGCATGGTCTGGAACTGAAACCTCCGCATCTTTCTGGCAAAAAATATTCCGCCGATGATCAGACTCATCGCATATCCCCAGGGTGCCTGCACCCAAACCAGCCCGTTTACCGCTGCATACTCAGCAGTTCCGTTGATATAACCTCCGTCAATCCAGGTGGCAGCCATAGTCATGATGGCGACCCAAAGGGGAAGTTTCCGGCCCGCCAGCAAAAATGAATCGGGGCCGTCGCCGGGTTTTTCTTTTCCTGCCCATATTCCGACTGCAAAAATCAGGAAGTAAAAAATCATTACTACTACCAGCCCCAGCCAGTTAAAATTGGCCCTGAAATAAGTCGCCACTCCCACACCTGCGCAGATGATCACGGCAATTCCAATAATCCATTTTCTCTTAAAATACTGAGTTGGCATAAATATTTCGGTTTTTTGTAACTTGCCTGCACAAGGCTTACAAATTGTCAGACACATTTAAAAAAATAATCGCCTGGGGTGTGCATATTTTCACATCTCTGGGGCTCGTTTCGGGGTTTATGGCACTAATTGCAACCGGTGAAAAAAACTGGCAGGAAGCGTATGCATGGCTTTTTCTTTGTTTTATCATCGATGGCGTTGACGGTACATTTGCCCGTAAATTTAATGTAAAGAATGTTTTGCCCTATATGGATGGCAAAAGTATTGATTTTGTGATTGACTTTGCGACGTATGCGATTATTCCTGCCTACTTCTTTTATCAGGCTGAAATGGTACCGGCAAATTGGATGTACCCGTGCCTGGCGATTATTTTGATTGTATCGGCCATTTACTACGGAAAAGAGGGGATGGTTGCCGACAACCAGTATTTTGTGGGATTTCCGGTTTTATGGAATGCGGTAGTTTTTTACGCATTTTTTGTCTTCCACAATCATCCTGCACTGACAACGGGGATGGTAATATTTTTCGGGATTCTGCATTTTGTTCCCATCAAATTTGCTTATCCCAGCCGTAGTCGTAAATATTTTTTCCTGCATCTGTTGGTTTCCGTGGCGTGGTTTGTCTCCGGAGGCATCATTTTATATGCCTATCCCGATCGATCTGTAGTCGGAGAATGGGTTGCGATTGCTGCTGCTGTGTATTTTGGTGTGATTGCCGTATTGGACACCTGGGGCAAAAAAAAACCGTCGGAGACCATGCCGCCGACGGTTTAGCAAAGAAAATAGTATTGCTAGCGTACTACAGCAATTGTGCTGAGTAGTTTGATGTTTTTAGGATCAGCATAATCATACTGGGCGATTCCATCTTTACCCACCATGATCAGTACACCTTCATTGGGGATTACGTCATATCCTTCCATTGAAGGGAAATTGGCCAGTTGGTTGTTGCCTACTTTTTCAGGATTGGAGGCATCAAATACTCTGAGGCCGGATGCTCCGTCTGCGATAAACAGCATGTCCCCATCAAGTCCAAGTCCTGCAGGTGCTGTCATCGGGAAAGATTGTACCAAAAATGGCAATCTTGGCTCAGAGATATTCACCACATCCAGCTGGTTGGCAAATCCATCACCACAAGGATTGTCATCGCCTCCACGGAGGGTGACATAGGCATATCCGTCTTTCGCAGTTACAGGATCACACGCTGTTACGTGCTGAAAGTTGGAGAGGTAATTAGGCCTTACCGGATCAGCAGCGTCATAAATCATCATACTGTTGGTAGATCCGATCATCAGAAGATTATCCATACTGAAAATCATTTCGGCTTCACCCCCCCAGAGATTTTCCAGGTCAAGGGTATTCATCCGTGAAGGACTTTCACATACAGATGCATTGTATACAACCATCTGGGTAGGGGTAACAACATACATGTAGTCATCTTTCACCGCAAAGCGGGACATAGAGCCGCCTTTACCAGGTGTAGCAGGATTAATGGTGCGGGAGGTCGAACCGTTCATCGAAGCGATAGTGGAGGCATTCGCCTGATTGTCTTCCCAGATTGGGGGTACACCGGTTTCGCAGTTGTACTTTTCTGTAACCACTTCCTGAATCCACTCGACCACTACGCCTTTATTGGCATCGGCTGTATAACCGCGGTAGAAAACGATATGAGGCAGCGCGTTTTCGATGCGATTGATCAGTTGGGGTTGTGCGGGATTGTTCATGTCAAATACCAGCAAATCTGTACTGGAGTCTACATATAGTTTGTCGCAATTGAAAGCGATGTCGTAGTTGCCGGGAACATTGATAAAGGCGAGTGCAACGGGGCTTTCAGGGTTTTTGTTGTCAAAGATATGTACACCTTTTGCGACTTCGGATACAAACAGGTAGTTGTCCTTAACGTAAATTTTTCCGGGGTTTTGTACTGCATGGGGGGCTTCAACAGAAACAGCATTTCTGAAGGCTTCAGGAGACATGTACACGGGGGAGTATTTGCTGTAGGTGTATTCGAGATCACACTTGTCTTTGATACATCCCTGAAGGGAGAGAGACGCCAGCAATACTAATGCTGTGAAGGCTCTCATAATGTTCGTGCTGATTGTCATAGGTTAAAAATTAATTGGATAAATTGTAAGCAGCGATTTTGATTAAGCAGACGTCTGTTGAAATGAAAACGCTGCCAAATCATTAGAAATTCTTTATTATTCCCAAAGTAAACATTTTCAGTTCGCCTAAAAAATGGTATTTTTTTTACCTCAGCAAGACTTCTGTTATTCTGTTATGTTTGTCTGACGCTATCTCTAACTAAAACGATATGAATCAATTCCTCTGTTTCCGATATCTTTTTCTGATGGTGGTATTACTTGCAGGAGTTATCTCTCCTGTCAGTGCCCAGCGATTTTATGAAGAGGATGTGATTTACCTGAAAAACGGGAGCATTATCCGAGGACAGATTTCCGGGCAGGTAGTCGGTGGAATGGTTACCATCGATCTTATTGGCGGGACTACCCTGTCTTACTCTTCAGATGAAATTGAAAAAATCACCCGTGAACCGGCCAAATATACCTATGTCAAACTCAAACTTAGAAATATCTACCGCCCCATAACTTTTCGCGATCATCGACTTTATGGTATGCTTTCCTTTGGAATGGGGTTTAGCAGTGGCCGATGGGGACCCGAAGGGGTGCCTACCATCCAAATCCGTACAGGTTACCATTTTCACCGGCTGCTGAATGTGGGGGTAGGTACTGGTATTGATGTGTATGGCCGGGGTACAGTTACACCTTTTTTCCTGGATGTTCACGGCGAATTGTTTGAAAAACGAGTCTCTCCCCACTATTTTGTAAATGCAGGATATGGCAGAGGGACTTTCCCCAACTGGGGTACCCGGGTCTTTGAAGGAGGGTTAATGGGCCATGCCGGACTTGGCGTCAAACTCAATACCCGCTCCCGCAATGAATGGTTTTTTACTATCGGATATAAATTCCAACACACTTATATGGAATTTGAAGACTGGGACATTATATGGCGAACCTGGGACTGGAATAATGGCGCACCTAATGTAGTTGATGCTCCGATTGTCAAAGGAACTACCCTGTATCAGAAAATTGTGTGGCAAATCACCTGGGGATTCTGATGAAATTGTTTGTCCAGAAACTGAATTCAATGAAGAATTACAGCCTTATGAAAAATATCGTATCGTTTCTTTTCAAATTGGTTTTTGTCCTGATCGTGCTTACCCCATTTTCGGAGGTGAAAGCGCAGTCTTACCATATGGAAAATGTCATTTATCTGAAAAATGGCAGTGAAATCCGTGGTTGGATCCTTGAGCAGATACCGGGAGAATATGTCAAAATCGAACTGGTTGGGGGTAGTATCCTGGTCTACCAGCAAGATGAAATTGAAAAAATCACCAGTGAACCCACACAGTACGCCCAGATCATCCGGAGAGTCAATCGCAAACGTGCAGGCATCCAGTACCGGGACCGTGGGTTGTATAATTTTGTAACCACAGGTTATATCATCAACGAAGGGAGATGGACGCAAAACCAACTGGATTTTTCTTTTTATTACCGTGCAGGTTATCGGTTTAATCAATATCTGGGCGTTGGACTGGGTACGGGTATCGACGAATATCAAACCGGGATAATTATACCGATAATGGCAGAGGTAACCGGTGATTTTCTCCACCGCCGACAGACACCTTTTTATCTTGCGCAGGTTGGTTATGGTTATGGCGCAGCCAATACCTGGGCTACAGAGAATTTTGAAGGAGGGCTTCTTTACCACGCAGGTCTGGGTTTCAAAATTCATACCCGTACCCGGGTCGAATGGACTTTTAGCCTGGGCTATAAATCCCAGCAATTAACAGAAACACTGGTAGACTGGTGGGGGTGGAATGGTGAGCCTGTACGCACGGTACGCGAACGCACGGTACGCGGTTTCCTCTATCAGTTTTCTATAGGTTTTTGAGGTTTTGAGTTTCGCCTGTTGTTTTGGCTTTTTCGCAGAATATAGTACAACTCTGCGCAACGTTTTTGCCATGAACTATGTTCTGTTGGGTAAACCGAGAAACATGAGATTCAGAATTCTTATACTTTTTGCCCTCATTTCAGGCATTCATCCTTTATTTTCCCAGCAAACCATTCGGGGTACTGTTACCGACAAACAAACACTGGCGCCGCTTGTCAATGCCAGAGTGATTTTAATGGAATCAGAACCGCTCCGTGGAGCGCTTACCGACGAAAGCGGCGCTTTCCGTATAGAAAATGTTCCATTGGGCCGGCAGACAATTCAGGTGAGTTATGTGGGGTATCATCCTGTAACCCGCGCCAACCTCATCGTCAATATTGCGCAGGAACTCATCGTAAATGTGGAAATGGAGGAGAAAGTCAACACTGTAGATGAAGTAGTCATCACCTCCAAAGGCGATAAAGAAAAACCCCTCAACGAACTGGCAACCGTGAGTGCCCGCACTTTCAGTGTGGAGGAAGCGCTTCGTTTTGCAGGCAGCCGCAATGACCCGGCCCGTATCGCACAAAACTTTGCGGGTGTGAGCAATGTTTCCGATAATCGAAATGATATTATCATTCGTGGCAATTCTCCTACAGGCGTTCTCTGGCGAATGGAAGGCATTGATATTCCCAACCCCAATCACTTTGGCGCATTGGGAACAACCGGTGGCCCCGTAAGTATGGTCAACAACAACAACCTCAGCGACGCCGATTTTATGACTTCGGCTTTTCCCGCCGAATATGGCAATGCACTCGCGGGCGTATTTGACCTCAACCTCCGCAATGGCAACAATGAAAAGCGCGAATTTATGGGGCAAATCGGGTTTAATGGGGTCGAAATAGGAATGGAGGGCCCGTTTTCATCCAAAAGTAAAGCCTCCTATATCGCCAATTACCGCTATTCGACACTTGGGGTTTTTAAGGCTTTGGGAATAAATTTTGGTACAGGAAGTGCTGTTCCCGAATATCAGGATCTGACTTTTAAAATTCATCTTCCTACAGACAAAGCCGGGAGGTGGGTGCTGTTTGGTCTGGGGGGGAAAAGTGCTATCAATTTTCTCGACAGCGAGTCTGAAGGGAATATTTTTAATGGTGGTGGGGAGGATTTATACAATAAAGCACGAGCCGGAGTCATCGGATTATCCCATACTTATCTTTTCAGCCCTACCGCTTATGGAAAACTCGTCCTTGCCGTTTCGGGTACAGGCGACGGGGTGGAGATTGACCGGTTTTTGGATTCTACGGAAACCCCTTACCGCTTTTATGCGCGGTCTTTCAATCAGATAAAATATTCCGCCAATTACCAGTTTAACAAAAAATTTAATGCCCGGAATCACCTTCGTGCCGGAGTTATTTTTGATCTGGTCAATTATAGCCTGATTGACAGCGTAAGGCGCAATACAGGAGAGTACCGGATCATTCACAACAGCAGTGACCAGACGGCCCTGCTTCAGGCATATTCGCAGTGGCAGCACCGTTTTTCAGATCAACTGACCTTCAATGCAGGCATCCATTTCCAACAATTTTTTCTCAACCAGTCTCAGGCAATCGAGCCCCGGGCCGGGCTCAAATATCAATTTAGCCCCAAACATTCCCTTAGTTTTGGTGCCGGTCTTCACAATCAGATGCAGCCGATTCAGATGTATTTTATCGAAACAACATTGCCGGGCGGAGCAATTGTACAGACAAATAAAAACCTCGGATTTACCCGAAGTATGCAGCTGGTAGCAGGGTACGACTGGAGTATAAACCAAAATCTCCGGTTAAAAGCAGAGACCTATTATCAGTGGCTGGCAAATGCGCCTGTGGAAACGCGCAATACCCCCTTTTCGCTGTTGAATGCAGGAGCAGATTTTGCATTTCCTACTGTAGATAGTCTGGTAAATGAGGGTACGGGAAGAAATTACGGACTGGAGATGACGGTAGAAAAGTTTTTTAGCGAAGGATATTATTTTCTGTTTACTACCTCGCTGTTTGATTCCAAATATACAGGAAGTGATGGGGTGGAGAGGAATACCGCATTCAACGGGAATTACATATTTAACCTGTTAGGCGGGAAAGAATTTAAGCTGGGGAGGAACAGCCTTTCCATTGACGGAAAAATCACAACGGCTGGAGGAAAAAGATTTTCGGCGATTGACCTGGCCGGGTCGCGTTTACGGGGCGAAACCGTAAGAAATACAGACAATCCCTGGACAGAGCAGTATCCCGCTTATATTCGGGCAGATTTGAAAACTACTTTCCGGCTCAATGGGAAAAAATTTCTGCAGGAATGGTCCGTGGACCTTCAGAATGTCACCAACCACAAAAACGTATTTTCCCAGGACTATGATCCGGCTTCTGATTCTATCAAAACTACCTATCAGATTGGTTTGTTTCCGGTAGTACAATACCGGATTTTGCTATAAACCAACGTCAGAGAAACTGTTCTTTCAGGATTTGTGCGAGGCGGGGTACGCCCGTTGAGCCGGGTTCCTGAATAAAAAACACACGGTTGGAGTTGGGGATTTCGGGTTTGTGGGGGTCGATGACAAAGATTGGCGCAAATTCCGGGGCAAATTCAAGCAGACCTGCAGCAGGATATACGACGAGAGAAGTGCCGATGACGGCAACAATGTCTGCACCGGACATAATTTTTGAAGCTGGAACAATTTGCGGTACTTCCTCTCCAAACCAGACGATATGTGGGCGGAGTTGTCCACCGTCGGGCGCTTTGTCTCCCAGATGTATATCGCCATCGGTTTTGACGATATAGGAGGGATCCGTTATACTTCTCACCTTGTTGAGTTCACCGTGGAGGTGGAGCACAGCGGCAGAGCCAGCTTTTTCATGCAGGTCATCTACATTTTGGGTAATAATGATTACCTCAAAAGAATCTTGCAGTTCAGCCAGCGCGAGATGGCCTGCGTTGGGTTGAGCGAGCCGTGCCTGGGCGCGGCGTTCATTGTAAAATTTTAATACGAGTTCAGGATTTCGCTTAAAACCAATAGGAGAAGCCACGTCCATGATATTATGCCCTTCCCATAATCCGTCAGAGCCTCGAAAGGTTTTGAGGCCACTTTCGGCGCTGATTCCTGCACCCGATAAAACGACAAGTCTTTTCATGATAATTTTCAGCCTGTTTACTTATTGCAAAGATAATTGGATAAGACTTTCAGACAAAAAAGATAACCTGAAAGGAAAATATGGGAAAAGTTATATTTTCCATTTCCTTTATATTGATTGTTCATTAGATTTGTCTGATCAAATGATTTGAAATAAATTTAAGCATATGACATTAGCAGATACGACAGCCAAAGTTGCCAAGCTGGCAGCAGCAGCAGATAGCATTGGTTCTACAATCAAATTCTCTTTTAAAGGAGGTGAAGGCGTTGTTTATCTTGACGGATCATCCGATCCGAATGTAGTTTCCAATGAAGATAAGCAAGCGGATTGTACGGTGAATGTTGCTTTTGATGACTTTAATGACCTGCTTTCGGGTAGTTTGAATCCGATGGGAGCTTTTATGAGTGGCAAACTGAAGATTGACGGTGATTTAAGCGTCGCGATGAAGCTGAGTTCATTATTTGGCTGATCCTATTGTAATGAGTTTTTCTCAAAGATCATGAGCAGGCAGGTTGTCTTACAGCAGGGCAGCTAAAAACAATTTTGCAATTCACTTTGGGAAATGATAGGGAAACACTTAACTTTGCATCCCATATAAAGAGAGATGCCGGAGTGGTCGAACGGGCTCGCCTGGAAAGTGAGTATACTCCAAAAGGGTATCGGGGGTTCGAATCCCCCTCTCTCTGCCAGAAGCTTCACGAAAGTGAGGCTTTTTTTTTGTTATAAAACCATGTACAGCACATACATATTGCGAAGTCTGTCGACGGGCCGGCACTATTACGGGCAGACGAATAACCTGGAAGTTCGTCTTGCGCAGCACCAGTCCGGGAAAGAAAAATCTACCAAAAACCGTGGTCCGTGGGAGCTGATTTATTTTGAGACATTCAAGACACGTGCAGAGGCTATGAAGCGGGAGAAATTTTTCAAGAGTCCAGCGGGATGGGGCTGGCTGAAGGCGCAGAAAATCATTTAGGCGGAAAGTTCGGTCATACTTCCCAAGGGTATCGGGGGCTGAAAGTGCCTGCGGCATTCGAATCCCCCTCTCTCTGCCAGAAGCTTCACAAAAGTGAGGCTTTTTTTTTGTTATAAAACCATGTACAGCACATACATATTGCGAAGTCTGTCGACGGGCCGGCACTACCCACCCCCAAAAAAAAAGCGGCCGCCGACGATTAATCCCTGTCAGGAGTCGCCGGCGTTGTGCCACTTATTCTCTGGTAAAGTTTTTACGGGTATGCACAAGTGTATCCTGCTGTAAATTTTACAGATATTCAGGATGTGTTGAGTCATCGATTTTATGAAAGCCGGTTTATTCTATATAAAGCAAAAGTGTGTGTTTACCGGCAGAGTTGATAGTAACAACACCTTGTATTTCCATGTTGATAAGACAATGTTACCGTCTTTGGTGGAGGCAGGCAATGCGATTTTGAGAAAAATTTTGGCTAAAATCCCCTCGGAAAAAGAAGTTCCTGGTCTTGATTTACCAGAGAAATAAGACCCCAAGCTGCCTGATCTACTTATTTGTAAAATAAGTATGTATGCAAGGTGTTGATAATCAGCTGTTTTAGATCAATTGGTGGTTTTGTGCCCATGCTATTGGACAGAAACGACTATTTCCTATTGAATCCCCTGCAATTCGCCAAACTCCCTCTCCAACCGCATCCGGATTTTCTCCAGTATCCACAACTTTTCGTCCATTTTTGCTCCGTTTTCAATATAACTCTGCAGGGTTTTTAGTGCGCGGGCAGTTTTGGCCTGAAGCAGTTTTAATATGACCTTCACTGTATTTTGGAAAAGTTCTTTGTGTAGCTCCGGAAGATTTTCGTGGGTGCGTATAAACCCCGCAAGAGATTTGCAATTTTGTATTAAGACCTTTCTGTCTTTCATCCATTCAGATATATCTTCGGGGGTATAGTTGCATTCATAGGTGGCTTTTATCACATATATCCGCAACTGAACCTCATAAAATGGATGCATAATCTTTACCTGTCTGCCAAGCTTTAATACTAGCGGATAATCTCCGATGAAAAAATGATAGATAACCTTCATCAGGCTAAACATATCTTCCCGAAGGTCTGGAAGTAACAGCGTCTTCCACGTAGTCAGATAATGATGAGCCTCTTCGTATTTTTTCTCTTTCAGACAGCCCAGGATGATAGAATAATAATGGGTTTCGTGAAGATATCCCTGCGAAAAAAGAAATTTGTGTTTAATGCCAATCGCATACAACTTCATAAAAGCCTGAAAAGACCGTTGGGTATCTGTAGTTTTATTGTGCAGCGTGGTTATCGTATTGAAAAACAGGCTGAACAGTAATGTCGAGTCCGCAGCAGGAAGCTTTGGCGCCAGTTTTTCCAGGTTGGAAATCGCTTCATCCAGATTGAGCAGAGAATCACTCGTTTGAATCTCATACAGGTCCCGGTAGATGCCATATAAGGGGATTTCCTTTCGGATATCAGACTTGTCCCAAATGGCTATCAACTCTTCGATAAACCTTGTTTGTATCTGCTTTTCTGCCGGGAAGTTGCTGTTGGTCGAATGATTGATACACGCAAAAATGATCTTTTGAAGTATCCAGTAGTGGTCAAATTTTTGATTGATTTCCCTGACATGACTCCTGTATTTGGGATTTTTCTGCCGCATGGAGTGATTGTGTTTCTCTTTCCACGCTTCAAATAAAAAGTGGATCTGTTCGGGCGAAGCAACTTTGGTTTTTTCTAGAGGGAGGATCTTTGCCTTCCAAACCTTATCAAACTCATCAGAAAGTTCGGTCCGGTTTACAGACTGAAGTTCCAGAATTGCTTTAATATCGGGATTTTGATTTAATCGCTGATTGCGGAGAAATTCTTTGAGCCGGAGAAGAAGATCACTGAGATAGCCATTGAAAAGCTTCTTATTAAAGGGAGTTGTTTTTATGAGTTTTTCCCAGATTTGTTCGGGCTGCCACTCCAGTGCCTGATATTTTTCCAGAATATAAAACAGTCTGACAGGGATGGTTTTTTCTCCTTTGAAATAACTTTTCAGGTAAAGTGCAAATTCCTTTCGTTCCTTCTGATCCAAAGCAGAGACATACTTGCCGAGCAGCGTATCTTTCATAATTAGTCAGTATTGTAGGCAATGAGGCGCTACCTAAAGTTATTTCATGATACGATCATAAGCTGAGATTTCCCAAAATTTCCGTAAATTGAGGCATGGAGCAGTCTTCCCAGATATTGCCGGAGATTTTGAAGAAAAACCTTCTCAAAATCCAGGACCTTTGCCGCAGGCATAAGGTAAAGCGACTGTGGGCCTTTGGCTCTGTCCTGTCTGATGCCTTTGGTCCGGATTCAGATGTGGATTTGCTGTATGAGTTGGATGAATCTGACATCACAGATGATGAATATCTGGCCAATTGGGATAGTTTTTTTGTTGAACTTTTTCAGATTTTTAGTAAAAAAATTGACCTTGTCCACTATCCCAGTTTGAAAAATCCCTACTTCATCGAAGATGTAGAAAATACAAAAGTGCTTCTGTATGGCCAGAAATCTGATCGGTTGCTGGCCGAGTAAACGTATTTCCCGCCCCGTAAGATTTCCAATTTCCACAATCTGTGTATATATTTCCCATTCACTGATCCCTTATCCCAAACCCCTCTGCAATGGAAATTCTTATCACCGGTGCCGCTGGCTTTATTGGTAAAAAACTGGCCCGAAAATTACTGGAAACGGGTACTGTTTCCCTCAATGGCAACGAAAAAAAACGTTTCGACCGCCTCATCCTCTTTGATATTGCCGCGCCTGAAGGACTGCCCGACGATCCGCGTATGGTCATCAAAACGGGCAATATCTCCGATCCTGCCACCGTATCTTCGCTTGTCAATCCCGATACTGCTGTAGTATTTCACCTCGCTGCCATTGTCAGCGCCAACGCCGAAGAAAACTTCGACCTCGGTATGGCCGTCAACGTGGATGGTACCCGCTACCTCCTCGAAGCCTGCCGCAACCTGGGCACACAGCCCATGATGGTTTTCTCCAGCTCTGTGGGTATCTATGGGGGCGATCTTCCCGAAGTTGGGCAGGACAATATGATTATCACACCTACCATATCATACGGCACGCAAAAAACCATCGGCGAACTCCTCGTCAATGAGTACAGTCGCAAAGGGTTTATCGACGGACGCTCCCTCCGCCTGCCTACCATTATGGTCAGACCCGGTAAACCCAACCGCGCTGCCTCTACTTTTGCCAGTTCGATTATCCGCGAACCGCTGACAGGCCAAAAAGCTATTTGCCCGGTAGATCCCCAAAACCGTATGTATATCCTTTCGCCCCGAAGGGTAATCGAAGCGCTCATCAAAGCGATGGAACTACCTGCCTCCACCTGGGGCTGGAACCGCATGCTCACACTCCCCGGTATTTCCGCAAGTATCCGGGAAATGGTGGACGCGCTCGAAAAGGTCGCAGGTAAAGAAACTGTCAGTCTTATCGAATGGAAACCCGACCCGATGATCGAAAAAATTGTCTCTGGATGGCTCCACGACTACGATGCCCAAAGGGCAAAAACTATGGGTTTCGCCGCTGATAATAGTATGGAAGAAATTATTCGTGCGCATATTGAAGATGAACTCAGTTAAACCTGAAAATTATGTCACACAACTACTCTCCCTCGCGAAGAAACTTCCTCCAGACTTCCTCTCTGGCGGCGGCCTCTGTATTTGTTCCGGCTGTTTTGTCCCCTGTTTTTGGGCAAAATATATCAGAACGAAAATTTACCCTTTGTATCAACCCCGGAAACATCGGCGTCAAAGCCAACCAGAAAGAATTGCTGCAAATGGCGATTCAGCATGGCTATCAGTCAATGTCTCCTATGCCTGATCAATTGATGGCTTTTTCTGAAACGGAAATGAAAGATTTTCTCGGACAAATGAAGGCCAAAGGCATTTCCTGGGATTCGACCAATATCACCGTCGATTTCCGCAAGGATGAAAAGACCTTCAAAGAAGGGCTTTCCCAACTCCCCGAGTATGCAAAAATTCTGGAAAAAGCGGGTGCAACGCGGATGAATACCTGGATATCGAATGCACATTCCGACCTGACTTATTCCGCCAATTTTAAACAACACGCCGACCGCCTCCGCGCCTGCGCTAAAGTATTGGGCTATCACGGCATTCGCCTTGGACTGGAATACGTCGGGCCCAAATCTTCTATGCTTCGCCGCAAATATCCTTTTATGCGCACAATGGCGGAGGCCCGCGAACTGATTGCCGCTATCGGCGAACCCAATGTCGGACTCGTACTGGACAGTTTCCACTGGTATTGCGCTGAGGATACTGCCGAAGATATCCTCGCCCTCGACAAAAGCGATATTATCACCTGTGATATCAATGACGCAAGAGCCGATCTCTCCCGTGAAGCTCAAATTGATGGCACCCGCGAATTGCCCTGTGCCACAGGTGTTATTGATTTAAAAGCTTTTCTGGGTGCATTGGTACAAATCGGATACGATGGTCCGGTGAGGTCAGAACCCTTTAACCAGCCGCTTCGCGATATGGATGACCAGGAAGCGCTGAAAGTCAATTATCAGGCTATGTCCAAAGCTTTTGCTTTGGTTGATTAACTATTAATATTTTAAATCTCCTCAAAAATCACTTATGAAAATCCTCAAAAGTTTACTGGCTACGCTCGTAGTTGTTCTGCTTTTTTCTGCTCAGTCTTATGCACAGAATATGCAGTTTCGCGCCCTCCTGTATACCAAAACCGCAGGTTTTCACCATGAATCTATTCTCGCTGGTGTAACAGCCATCAAAAAACTGGCCGAGCGCCACATGTTTGCCGTTGACTGGCAGGAAAATGCCTCCGTATTCAATGACCAGAATCTGGAAAAATATCAAGTCGTCATTTTCCTCAATACGACCGGTGATATTTTTGATGAAAACCAGCAGAAAGCAATGGAAAAATTTATCCAGTCCGGGAAAGGTTTTGTCGGTATTCACAGTGCTTCTGATACCGAATATGACTGGGAATGGTACACAAAGATGGTTGGACGAATGTTTCATATTCACCCGCAGATTCAGACTGCGATGATCGATGTGGTGGACAGCAATTTCCCCGGCCTGGAGAGAATGCCCAAACGCCTCCTTTGGACGGACGAATGGTATGAATTTACTCCTCCCAAAATCGATGACCTGCACAGCCTCATTACCCTGGATGAAACCACTTACGACCCCAATGTAAAGTGGGGCGAAAAAGTAGGCAAACCTATGGGCGTACATCCTGTCTCATGGTATCACCTCTACGATGGCGGAAGGGCATTTTATACCGCATTGGGACATGTTCCCGCTACCTTCAGCGACGATGTCTTCACCGACCACCTGTACGGCGCGATCTACTGGGCTGCAACCGGGAAAGGAATCAAAAAATAACGGAATAATAAATCCCCGCTGCGTGAACCCTCACGATGTTGATCGGAGATCATCCCCTGCTTTTGAACGCAGATTAACGCAGATTACCACGCAGAGGAACGCAGAGACTACAGCACCCTTTGCGTACTCTGCGTGAACCTTCGAGATGTTGATCGGAGATCATCCCCTGCTTTTGAACGCAGATTACCACGCTGAGAAACGCAGATGCCTTTGCGAAACTCTGCGATTCCTTTGCGTACTCTGCGTGAACCTTCGAGATGTTGATCGGAGATCATTTCCCTGCTTTTGAACGCAGATTACGCAGAGTACCACGCAGAGGAACGCAGATGCCTTTGCGAAACTCTGCGATTCCTTTGCGTACTCTGCGTGAACCTTCGAGATGTTGATCGGAGATTACTCTTCGCAGACATATATGTCTCTCAGAACTTCATCTCCTGATTGTAATTCCGAAATAATTACCCCGAAAAAGCTTTCTCTCCCGGCGCATAAGGAATGCACGGATCAAACCGCCCCGGCACTGCCGAATACCGCATGGCCTGGGTAGAGCCAATTTCCGAAGTCAGAAATCCCAGGAGGGAAAGCTGTTTCATCATTTTGTAATAGTGAGCTTCCGGGTCGTCCGGTCCTTTTTTGCTGTCGTAGTCTTTATTTTCCGCTTCCAGGCGTAGCAATAATTCATGCCTTTGTTCCGGGGTGATTTTTAAGAAACTTTTTCCAAAAAGACTGCTGGACGTTTCCTCCAGCTTAAGGATACCATCCATAAAAATCTTTTGCTGTTTCTCATCATAACACTCAGTTACAACGACATTCATAAATCTGCCGGTTTTCGCTGCCTTAGCGCCGGGAGAGGTTTCTGTTGTGGGCAAAATGGTCTCCGCCAGTTCGTCCATCAACCGCTCATAATCATTGGGCGTAAGGAGTCCCTGATAAGCGGGTTCGCCTGGCATACATCCTGAAAGGAATGCCTGTGCGCCGATGACAGTTCCACCCATGATGAGGGCTACGGTAGATATGGCTTCTCGTCTGTTCATATTTGGAGGGTGAAAGGGTCAGATATTTTGTTTGTTTAATTCTTTTACTGCATAGTCTACCGCCCGTGCAGTGAGGGCCATATAGGTGATGGACGGGTTCTGGCAGGCGGAGGAAGTCATGCTGGCTCCGTCGGAGACAAACACATTTTTTACTGCATGCATCTGGTTAAATCCGTTGAGAATGGAGGTTTTTGGATCTTTCCCCATACGAGCGGTTCCCATTTCATGAATACCTCTTCCCGGTGCGCCTTTCGTATCGGTTTTTACAATATCCTTCATTCCTGCAGCTTCGAGCATATCTGCACCATCGTCCAGAATGGCTTTCAGCATGTTTTCTTCATTCTCCCTGTATTCGCACGAAATCTCTAGTTGCGGAATTCCCCATTTGTCGGTCTGGTCTGCACTGAGTTTTACGTAGTTGTCGTAGTGGGGTAGATGTTCGCCCATTCCGGTCATCCATATACTCCATGGCCCCACTTCCGTCAGTTTTTCCTTAAACATCGCCCCGATTTTGGGATCATTTTCGGTGAGGTTTCCCCGGCCTCGGGAAGCGCCAATGGAATAGGCATAACCACGCAGATAGCTGTCCTGTTTGTCATTGGCAAAATTGCGGTATCGGGGAATATAACCCGCCGCAGGTCTTCGGCCAAAGTAGTATTTGTCCAACATTCCATCATAAGACGCGCTGAGTTTACCCCGGTAGTTGTGATCCATGAGATAATGGCCCAATACGCCGCTGTCATTGCCGATTCCGTTGGGAAAGCGGGCGGAGATTGAATTGAGCAGAATAAGCGTAGTGTTCAGCGTACTGGCATTGACAAAGATAATTTTCGCAAAAAACTCCACCGATTCCATCGTTTCGCTGTCGATGACTCTGACCCCGGAGGCCTTTTGTGTCGCCTCATCGTAGATGATGGAATGCACGACGGAAAAAGGCCTTACCGTCAGATTTCCCGTAGCTATAGCTGCCGGCAGAGTGGAAGAGTTGCTGCTGAAATACCCGCCGTAAGGGCACCCACGGGAGCAGCGGTTTCTGTACATACATTGTCCCCGCCCGTTGTGGGGCTGGGTAAGGTTTGCCTGGCGGGACATGATAAGTTTTCTTCCGGGAAATGCGGTCTCTACCTGCGATTTAATATGTTTTTCCAGACAGTTGAGCTCCATGGCGGGCAAAAACTCTCCGTCGGGGAGTTGGGGCAGATTTTCTTTGCTTCCACTTACCCCGATAAACTTTTCCACATGCGAATACCAGGGAGCAATATCTTCATACCGGATGGGCCAGTCCACACCATTGCCATCTTTGGCATTGGCTTCAAAATCGAGGTTGCTCCATCGCTGCACCATCCGTGCCCACATCAGTGACTTGCCGCCGACCTGATATCCTCGGGTCCAGCTGAATGGTTTCGCTTCGATGTAGGGATGTTCTTCCCGCTGCACAAAAAAGTGAGCATCGGCTTCAGACCGGCGTCCCTGCCCGAAAGTTTGGAGGCGGTAGGGAAATTCCCAGACTTCTTTGTTGGCGGTGGGGTAGTCTTTGATGTGTTCGACGTTTCGGCCTCGTTCCAGAACGAGGGTCTTGAGGCCTTTTTCGCAAAGCTCTTTGGCGGCCCAGCCGCCGCTGATGCCGGAACCTATGACGATGGCGTCATAAGTGTGGTCTTTTTTCGCCTTGACGTTGATGTTCAGGGTGTCGGGCATGGTTCGGATTTTTGAGGTAGAAAGGAAGTCGTTAGCGTGAATAAGTTGCGAAGAAAAATTGTAACTTCCCAAAGTCATTATTCCTCCCACAACCCTCAAATTTTGCTTCTTATGCCTCGTTCCCGCAGAAATTTTCTTAAAAAAAGTGCTTCGCTGGCGGCATTATCGACGGTTGCGCCTGCTTCGTTTGCCATTCATCCACCCCGACCCAAACCGATCAAAGAAGACTTCATGCAGCTCTGTATGTCTTACTTTTTTGGTTTTGAAGAAAACAAAATGGCTTACTCCCGCCAGATGGGGGTAACGGGTGCGGTAACTTCTGCTAATCCCACTATGGCTGGACTTCCTGGCAAAAAACCCTGGGATCTCGAAGTACTGACAGCCATCCGCGACCGGTTTGCCAAAGAAGGTCTTCAGTTTCGTGTACTGGAAGGTCCGCCTTCGCTCGACAAAACCAAACTGGGGCTGCCTGGCAGAGATGAGGAGATCGCCAATTTTATCACATTTATCCAAAACCTCTCAAAAGTGGGGGTGGATACCATTTGCTACAACTGGATGCCTGTGATCAGCTGGCACCGCACTGACAATGAGCGCAAAGGCCGCGGCGATGCCCTGATGACGGCTTTTGATTACGAAACGGTAAAGGATCAGCCATTGACCGAATATGGCGAATTTTCTCACGAGACCATGTGGAAAAACCTTGAGTATTTTCTCAAAGCAGTCGTGCCGGAAGCCGAAAAAAATGGTGTCAAACTGGCCATGCACCCCGACGATCCTCCAGTGAGTAAAATAAGGGGGATATCGCGGATTCTGACTTCTGTCGATGCTTTCAAACGGTTGATCGATCTGTACCCCAGCCCCAGCAATGGCATCACTTTTTGCCAGGGTACATTTGCGACTATGGGAGAAGACATTCCTGCCGCCATTCGGTATTTTGGGAAAAGAGAGAAGATATTTTTTGTACATTTCCGCGACGTTCAGGGCGATCCGGCGAATTTTACGGAATGTTTTCACGACAATGGAAAAACGGATATGTACGAGGCAATGAAAGCATATATTGAGGTGGGTTTTAAAGGCCCCATCCGCCCTGACCATGTACCTACGATGGCCAATGACAGCAATGCGCATCCCGGTTACAGTGTACTTGGCAAACTATTTGCCGTTGGCTACATCCGGGGGCTGATGGAAGCTGCCGCTAAAGAATCCTGACGAATATCATTGATGATTCAATCCTCCAAAACCCAATCTCTGCTTTTCTACTGGCTCCCTGTGCTTGTATGGATGTCGATAATTTTTACCCTGTCCAATCAGACGAAAGATGAATCGCACGGGCTGAGCGACCTGTTTTTGGCGATTTTTCATTTCCTGGGATTGGATCCTGTCAAAATGCAGGCATGGGGCATACCGCATCTGATTCGTAAAGCTGCGCATGTCACGGAGTATGCTATTTTATACCTTCTGGTTCACCGGCTGGTGTATTTCTATTCCCCCCAATCAGCCTCTCTGCTTTGGGCGCTGGTCATTTGTGTTGCCTATGCAGCGTCTGACGAATATCACCAGACTTTTGTCGAAGGCCGGGGTGCACAGGTATCGGATGTGGGGGTTGACTCCATCGGAATGCTTCTGGCATTATTGTGGCGATGGAAAAAGTATGGAAGGAGAGAAAAAGAAGGAAAAAATACCTAAATTCGCACAAGCATTCTGAAATAGGTGTTGCTGTTGTTCTGCACCCCGAAACGCAAAATAGTATCATGAGCATAGAAGTAAAAGTCCCCAGTCCGGGCGAATCGATTACAGAAGTAGAAATTGAAAGCTGGCTGGTAGAAAACGGCGCTTTCGTCGAAATGGATGACGAACTCGCCGAGATCAACTCCGATAAAGCTACGCTTACCGTCAATGCCGAAAGCTCCGGCACGATCGAAATCCTCAAAGAGGCTGGTTCCACCGTCGCCGTAGGCGAGGTCATCGCAAGGATTAATCCTTCCGGTGATGCGCCCGCACCCAAAAAGGAAACCGCCGCTGAGCCGGTCAAAGAGCAGGCTGCCTCCAAAGAACCTGTCGCTGAAAATTCTTATGCAAAGGGAGTCCCTTCAGTTTCGGCAGAAAAAATGATGAACGAAAAGGGGATTGACCCTAAGCAGGTAGACGGAACGGGTCGCGATGGCCGTATCACCAAAGCTGATGTCGTCAACCTGAAAAATACGCCTCAGGTTCAGAAAACGGAAAAACCTGCCGCAAAAGAAGAACCGAAAAAAGATTCCCGGCCCATCCCCGCTATGCCAATCGTGGGTAATGGAGGTGGCCGAAATGAGCGCAGAGAAAAAATGTCTTCTCTTCGCCGTAAAATCGCCGAACGCCTCGTTTCCGTCAAAAATGAAACTGCCATGCTCACCACTTTCAATGAAGTGGACCTGTATGAGCTGATGGAAATACGCAAAAAATATAAAGACAAGTTTAAGGAAGTACATGGTGTCGGCCTGGGCTTTATGTCCTTTTTCACCAAAGCCGTAACAATGGCGCTCATGGAGTTCCCTGCCGTAAATGCTCAGATAGACGGCCAGGAACTGGTATTCCACGACTACGCAGATGTGGGAATTGCGGTCAGTACAGAACGTGGACTCGTGGTGCCTATCATTCGCGATGCGCATCTGATGAGCCTTGTGCAAATTGAACAGGCAGTACTTCACTATGCACTGAAAGCCCGTGAGAATAAAATCTCCATTGAGGATATGACGGGTGGAACTTTTACCATTACCAACGGCGGGGTATTTGGCTCGATGCTTTCAACGCCGATCCTGAACCCGCCGCAAGCGGCTATCCTCGGTATGCACAATATTGTGGAAAGACCCGTGGCCATCAATGGCCAGGTGGTGATTCGCCCCATCATGTACGTGGCGCTTTCTTATGATCACCGCCTGATCGACGGAAAAGAAGCGGTAAGCTTCCTCTTCCGTGTCAAAGAAAGACTGGAAGATCCGTCCCGTATGTTGCTGGGTGTCTGATCACTCTCCACATCCAATCGGTGATCCATCAGGCAGTTCCGGCGCTTTCGGCAGCTGAAACTTCTCCGGGCTGTGCCGGAACTGCTCAATTTCCATCAAAGACATATTGTAATGCGCCAGACGGTCTTCGTTTTTGACCGTCGGAAGGCTGCTGTTGATCAGGTCTTCGATTTGCGCTATTTTCAGCATGGCAATGGCGCTTACCTGTGGCACCGCCTTTGTATCTGCCGCCAGATCCATCAGGTGGTAAAGTACTTGTTTTTCGATTACCCGGTTGATTTCTGCCAGATAGGTATTGTCAGGCGAATTTTTCCATGTTGCCTGAATTACCTGGTCAATCACGGTACTTAAGCCCGGATACTTGCTGTCCCGGGCGTGGAACTCTACCAGTCGCGCTGCTCGTTGTGGGTGCAGCAATAGTGCCAATGTATGATCTGCCGCTGCCGAAGCTGCACTCAGCGGATCGAGTGTATAGCCTGTGCGTATGTGGAAATGTTCCCTTCCCCGCTCATAACCCTGGGGGCGCGGCGGAATCATGGTAAGTAAATTTTCTGGTATCGCCAGCACAGACGGGTCGAGTGTGGAAATTAATGCTTTCAAAGCAGCCATCTGATCCTGTGGAGATACAATTTGGTTGCCGGGAGTTTTTTCTGCCCTGATTGCATAAGCGTAATCCATTCCCCCGACCAGCGTTGCTGCTGCTTCTGTCTGATAACGATGGGAGAAATACAGTGGCACCAATACATCTTCCAGCATAGCCATAGGCGTCCCCTCTGGGATATTGGCTTCGCCAAACTTACTCATAGCCAGTTTCCTGACCTGAAGGACCCGATCAAGTTCTGCGGCTGCATTTAGTCCATTATCCCACAAATGGGAATAGGGATGGGCGCTCCCATAAGACCGGGAATCCTGATCAGTGATATACCGCAGTCCCATCGACTGGTTGCCGTCAAGGGTGTGTTCCAAAAATTCTGCTTCATCATCCCCGGCAGGGATGTCCTGATAGCCGTACAATATGGCTCGTTTGTCCCATGCACCAATGCCGATGGCATAGACTTCGGTAAAATCCATATTGCCAAGATCGTTGATTTTCACCAACGGGTGTGGGTAATCCATCACGGAAGCCCGGCGGTTTGTACTTGCCGCAAAGTTGTGGGCAAGTCCAAGGGTATGCCCTACTTCATGGGCTGACAATTGCCTCAGCCTCGCCAAAGCCATTTGTTTCATTCCCAAAGAGGGTTCCTGACCGGTTTCAAATGGTTGTAACAGTCCCTGGGCAATGAGGTAATCCTGCCTTACGCGCAACGAGCCCAGCGAAACGTGGCCTTTGATGATCTCTCCTGTGCGGGGATCTGTAACGGTATTTCCGTAAGACCAGCCCCGGGTGGAGCGGTGCACCCATTGAATCATATTGTACCTCACATCCATTGGGTCAGCATCCACGGGCAAAACCTCCACCCGGAAAGCATTGAGATAACCTGCAGCTTCGAATGCCTGGTTCCACCACATGGCTCCCTCAATCAATGCCGACCTGACAGGTTCCGGCGTGCCTCTGTCCACATAATAAATAATAGGCTCCTCAGGTTCGCTTACGCTTGCAGCCGGATCTTTCTTTTTGAGCCTGTGCCGGGTAATGAACAATTTTTCCAGCGGCTCATCTATCGGTGTGGCATAGTCAAACCATGAAACCGGATAGTAACCTGAGCGGGGATCGTAAGTCCTGGGTTCGTAGGCTTTGTCGGGTAGCTGCACAAATGAATGATGCTGCTGAACCGTAACTGCCTGAGCCGTTGGGGTTACTTCTCTGATATACCCCCCCTGAGGCATTCCTTCAAAAGTAATCATCGCCTCAAATTCGGTGTTTTGCGGGAAATTTCGGGTGTTGGGTAAATAAATCACGGACCGCCGGAGATCAGGCTGATAATTGCCCTGCCCGGTTTGTCTGAGTACTTCCGCTACCCCGTGCGCATCCTTTAGAAAAAAATCAGTCGCATCTACCAGCACGCGGTCCTTTTCCTCGCGCTCGACGGTAAATCCTGCAAGTACCGATTTGGCAAATGCTTCCTCTACCGACTGTTTTTCGTCGGGGTTCAGACTGTTTGCCCGGTACTTATAGTTGGGCTGAACCAGCAATATTTTGGGGCCGCTGCGCATAAACTTCACAATTCTCTCGCCGCCAATCTGCCCGCGGTCAAGGCCGATGTCATTGGAACCTACCCCTGCGCGGAGGGAGTGGACGTAAAGAAATTCGTAATCAAACCGATCGATCTCCAGCCATATTTTGCCGGTTTTTTCATCCCAGAAAAACGGAAAAAAACCAGGGTAGGCTTTCATTTCACCGGTAAAAGCGGCTATTGTTTCGGGGGGTGGAGTTGTTACGACTTCTTTGGATGAGCCGCAGGCCATGAGTATAATAGCCAGAATGAGCAAGTATTGGCGGTGCATATTGGGGTGGTGTTGTTTGTTCAAATATACAATTATCCTTTCACAATCTCCCGTCACCGCTGCGAATTGCTCCTTCAGTCCCGATTTTTTTGTGAATGGTTTTTCTCATATCCAGAAAATACATATAAACTTCCAGCAGCCGGTCGGACTCCGCTGCATTTCCTTCAGCTTCAGCGGCTTTGAGCTGGTCTTTACATTCTGTCAGCAGCCGCTCTACTTTTCGGTATTTATAATGGTAAACGGGCCCTTCGACTGTTTTCCTGATATCGTCATCCAGATCAATGACAAATGCTCCGTGTTTTTTCCAGCCCGGACTGATTTCATAGGGGGAAATCATCAGGTCTGAAACGGTTTTCCGAAGGGCATCATCGTCATGGTTGAGATATCGCTGAATATTGACGCTGCCCATTTCTGTATATTCGGTGAATATCTGGTTTTTCAGCTCTTCATACGTCTGGTTTTCAAAGGTCAGCCCTTCGAGTTCTGCGATAAGATAATCAAGCAGTGGAAACTCTTCAACTTCTATCGGCGTTCCATCCGGAGTTTCTCTCGGTCCTTCGTAAGTAGAAAAATGTTTGTCGTAATAATTCACAATCACCCGGAGCAGTTCTTTTTCCTGGCTGGCAAGCGGGAGTTGTTCAAATCCTTTGAGGTCTTTGACTGGTGCACGATTTTCTTCAGGTGGAGTTACACTTTCTTCTCTGCGTCTTTCGCGTGATTCGAGCTTACTGGTTTCCCGCCGGGCATCTTCGACTGCATGAGTCATCAGGGCTTCTGTGATGTCCACCTGCTGGGCTACATGTTTGATGTACATTTGCCGCTCGACCATATCGGGAATATGCCCGACGGTTTCGGCCAGTGATTTGATCAGTTCGGCCTGATGCCTCGGATCATTTTTGGGTTTGCCTTCGGAAAGTACCCTTATTTTGAAGTCGAGAAAGGAGAGCGCTTCTTTTTCTGCAAAATCGGTAAATGCTTTTGCCCCAAATGTATTGACATAGGAGTCGGGGTCGTGATTGTCTGGCAATACGAGCACCCGGGCATTCATGCCTTCTTTGAGCAGCAGATCAATTCCCCGTAACGCTGCCTTCACTCCCGCTGCGTCTCCGTCGTAGATCATCAGCACATTTTTGGTGAAGCGGCGAATCAGTCTGATTTGCTCCGGCGTCAGTGCTGTTCCGCTCGATGCCACCACGTTTTTGATGCCGTTCTGATGAAGAATGACGGTATCCATATACCCTTCGGTCAGAATACACAAATCCAGGTCGCGGATCGTTTTTTTTGCCTGAAAAAGCCCGTAGAGTATCTGGCCTTTGTGGTAAATTTCTGATTCGGGCGAATTGATATATTTGGCGATATCCTGCGCTTTGCCCAAAATTCGTCCGCCAAATCCTACAATTTTCCCGACAGGATTGGCAATCGGAAAAATCACCCTGCCCCGAAACCGATCGATGAGATTGCCGGTTTTCTCCGAACGACTGACCAGCCCCAATTCAATCAGATATTCTTCTTTATAAAATTTTTCAACTGCTGCTTTGGAGAATGCCTCCCATTCGTCGAGACAATACCCCAGCTGAAATTCTTCAATGGTGGCATCCAGAATGCCCCGCTCTTTAAAATAGGAAAGGCCGATCTGTCTGCCTTTGGGAGATTCGGTGAGTTGCTCATAAAAATACCTGGAAGCAAACTCATTGACGACAAACAAACTCTGTCTTTTGTCCCGCTCTACCTTCGCTTCTTCAGTTTCTTCTTCCTCCTCAATTTCGATATTATACTTTCTGGCTACGTGTTTTAAGGCGTCGACATATTCGTAACCCTCCATTTCCATGAGAAAATTGATGGCATTTCCACCTTTCCCCGAACTAAAATCCTTGTAAATTCCCTTGACCGGGTTCACCGCAAAAGAAGGCGTTTTTTCATTGTTGAATGGAGAGCGTGCCCAATAGTTTGCCCCCCGCTTTTTCAGCGGGACATAGTCAGATACGATGTCCACGATGTCCATGGCATTATAGATCTGATCTACGATATGTTGGGGGATACGTGCCATAACTTACCCGAATATACATATACATTTTTTTACAGACTGGTGATATTTTTCAGTTTGTTACGTCCAATACAGGGAAACACAACCACCTTGCAAATATACCGTCCTTTACCATCGATTATCTTGCTCTTTTTTGCTCTGTTAACTTTAGCCAGCCAAACACCGGAGAAAACAGCCGCTCCTACAGTTTACGTCCATGAAAAACCTGCTGATCAGTATTGTGTTTCGTTTGATCGCAGGGAAAAATTGATTGTCATACAAACCAGTACGCCAGGGCCTGTACGGATACGGGTGTTGGACAGAGAAGGTCATATTACCTTCCTGCAAAAAGTAAAACAAACCAGCCCTTTACACAAAATTGATTTCAGCCGCAACTTTAGTGGCTGGTATTATGTACAACTACAATTGGCAGACGGAAGATTTTGCGGAGATTGGGTAAATGTGTAAATTGAAGAGTGTCTGATATCACCGACATGAAGAATACCCGGAAAAAGCGATTTCTTAGAAAATCATCCCTTGCTCTTCTGGTTCTTTCAGCCGGTATTGCAGTTGTTCTGATCTGTAACACCATTGTTGTCCGGAGCACCTCCGGAAAACTTTTTGGCTTAGCCGAAAACACTCCCAAACATAAAGTGGGGCTGCTGCTTGGTACCAGTAAATACGTCAAAAACGGCCAGATTAACCTTTATTACCGTTATCGCATTGAGGCGGCGAGAAAGTTGTACGAGGAAGGAAAAATCGAATATATCCTTGTCAGTGGCGACAATGGTACGATTCAGTACAACGAACCCCGTACCTTTCGAAAGGATCTGGTTGCAGCGGGAATACCCGAAGACCGGATTATTCTGGATTTTGCCGGATTCCGCACGCTGGACTCTATCGTCAGGGCGCAGAAAGTATTCGGGCAGAATGAACTGATCATTATCTCCCAGGCGTTTCACAACCAACGGGCCGTTTATATAGCCCAAAGCAAAGGCATCGAAGCCGTAGGGTTTAATGCACAGGATGTAACGTTGGGATACGGGTTTAAAGTTCAGTTCCGCGAACTACTGGCCCGCACGATGATGATGTTTGATCTCTATCTGATCAACCGCCAGCCAAAGTTTCTGGGCGAGCAAATAGTGATTGGGTAGGATGTTTTTTACCGCGCCTTTTCCCCCAGCAACTCCTCCACAAATGCTGAATACTCTTTCACAAATTCCTCGTAGGGTTTGCCTGTACCAGGCCCGCTGAATCCTGTATGGATTCGCCGGATGTTCCCTTTCCTGTCGATGAATATCGTGGTCGGGAAAGCCATCACCTGATTGAGCATGGGTAGTTTTTCGCTCGCTTCGATCTTGTCGTCACTATTTTGTGCGAGGAGAATTTCATAACTCACCGCAAAATAGTCTGTCAGCCGTTTGATGCTTGCCGCAGCGGCTTCCGGGGTTTTTGCGCGCTCAAATGCCAACCCGATTACTTCCAGTCCTTCTTCCCGGTATTTGTCATACCAGCGCGCCATGAGTTTGGTTTCGTCCATACAATTGGGACACCAGGAGCCCATTAGCTGCACAATGACTACTTTTCCCACATAACGAATATCGCTGAGCGAAACCGGATTGCCCTCCAGATTGGGAAACGTAAACGCAAACTGGCTGTAGCCAGGTTTCAAAAAGGTTAGCGAATCGGCATCCCTCAGCACTGCTTCAGGGTCGGGAACTGCCTGCCAGGTTTCTTCCCAGTGATTGCCGGAGAAAAACTTTCCGGAGAGAGATTCGTCTGGCTGCTTTTCTGCAAGAAATAGAAACGCGTGTTCGCCATCGAACGCTGACAATTTTAGGCTGTCTCCATCGACCGCTCCTTCCAGATATCGGTAATCGCCGATTTCAGTGAGGAAGGTGCCCGTTAAATGGTGCCCGGTTTGGGAAAATTTGCCTATGGCAACATAGGGTTCCTCGGGTGGCATAGATGCGAAATCAGCCTTCCAGGTATTGTCGATTACGGCCGGGGTTTTTTGTGAAATAAGCGGAAACCGCAAATTTTCTCCTGCCGTAGCCCGAAAAGCAATTTTATAGTCATTGCTTCTGGAGTAATTATGCCAATCGCCACTAAAAGAACCTGCGTCCCTAATTTTTCCGACAAACTCTGTATCAAATATTGGCATCCGGATAAAGATCGAGTCACCCTGAGTGCGGATATCATCTACCTTGATTCGCTCTTCACTGTTGATGATGGTGATCGTATAATCATTTTCAGACTTTTTCAGCTCAAATGTAAAAGGCAGAGTAGCGCCGGGAAGAAGAAAAAGCTCCATTCTCCATATGCCTTCCTGCAATGTCACAGAAGTGGTTTTGGGCTGGCAACTCAGAAACAAACTGAGCCATAAGATATGTAGTATTCCGGTAGATTTCATGGATATTATCCTTAAAAATTGTAAACCAGATATGTATAATCCATCAACTTTACGACATCAAGTCCCGGCCTATATCCCTGCGAAAATATTTGCCTTCAAACTGAATCTTTTCTGCATTTTTCAGGGATTTCTCCACGGCTTCTTCAATAGTTTTTCCAAAGGAACTGATTGCGATAACCCTGCCGCCATCTGTAACCACCTGGCCATCGGCAGATTTTGTTCCGGCGTGAAAAAGTATGGAATCCTGTACCTGCTCCATTCCTGTCATGGTTTTGCCTTTTTCATATGAACCGGGATAACCCCCACTCACCAGCATCACAGTTGTGCAGGTTTGCGAATCAATCTCAAAAGCTTTCTGGTCAAGTGTTCCGGTTACGACACCTTCACATAAATCCACCAGATCTGCTTTCAGGCGGGGCATGACAACCTCCGTTTCAGGGTCTCCCATGCGTACGTTGTACTCCAAAACCCAGGGCACGTGATTGACAACCATTAACCCGATGAAAATAAATCCCCGGTAGGTAATCCCTTCCTGCTGAAGTCCGTGGAGAGTAGGCCGGACGATTTCTTTTTCTACCTTATCGATAAAGGCCTGATCTGCGAATGGGACGGGAGAAACGGCACCCATACCCCCGGTATTGAGGCCGGTATCGCCTTCTCCGATACGTTTGTAATCTTTCGCTGAAGGTAATATTTTATAGTGTTTGCCATCTGTCAGCACAAAAACAGAAATCTCGATTCCGGTCAAAAATTCTTCAATGACAACCGTTTGTCCGGCAGAGCCAAATGATTTTCCGCTGAGCATATCTGTCACAACTTCCTTGGCATGGGCATGACTTTCACAGATCAGTACACCTTTACCTGCCGCAAGTCCGCTGGCCTTGATGACCACAGGCAGCGCCTGCTGATCGACAAAGTCGAGGGCTTCTGTTAGTTCACCGGATGTGAAAGAGCCATAAGCAGCCGTCGGGATGCCGTATTTCTGCATAAATTTTTTGGAAAAATCTTTGCTCCCTTCCAGTTGCGCTCCGTGGCTGTTTGGACCTACTACCGGGACACCTTTTTCTGTGAGGAAATCGGCCATTCCATCTACGAGCGGTTGCTCTGGGCCTATAAGTACAAAATCAATGGCATTTTCCTGTACGAAGCGATATACCTCAGGGAAGTGGGCGGTGTTTATCGCCACATTTTTCCCTGCTGATGCAGTACCCGCATTACCAGGCGCGATATAGAGATTTTGACAACGGGGAGACTGGGCCAGCTTCCATGCAAGCGCATGCTCGCGTCCGCCTGATCCGATTAGTAATATATTCATTATTGAAGCAGGATTTTTCCGGCAAGGCTGTATTTACCGGTAGATAGTTTGTAATAATAGACTCCGGAAGGAAAATGACTGTTTTGCCAGGTAAAGGTATGTATGCCCGGCGAAACATTGCCAGAGAAAGGTACGGCGATTTCGCTGCCGCCTACATCAAAAATGGTTAGCCGGGCATCTGTAAATATGGTCGAATTTATAAAAAATACGGTTTGATCCGTTTCCCTGAAAATTTGGAGGGTAAGTTCAGATGGTGATAATCCTGGTTCAACGGCCGTCATCAGGCCCGGGCCAAAAGTAATGCTGTTGGGGTAGGAAAGTCCGCCGGTGTTGATGAATGTTTCGTGTGTATTGTTGGGAATATTGTATCGTTTTACCTGATTTGCACCGGGCTCACAGAGATAAAGGAGACCTGCCGGATCGTACATATGGCCTTCAGATCCTGAAAGACCTGTTGCCGGTTTGCTAAGCAGCGTTTTGTCGCTGGCGTCAAAAATAATGATTTCCCCAAGCTCAAGATCCTGAACCAGCATGTCCGGGCCGCGAAACCAAACATCAATAGGGCCTTTGACTATGCCATTGGGGATAAAAATCTCCTGAAGAATGCCTGCGGTATCAAACTTCAGTACATTCCCGTCAAGTCCCTCTGCATGAACGGCTACGTATAGATTGCCAGCACTATCCCAGGCATGTCCCCCTGCCTGATTGAGGTTGGCGTTGGTAAATTCGTCAATAAAATTACCCAGGGTATCGTAGCGTACGACTTTACTTTTTGTGATTCCCCACTGACTGATATACAGGTATCCGTCAGGTCCCCAACTCATTTTTGTGCCATTATCCAGCGGGTAGTTTTTGGTGAAATTACCGATGTAGGCTCCTGTCTGGCCATTGTAGATTTTTACGGCATTATTGAACCTGCCGGTTACCAGGAGGTTTCCGTTGGGGTGGAAAAGTACTTCCTGCGGGGAGTTGAGTGTGCCTGAGTTGGGGGTTACGAAATCTCCTATATACTGGCCGGTATTTCCATTGTACCTTTTGACGGAGTGGGTTCCCCGGCTACTTACAAAGATATCGGGCAACTGTCCAAGAAGGAAATGAGGTAGAAACAGAATAAAAATCAGTAGTCTGAAATGCATAGAATCAGGATTACTATGCGGCAAACTTACAAAAAATTACGTGTTTAAGTCTGCTTCAATATCTTTGGCAATGGTAAAATAGAACTGACTGCCATCGCCGGGGGTAGAGGTTACCCAAATGCGTCCATTATGCTGTGCGACAATCTTTTTACATAAAGCCAGGCCTATGCCTGTTCCTTCGAAATGATGATTGTTGTGCAGGCGGCGGAAAAGGAGGAAAATTTTCTCCTGGTACTCTTCAGGTATTCCGATTCCGTTGTCTTTGATGCAAAAAAGCCAGTCATCTGGCCGCGTTTCGCAGGAGACTTCAATTTCCGGGCGTTTCCCTTTTGTTTGAAATTTCATCGCATTGGTCAGGAGATTTTGGAATAGCTGATAAATTTTTGTCCGGTCTCCTCTTATATCCAGCGGGCATTGTCCAATATGAATGGTTGCATTTTTTTCGTCGATAACTGGTTTGAGTTCAAGTTTTATGTCGGATATGATTTTTTGAAGATTCAGCTTTTCTAAACGAATTTTTGTCGTATTGACACGGGAAAGTGTGAGCAGATCCCGGATTAGATTATACATATTGTTGGAAGCGGAAAGAATAAATCCCATATATTCTTTCTCTTCTTCATTGAGTTTGTCCCCCATTGTGCGATGTAGCAGTTGGGTAAAACTGATGATGGATCGGATGGGGGCCTGGAGGTCATGGGAAGCGATATAGGCAAAATTTTCCAGCTCCAGATTGGATGTGATGTATTTTTCCAGTTCCAGGTTTTTTTCATTCAGGTTGGTTACCTGCTTTCGGATGATTTTTTCCTGCCAGATTCTTTCGGTGATGTCCTGAACGGTTGCAATTGCTGAGATAAAGTTTCCGGAAGCATCGTAGATTCCTTTTACCGCTGCAATAGCATGGAAATGATCTCCATTTTTACGCACGTATTCTTTTTCCTGAGTGAATGAGAGGACCTCTTTCCTTACTAGTTTTTCAAAATTGCGGATGCTGTAATTTACATGAGACGCTTCTGTGAGTGAGACAACACTTTGCGCTTTTAGTTCTTCCTGATCGTAACCCATCATGTCCATGAAGGCTTTGTTGAAATCAAGAAAACGAGTTTCCTGATCAAGCAGCGCGATACCATAAAGGTTATTTTCAAATAAACTACGGTATTTTTCTTCTGTTTGCGTCCTTGCTATTTCGGATTCCCGCTCTGCTGTAATGTCTCTGATAATGTCGCGTGAGCCAATAAGTTTTCTGTTTTCATCAAATATGCCGAGCGAACTTACTTCAAGGTATTTGGTTTTCCCTGAAGGAAAAGAAAACTTACTTTGAAAATCTGAAAATCTCCCTTCTGTTTTAAGGATTTTGAAATATTTACTGGCATTTTCATTTTCATCAGGGTGAATCAGATCCAGTACATGCACAGGATACTCTCCCGATATTTCCAGCAACTCCCGCGCAGCTTTGTTACTGGCAATAATTCTTCTTTCCTTATCTATCTGTACAATTCCTTCATTGACATTTTCAAACAGATCTCTGTATCTGGATTCGCTTTTTACCAGATTTTTTGCGTTGTTTTCAGAATCTTTCAGCAGATTGGTATACAGGGCTGTCAGGTTGAAAAGTTTGGTGAAAATCACAATAAAAATCATCAGGATGACAATCTGATTGTAAATAATAAATGGCCCTTCAACTATCGGCGGACTTTCTACAAACAACTCAATCGCCAGCATCGTGATGCCGATTGCACAAAGCGTTAAAAAAAATCTGTTGGCAATTTTTTTGTTTTCGAGATACAAAAACGAAGAAAGGCCTATGGGCAACATCATCATCGATTCGTATCGGATCGCTGGAAGGACAATAGCTGCTGAGACTACAAGAAATACAGATGTCGAAATAAACAGGATGACACTAACTGCCCTGTTTTTATGATGGAAAAACCAGATGCTCAGCGGATGGAGAATCAACGGGATTCCCAAAAAAACATATACTGTAACACTTCCGTATCCGGTAAGCACTAAAATCAGGAATATTGCTACATCGGTAATGACAGCGCTCCACGTGTCTAATAAAAATATAGATCTTCTGTTGAGGGATTCTAAAGAGCTTGCAGGGATTAGCCTATTGATATAATGCGTTTGTCCAGGCATAGGCAATTACAGTAACTTTTATTGATGATAAATAGTACGTCCCGAAACACCAGGTTAATTTACCAAAAGTTAGGATTATGTTAAATCCTCCCCCATGATTTATTTTAAATAAGCGATAGCGCTACGAATTTTCGTAATGGTGCAAGTGCAGTTTTTGTTCCAACTTTAAATGGTTTGAAAGAACCAATTTAATACAAAATTCTGCTTGTATGAAAAACTTTGTATTCATCTTCACTTTTTGCCTTTATGGAGCCTGCTATGCTCAGTATTTCCCCGCATTCCAGAATGAGTTTTTTTTTGGAAGAATGCCGGTGGTAAAGATAGATAAACATACTCTGGCGGAAACCACAGTTTCAAATTTTGGTCTCGCACTGAGTCTTCTTCCCTCTTACATTTACGCTTCCTCTCTCACCGATGGCGCTTATGGTACTGCTTCAATCAGGGCTACCTATATGCCTGTACTTGCTACCAAAATAAAGCATGCCAACAATACACCGGAATGGAAGACCCTTACCGTGCATCGCGTGGAAGCCGGCGGCCATTTCGATTTTCACTACGAACGCACCGTCAGCCTCGTCACAAACGGATTTTTTGTCCGTACCTGGAGTAAAGACGAAACACTTTTCAGAGAGGGAAGTAATGATTGGAAACCCAATGGGGATGTTTATTTCGGCACAACTTACTATCTTAGGCGTTTGAAATTATAAAACGCTCCCTAAGATTAGTTGTATGTCCAGGATATCTTTTCTGCGTATGCACCAGGAATTAGTCCGGGTGTTGCGTAAGTTTGACTTTTCGGCTGACCGTGCCGATACCTGTGCCCGTTTATTTTCAGAAGCCAGCCTGGATGGTGTTTATTCACATGGGTTAAACCGGTTTCCCCGCTTCGTCGAATATATCCGTAAAGGGTATATTAATGTAGATGCCATCCCCGAAAAAATTGCCGCCATCGGAGTGATAGAACAATGGGATGGCAACCTGGGGCCGGGAAATCTCAACGCACAGTTTTGTATGGATCGTGCCCTCTCTATTGCCAAAACAAACGGTATGGGCCTTGTGGCCCTTCGCAATACCAACCACTGGATGCGGGGCGGCGCATATGGCTGGCAGGCGGCTGAGGCGGGTTTCATCGGTATCTGTTTTACCAACACCCAACCCAATATGCCTCCATGGGGCGCAAAAAATGCCGTCCTCGGTAATAATCCTTTGATCATTGCGCTTCCAGCACCTGATCATCCCATTGTGCTGGATACTGCTATGACCCAGTTTTCTTTTGGCAAAATAGAAGCCTATCGCAGAGAAGGAAAACTGCTCCCTGTGCCAGGTGGTTTTGATACCAGAGGAGAACTCACCGTTGACCCGGGTGAAATAGAAAAATCGTGGCGTGCCCTTCCTTTTGGGTTCTGGAAAGGATCGGGTTTGTCGCTGGTGCTTGACCTTGTGGCGAGCGTTTTGTCCGGGGGAATGTGTACGGTACAGGTTGGGGAACAAGGATCTGACGAATATGGACTGTCCCAGGTATTTTTAGCGATTGACCCACATTCGGTTGGCGATCCGGTCCATTACCAGGAAGTCATAAAAAAAACGCTCATGGCAGTCCATGACGCCGAACCGGCCCGGGAAGGTGAGCAGGTGTATTATCCCGGTGAAAGAACCATTCAGACCCGTAAATATAATATTGAAAATGGTATCCCTGTAGATGACCGTTTCTGGGAAGAAATCTGTGCGATGTAGCACAAAAAAAGCCACTCCGAACCGGAGTGGCTTTTTTTGTAAGTCTTCAGTAGTCTTACTTCGCTACTACTTCATTCAACTCGACATTGCAGGTAATGGTGATATCTTCCCCCACCACCAGTCCGCCGGCTTCCATTGCGCTACTCCACGCCAATCCGTAATCAAATCGGTTGACAACGCCTGTAATCTTAAATCCAGCCTTCTTGCCACGTGAGCCAGATATGGTGCCATTGTAGGCTACGTCAAATTTCACAGGCTTGGTTGTCGCTTTCATTGTGAAATCACCTTCCAGAAAATATTTTTTGCCTTTTTTGACGATTTTTCCGACAAATTTGATCTCTGGATATTTTTCTGCATCAAAAAAATCCTCGCCTTTCAAATGGCCATCACGTCGCTCATTGCTTGTGTTGATCGAGGCAGTTTTTGCAGAAAATTCGACAGCAGCACCATTGAAGTCCTCACTTGTACTGGTAACTGTGCCGGCAAAGTCATCAAACTGACCTTCTACCTCAGAAATCAGCATGTGGGTGGTGGTAAACTTGATACCCGTATGGGACTTATCCAGCGCCCAGTTGGTTTGTGCCTGTAAGCCTGCTGCGAGGCAGATAAGAGTGAATAAAGTTGTGATTGTTCGCATTCTTTAGTTTTAATTTTAATTGTTTGGATAATGACTGGCTCTCCAATACTGGAAGATTAGACACTTGTTGCGTAGTTTCTATTCCTCCAGATTCATAATCTTTATAGAAAAGGTTGCCATAAACGTTTTTCCGGGCAAAAGGGATAAAATCCCCTCTTTGTTTTCAATTTGCTGGTCGGTATCCACACTGTCGGCAATTCCCAGCCAAGGTTCAATACATACATAAGGTGCCTGAGGTTTCGCCCATATGCCCAGATAAGGCCAGCCATTAAAATCGACCTCAAGTACCGGCCCGTTGAGATAATGATTCAGACTTACTGATGCAGATCGCAGGTGTTTGAATATCAGTGCATCATGGTCAAACAGGTGGCGATCTAATGGTAGCTGGTCGCTGTTATCCAGAACTACTCTTCCTTTTTGTGTGATAATGCCCCCGCTGTTCAAATCCCATGTGGTGGCGTTTTCTTTCTGATCAAAATGCAGATAATAATCTTCATAAGTTTCCCCCTCGTTCAACGGGCATTTGAATGCAGGGTGCCCTCCAACGGAAAAAAACATGGTCTCATTACCGGTATTCCTGACTTCATGAGATATATGCACACTTTTTCCTTCGAGGGTAAAAGCGATCACCATTTCAAATTCAAATGGATAAACTTTCAGCGATTCTGCATCACTTTTCAGCGAAAAGGCAAGCTGGTTTTCTGTCTTTTTTACCAGCGTTACTTTATCATTTCCCCGAAAAAAACCATGTCTGAATAACTGATAGGATTTTCCATTATACAGGTACGTATTGTCTTTCAGGGTTCCTACAATCGGAAACAGAACGGGTGCGAAACTCCCCCAGATAGCGGGATTCCCTTCCCACATATATTCTTTCCCGGTAGCCAGAGCCTGGATGCTGCAAAGCTCTGCGCCTGAGGGTTTAACAGCGATACGCAGCGTATCGTTTTGAATGGTTTCCATAGAGGTAAAGTTGAGATCAATATTTAAAAGATTTATCGGGCGCTTATCCGCGTAGCGATTTTCCTGAATAATCCAGGCACAAACCGCTTTAAATATACCATCACAACTTCCTTGCCGCCAATGGTTACTTCAGCTTTATTTTTACGAATGGCTGCAATGATTTTTTGGGCACAAACTTCGGCGGTCATCCCATTTTCCTGCCCGGGATCCATGATTCCCTGGGCTGTGCCATCTTCCTTAAGAGCGTGTAGGGATATCTGGGTGCGAATCTGCCCGGGATTGACAACCGTAACATGTATATTTTCTGATTTTAACTCAAGGAGTGCGGTTTCAAAAAAACCGTGGAGGGCGTGTTTTGTGGCGGCGTATGCAGAGCGGAGAGGAAAACCAAACTTGCCCGTCAGACTACTTACAGCTACGAGATGCCCTCTTTTTTGCTTCAACATCCATGGTAAAACCGCTTTGGTAAGGGCTATTTGGCCGAAATAATTTACCTCCATGATGCGACGGTCCAGTTCGATCGGTGTATCTTTTATTAAAGACCGCTGACTGATACCACCATTGTTGATGAGGATATCGATTTTCCCGTGCAATTGAACCTGGGCATTGACTATGGTATCCACATCTGAAGTGTCAGCCAGATCCAGCGGAACAATGGTTACCTGATTTTGTTTTTCACCACAGGCTTTGCGCACACGCTCCAGTTCATTTACCCTCCGGGCAGAAGCAATGACCGTTGCCCCAGCCTGTACAAAGGCGTAAACCAACGCCTCGCCTATACCGGAAGAAGCGCCTGTGATCCATACTATCTGGTTGTTGAAACTCATGCCGGTTGCTTTTCTGCGAATTAGGTTATCTCTATTGAAAAGTGCGGTAATATAGGAAGGAAAGTGCTGTCATACTGCCATATTGACAAGTATTTTCAGTCAAAAAGGCAACAAAACCCCCATGGCACTAGGATTGCGGACGTAATAAAACCAATATAACCACCTGTCTAAATGAATAATGAAAACAAACCTGAGGATTTCTTCCAAAGTTTTAAGGAGGGGTTTTCAGACCTGCAAAAAAAAGTCGGCGGGTTTATGGATGACGTATTCAGCGGCGATAGTACAGGGTCGGAACTTAGAGTCCGTACCGATGTATATCTTACCCGAGACCAATACGTGATTGAACTGGAAATCCCCGGAGTGAAAAAAGAAGATGTTTCCATACAGATTCATGACGGGATTCTTAATGTGAAAGGCACAAAATTTCCGGTGCAAGGTTCTGAGAATTATGTATATGAGAAGCAGGAACGTCAGTATGGCAATTTTATCAAATCATTTACCCTGCCGGTAAGCGCGGTGATAGAGGAGGTAAAAGCCAAATATGAGATGGGTTTGCTTTTTATACGTTTTCCCCGGAATACCGGAGATGAGACGGAAGATACTTCTAAAATAAATATCGAATAATTATATCAAAATAAGCATCAGATGAGTAAGATTATAGGAATAGACTTAGGAACTACGAACTCTTGCGTAGCCGTAATGGAGGGGAATGAGCCGACGGTGATTGTAAATGCAGAAGGAAAAAGAACGACTCCTTCTGTGGTATCGTTTTCCAAAGACGGTGAGCGTATCGTAGGCGAACAGGCAAAACGCCAGTCCCTCGCCAACCCGCTGAAAACCATTCGTTCGATCAAGCGTTTTATGGGTGCTACTTACCCTGACGCAAAAAAAGACAAAGGGGGCGTATCCTATGAAATCGCCAGCGGTAGAAACAACCTGGCTGTAGCAAAGGTCGATGATCGTACCTATACCCCGCAGGAAATTTCTGCCATGATTCTTCAGAAAATGAAGAAAACTGCTGAAGATTATCTGGGTTATGAAGTAAAAGAAGCTGTAATCACGGTTCCTGCTTACTTCAACGACGCACAGCGCAATGCAACCAAAGAAGCTGGTGAAATCGCCGGCCTGAAAGTTCGTCGTATTATCAATGAGCCTACTGCTGCTGCATTGGCTTATGGTCTCGATAAACAAGACAAAAATATTAAAGTTGCCGTATTTGACCTCGGTGGTGGTACATTCGATATATCTATCCTTGAATTGGGAGACGGTGTATTTGAAGTGCTTTCAACCAATGGTGATACCCATCTGGGTGGTGATGACTTTGACCAGATCATTATCAACTGGTTGGTTGCTGAATTTGCGCAGGAGCACAATGTGGATCTTACCAAAGACCCTAAAGCCATGCAGCGTCTGAAAGAAGCTGCTGAAACTGCAAAAATTGAGCTTTCTACCACCAGTCAGTCTCAGATCAACCTGCCTTACCTCTCTATGGACGCCAATGGCCCCAAACACCTTGAGAGAACGCTTACCAAGGCGAAATTTGAGCAACTGGCTGACAAGCTGTTTGACCGCTGTCTTACTCCTTGTCGCGAAGCACTCAAAGCTGCCAAGCTTTCTGTAGAAGAAGTGGACGAGGTGATCCTCGTAGGTGGATCTACCCGTATCCCTAAAGTACAGGAACTGGTCAAAGACTTTTTCAAAAGAGAACCCAACAGGAGCGTAAACCCTGACGAAGTGGTTGCTATTGGTGCTGCGATTCAGGGCGGTGTTCTTTCCGGTGATGTTACTGGCGTATTGCTTCTCGACGTTACACCCCTTTCTCTCGGTATTGAAACCATGGGCGGCGTATTTACCCGTCTGATTGAAGCCAATACCACCATCCCGACCAAAAAATCGGAGGTATTCTCAACAGCGTCCGACAGTCAGACATCAGTGGAAATCCATATTCTGCAGGGAGAACGCCCCATGGCGATGGACAACCGTACGCTTGGAAAATTCCACCTCGATGGCATTCCACCAGCACCTCGCGGTATTCCTCAGATTGAAGTTTCCTTCGACATTGACGCCAACGGTATTCTTCATGTAAGTGCCCGCGATAAGGCGACCGGAAAAGAGCAAAAAATCCGGATTGAAGCTTCCACCGGCCTGAGCGATGCGGAAATTGAAAAAATGAAGCGCGAAGCGCAGGAAAATGAAGAAGCCGATCGCCTCAGAAAAGAGCAGGCTGAAAAACTCAATGCAGCTGACGCACTGATCTTCAGTACAGAAAAACAACTGAAGGATCTGGGTGATAAACTTTCCGAAAATCACAAATCTGCAATTGAAGGTAGCTTGAAAGAATTGCGTGCAGCACATGAGGCAAAAGACCTTAGCGCAATTGATGCAGCAATGGCTGCGCTTAACACTGCATGGCAAAATGCATCTACCGAGTTGTATCAGGCTGAGCAAAATGGCCAGGCACATGCAGGAAATGCAGCTTCAGAGCCGGAAAGTGATGTTACAGACGTCGAATACGAAGAAGTCGACGACAAATAATAAAGTGAGATTTTCTTTCTCCAGTGGGTCCGCCGGTTTGGCGGACCTTTTTTTTTATAGCTCAGCATCGTTTTTCCTCCGGGTTGATTCCCGTAATACGAGTGAAGATTTTAAAACCTGCGGGACACAGGAAACAGGTTCTTCCGGATGCGTGATCTGTCGCAACAGCATACGTATGGCCTCCTGCCCAAGGGCATACATCGGCAATGAGACCGTCGTCATTGTGGGTTTGACAAAGCTGGTGAAAATTTCATCATTGAAACCCGAAACAGCGACGTCTTGCGGGATTTGCAAACCACGTTCCTCCAATATCATCATAGCCCCGGCCGCAGCGCTGTCAGATACTGCCAGAATGGCATCGGGGGGGTGCGGTAGCTGTAAAAAAGCCTCTGCAGCCTCACGCCCATTCTCAATCCGGAATCCTTTGTAAATGATCAGATCACGGTCAACAGGGATTCCGTATTTCTTCAATGCAACTTCATAACCCCTGACACGCTGGTGACTGACGAGGAGCGCCTCCGGCCCCGCTATATGGGCAATTCGTTTATATCCCTGCATGATCAGATGCTCTGTCATCCGAAACGCTGCATCCGTATTGTCCATCACAACTTTTGGTACATTTACTTCTTCCATCACCCGGTCAAAAAGGACCAGCGGCACCTTTTTTCGCAGAAGTTCCCGGATATGTGAATCGTCTCGGGTCTCAATCGATATCGACAAAATCAACCCGTCCACGCGGTTGGCGGTCAGCGTGCGGATAACCGCTTTTTCGGTTTCATAACTTTCGTTGGACTGGCAGATCATAATCTGGTACCCGGCTTTGGAAGCGATTTCCTGCATACCACTCACGGCAAGAGAAAAATAAGGAAAGCTGAGGTTGGGCACGATTACACCCAAAGTAAAGGTTTTGCGATTTAACAACCCCAATGCTACAGGGTCAGGGTGATAGTCAAGCGCAGTGGCAAGTGCTGTTACAGCCTTTTTCGTTTCCTCTTTGACATTGGGATGATCGCGCAATGCCCGGGAAACCGTGGATTTGGAAATTCCCAGTCTTCGGGCAATATCCTTGATCGTGACCGCGTGATAATCCATATTTTAATATATTGAATTTGGACAGAAAAAACCTTTTCCTGCAACCGTTCCCAAACACATAATCTTAACTTATTGAGAATAAACCCTTTGTAATTGCTTTTTCTTTTATTAAATCGTTGCTGGAAATTACACAAAAGTTTAAGCAGTTTATGCAAAACCCATTTGATGTTTCAGGTAAAGTCATTGCTATTACCGGTGGTTCAGGTGCTTTGGGCGGATCTATGGCTCAACGTCTGATACAGGCTGGTGCCCGTATCGCCATTCTCGATTTGCGATTAGAACTGGCACAAAAAAGTGTAGCCGAACTCACGAAGGAAGGTGGCGAAGCCATCGCGATTGAAGCCAATGTCCTGGATAAAGATAACCTCATCGCTGCAAAAAATGCCATAATGGCCCAATGGGGCAAAATTGACGTGCTGATCAATGCCGCAGGAGGAAATATGCCAGGTGCTACCATTGGCCCCAACCAAACCATATTTGATCTCTCCATCGAAGCATTTAAAAAAGTTTCTGACCTCAATCTCAATGGATCTGTCCTTCCCGCGCTGGTGTTTGGGGAGCAAATGGCTGCACAGAAACAAGGCGTGATTATCAATATCTCATCTATGACTGCCCAGCGGGCAATCAGCCGGGTAGTAGGTTATTCTGTTTCCAAGGCGGCGATAGATAATTTTACCAAATGGATGGCGGTAGAACTGGCGCTGAAGTTTGGTGGTGGAATCAGGGTGAATGCCATCGCTCCGGGATTTTTTATTGGCGATCAAAATCGCAACCTTTTGCTCAATGAAGATGGCAGCCTGACCGACCGGGGAAAAACCATTATTGCGCATACTCCGATGGGCAGATTTGGCGAAGCCGAAGAACTGAATGGCACGATTCAGTGGTTGTGTAGTGATGCTTCAAAATTTGTAACCGGTATTGTGGTTCCCATTGATGGAGGATTTAGTGCCTGGAGTGGTGTTTAATCTGTATATTGCCTCAACATAATATCTAATCATATGCTTCAATCCTGGCGCTGGTATGGCCCCAATGACCCTGTAAGCCTCTCCGATGTAATGCAGGCTGGCGCAACGGGCATAGTAACCGCCCTTCACCATATTCCCAATGGAGAAGTGTGGACAATCGATGAAATTAATCATCGCAAACAAATCATCGAATGGGACGAGGTCAACAACAAACCCCGCAATCTTCGCTGGGAAGTTGTAGAAAGCATACCCGTTCCCGATCCCATAAAAACCGGTAGTCCCGAACGTGTACGGATGATCGAAAACTACAAGCAGAGCATCCGAAACCTCGCAGCCTGTGGTGTAAACATTGTCTGTTACAATTTTATGCCTGTGTTGGACTGGACCCGCACTGATCTTAAATACGAAGTTGCCGATGGCTCCAAAGCGTTGCGGTTTGACCGGATCGCTTTTGCTGCTTTTGAGTTGTTTATGCTCAAAAGACCGGGAGCAGAGGGGCTTTATTCTGATGATGACAGGCGAAAAGCAAAAGAGTATTTCGCCCAACTGGATGATGCTGCGAAAACTCAATTACAACAGAATATCATTGCCGGTTTGCCCGGGTCTGATGAAGGATATACGCTGGATCAGTTGCAAACCGTACTCGATGCCTATAAAAATGTGGATGAAGACCGTTTGCGCGAAAACCTGGCATATTTCCTCGGAGAGATCGTTCCTGTTGCTGAAGAAGCCGGCGTGCGAATGGCGATTCACCCCGATGATCCGCCGTATTCTATCCTTGGGTTGCCGCGAATCGTAAGCACGGAAGCCGATGCCAATTTCCTCATTCATGCGGTAAAGTCTCCATCCAACGGCCTCACTTTCTGTACCGGCTCCTATGGCGTAAGGGCAGATAACGATCTGGCGGGAATGGTAAAACGACTGGGCGACCATATTCACTTTATTCACCTGAGAAGTACCCGCCGCGATGCAGAAGGCAATTTTTATGAAGCCGACCATCTCGATGGTGATGTCGATATGTATGAAGTCGTAAAGGCATTGGTTGAGGAAGAGTCCAAAAGATCAAAAGCCGGAAACCCCAACAGCGCCATCCCGATGCGCCCTGACCACGGGCACCTTATGCTCGATGATCTCCATAAAAAAACAAATCCCGGCTACTCTGCCATCGGCAGGTTACGCGGCCTCGCCGAACTTCGCGGCCTGGAACTAGGCATCAAAAGAGCCTTTAGCTATTAGCCATTGGCCTTTAGCTATTAGCCAACAGCCAACAGCCAAAAGCCAACAGCCAAAAGCCAACAGCCAAAAGCCAACAGCCAAAAGCCAACAGCCAAAAGCCAACAGCCAAAAGCCAACAGCCAAAAGCCAACAGCCAAAAGCCAACAGCCAACAGCCAAAAGCCAAAAGCCAACAGCCAAAAGCCAACAGCCAAAAGCCAAAAGCCAACAGCCAACAGCCAACAGCCAACAGCCAAAAGCCAACAGCCAAAAGCCAACAGCCAACAGCCAACAGCCAAAAGCCAACAGCCAAAAGCCAACAGCCAAAAGCCAACAGCCAAAAGCCAAAAGCCAACATCCAAAAGCCAAAAGCCAACAGCCAACAGCCAACAGCCAACAGCCAACAGCCAACAGCCAAAAGCCAACATCCAAAAGCCAACATCCAAAAGCCAACATCCAAAAGCCAACATCCAAAAGCCAACATCCAAAAGCCAACATCCATTAACCATTAACAATTAACTACTACTATGCGACATTTTCGAATTTCCCCCCTGATCACACTTTTTCTATGTCTGTCTTTTTCTGTTTTCGGGCAGGGAGAGTGGAAAACCCTTTTTAACGGTAAAGATTTTACCGGCTGGAAACAACTCAACGGCCAGGCAAAGTACACCGTGGAAGATGGTGCGGTTGTAGGAACTACCGTGCGTGGTACACCCAACAGTTTTATGGCCACGGAAAAAATGTACGGCGATTTTATTCTGGAGCTTGAGTTTTGGGTAGACCCTGAAATGAATTCCGGTATCCAGATTCGCTCCAACAGCCTTCCTGAATACAAAGAAGGCCGGGTGCACGGCTACCAGATTGAAATTGACCCATCAGAACGCGGATGGAGCGGCGGTATTTATGATGAAGCAAGACGTGGCTGGCTGTACCCGCTAGATCAAAATCCTGAGGGACGCACAGCTTTCAAAAATAACCAGTGGAACCATTACCGCGTCGAGGCTATCGGGTCTTCTATCCGTACCTGGGTAAATGGCATCCCGACCGCAGATCTGATTGATGATATGACCGCAGAAGGTTTTATTGCCCTTCAGGTGCATGCCATCAGAGAGGAAGATCCGGAAGGAAAGCAGATCAAGTGGAGGAATATTTTTATCCAGACCGAAAACCTGAAACCCAGTCCATGGACAGATATTCATGTTGTCAATAATATACCCAACTACCTTTCTCCTCAGGAAAGAGCGCAGGGCTGGCAGCTGCTTTTTGATGGTAAGACCACCCAGGGATGGCGCGGTGCACATAAGACATCATTTCCTGCCAAAGGGTGGAAAGTTGAAAATGGCGAGCTGATTGTCATGTCATCCTCCGGAGCGGAAGCTCAAAATGGCGGAGATATTGTTACGATGGATGAATACAGCACGTTTGAGTTCCAGTTAGACTTTAAAATAACCCCCGGCGCAAACAGCGGGATCAAATATTTTATTACCGAAGAATATCTCAAAGGCAAACCCAATGCAGGTTCTGCTATCGGTCTGGAGTATCAGATTCTTGATGATGAAAAACATGCGGATGCGGCCCTGGGAGCCGGAGGAAACCGTAAGATCGGATCACTTTATGATCTCATTCCCGCCAATAAAGGCAAAGTAGTAAATGCGCCCGGAGAATGGAATCATGCGCGTATTGTGGTAAGCGGGACAAGGGTGGAAGAATGGCCGAAAGGCAATAACCTGGAAAAATCGGAATTTGTCGGTGCACATGTCGAGCATTGGCTCAATAACCGTAAAATTGTTTCCTATGAGCGTGGTGACCAGGCTTTTGGCGCGTTAGTTGCCCGGAGTAAGTATGCAGAATGGAAAGATTTTGGCAACTGGCAAAGTGGACACATTCTCCTTCAGGACCATGGAAACGAAGTACACTTCCGCAGCATTAAAATCAGAAAGCTATAATGAAAAAAGTAGTAACCTTTGGCGAAATCATGCTTCGCCTTTCCACACCGGGATTTCAGCGCTTTGTCCAGGCTTCCTCTTTTGAAGCGACTTATGGCGGTGGCGAATCCAATGTCTCTGTATCCCTTGCTAATTATGGTATTCCGACCGAATATGTAACCCGCCTGCCCAACAACGACCTGGGACTGGCTGCCGTAGCCAACCTCCGCAAACACAATGTAGGGGTAAATCATATCGTATTTGGCGGTGACAGGCTGGGTATATATTTTCTCGAACACGGCGCCGTGAGCCGCGGCAGTAAAGTGGTCTATGACCGTGCCCATTCCTCTATTGCAGAAATCAAGAAAGGAATGCTCGACTGGGAAAAAATATTTGCCGATGCCAACTGGTTTCACTGGACAGGTATTACGCCTGCCATTTCTCAAAGCGCAGCAGACGTTTGTCTCGAAGCGATACAGACCGCCAACCGGATGGGCATCACCGTTTCTACCGACCTCAATTACCGGAAAAACCTCTGGAAATACGGCAAAAAAGCCAGCGAAGTCATGGCAGAATTGGTCGAAGGTTGTGATGTCATCCTGGGTAATGAAGAAGATGCTGAAAAAGTATTTAATATTCACCCTGAAGGAGTGGATGTAACCAAAGGCCATGTCGAGGGAGCTGCCTATGAGTCGGTCGGACGTCAGTTGATGGCGCGTTTTCCCAGAGCAAAGAAAGTAATCATCACCCTGCGTGGTTCTGTTTCTGCCTCACACAATAGCTGGTCAGGGGTATTGTGGGATGGGAAACAATTATTCAGTGCCCCAACCTATCAGATCACCCATATCGTGGACCGTGTGGGCGGCGGAGACTCCTTTATGGGCGGACTGATTTACGGTTTGCTGACATATCCAAATGATGATCAAAAGGCACTTGATTTTGCCGTAGCAGCTTCATGTCTGAAACATACTATTCACGGAGACTTTAATATGGTAACTGTGGATGAGGTAGAAAAACTCATGGAGGGTGACGGATCGGGAAGAGTAAGCAGGTAATACACGGGCTTTCATCAGAAATGCTTATGTTTTTGCAAACTTCGGTGTGTACTGCATCGCCATATTCGGAAAAATGAGAAGATGATATGACGGTCTAACGTGCTTTCCGGCGATGATTGTCTGGATTCATGGCGGAGTGCTGATTTGGAAAAGTCGGGAAGATTTGCCGCAGGAGCAAATGGCGTTTTATCTGGAAAATGGCTATTGAATAGGTGCCATTGACTACAGACTTGCTCCGGCAGCAAAACTGCCCGACATTCTTCCGGATATTACAGATGCGGTTGTATGGGAAAAAGAAAATGGAGAAAAACCGCCCCATTTTCTGAAGTTTTGGAACTCGTCCTGTGGTTGGCCGAAAACAATATAAACCATCATTTCATTGAAATGAAGAGGTACGGGCATGAATTTGAATGCGGGTTAAAAAATGCGGAGATCAAAAAGACATTTGAGGCAATCATTCATTTTTACAAATTTTACTAAAAGCTCAATTGAAAAAGTTTAAATTGTAAGAGGATAATCTGAAATTTTACAACAAAAACGAAAAACTAACTACTGAGCATGTGCCTTAAAGAGAACAGGCATTTCCCGCAAGGCTGGGGGCTTGTATTTCTTAGATTTGTGAATATCATTTTACATGAGGCGGTATTGCTGGCTTTATTGCTACTGGTATGTCCTTTGGTTTTTGCACAAAACATTCAGTTTGAGCGCATTCCAAATGAACTGGGGCTTTCGCAAAACTATATTTCTGCCCTATGCCAGGACCGGGCAGGTTTCATCTGGGTAGGCACCAAGGACGGCCTGAACCGCTTCGACGGCTATAACTTCAAAACCTTCATTTACGACCCTTTCGACTCCCTCTCGATTTCCAATAATTTCATTTACAGCTTGCTGGAAGACAGTGAAGGCCGTCTGTGGGTAGGTACAGAAAAAGGTCTGAATTTGTACAACCCTCAGACCGCGTCTTTTACCCGGGTAAACTTTCCGGCCTCCGCTGATTTTCAAACCCCGCTTGCCGATATGACTATCTTCTGCATTACGGAAGACAGGGATAAAAATATATGGCTGGGCACCATAAATAATGGGGTGATTAAAATGGCATTTGCCAACTCAAATCGCGAGGTCGCAACAGCACAAGTTTCCGTTTATCCACCTACGGTACTGTATCCGGATGAAACCGGAGTTAATCTGGTTTTCAGGTTGAATGCTGATACGGAAGGTAATATCTGGGTAAGTTATTATCGCCATATCACCCTCATCAAATGGGACGCAACAAAAAATGCCCATACAGCTACAGATCTGGATTGGGAGGATATACTCGATGAAAAATGGAAACCCAGAAAGGTAACCGACTATCCGTATAAACCCAGAGATGTCAACTTTGATCCTAATACCTTTTCTTTGTTCTCAGGCAATGATAAAACCCTGTGGATCAGAACGGTTGAGGGTATCGGAAGGTGGAATCCCGCCAGCGGTCGCTTCGATTTTGAACCGTTGGATTTTGACCGGAGTGATTATTTCAACTCCCCGTTGGTAGGAACCGCACATATCAGCCTGGAAGACAGCCGGGGAAGACTTTGGATAATTGGAAATTTTAACATGGCCGTTTACAATCCTGCCACACATCAGGTAGAATACAGCATGAAAACCATCGGCCCCAATACCGGACCTATTGACCTTCCGGTAGGCGTGAAATGTTTATTGGAAGATAATGCCTCAAACATCTGGGCCGGGACACTGGGATTAGGGCTATTCAAATATTCTACCATCAACAATAGGTTCAGGAGAAAAAGCTGGAATGTAGGGGCTACCGATCATAGTATAAGAACCCTCTGCCAAACCGCAGACGGTACGGTCTGGCTTTCAAATGGTATTCAGGTGCTCAGATGGAACAGACAACAAGAAAAAAAGCCACAAGTCGTTGGATTAAACAACCCCTGGGCGGGGAATTCATCTGACAAGATGATCGGGACGTTTTATGCTTTTTGTGAAGACAGGCAGGGCAACCTCTGGGTAGGGGGAGTTCAGTCTGTACTCACAAAATGGGTACTTAAAAACGGGCAGATCACAGATTACTCTTTTTACAAGGTGGGCCCGGATGGAGAAGATATTTTCGATATATATGAGGATACGACAGGGCAAGTCTGGCTCATCACAAACAAACGGTTTGGGCGGTTTGACGAAAGCAGCAAAACTTTTCAGGGAAAGCCTTATCTCGATGATCCAAAGCTCAATCAGGGTCTGACAGGAACACCTGTCATCCACCAGAGTGCCGACGGCACTTTCTGGCTGGGCACGAACGAAGGCCTGAAACATTACGACCCAGTGCAGGAGACTTTCACCTCCTATGTCAATGACCCGAAAGATCGGAACAGTCTGTCCAACAACAGCATTAAAACGATTTGCCCTGACCCCCGGTATCCTGAAAAGGTATTATGGATAGGCACAGCCGGAGGTGGGCTAAACCGCTTTGAAATAGCAGACCAGACCTTCACCCACTTCAGCAAAGAAGACGGACTGCCCGACAACGTCATCTACGGCATTCTGACCGATGAGGAAGGCTGGCTCTGGATGAGCACCAATCAGGGGATCGCCCGATTTGACCCCACCTCGCATATATGTTTGACTTATACCAAACAGGACGGCCTTCAGGACAACGAATTTAATTCTTGTTCCTACTTCAAAAGCCCGTCAGGGGAATTGTTTTTTGGTGGCATATACGGCTTCAATTCCTTTTTTCCGGGCGATATACAAAACAGCACATTTAAACCCCCGGTCGTTATTACCGACCTGTTGCTCGCCAACAAAAAAGTCAGGTTTGGTATGCCCGGCTCTCCTTTGGAAAAACCAGTCGATCAGACCTCCAACCTTGTCCTGTCTTATCAGGACAAAATATTTTCCTTCGAATTTGCAGCCCTGGATTTCACTGCGCCGGACCGGAATGAGTATGCCTATATGCTGGAGAATTTCGATAACGACTGGCAATACATCAACAACCAGCGTAACGCCACGTTTACCAATATCAGCCCGGGTACTTACACCTTCAGAGTCAAAGCGAGCAATTGCGACGGGGTGTGGAATGAAGAAGGCACAAGCCTGGAAATCACCATCCTGCCCCCCTGGTGGGAAACGTGGTGGGCCTGGTTGAGTTATATATTTATATTAGGTGGGGCAACTTTCTGGTTTTACAAATTCCAGCTAAACCGCAGGTTGGAGCAGGAAGAGGCAAAAAAAATCAGGGAAATGGATGCGCTGAAAAGCCGCCTTTATACCAATATCACACATGAATTCCGTACGCCGCTGACGGTCATCATGGGCATGACCAACGAGTTGAACGATCTTATTCAACAATCTTCAGCCGGGGTAGCTGATAAAGGGAAATTTACCAAAGGTTTTTCCCTGATTCGAAACAACAGTCAAAACCTCCTTCGTCTGATCAACCAGTTGCTCGACCTTTCCAAGCTCGAAAGCGGTATGTTGAAGCTGGAGATGACGCAGGCCGATATCATCCCCTATCTGGAATACCTTACAGAATCATTTTCAAGCAGGGCGGTAGAAGATGGGATCAGGCTATTTTTCTATACTGAGGTGAAAAGCCTCGTCATGGATTTTGACGAAATAAAAATACAGCACATCGTCTATAACCTCCTTTCCAATGCCCTTAAGTTTACCGAACCCGGAGGCAAAGTCGTATTGCACACACAACAGCAGACAGAAGCCGGCCAGCCCTATTTTCAACTCAAAGTCAGCGACACCGGCATTGGGATCTCCGAAGAAAATCTGACTCATATCTTTGACCGCTTTTATCAGGTGGACAATACGGTTACCCGCAGAGGAGAAGGAACCGGCATCGGCCTGGCGCTGACCAAAGAACTGTCAGAACTGATGCAGGGCCGCATACAAGTAGAAAGCAGGCTGGGAGAAGGGACGGTCTTCACCCTATTGCTGCCCATTCGCAACATGGCGGTAGCGGAAGCGATAAACGTTAAGCCCACCGATATTTTGCAAGTGTCTGAGCCAGAAACGGTTTCGTCGTCTTTGGATACCGAAGAATCTTCGGCTGGCAACCCCCTGCTACTGGTGGTGGAAGACAATCCCGATGTGACCTACTACATCCGCCAGTTGCTGGCAAAGGAATACCAGATCGAAACAGCCGCAGACGGGCAGACCGGCATAGACAAGGCCTTTGAGCTTATTCCCGACATTATCATCAGCGACGTGATGATGCCCCGGAAAGACGGCTTTGAAGTTACCGAAACCCTTAAGAACGACACACGCACCAGCCATATACCCATTATTCTCCTTACCGCCAAGGCCACCGAGGAAGACCGGATTGCCGGGCTAAAAAGCGGTGCAGATGCTTACCTCCAGAAACCCTTCAACAAGGAGGAGCTTTTGGTAAGGCTAGAGAAGCTGGTAGCATTGCGGAAGATGTTATTGGAGCGTTATGCCCAGGTGAGTCTGCAATTACCTTCAGGTAGCCTCCTAATCAAAGGCGAGCCGACGCTTGATGATATTTTCTTACAAAAAATCCTACAGCTAATAGAGGATAAGATAGATCAATCTGACCTTGGTATTGAAGACATGTGTAGGGTAGTCGGCCTCGGTCGTACCCAACTCTTTCGCAAGATCAACGCATTGACCGGTGAAAGCCCCATCCGCTATATTCAAAAAATAAGGCTTAAAAAAGCGAAAGAACTGCTGCTTACTTCAGAACTAAATGTCTCGGAAATCGCCTATGAGGTTGGATTTTCTGACCCTAACTATTTTGCAAGAGCCTTCAGCAAAGAATTTGGCATCCCTCCCTCTGCCGTCCGCAAGTGATTGATTTTTAGATATTTAATTTGTTGAGTTCCATCTCGATGGAACTCATGTGCTATTGTTTTTATGAAGAGATGGTAGCCATGTACAGATATTCTGTACGCTCATCCAGTAAGATAATTGAAGGTCGCCTCATCTTTGGGTTATCAAATGGAAATACATGGAATAATCATTTTTAGGCACTTTAATTACTAGTTATTATGGAAAATTTTCAGAGTATTTTGGAAAACTTTTATTTCCACATTACCCACACAAGTGGTAAGAACCTTCGCGTATGGGGATCGCCGACAGATGTCCCGAGAGCATACCTTGACAATGCTACCTCGATATTTACCTACTTCAAATTTGAAGACATCGTTTTGAAAGCTTGGAATAAAGATGCTAAGGGAAGAAGTATAAGTGGATCCTGGAGTTGTAGCATTCGCATCATGCAATCAAACAAATATCTGACCCTGGACTGGAAAGATGAAGAGCCTGTTTATTGGACAGGAGCAAGCGATAACAAACGCACAATGCTGATAAGTTTCTCAGCGCAGGAAGGTAAAGAAGTCATCTGGTCCATTCAGGACGATTACGCCAGGCACTATTTGAAAGCTGATGAGCCGAATAATAGTCATGCACCTGTGCTCTATAAGAAAAATGAGCCTAACGCCGATTGGAAAATTACTCCTGCCAGGCTTATGCTGGAGTATCAACTGATGGATATCGAATACGAGCAAGGGGACTTAGATATGTTGTCACCTCCTGATAAATCTGCCGGTGGAAATACTACCGTAGCAAATACTGGTGAAAATAGCGATAAAAATCGTACACGGACGGATGTTCTTTTTGTGAAAGAAGTAGATCTGGATCCCCAGTTAGGGGTTACTGCTGATGATACTTCAACTGTAACAAAAAGTAAAGTGAGCACCTTCGAGTTTGGGTTCTCACAAACGCTGGCTGTAGGCGCTACGGTTTCGACCTCCGTGTCAGCACCATTCGGCATAGCTGATGTAGAAGCAGAGCTCCGCGTGGATGCGACCTTTAGCGCTAATCAAAACGTTGCCGTCACCACAGAGGTTGAATATCAATTTTCTACCGCTATACATGTCCCTGAGAATGAACATGTAAAGATTATAGGGACGATAGACTGGGTCGATGATGCTGAGGTTGGGTTCACCTCTACGTGGGCAGTGCGGGGGTTTGCTGATAAGATTAATGAATATGCTCCGGACGGCGGCGATCCTCTGGAAGAAGAAGAAATTTTAGCCATTCTCATTTCCAAAGGCTTTAACGGTACACCTGCGAAATCTTCTTTTAATTCATCTGCTCTTGTGAAAATAGCGGGTACGCTAATCGGTGCTTTTGGATTCCATGCAACAACAAAAGTTGTGGCAGCAGACGCCCTGTCGGGAAATGATACGCAGGCTTTAGGTAAACAGGAGTCTGGCGAAGATGAATGATCATTTAATATTTCTAAAAGTCGACCACTCAGAAGCGTTGTTGCGCTGAACCATGCTGTAAATTCTCTCCATTCTTTCTTTTTCAAGGAGTCTGGATCGAGTTCATATCTTTTTTTCAACTGTTTAAAATAACAACTGTCATGAATATCTATTGGAAAGTTGCCTCAAAAGGCAATATACCCGAAGGCGCTATTGTCGCTGGGTATGAAAACAATTTGAACCCTCTTTTTCTTTGCCGTGCCAAAACAGGGCAAGGTTTGTATCCGGGAAAAGTAAGGCTGCGATTCGGTGCGGCCAATATTGGCTGGGGAGGCCAGGAAATTAAAGTAGAAGAATATGAAGTGTATTGCGGCGGAGGGAAATGGGTGACAGCCTCAGAAGGCCAAATACCGGACGGCGCCATTGTTGTAGGCATTGAAGTCACAGGCGCACCAGTCTATGCAGCACGCGCATTCCTCGAAGGGGGGTTGCATCCGGGGCAGATCAGATCAGGGCAGGGGGGGGCTCTTATTCCGTATGGGCACAAAGAGCATTTGTTAAAAGTGTACGAGGTTTTGGTGGAAAAGTGATCTGGCAATAAATAGCTATTCTGATATTCTGCCATCAACATGGGCCCACCTAATCAGACTGATAGGAAAGTGGTTTGCGAATCAGCAGTGATAGAAATAACCATCCGCAAAAGCAGATACGAATAAATGTCGGATGAAAGCCAAATTTTTCGTAAACCATTTTCCTTTAAGTATAGCTGGGAGTGAGCTGCCTAAAACCCATTTAAAAAACCTTATTACAACAAACCTTTTATTATGAAACTCATTAGCATCCCCCATCTCAAAAAACTTACCCGGCAAGACGACCTGACCCAATATGGAGAAATCTATTTCAGGTGTTCAGGACTCCAGGTACCTGAAGCATATCTCTCCGGCAGCGGCAACCGGGTATATGGTATTTATTACCAGAAGCAGATGATCGGAGGTTTTATCCTTGGAAAAGGTGAGACTCTGCGTACTCTGGAGGTTTTTGCTAACCCCGATGCCCGCGAACAGTTGTACCATGAACTTGGCGCAATCGGCGATTGCACGGAGATTACCTGTTTCTGGATTGCCCCGAAGGTGAGAAGGAATACCGCACTCAACACTTTTGTGTGGATGTGTCTGGGTTTTTCCCTGAGATGGTATGGTGCCAAAAACATCGTTTTTGGTACCTGTTCGGCCTCTCTGGCACGTTTGTACAGCTCAACCCCCAGATCTGTCCTGATCCACCGGGATATGGTAAACGACAGGAAAACCTTCATTTTCCGTGGCGACCGCCATATGTGTCTTCACGCTTTTATGGAGATTCTTAGCTATAAGTGGGCGCGTTTGACCCAGATCCGCAACTATCAGACTTCGCAGATTTTGTCATCCACCAATCATTCATCTTAAAAAACCGATAAATATGAGAACATTTGATGCAAGTGAGTTAGGCTTTAAACTCAATCCTTCAGAGCTGAAACCACTCTATAAAACCAAATCCTGGCTTCACGGTGCTGCCATGTTGATGGACTGGATCCTGATTTTTGCAGCGATCTTTCTCTACGTTCAATTCCCGGCGCCCTGGGTGTATTTTTTTGCGGTATTGGTCATTGGTGCCAGAATGCATGCGCTGGCAATCCTGATGCATGATGCTACGCATTTTCGGTTTTTGAAAAACAAAACCCTGAATGACCTGTTTTCCAATCTGTTTATCATGTATCCCATCTTTTCGTCAATTGAAGTTTACCGAAAAAATCACCTGGCCCACCACCAAAAACTGAACACGGAGGAAGACCCCGACTGGGTAGCCAAACTGGGGAATCGCGCATTTACCTTTCCGAAATCCCGGCTGGAATTTTTTCTCATGCTCGGCTCATACCTCATCCTTTATCAGGGAATCATGGATTCCATCTGGTTTTTCAAAAGATTTGGGGGAATGGGGAAAAAACAAAACTCACAAACAAAAGGAACGCCAGTGAAACTCATTTTTTACCTTGTGCTTTTTGGTACCATCACGTGGCTGGGAATCTGGAAATATTACCTGCTCTTTTGGATCGTGCCCTACCTCTCCACTTTTTTCATGTTTCAGTATATACGGAGCGTGGCTGAGCATTTTGGTGGACTGGCCTACGATAATCTGCTTTCTTCAACCCGAACCGTAAAACCCAACCTTCTTGAAAGTTTCTTTATTTCCCCTCACCAGGTAGGTTACCATTTGGAACACCATCTATATCCGGGCGTTCCATTTTATCATCTGCCCAAACTGCACAAGCTACTCCGGAAACAGGAGGAGTTTGTGGAAAAAGCCCATTTAACTCAGGGATATACTACCGGTTTGATACAGGAACTAAGCGGAGGGTAATAATATGATTCTCACGTTATTTAATGAAACTCCCCTTCCCGGAACATTAAAGCCCTGAAAACCTCCATTTTGCCCACGGGAAATTTTAAAATCCTCCGTAATTTTCCTTCGGAATAATCATTAGAACTATGGCTTCGAAAAATCCGGACTGGAAAAAAGGCAGAGGAAAATTAGGGGTTCTGACGCCTCTGTTGGGGGAATGGCACGCTGAGGCCGATTCTCCCATGGGAAAGGTGATGTGCACCAGAAAATTTACCCAGGTACTCGGAGGGAAATATGTACAATTGGATGCAGAATGGAATTTTGGAACACAGTCCTATCGGGAGCACGCACTGTACGGGATCAAAGATGATCTGATTACGTTCTGGTCTTTTACTTCAGACGGGAAAAATTCATCTGGCAGACTGTCTGACGGCACCGACATCCACCCTGATGCGATATGTTTTGAAGCCATAATGCCCGCCGGATTGGCCCGGATGATATACTGGCCGGCAGAAACCGGGATGAACTGGGCGGTGGAATCCAAAACAAAAAAAGGCTGGAACAGATTCACCCTGCATCATTACAAAAAAATCGTGTAGGTATATAGCAGGATGTACTTTATTTCCCCATTCCAAATCCTCCCTGATAGCCGTCGGCGGTGAGGTCAGAGATTTCGCTGATGCCGGTGAGTAACAATTAAGGAAAAGAGCAGAAGAGTCAATGTAGGATGCATGACAATCGTAAAAAATAGCGGGAGCGTTTCTGCCAACTTCAATTGTAATATTGGCAACCGTTCTATACCTTCGGAGTTTGTTTAAACGGAGTAGAAAAACCTATAATCATGGCACGTTTTACACGAATTCAGGTAGCGACTACCTTTCAGCAGATGGGGATACTTCCACTGTTTTATCATGCAGACCTTGAGCTCTGCAAAAATCTGCTTAAAGCTTGTTATGACGGAGGTATCCGTGCACTGGAGTTCACCAACCGGGGTGATTTTGCCCATGAGGTATTTGGTGAATTGAATAAATACGCAGCGAAAGAACTGCCTGAAATGATTTTGGGCATAGGTTCGGTGCTGGATGCCGGCACTGCTTCATTATTTATTCAACTGGGCGCCAATTTTGTGGTTTCCCCTGTACTGAACCCCGACATGGCGAAAGTCTGCAACCGCCGCAAAATTCTCTGGGCTCCGGGTTGCGGGAGTTTGTCTGAAATCAGCTATGCGGAAGAATTGGGGGCTGAAATTGTGAAAATTTTCCCCGGTGCGGAAGTAGGCGGCCCCAGCTTTGTAAAAGCGGTGAAAGGCCCGTGTCCATGGTCCAGTATTATGCCCACCGGTGGGGTAAGTCCTACCCGTGAAGGACTGAAAGAATGGTTTGACGCAGGCGTTACCTGCGTAGGCATGGGCTCACAACTGATCTCCGCAGACATCATCAAAAACCGCGATTACGCCAGTCTGACCCAAAAGGTAAAAGATGCGCTGGCTTTGGTTAAAGAAGTGCGCAAATAGATATTGACAAGTTGTTTCCGGTGCTGACTAAAGTGAATATCACACAGCGTCGGAAACAGCGATTACGGAAATTTCTACATTTACATTTTTGGGCAGAACCGAAACTTCTACGGTTTCTCTTGCCGGGAAATCTGCGGTAAAATATTGCCCATACACTGCATTTACCTTGGCGAAGTCATCCATACTGTTGAGAAAAATGGAGGTTTTGACAATGTGTGCATAAGAAAGACCGGCGGCCTGCAGGATCGCACCTATATTTTTCATTACCTGCGCGGTCTCCTCCTGAATTTCATTTGTAATCATCGACCCGGAATCGGGATCAATGGCAATCTGTCCGGAGACATAGAGGGTATTTCCTACCTGTACAGCCTGGCTGTAAGGGCCGATGGGTGCAGGTGCGTGAGGGGTATGGATAATTTTTTTCATATGAATAGCTGGAAAGTATCAGGAAACAATAACGGCGGTTCCGTAAGCGAGAATTTCAGAAGTACCCGCAGCAATCGAGGAAGAAGCCAGGCGCACATTGACGATGGCATTGGCACCGAGTTTTTCAGCTTCGTCAATCATACGATCGATTGCCTGGTCGCGGGCGTCGGTGAGGAGTTCTGTATATTCTGAAATTTCGCCACCTGCAAGCATTTTAAAGCCTGCGATAATATCTCTTCCGACAAACCGGGCCCGGGTAGTACTGCCGCGTACCATACCTATGACCGTTTCGATTGTTCTTCCGGGTATATCAGGGGTATTTACAACAAGCATAGTCGTGTAGTTGGAAAGGTTTATTTAGCCAGTAAGGTAAGAATCTTTGGGATAAAAATAATTCCCCAGACAACCGCACAGAAAATCACACTGATCAGTACGGCTCCGGCAGCAACGTCTTTGGCTTTGCCTGCCAATGGGTGTGGATCGGGGGAAACCAAATCTGTCAAAAATTCCAGCGCGGTATTCATGCCTTCTGCCACCAGTACCAATGCCATACAAATCAGAATTAAACACCACTCCGTGGCATTCAGCCCAAGATACCATCCGAGTAAAGAAATAACCAATACAGCCAGCAGATGAATTTGCGCATTCGCCTGGGTACGGAAAAGTGTGGCTATTCCCTTAAAAGCATAACCAAAACTGCGAATACGGGATCGTAAATAGTTGGCAATGGCTGACATGTCGAATTCCCTTTTGCAAAGAATTACAGGATATTAATTTTTGTTTTCCTTTTCATCTTTGCGGTTATATTCTGAAATCTGGTCAAGCAGGGAAAAATCTCTGTATATAGAATTCCCCACAATTGCTTCTTTTATTCCGACGGCTTTGAGATGGTCAACATCTTCGAAAGTATTAATCTGACCTGAAGCGGCAAATATTGCTTCGGGAAACTGTTCGACCAACTCTTTGTAAAAAAGAATATCGGGACCTGATTCTCTGTGGGTGGAATTAATATCCGTACAGATAAAACGCGTAAATCCCTGATCCAAACATTTTCTTATCATTGAGCGCATGGTAGAATCATCGGCAGGGTCGGTCCAACCGTGGCATGTCAGTTGTCCGTCGAGTAAATCAAGAGAAATCATGATTTTTTCGTTGTGGATATGTTTTGCCTCACTGATTTCTACCAGGAAATCAAAATTTTCAAAAACCACCGAACCAAGCACAAAATGGTCTACCCCCGAATATTGTAAAGATTTGAGGTAGTCCATATTGTTAATCCCTCCGCCGACTTCCAGGTCGGGGATGGTCGTGTTGGCAAGGGAAGCAATGAGCGCCTTGTTGTCCAGACCATTATCTATGGAAGCATCTACATCTACGAGATAGATACGCTGAACATTATGGCGCGATATCTCATCGATCAGATCGTAAGGATCATAAGGGAGAAATTCGAGCCGTTCGTAATCACCCGGACGGTATATCGCCGGTTTTCCTTCTTTGATGTATAGGGCGGGAATAATTTGCATGTACCAATTAACAATACAACTGAGAGATCTCAAAAAAATTCCTAAATTCAGTTTACAGACCCCCCAAAAAATGAAAATCACAAAAATCACCTCAGAGGTTTTTGAATGGGCTCGCCCCGGGCATTGGAACGGTAGTCACTTCTACGGAAATGCCAGCCTCCACAAAATCACACTGTACACAGATGAAGGTATCACCGGCATCGGTTGGAATGGCGGTACGGCTGCTACGCGTCCACAGCGCATTTTTCCGTGGTTTGCCAACTTTTATCGTCCTCTGCTGCTGGGCAGAAATCCTATGGATACCCGGCAGTTGTTGCAGGATTTATGGGTAAAACAAATCAAGATTCTCGGTTCTTCGGGATTTCACACCCAGGTACTGGCTGCGATTATGATTGCCTGTTGGGATATTAAAGGAAAAGCGGAAAATAAATCCGTACATCAATTGCTGGGAGGTGCCAAATCAAAAATCCCCGCCTATATCGCCGGAGGGTATTATGCCGATAAAAAAGATTTGAAAGCCCTTCAGGATGAGATGTTGTATAATGTGGAGATCATGAACGCCCGGGCGGTAAAGATGAAAATTGGCGATCCCAGGGCCGGTTTCTCCGGAGATATGGCCAGAGTCGCGGCGGTAAGAGATGCCATTGGCCCCAACGTAAGCCTTATGGTGGATGCCAATTGTGCGTGTGACCTTTCTACTGCGATGTCATTTGCAAAGGAACTAGCCCATTATAACATCTACTGGTTTGAGGAGCCGCTTACAGTGCCAGATTTTGAAGGGTATAAAAAGCTCCGCGCAATGTCTCCGGTAAGGATTGCCACCGGCGAAAATTACTATACACTCGCTGATTTTCAGATGTTGACCGACCGCCAGGGGGCAGATGTGCTGAATGTAGACGTGGCGATTTGCCCCGGTTATGATGTCGCTGTTGATGTCGCTCACCTTGCCGAATCAAAGGGTCTGACTATAGCGCCACATGGCTCACAGGAATTACAGCTACCATTGGTAGCCGGCGTTTCCAATGGAGAAATTCTGGAGTACTACCCCATCGAAGTAGATCCGCTTCGCAGTAAGATTTTTTATCCCCAGATAGAACTGGACAGTGAGGGATATGTAAACGTGCCGGAAAGACCCGGTATCGGTTTTGACCTGAATATGGAGGTTCTCAACCGATACCGGGTTGATATTTGAAAAATATTTTACCGGAGAAGGGTGATACTGCCACTTCTTTCGATGCGGTTGCCGTCAAAGTCAGTACCTGAGAAGCGGTAAACGTAGACACCTTCCTGAACCGGGCTGCCTTTGTATGTACCATCCCAGCCATTGTCAATGGAAAGTGTGGTAAACAGTTCGGTACCCCAGCGGTTGAAAATGCTCAGCTGGAAGTCTCGGATAAACCCTCCCTGTATGAAAAAGACATCGTTGTGCCCGTCGTTGTTGGGCGTAAAAGCATTGGGAATATATACCCGGGGTATAAAGGTATAACAAGCGACATTGGACCAGGACTCCACGCCACAGCCGGGGGAAGATTCTATAGATTTGACCTGATAGCAGTATTTTCCTTCTTCAAGAATCACCGTTCGGTCGGTATAGTTTCGGGTGAAAGTCTCAAAACTCCCCAGCAATTCGTCATTGCCTTCCTCCGGAATAGAAAATAATTCATGGCCGCCGATACCACTAATCCAGCCCCGGTAGTTGCCCCAGTTGAGGAGGAGTTCGTCATTATTTTCCCGGATACTCAGGAATATGGTGCAGTGCGGCTGAGACAGAAGTTCGGAGCCACAGGCATCTACTAAAGCGAGTCTGTAGCACCATGAACCATCGGAGGCCTGGTTCATAGTATCCAGCCAGCGGCTGGCGTTGGGGTCAAAAATTTCGTCAGCGAGTTCGTAGCCCTGTTCGTTGTCTCCTTTTCTGTAAATGCGGAAACTATTAAAAGAAGATATCGAGAGCGGATTCCACACTACTTCGACCCCTGAGTCGCGTGTAACACTTACCCTGCAAAGTTCAATGTCATTCCCAGAAGTAGAGCACAATTCCTGTCCGGGGTCGCTGACCAGAAGATCTGGACAGAGTTTGATTGTTTGAACCCGGTAACAATATTGGCGGGTATCGGTATTGCTGGCAGTGGAATCTGTAAAAGAATGAACGGCAGGATCTGTGACCGAGGCGAGCGGAATCCATTCATTTCCTTCCTGCCGGAATATCTGATATTCTTGAAATCCGAGTCGGTTGCCGGCATTCAGACCTTGCCAGCTTATTTCTATTGTATTATTGTTGAGTACACTTACGCACTCCATGTCTGGGGGGAAAACAGTTCCCGGAAGTACTTTGATATACAGCGTATCGAGGGTAATATTGGGACCCGGGCAGTCGTCATCATCTGTTGCCTGAATGATGATCATCGGGTTAAATACATTATCAATTTCGCAGGAGGGAGCCCAGCACAGTGAGGCATTCAGCGGGGCAAGGCCTTGTTCGGAGTTAAATCGGGCACCCAGTTGGAATACCTCTCCGCTGGCTACTACCTTTACCTGATCCTCTTTTACCCCCGGGCCGTTGAGGTCGAGAATTTTAAAGTCAAAGCAGGATTCCACACCCCGGAAGAAAATAAGGGTATCGCCATTTACCTGAGAGGAAGTCGGGCGTTCTACTTCAGGCGGCAGGTTGATCGGGCAGTCGATGACATTGATCTGGATGTCCCGTTTGACTTCACTGAGTAATACACCGTTGCGGTATTCATATACTGACAGCGAAAATACGTACTGACCAGTCTGCCTGGGTCTTACCCGCATAAGGCCTGTGCGGGAATTGACGGAAAGATTAGGGCTGCCATTCATGACATTATTTATGCCGTAAGGCGGGCGCCAGTTGACCGCCTGGTATGGCGGAGCCGAAGGGATGGGGAAAGGATTTGCACGGTCACCTGCCGTAAAGGGTACGGTTAGGGCATAGACGAGAGAATCTCCGTCCGGGTCTATGGCGCTATGGTCAAATTCAAATAATTGATTTACACAAATATAGGTAGGTAAGGTCTGCACAAACTCGGGAGAATTGTTGCAAACATCTGTATTGGGGATAAAAGCCGGAAGAATCATACCCGAAGATTCGGGTTGAAGAATATTTTGTATGGTGCGGTTACGGCAACATCTTGCCCAGGCGAGAAAATATCCATTTGGATTATCCGGCAGGGTAACGGTATTTCTGAATGTAGCAAGGGCATAACAGAGCCCGCTCGGAGGAGCCACACAGGTATCACTCGTGGTAAGCTCCAGAATCACCGAATCGCGAAAGGGAATATTCAATTGCCTGACCGGGTTAAATGTGCGGCCATCGCGGATATAGATGGTTACATTTTGATCAAAAGGGGTATTACTAATCGGGAACTGCAATGACGGGATACAATCGCGGTAAACATAAAGCGTAATCTCATATTCATTCAGTCCGGAGGCGGTTTTTCCCAGACAACGATAGGTAAGATCACCACCTACCAGGTGTTCTCCCCAGACCTGTCCGGCAGAAAATACCATGACAAGGAGGAGGAAAAAAGACCGAAGAGGGTTTGAAGGAAAAATCATGTTTGTTTGTTTAAGATCATTAAACCATGAGAACCGCTTTTTCCTGAAATTTAGCAATTACCGTTGTGACAGAAGCTGTAGAAAAAAAATCCCGATTCTTGAGTGGTGAAGACTAAATTTGAGAAAAAATTATATATATACTAATACGAGTACAACTAAGTAACGAACAACCATAACACACATATTTTTTTCGTATGAAATGGATTCTTCAACCTAACCCTCCTTCAGAAAACATTGAGCAGATGGCTGCTTCTCTCAGCAGTAAGCATACATTTCCCCATTCCCTCGCCAGTATTCTCCTGCAGCGCAATATCTCATCATACGAACTCGCCAACGCATTTTTTGTTCCGGACAGTTCCCTTCAGCACGATCCATTTCTGATGAGAGACATGAAAGAAGCGGTAAACCGCATTATCCGGGCAAAAATGACCGGAGAGAAGATTGTGCTGTATGGCGATTACGATGTGGATGGCACTTCAGCAGTTACGCTTTTGGCGCTATTTATGAGCGAGTGGGCGTTTAACTTCTCCTATTACATTCCTGACAGATATAAAGAAGGGTATGGGCTTTCTTTTACAGGCGTGGACTCTGCGAAAAAAGAAGGCGCCGGACTGATCATTACCCTGGATTGCGGAATAAAAGCTGTAGAGCAGATACGATATGCCCAGACTCAAGGTATTGATGTCATTGTATGCGACCACCACCAACCGGGCGCAGTACTTCCCCATGCGGTAGCTGTATTGGATCCCAAGCGGGAAGGTTGTGATTATCCATTTAAAGAACTTACCGGCTGTGGTGTCGGACTCAAGCTGATACAAGCGATTACACGCAACTTCGCAGAGAATGGTTGGCTTTCCTCCCGACCAGATTACGATCCATTCCATTCATACTGTGACTTAGTAACGCTCAGTATTGCCTGTGATATTGTACCCATTACCGGAGAAAATCGAATCATTGCCTATCATGGGTTACATAAGTTGAGAACTCAGCCTCTGCCCGGTATCAAGGCCATCATGGCACAGGCTTCAGAACCTCGGGATTGGGACATATCAGACCTGGTATTTTTTATTGGGCCGCGGATCAATTCTGCCGGTCGCCTTGGCGATGCGAAAGATGCGGTAGAGGTATTGCTGGGTAAACACGACGCGCTGGAATCTCTGGCGAAGGAATTGCATGACTCCAATGAACTCCGCAAAACGCTGGACCGCCAGACCACGCTGGAAGCGTTGGAAATGATAGACCAGGACAAAAGGTATGCGCAAAAATCTACTACTGTATTATTTAACCGGGAATGGCATAAAGGAATTATCGGTATCGTAGCTTCACGGCTGATTGAGCAGCACTACCGTCCTACGGTGTTGCTCGCCATGGCAGATGGAAAGCTGGTCGGATCAGCCCGGAGCGTGATCGGCTTTGACCTGTATGCAGCGCTGGAATCCTGCGAAGAGCTATTGCTGCAGTTTGGCGGCCATAAATATGCGGCTGGCCTCAGTCTCCGCCCCGATGATTTTGTAAGATTTGCAGAAAAATTTGATCAGATTGTGAGCGAAACGCTTACCGAAGAACAGCGAACGCCCGTTCTGTATATCGACCAACCTCTGAAATTTTCCGAAATAGACAGCCGGTTTATTCGCCTGCTCAACAGGATGGAACCTTTTGGGCCGGGCAACCGGAGACCGGTTTTTATTTCACGAGGGGTGAAAGTTTTGCATGCGGTTGTATTAAAAGAGGCACATGTTCGTTTTGTCCTGCAACAGGAAAATATTATGTTGGAGGCGGTCGGTTTTAATCTGGCAGCCCAATGGGCAAAGATGCCGGAAGGACTGTTGGATATTGCCTTTCAACCGATGTTTAATACCTGGAATCAGAAAGTCACAATTAATCTTAGAATCAAGGATTTCAGACCATCAAATGAACCTAATGCAACATATTAAGTTTTTCGTAATTGCTCTTTGGCTAATGAGTACTGCCGCCTCCCTGAAGGCGCAGATTCTCACATGGGAATATGAAAATATCATTGACGACACCTATGAATCGGGCGCAAATCCCGATATGGTGAAAGATGCCAGCGGTAACCTGCATGTCTCTTACTGGAACAAAGAAACCGATCGGCTGATGTACGCTTTCAGACAAAAAAGTACGGGCAAATGGACGGCCGAGTCTGTGAGCAATAACGGCACCCTGGGCTTTGCTTCCGCAATTACAGTAGATGGTTCGGGAAATGTACACCTCGCCTATATTCAGGACGAATCGGGGCGGGCATATCTTCGCTATGCCAAACGTTCGGGCGGTGTATGGACTACGGAAACTGTATCAAGCGAAGATTTGGGTATTTATGGTGCGGACCTCAATTTCCCAACCTACGTCCACCATTCGCTGGATATTATGATCAATGCGGCCGGTGCGCCAGTGATTCTTTTCTTTGATGGAAAAGTTCAAAGCCAGGTTTCCTGCCCGGCTCCCATTAATCTGATCTACAACAACTATGATCTGGATATGAATGTCGCCATCAGAACGGGCACCAACAACTGGCAGGTCTCGGGTTTTGAGGATATCCCCGACAGGAAAGGGACTGGCTGCCTCGCCGACGGCGACAGGTTTGGTGAATTTTGTCGGATCTTACCTTCCGCCGGAGGAAAATATCAGGCAATCACCAATTCTTTTCACAACCACGATCTCCTGCTATTTTCCTCACAACCCAATGATGTCAATAACTGGAACCTTACGCGGGTAGATTCTACCAGCAGACAGTATATCGTGGAGGCCCGCCACTTCCGGGAAAGTTTTGACTACATAGATGCAGCGATGACCGGAGACTCTATCCTGCATGTGACTTATGGACTTTCCACTTTTTATGGTCTGTTGAGCTCAGAGCCGACAAGAAAGACATTTTATTATGCGCAGATCAATCTCAACAAATTGGGCACACCCGGCTATACGCCGTATATTTTTCGCTTTCTTCCCAATACCATTTACCGGAGTTATTATTCTATCGCTGCTCACAGCAGCGATTCGGTATATCTGACCTATTACAGTGTGCCTGACCGAAAGATGGTCGTTTCGTACTCCTACAACGCCGGTGTCAGCTGGCAGTTTGATACAGTGATGCAGGTCATTACCAATACCTATACCCGGACACAAACCTACGGTGACAGCCTGTTTGTTCTATCTTATGAGGCGGACAAAGATTATCTCATACTTTCTTCCCGCAAGCGAACCGGAACCGTATGGCGGCATGAGACTGCCACTACTTCAGAGACAAGGGGAAATTATATGAGTTCCTATATGGTGCGAAATGGCACCGACGATGAAGCACATATTTTTTTCAATGAATATCAGGAAGAACAGTTGTACTATGGAGAGCGGATGAATGACAACTGGAGTTTTACACCCGTAGATGCCCCTGGTAAAGGCGGTGCAAATGTGGCCTTATACCAAAATGCACAGGGAGAACCCTGCGCGGCTTATGTGTTTACCCGCACAAAAGAATTGCGATATGCCCAAAGGCAAAACGGAATCTGGTCAACGAATCTTGTGGATGCCGCTTCTAATCCACGCGAAGTCGTATTGGCCACAAAAGGTGATTCCATTCATATCTGTTATTTTGATCTGAACACAGGCCATTTAAAATACGCCCGCGCCAGTTCGCCTTCCGGTCCGTGGAATCTTTCGGTACTTGACAGTTCGAGTGCCATTGTCGGACAGCGTCCCGATCTGTATGAAGATGCTGCGGGAAATCTCCACCTTTCCTATTTTGATGCTTTTCAGGCAAAGCTGAAATATGCCCGTAAGCCGTTAGGCGGAGCATGGGTAAAAGAAACGGTTACGCCTGCATCTAATTACAACCCCTCGTTTAGCTCAGTCAGAGTAAATAGCCAGGGTGATCCTATCATTGCCTTTCGCGATGCCAACAACAACGCCATCTTTCTTGCCGAAAAAACCAGTCCGGTAAACTGGAACATCAATGAGGTTGTCATAGGAGATATCACCAATCTGATTGGATCTCCATTGAAACTGATTATCGATACCGAAAACCGGCCATGGATTCTGTATAACTACAGCTCCAACCACGACGACCTGCGTCTTGTGCGTCGAGACGGAGCGGGCGTCTGGAATCCCGTATCCGTTACAGACAATAGTGCAGAAGTTTCCAATGTTTTTGATTTTCACCTTGTGGGAGATGATTTTTATATTCTGGGTAAAAAAAATCAGCCCGAAAATATCGGGTTAGGTTTGCTTTATGCCTCACAGGGAGTACGTACGGCAATGGAATCGGAGTTGAACAGCCGGGAGCTGAAAGTTTACCCCAACCCATTGAGCAGCGGTATGGGTACGATCTCGTTTGACTTACCTGTGGCCGACAGAATTTCTATAGGGATTTACAACCTTTCAGGACAAATGATATACTCTGTCACAAAAGACGAACCAGTTGCCGCGGGAAATCATCAGAAAACCTGGAATGCAGAAAATATCCCGGCAGGTGTGTACATTTGCAGACTTTCCGGAGAAAGCTTTACTACCTATCGTAAATGGGTATTAATTCGATAATATATAGTTTTAGCATACAGAAAAGCGATGCCTTTCCTGGTGTCGCTTTTTTTTGTAACTTATGTACAGCATAAAGTGTGATAATCATGATCTTGACAGCCAGAAATCTTGTCAAAAAATATAAACAACGAGCAGTCGTCAATGATGTTTCTCTGGAAGTAAAGCAAGGAGAGATTGTAGGGCTTTTAGGGCCAAATGGTGCCGGGAAAACGACTTCTTTTTATATGATCGTAGGGTTGATCCAGCCACAAGCGGGAAAAATATTCCTCGACGATAATGATATTACCCGTATGCCAATGTACCGAAGAGGTCAGCTGGGGATTGGTTACCTCGCGCAGGAAGCATCAGTATTTCGCAACCTGACGGTGGAGGATAACATCATGGCTGTACTGGAAATGGGCTCTTCACTTACTAAAGCAGAGCGCCAGCATCGCGTAGATCAACTGTTGGATGAGTTTAGTATCAATGAGATCAGACGAAGCCCGGGAAAAGTACTTTCCGGTGGCGAACGCCGTCGCACTGAAATTGCCAGAGCCCTGGCCGTCAACCCTAAATTCATCCTGCTGGATGAGCCTTTTGCCGGCATCGACCCGATTGCCGTGGAGGAAATCCAGCACCTGGTCATGAAGCTGATCGAAAAAAATATCGGCGTGCTGATCACCGACCATAATGTGCATGAAACCCTGAATATCACAGACCGGGCTTACCTGCTATATGACGGTAAACTCAAGCTGTCAGGCACTGCCGAAGAACTGGCATCCAACCCGGAAGCGAGAAAGTTATATCTTGGTGAAAACTTCCAACTCAAGCGGTAATGTTGTTACTGGTTCATAAAATCGCCCACTGGATTCTCCGACGAAGGATTGAGTATATCGAGAATTTTGTGCTGAATCCCGCAGAAACTCAACATCGGGTTTTCCGGCATCTGCTGGAAAAAGGCAGAGATACCGTGTTTGGGAATACCTATGGATTTCCCCACATTCAATCACTGGAAGACTTCCGGAAAGAAGTTCCGATCAGTACATACGAACAACTGTTTCCCTATATAGACCGGGCATTTAAGGGTGAATCTAATATCCTTTGGCCGGGCAAAGTCCACTGGTTTTCCAAATCTTCGGGCACAACCAACGATAAAAGCAAGTTTATCCCTCTTACTCAGGAGTCTCTGGATGATTGCCATTATCGCCTCGGGCAGGATATGCTCGCAATTTACCTCAACAATAAGCCCGAAAGTAAGCTGTTTACCGGAAAATCGCTCTCCATTGGTGGCAGCCTTTCTGAAAACCCCAACAACCGGTCTATCCACTTTGGCGATGTGAGCGCCGTTCTTACCGAAAATCTCCCTCGGTTTTATGAACTGGTGCGCACGCCGGGAAAAAATATTGCCCTTATGAGCAGTTGGGAGGAGAAAGTTGTCGCCATGGCCCGCGAGGTAATGCATGAAGATGTAACCAGTCTCGTCGGTGTTCCCACCTGGACGCAGGTGCTGATTTATAAGATCTTTGAACTCCTCGAAATGAAGGACCACAACCTGCTGGAAGTATGGCCCAATCTGGAATTATTTCTCCATGGCGGAGTGAGTTTTGATCCGTACCGGGAACATTTCAAGACCCTGATTCCCTCAGATCAGATGACCTATATGGATTGTTATAATGCCTCAGAGGGATTTTTTGCGTTACAGGATGATTCTTCCCGCCATGATCTGTTGTTGATGTTAGATTATGGGATATTCTTCGAATTTATCCCTGTTGAACATCTGGATGAGGATCATCCAAAGACATATACTATCGAAGAAGTAGAAACCAATCGCAACTATGCGATGGTGATCACCACAAACGGCGGTCTGTGGCGTTACATGATCGGTGATACGGTCATGTTTACTTCTCTTTATCCTTTCAGAATAAAAATTACCGGGAGAACCAAACATTTTATCAATGCTTTTGGGGAGGAGCTGATGGTAGATAACGCTGAAAAAGCTATCAGTGAGGCTTGTTTGGTTACCGGTGCCCGGGTGGAAAATTATACGGCTGCGCCCATATTTTTTGATGGTGGCAGCAGGGGGGGGCACGAATGGCTGATTGAGTTTGAAAAAACCCCCGAAGATATCGGCAGATTTGGCGAGGTACTCGATGAAATGCTCAAAACGGTCAACTCCGACTATGAAGCTAAACGCAAGGGAAATCTGGCGTTGGGGCCTCCGGTGATTCATGCACTTCCCTCAGGCTCTTTTATCCGGTGGATGAAAAAAAGAGGGAAACTCGGCGGACAGCACAAAGTGCCCCGCCTGGCCAACAACCGCGATTATCTGGAAGATATTTTGAAAATGGTTGCCGTCGGCAGTTGATCGCTACACAGTAGCAATCAGTGAAAGCCCGGCTTTTACCGTATCGCCCAGCTTTACCTGTGGTTTGCAGGATACGGGCATCAGAATATCAATTCTGGATCCGTACTTGATAAAACCATATTCGGCTCCCTGAGCGACTGTGTCAGATTCTTTGATATACCACCGAATCCTGCGGGCGAGAAAACCTGCAATCTGCTTGTAAGCTACGGTAACCCGGTCATTGGCAGTTACCACATAGGTTTGCTCATTGAGAGAGGAAGATTTGGGGTTGAATGCCATAAGGTATTTTCCGGGAAAATATTTTACCATCTTTACCGTCCCGCCAATTGGATTTCGGTTTACATGCACATTCAGCGGAGACATAAAAATGCTCACCTGAATGACTTTTCCGTTGAAATATATCTGGTCGTCGACTTCTTCGATGACGACGACTCTTCCATCACAGGGAGAAAGAATATGGGCATCATTGGGGGTTATATTCAGATCAGGGTTTCTGAAAAAATTGAATACCAGAAAAACCAGTATCAGTGCGGGGAATAATAAAATATACCCAAGCGTTGTATGCAGCCAAAAACCTACAGCCAGTAAAATCCCTATAACTAACATGGATACCGGAATAGTGGTTTTTCCTTCTTTATGTAACTTTAAGGTCATAATGAATGGTTAGACTACAAATATAAACACCACAGACCATTCCTGAAGCGATAAATTTATTTGAAAATGAAAATTGAACATATTGGGATCGCCGTACAGTCGTTGGATACCGCAGAAAAGTTGTACACCATTCTGCTAAATACTCCTCCTTACAAAAGAGAAGCCGTAGAAAGCGAATCTGTGATCACCAGCTTTTTTCAGGCTGGAGATACCAAAATCGAACTGCTGGAAGCTACAGATGAAACCTCCGCGATAGCCCGCCACATAGCGCGCAGGGGCGAAGGAATGCACCATATCGCGATTGAAGTAGCAGATATCCACAAAGAAATGGCCCGATTGCGTGCAGAAGGCGTGCGGTTACTCAACGAATTCCCCAAAAAGGGGGCAGACAATAAGCTGATCTGTTTTCTCCATCCCAAAGATTGTGGAGGGGTATTAGTGGAAATTTGTCAGGAAATTCGCGAATAATACGAATCTTCGTTTGATCGGATGCGCAATAATCATTCATATTTACAGTTTATTCAGCAGGTTGTTAAATATTGATCCGCCATTTCCCAGGTAAGAATCAACTACTTATTGTAGTCTCTTTCATGAGGATAAAACCAGGGTTTTAGTAGATTTGCAAAAGTATTCTTATGTTACCATGAGCCGACTATTTCCCGCTTTTAAAATATTCCTGATAGTTGCAGTTTTGACCCTTTCGGGCCAGATTTTTGCCCAGGACCCCCAAATACCTCCCCAGTCAAATCCTGCGGGTACCTCCATTCCTGAAAGTCAGTTGCCCGATCTTCAGAATCGTATTCAGCAGCTCCGCAATGCGGGTGTCCCTGACTCTGAAATTCTCAAACGACTTCAGTCTCAACAGGGCGGAATTCCCGGTATCACTCAGCCGCTTTCTCCCGGCCAGGGATCAACAGGCTTGCCTGCTCAGCCAACTATCGATCCGCAAAATGTCCAGTTGGAAGGCACACAGGATGTACTGGATGAAGAAAATGCTGATTTTGACGATAAACCGGAAGAAATTACCCCGGTATTTATTCCGCCAGGGGCCCCCAGCAATATCTTTGGCCACCAGATGTTTCAGGATACTACCCAAAACTTCATCAAATCACCGGCACCTTCTCCTTCCGAAGACTATATCGTAGGGGCTGGCGATAAATTTACCATTACAATATGGGGCTGTTCCGAACTGTCTGAAAGTCTGACCATAGCCGCCGATGGCGCGGTTTATCGTACGTATATTGGCAAACTCTACCTCGCGGGCCTTACTTATAAAAAGGCTGTTTCGATTCTGGAAGAGCGGTATAAAAGTATCGTTTCCTCCTGCTCAAAAATTGAGGTTTTTATGGGACGCAGTCAGCGAACCATCAGCGTAAATATTGTAGGGGAAGTGTATCGTCCGGGAGCCTACCAGATCAATGCGGCTATCCCGGCGTTTAATGCTTTGTTTGAGGCCGGCGGCGTTACCAATATCGGCTCTGTACGTAATATTCTTATCAAAAGAAACGGACGTACAATACAGGTGCTCGATATTTATGATTATCTGGTTAATGGTGAGGATAAACCCATTTACCTTCAGGACAATGACTTTATCTATGTTCCGGTTCAGGAAAAAGTAGTTACTGTTGAGGGCGCTGTCCGCCGGGCCATGGATTTTGAACTGAAAGAAGGTGAAAATCTCAAAGATTTGATCCGGTTTACAGGAGGACTCAACTATGACGCACTTCGCAGCGATGCTCAGATCGCCCGGCTCGAAAATAGCAGAGAGGTGCTTATCAATTTTCATATTGATTCTATTCTTACCAGCCCTAACAAAGATTTCAGAATCCTCGGAGGAGACAAGTTGATTATTCGTACCCTCAATAAAGGCGCCTTTAATATTGTGCAGGTTTTTGGCAACCTCGAATATCCCGGGACTTATCAGTTACTGCCCGGCGAAAGGGTTTCTGATCTCCTCCGACGTGCCGGCGGGCTGGGCATGGATGCCTATCTTGACCGTGCATATATTATCCGGATTGTTCCGACCTCCGATGAAGTCCTTTACATACCTGTCAATCTCAATGGTATTTTTGACGGAGCCAGCCCCGAAAATAATATCGAGTTGCAATATTTTGATGCACTGATGGTCTTTTCCAAATCAGAATTTCGCGACCAGCGGTATATACAGGTAACTGGTCAGGTGCGAAAACCCGGCACTTTTCAGACACATCCTACCATGACACTCAAAGATTTGCTTTTCCTCACCGGGGGCTTAAAGGAGAATGCAGATTTCAATAACGTAGAATTATTGCTGGTTACCAAAGCCGATGATGTATCTGAAACCAACCTTATTCCCGAAGGCGGAGATGCCGGGGCTGAAGTGGTTGAAACATCCGTTGCAGATGAGACGCCCGGCCCCGAAGATCAGATCATCAGACGTATCGCCATCGATAAAAACTGGCAGCAGGATCCTGCTATTGATACCCTGCTCGTTCATGGGTACAATATGCTTCGTATCTACTCAGTGTTTGATTTTATTCACTATAAGTTTATAGATATTGAAGGTGCGGTAAAAAATCCCGGTCGTTTCCAGATATCTCAGGGCATGACGGTAAAAGACCTGCTATATTTGGCCGGCGGACTAACGCAGGATGCAGATGTAAATGAAGTGGAGTTATACCTCGACATTGATCCGGAAGAAATGGGGCTATACGGAACCGGAACAAATAAGCGGGAGATAAGACGAATTCGTATTGATAAAAACTGGCAGCAGGGAAGTATTGTTGACAGCATCCAGGTTGCCGGTTACAAGAAAATGGTCATCCGCTCCGAAAGAGACTTTCTCAGTGAGGGTTTTGTAGAGGTAAAAGGTCTGGTAAACAAGCCCGGGCGGTATGAAGTTCGCCCCAATATGTCACTGCTGGATCTGATCTATATGGCCGAAGGTGTGAAGATGGAGGCTGATTTTGAAAATATCGAACTCTCCCGGATCATAGAGACGGTGGATGAAACCGGTGAAATAATCCCTGTACCCTGGTTGTTGAAAAAGGTTTCTATTCAACAAAACTGGCAGGAAGATTCGCTGCTGGACCAGATCAAGGTCAACTCCTTTGATCAGGTATTTGTCAGGAAAAACCCTTATTTTGAGCTTCAGGAAAGCGTTTTCATTACTGGCGAAGTGATTAATGAAGGTGAATATCTCAAGGCGCAGAAAGACGAACCACTGAGCTCGCTGGTAGGCAGAGCCGGAGGTATTACTGCCCTGGCTGATCTCAAAGGATCTTATCTAAACCGGGAAAGAATCGGGAAAGTGGCTCTGCGACTCGAAAAAGCGTTGCGCCACCCTGGATCAAAATACGATATTCACCTGCTGGAAGGAGATACACTGGTGATTCCTCCAAGACTCGATATCGTGCGTATTTCGGGGAATGTACTCAAGCCCGGCACTACGGTTCTCTTTGAACCCGGTAAGAAGAAACTGAAGTACTACGTAAATCTCGCTGGCGGGTATGACCGCAGAACCCAGCGAAGGATGACGACCGTCTCTTATGTAGATGGCCGGGTAAAACGAACCAAACGGATACTTTGGGTTAAAGATTATCCGAAAATCGATCAGGGATCAGTGATTGAGGTTGCCGTAAGGCCGGAAAGAGAGAAAAAACCTTTTCGCCCCTGGGAAAAGATTCCTATTTCAGAAATCATTTCCACTACTACATCTTTGCTGACGTTTATCCTTTTGATCGATACGATCCGAAATCGCTAGAAAGCATCTGATCTGCACAATATGTTTGAGCAACAACAACTGGAACTGATATTAAACCGGCTGCGCGAATACGGGCAGATACTTCGAAAGAAGAGATGGCTAATTATTGCCGGAGGTTTGGCGATTGGGGTATTTTTAGGATTTTTTGCTTATACATCTGCAGTCTATTTTAAGGCAATCACGATTTTTCATCCGGAGACCTCAGGCCAGCAGGCTGCCGGCCTGAGGGCAAATCCGTTATCTTTTATTCTGGGGGGAAGCGGAAAAGAAGGTTCTGAGGCTGGCTTTATGATCGGGATATTAAAAAGCCGAAACATCACAGAATCGGTGGCAGGAGATACCATCGATTTTCACGGTTCGAGAAAACTTGTGGCAGATGCAGTTTTTGAGGCTTTTCCCAAAAGTATATCTCCGGTTGCGATTTATCAACGCCTTTTTATGAAGTCTCCGCTTCTTCTGCCTCTCGACAAAAAAGTCACCAATGTGGGGCTGTATATGCGGGAAAAAATGTTCATAGAAACCACTGAGGAGGGATTTATCCAGTTTGAATTTTCCTTTGTGGACGAAGAACTGGTCAAATTGCTGAGCGAAAAATGTATGGCCAAACTCGATGAATATTACCGCAACCAGAAAACTGAAAAGGCCAGGCAAAATTATCTCTTCTTCGAATACCGCACTGACTCCGTCAAAAAAGAACTCGATAAAGCCAACCGCGCTGTGGCCAGGTTTTATGATGAATCAAAATTTGGTATAAAAGCCTCCAGTGAAGTTTTTCTCCGCGACCAGGAGGCCAAAATCCAACTGCTTACAGAGCTGTATGTCGAACTGGAAATCAGTAAAGAGCAGGCAAAAGCCCAATACCAGAAAGATACGCCTGTGATTCAGATTCTGGATTTCCCCAATCCACCTTATGAAAAAGAGGAACGTTCGGTTCCCCTTTTCGCTATTCTTGGATTTCTGATTGCAACGATTCTCCTGGTCATCTTTTTTACCAGAAGGCTGTGGATGGAAGATTTGGGGGCCGTGATCCAGGCCCAACTGATCAAATCGCCTCAGGATCAGACTGAAAAAGAATCCACTGAAGAATCAGAAGATTAGAAGCGGGATTTTGTGTTTTTTCTCCATCGAAGCGGGCCCCTTGGACTTGCCCAGAAAAGCGAAACAGAACCACCATACTGGCGGCGCAATGAGCCTACAGATAAAATGCCTTTTTGAAGAGTTATAAAACCATTTACCCGAAGTCTTAACGCAGTCGTAAGCCGCTGCTCTGCGCCAACCATAAACCGGAAATCCCGGTACAGAAAGGAAACGTTATTCTGGGAAAGGATTTCTACTAACGTACTTCCATCCTCCATGTTAAGAGAATATACTTCTTTATATCTCGTCCAAACTTGCTGCCTCAAGCCTACGCCTACCCACACCTGGGTATTGGGGTCCTGTGGAGTTATGAAAAACAGGAAATCCAGCGGAATCATCAATTGATTTTCTGCATCGCGTAAATTGATCGCCTGTACTTGTTGGGTATCGACTGCTATACCGAGCGATTGGACCGTTCCGTTGATAAAATCCCGTGAAGTTTTTTGCTGCTCAAAATCTGATGCTATTCGCTGCCATACGATTCCCGAATTTACACGTAAACGATGGCTGATGGCCCATTCCCCAATTCCTTCTATATGGTAGATGTCTGTATAAGGATTCGCTCGTCGTATGATTTTATTATAAAAATCTGCAGCACTCAGCCTCACTCCAATCTGATAATCCCAATCATTTCCTTTTTTCCGTTTTTTTATAGATTTTTTCTTTTCGAAATCAGGGCCGTCAGTTGAATCTGTTTCCTGAATAAAGGGTCTTGTATTTTTCTGAACAACAAGTGTTTCTTCATGAGTTTCTGAGCCGCTTTCTGAGTCTGTTTTATCAAAAATGGGCACGGATTCATGCGATGGTGAGGGAAGATTTGTTGTTGTAATAGAATGATTTCTGGTGTCCCGGTTCCTCGAACCTAATCCATAAGATATGGCAATCTGTTGATCTGGTATTTGGTGGTTTGCCGAGGCAAGATAGAATTTCTCCAAACAGTCTTCCTGCTCATCGCAACTAGAAGATATTTCGGTGTTAAATGGGGCCAATACCTGCTGGGAGCTTGTGTCCTGTAGCAGGAAAATTACAACTGCTATAGTGGTAATCGGAAACAACCCCAAAAATGCGATGGCCGAGGCGGAATATTTTCTATTCTTAGCCCATTTCGATTCCAGGCTTTCCCATACTTTTTCTGAAGGCACTTCATCAAGCTGAGATAGCTGCTGAATGATATATTGCTCAAATTCGTTTGAATTATTCAGTGGATTCATGACTTTGATTGTTAAGAAATGGACTCTTTTTGTAGCATCTTTTGTAAAAATTGACGTGCTCGTACGTACTGAGAGCGTGAGGTGCTTTCTGTGATATTTAGCAATTCACCTATTTCCTGGTGAGAATACCCCTCTATGGCGTACAGGTTAAAAATTGCCCGATATCCTGGGGGTAAGGTCTGCAACAAGCGCATGATATGGCTGGCACCCAGGTCAGCTATGATATATGATTCGCCGTCGTATTGATGGTCGATATTCAGGTCTTCCTGCCATATATTTTTAGCGTTTTTTCGGAGATAGGTCAATGCGGTTCTGACCATTACCTTATGTATCCAGCCGCCCAATGCTCCGTCTCCCCGAAATTGATGGATGTCTTTAAATACACTGTAAAATCCTTCCTGTAACAAGTCCTCTGCAACTTCCTTCGAAGGCGCATAACGCAGACAAACCCTGAACATTGCTACCCGGTAAGAGTCGTACAGATAACGCTGAGCCTTTCTGTGCTCTTTGATACAGGCCTTTATCAGTACTTTTTCATCTTTAAATGGAGTTTCCAAGTTGGTTTTTCTCCTATTGGTGTATAAATGGCTGTTTTCGCTGCATGGGTTATGCTATAAAGTGGAAAATCTCTGTTTTCCTATAATTGAAAAGGCTCCCTTTCCTGCAAAAAGCAAAAAGGGAGCCTTTAAATATAGTTTTTAAATGCTGAATGATTTTTTTACCTCACCAGCGTAACATTACCTGCATAGTTTTTGTCGCCGATGGAGATGGCGTAGAAATAGACGCCTTCCGGAGCCTTGTTGCCATTTTCATCGGTACCTTCCCAGGTTTTGTTGGGTGCATCGGCCGTGAAAAAGCCTCTGCCCCACCGGTCAAATACCTTCACCGCAAAGGGCTCATTGCCATTGTACTGCACCCGGAAGACATCATTGATGCCATCGCTGTTGGGGCTAAACACATTGGGAATCATCACTTCAGGTATGACCACTTTGTAGCTGCTGTATTCTACCGTTTCGACACAGCCATTGACATCCGTAACAGTCAGCTTGACGGTGTATTCTCCGGGCTGCTCATAGGTATGGGTAGGATTGGCATTTCTCGACACATTGCCATCGCCAAAGTCCCAGAACCAGGACACGGCGTTTTGCGACAGGTCAATAAACCCTACCGTCGCCCCTGGCAAGGATAAGGTCTCGTTGGCTGCGGGCTCGGAGCGGAAATCGGCGAGCATATCTTCGGATACTTCAATGGTAGCCATCGTGATCTCATCGCCACAGCCGCCCACGCCAATGGCCTTGAGCGTTACGGTATAACTGCCCGGCAGTTCAAACACATGGGTGGGGTTGGGCCCGTTGACCACGCCGCTGCCATCGCCAAAGTCCCACTCAAAGCTGATGGCGCCTTCGGCATTTTCCATAAACGAGACCACCAACGGTGCACAACCGCCCGGTGCCGAGGTGAAATACCCGGCCTTGGGGGTCGGGTTGACATCAATGGTAATATCTGCCGTATCAGCACAGGCACCCTCACTGACAATGACGGTGTAAGTGGTCGTCGTATCGGGGCCTGCCATCGGCGTCGCTGTGCCGGCATCGCTCAGACCCGTGGCGGGCGACCAGGTATAGGTCGCATTGCCCAGTCCGCCCGTGGCGGTCAACAGCGTTTCTTCATCACTACAAATCCGGGTGGTGTCGGCACTCACGCCCGCCACGACTTTCGGACTCACTGTTACCAGTACCCGGTCAAAGGTCGGACAGTCCGCCGAAGCCACCGAAGCCTGCACCGTGTAAAGGGTCGTCTGGGTCGGCGAAGCCGTTACCTGGGGCAGGAAAGGCGAACCGCTGATCTGGTTGGCCGGGGTCCAGGTGTACACCACCGGACTGCCGGTGGGGGTTGTCCAGCTATGGGTCGCCCGCAGCACGATTTCATCGCCTTCGCAGATCACGGTGTCGGCACTCAGGGCCTGCACCTCCGGCGTCGGCTTGACCGTGATGACAATCACATCCTGGTCGGAGCCACAACCGAAGTTGGAACTGGCTTCGAGGGTGTAGGTCGTCGTGGTCGAAGGGCTGGCCAGCGGCTGGGCAATATTCGGATTGCTCAACCCCGTGGCCGGACTCCAATGGTAGGTGTAGAACGTCGCATCGGGGTCGCCATCGGCTCGGCCCGGCAGGATCACACTGTCGCCCAGACAGATCGATTCATTCTGACCGGCATCGACCGTCGGCTTGGTATCGACGATCACATCGATCTGATCGCCTTCACTGTAACAGCCATTGGACAATACCACCAAGGTATAGGTCGTCGTCTGCAACGGCTGGATCGTCGGCGTCGCAGAGTTGGGGTTCGAGATCGTTCCCGGCGTCGCCGGGGTCCAGAAGTACTGATAGTTGGGCCCTGCGCCGGAGGCAAAACCCTGCAGCTGAATCTGGTCGCCCACACACATCGCCGTGTCCGGTCCGGCCGAAGCCACCGGCAGCGGATTGACATGTACCGTTACCGTGCTCAGCGTATCGAGGGTCGTGACATCCGAACTACACCCATTCACCGATGTGCCTACCAGCGTGTAGATCGTCGTCTGGGTTGGGCGTGCATACGGATTGGGCACATTCGGGTCGCTCAGGCCCAAAGAAGGCTGCCAGTGGTAGCTGATCGGTTGGGGCGCATGGTTGGTAGCGGCCACACTGCCGTTGAGGAAGTCGCCCAGTCCTTCTTCGCAGAGGAACACATCCGGACCCGCATTCATCCGAGGTTTGGCTTTCACCGTTACCTGCACCGAGTCGATATTGCTCACACAACCATTCACATCATTGACAATCAGGTAGTACACCACCGTGTCGGTCGCCTGGGCCACGTGCGGGTTGGCCGTCGGGTCCTGAACCGCATTGCTGCTCAGTCCGCAGTTTGGCGGGTCGCTACACGTCCACGAGTAGAAATATGGCGCAGTGCCCCCCGTTACCGAGGCGTTGATCAGTGCGCCTCCATCTCCTTCGCAGAACGCCACATCCGCCCCTGCGCTGATCTGTGGACGGCCTTTGACCGTGATTTGTGTGCTGCTCGTCGTCGTACAGCCTTTATACGTTACCGCCAGACTCACCGTACGCACCCCCGGTGTCGTAAAGTCCACACACGGCGGATTGATCAGACTCGAGCTCGGAGGAATCGCCCCGCTGCCGAAGTTCCACACATACGACTGATTCGCACCCACCGGAATTCCGCTATAACTAAACGTGATACACTCATCCGAGCAGATCTCCGTCGTCGAGGTCGTGAAATTGGCCGATGGCTCAGGGATGACTTCAAAAGTTACTTTCGCTGTGTCAGACACACATCCGTTGCGCGTAACGACCACCGATACCGTTTTCACACCCGGATTGAGGTAGCTGACGGCTCCCGGATTCTGGCCGCTGCCTACCGCTGGGTTTGCGTCCGCACCGAAGTTCCATGCATAACTATCCGACACATCTCCGTTATACACAAAGTTGAAGCTGTTTCCGCTCAGACACTGATTGGCTACCGGTGCGATTGAGGGTTGCGGAATACCATGAACCAGAACAGTATGACATTTGAGGTTGGATACGCAACCCTGGTTATCTACCTGAAGGCAGATATTTTTATTTCCGCTTGAGCTCCATACAACTTTATAAGGGCCTTGTCCATTGATCGATTGGTTTTGGACAAAAGTAGCACCACCAAAGCTCCAGGAATAGTTGGCATTTAGCGGGCTGGTACCGGTAAAGGTAAAATAAGCAGTGTCGCCGACACAGACAGATGTAGGGAAAGAAAAGTCAGAGACAGGTACTTCAATGACATTGATCGTCTGGCTGGTAGGTATGCCAACACATCCATTTTTAATTACATTCAGGCTTACAGTATATTGCCCGGGATTGTTATAACTGATCTGGTAAGGTCCGGAATTGGTACCAATTACCGTATTTGCTCCTCCAAAATCCCATTGAAAAACAGAACCCGTGGTGTTGCCGCCGGAGTAGGTAATGGTGGCAAACTGATCTTCACAAACCTGAGAGGGGATCGTAAAGAAAGTTACCGGTAGCGGTTTTACATCTACCGTAACAGTTCCGGTGCGAACGCACCCTGCGGGGTCGGTGGCCGAAACGGTATACGTGGTGGTTGTAAATGGAGAAACTGTAATGGTAGGAGCTGTGCTATTACCGGGAGTCCAGAGGAAAGTATATCCGGGAGTGCCGGCAAGATTCGAAGTCAGCGTCGTTTGTGCACCCTGGCAAATGGAGTTGGGAGATGCCGAGGGGATGACCTGATTCAGACTGATAAAAACAGTTTTTGAATTGAAGATCGCCACGTTGCCGCAGTTGTCGAGAACCGTATCTACTACGGAAATGGTAAACGAGCCCTGAGTGGTAATGGGGGGTGAAGTGATCAGCTGGTAGTCATTTTCGAAAGTTCCACCAACCTGACAGGTTGCGCCGATAACCTGAGTAACCGTATAAGGGCCACCGGGGCCGGTTACGGTAAAGTCGCCCGGATCAACAGAGCTGCAAACCACATTCTCATCAAAGCTGATGCTGATACTGGTAGAGCCGCAAGCAACGGTGGGTTGCAGCATTTCCGGGGGGATATTATCAAAAATCACCGCAGTGGACGGGCTGAAGTCAAGCGTATATCCGGAGGTAGATCCCGTGAAGTTGCTGATGTTTACGACATACGTTTCACCAGCGTTGACAGGGATGACGGGGTTGAATGGATTAAATCCGCCGGGACCCGTTCCATTTGGTCCGGTTGCGCCGGGTGTACCGGAATAGTTACAACTTACTTCAAGGGCAGCATTTGTTGCAATAGCCGCACAGTTGGCGTTGGTCAGGTTATATACTGCCCAGTCATAGTCATCAGACAGTGTGGCAGGAGTAATGGTAAACGCCACATTTCCTGCAGTCTGCGTGGTGAAAATGTACCAGGTATCATTTCTTTCACCTGAAGCGAGGCAGGAGATAGAGGCGGTAATTTCATTGGGATTCAGCCCTTCGTCCTGATAGGAGTTAGGTTGAACGAAGATATTCTGACATACCGGAAGCGCATTGATACAGTCCTGTTCCGGCTGATTGGGAGGTAATTGCGCGAATGCTGTCTGGTAAATCAGAACCGACAGCAGACTGAAAGTAAAGCGTAGATGTTTCTTCATTGGAGGAAATTATCTGCGGGTAAGCACCGCCTGGTTTACAGCAAGGGAAATATGGGAGTCGTATATTTTTTTCTCTTCTTCTGAAAGGACAATGGCGAGAGAAGAGAGTGCGATGTCAGTTTCCGCGGAAACGGCTAAGGTGTTTCCCTGTTTTTCAATGGAGGTAGGAACAAGGATTGTTACGGTGTGCTCATTGAAGCGTACAGTGAGCGGGAGGTTGATGGTTTTGGAGAGGAAATCGCCAGAGCTGATTTCTGGAAAACCGTTGAGATCAAATTCCAGGGAGAGCAATGGATTGGCTTCCATCAGGAGCACATCATGGAGAAAGGATTTTGCGGCATCATCTGCACTGAGAGACAGGGAGTGCGTTTTCACCATAAATGACAGGACATGTTGATCAGGTATAAATCTTCCCACCAATTGTTCACTGGAGAGAGACAAATCTTTTTGGGTTAAAGAAATAGAACCCACACCTGAATAGTTCTGGCTAAATGCAGAGAATACAGAAAGGCCAGTTATGAGGAAAAAGAGTAAAAGTGAACGCATAGGGTATTTATTGAGTGAAGCAAAAATAGAAAAAATTATAAGGAAATAGTTGAAGTATTCAAATAGATAATGTCTTTGGCAATGGATTTCCCTAAAAGAAAGCGCCCCCTAAGGTGGGGGCGCAGAGAAGTAAAGACTTTATTTTGAGAAACGCGTTTATTTTGCGTAGGCAATTGCCCGTTTTTCCCTGATAACCGTGATTTTAATGTGGCCGGGATATTGCATTTCTTTCATAATTTTTTGAGAAATATCGAAAGCGAGGTTTTCTGCTTTTTCGTCAGTAACCTTTTCACTTTCTACAATCACCCGAAGTTCCCGTCCGGCCTGAATGGCGTAAGTTTTCATGACACCGGGATAGGTGAGTGCGAGTTGTTCGAGGTCTTTGAGCCGTTGGATATAACTTTCCACGATTTCGCGCCGGGCACCGGGGCGAGAACCACTGATGGCATCACATGCCTGTATAATGGGCGAAATGATCGAGGTCATTTCAATCTCATCGTGGTGAGCACCGATGGCGTTGCAGACTTCCGGGTGTTCGTTGTATTTTTGGGCGAGTTCCATTCCTAGCAATGCGTGAGGGAGCTCAGAATTATCTTCCGCTACCTTACCGATATCGTGAAGGAGTCCTGCACGTTTTGCTTTTTTGACATCGAGGCCAAGTTCTGCGGCCATTGCTGCGCAAAGGTTGGCTACTTCGCGGGAGTGTTTGAGGAGATTTTGTCCGTAAGAAGAGCGGTATTTCATTCTTCCGACCATACGGATAAGCTCAGGTCTAAGACCATGAATACCGAGATCGATGACGGTTCGTTCGCCGATTTCAATAATTTCTTCCTCTACTTTTTTGGCGGTTTTCTTCACCACTTCCTCAATTCGTGCGGGGTGAATTCTTCCATCGGTAACGAGTTTGTGCAGCGAAAGCCTGGCCACTTCCCGTCGTACAGGATCAAACCCTGAGAGGATGATTGCTTCGGGCGTGTCATCGACAATGATTTCGATACCGGTGGCCATTTCCAGCGCACGGATATTCCGTCCTTCGCGGCCGATAATACGACCTTTGATTTCGTCATTTTCGAGCGGGAAAACCGTTACCGTATTTTCGATGGCATGTTCCGCCGCAGTACGTTGAATCGTTTCAATGACAATCTTTTTGGCCTGTTTCGTAGCAGTAAGATTGGCTTCCTCGACAATTTCTTTGATATGCGCAGAAGCCTCGGTTTGCGCTTCATGTTTAAGCGCTTCGATCATATTTGCTTTGGCTTCTTCAGGAGAAAGGCCAGCGATCTTTTCGAGATCTCTTACCTGTTTCTGGCGGAGCTGTTCAAGCTCTTCCTGCTTTTTTTCAATGATTTCGAGTTGTTTGGAAAGATTTTCCTTAAGACTTTCCATCTGGGCTTCCAAGGTTTTCGCCTTATGTGCATCTGCCTTCAGTTTTTCAGCTTGCTGATTGAGGGTAAGTTCCCGCTGCTTCAACTTGTTTTGAAAGCCATCCAGTTTTTCCTTGGTTTTGTTTGCGTTTTGTTCAAACTTAGACTTGAGCTGAATGTACTTTTCGTTGGCTTTGGCGATTTTATCTTTCTTAATATTTTCGCCTTTCAGCTCTGCCTGTTCGACAATACTTTCCGCTTTTACTTTGGCCGCTTCTATCATTTTTGTATTGGCCTGGGAAAGAATCAACCGGTTGATAAAGTAGCCGACGATGATGCCAGCAATCAGACCGATAGAAACCCCGATAATTATATCCGTCATATGATGCGAATGTTATGGGTTTAACAACGAGGTGACCCTGTTACTAACACAAAGGGTAATAACAAACGCATAAAAAAGCGAGGAGAGCCCGAAAAATTATTTATCTCCGGACAGTTGTAATGAATAATCCAGTTTCTGCTCCAGAATTGAGAGTTCGTTGAGGAGTGCAGCTACGCTCTGTTGACTTTTCGCTTTGTGAGTCATATACTCAGTCATTATATCCAGACAAGTCATAATGGCTATGTCGAGATCGTCCTGAGTTTTATATTCAGCCCTGAAGGCTTTTATTCTTGCGTTTATCAACCGGGCAGACGCTTCAATTACCTCTGCCTCCTCACTGTCAACCCTGGCAGGATACTGACGTCCGAAAATATTTATATTAATGGATTTCTTGTCCACGTGATCCGTCTTCTTGCCAGTTTATGCTAATCACCAAAATTCTTTAAACAAATATCTATTTCTTTTATATAGTCGTCAATTTTTGCCTGTACAGCCTGTAAATCCTGTCCATTGTTGATACTCTTGACAAGTTTTACGGCTTCATACTTCTCAGTTAATGCTGCCATTTCACGGTCCTTTTCCTCAAGCGCCTGCGTCAATTCCTCAATTTTTTCCTTCATTTGATCATGTTCCTGCCTCAATCGAAGCAGCAACCGCTCAAGTTTGGCAGCTTTCTGGTTCGTTCCCTGAAATTTATGGAGTAATTCATCCATAGTGTTCATACGCTCCAAGCACTCAAGTACTGTAAATTTCCGGATTAATCCAAGTTGTAAAATATAATTACTGTACTACTTAAGGAAGATAACCGCAAGTGGCTAATAATAAAGGCTTTGTAAATCGGTAAAGGCCACCCGGGGAGGTGGCCTTTTTTTCAGAAGCGTGGAGTCAGTAAGTTGACTGAGCCGTAGTGGCTGGTGAAGTAGGATTTATTTTTTCTTTTTCGTGGGGGCTGAGTGTATCGCTCTGTTTTAATATGTACCAAAGATAGAAAAATTTATTTTATAAAAAATATAACATATGTATAATCCGATTGTATGTTGTTGTTTTTGGTGATTTTGCGTGGGTGAGCTGTCAAAAGCAAATCCGCGGTACTGTTAATCTTTTTCTGAGGATTTTGCGGCTGATTTGGCAGTTGTAAAGATGAATTCCTTTCTTTTCAGGTGGGTTCTTTCGAAAAAGAAATGTAATTTCGGGTTCAAATTGAAAACTTACAGAACTATGGTATTTGACTTAGATATGATCCGGGAAGCATACAGCAAAATGCCCGGTAAAATTGCCGCAGCCCGCAAGGTTCTCGGCCGCCCGCTCACGCTCACCGAAAAGATACTGTACTCCCACCTTTACCCCGGTGTGGAGCTCGAAGATTTTGCCAGGGGTAAGGCTTATGTGGATTTTGCGCCCGACCGGGTAGCTATGCAGGATGCCACAGCTCAAATGGCGCTCCTTCAGTTTATGATGGCGGGAAAAGATAAAGTTTCTGTCCCCTCCACCGTACACTGCGACCACCTGATTCAGGCAAAAACCGGTGCGACCGAAGACCTTAACACGGCTATCGATACCAATAAAGAAGTTTATGACTTCCTCGCATCTGTATCGAATAAGTACGGTATTGGTTTCTGGAAACCCGGTGCAGGGATTATTCACCAGGTTGTGCTGGAAAATTATGCCTTCCCCGGTGGAATGATGATCGGTACCGACTCGCATACGCCTAATGCCGGTGGACTCGGTATGGTTGCCATCGGTGTAGGTGGCGCTGATGCCGTAGATGTCATGGCCGGTATGGCATGGGAACTGAAAATGCCCAAAATCATCGGTGTGAAGCTGACCGGAGAACTTAGCGGCTGGTCTTCTCCCAAAGACGTCATCCTGAAAGTGGCTGGTATTCTTACGGTTAAAGGTGGAACCGGTGCCATTGTCGAATATTTTGGCCCCGGTGCTCAAAGTATGTCTTGTACCGGTAAAGGTACTATCGGCAATATGGGTGCTGAAATCGGTGCTACAACCTCCACGTTTGGCTACGACGAATCGATGTCCCGCTACCTGCATGCTACCGGACGTGCCGAAGTTGCTGTACTGGCAGATCAGATTGCCGAGCACCTCACCGGCGACCCTGAAGCGTATGCCAATCCTGAAAAATATTTCGATCAGGTAATAGAAATCAACCTTAGCGAGCTGGAGCCTCATATCAATGGCCCATTTACTCCTGACCGTGCCTGGCCGCTCTCTCAGTTTGCCGATGCCGTTCGTGAAAACGGATTTCCCCAAACGCTCGAAGTCGGCCTGATCGGTTCCTGCACCAACTCTTCTTATGAAGATCTTGACCGGGCCGCATCCCTGGCAAAACAGGCAGTAGCCAAAAACCTGAAGGCTCGTTCTGAATTTACCATTACACCTGGCTCAGAGCAAGTGCGCTTTACGGTAGAGAGAGACGGATTGCTGGATGCTTTTGAGCAAATAGGTGGTGTAGTTCTCGCAAATGCCTGCGGCCCATGTATCGGTCAATGGGCGCGTCATATGGATAATCCCAACCGGAAAAACTCCATTATCACCTCCTTCAACCGCAACTTCGCCAAACGCAACGATGGCAATCCCAATACGCATGCATTTGTGGCTTCGCCTGAAATTGTAACGGCACTTGCCATCGCCGGAGATCTTACCTTCAACCCGATGAAAGATACCCTGATCAATGAGCAGGGGGTAGCCGTAAAACTCGATCCTCCCACAGGCGAAGAACTCCCATCCAAAGGCTTTGATGTTGAGGATGCTGGTTTTATAGCACCTTTTGAAGATGGCAGCAAAGTACAGGTAAAGGTAGCTCCTGATTCGACCAGACTACAACTGCTTACGCCGTTTAATCCCTGGGATGGTGCCGATATCAAAGGCCTTTCGATTCTGATTAAAGCATTTGGAAAATGTACGACTGACCATATTTCTATGGCTGGCCCATGGCTTCGCTACCGCGGACACCTGGACAATATCTCCAACAACGTTATGCTGGGTGCTATCAACGCATTCACCAAAGAAGCAAACAGCAAAAACCCGCTCACAGGCGAATATCTCGAAACTCCTAAAGTCGCCCGTGCATACAGAAATGCAGGCGTTCACTCTGTGATTTTTGGCGACGAAAACTATGGTGAAGGTTCTTCCCGCGAACATGCCGCCATGGAACCCCGCCATATGGGTGTGAGAGCCGTAATTGTGAAATCTTTTGCCCGTATCCATGAAACTAACCTGAAAAAACAGGGCATGCTGGCGCTTACTTTTGCTAATCCGGCAGACTACGACAAAATTCAGGAGGATGATAAAGTGGATATTCTTGTTGCTGATTTTGCTCCCGGCAAACAGGTGAAAGTCGTGTTAAATCACGCTGACGGAAGTACAGATTCTTTCCTCTGTAATCATACTTACAACGATGCGCAGATTGACTGGTTTAAAGCAGGAAGCGCACTGAACCTGATTCGCCAGCAAAAAGCGTAGAAGGGTAATAATTATACCTTTAATCTTAAAATAGAAAAGCCCCTTGTCTCAAGGGGCTTTTCTATTTATTATTTGTAATTTTCAGCAGCGGCCTCCAGCGCAGCGTAAAATTCTTCCCCATATTTGCGGATAATGGCATCCTTTACAAATTTGTATACAGGTATGCCTGACGCTTTGCCTCTGACACATGCTGCCGCACATATGTCCCACCGGTCATAATTGAGCACTTCATGATACCGGGATTTCGAAATTCTGATAGGATAAAGGTGGCAGGATACGGGCTTTCGAAAATCAACTTTCCCGGCTTCATACGCCTGCTCGATGCCGCATAATGCGATCCCTTCTTTTGAGAAAGTCACGTATGCGCATTCCCGGTCATTGACCAGCGGCGTGGAGTACCCACCTGTAATATCATAGACAGAGGTTCCTTGTTCGGCAATGGCCTGTATTCCTTCCTCACGGAGGAATGGCTCTACCTTATCGTAGATATCGGCCAGGATATGAAGTTCGTCATCTTCTAATGGCGCGCCAAGGTCTCCCTCTACGCAACACCCTCCTTTACAGCGTGCAATATCACAGGCAAATAACTCATCCAGCACTTCTCCGCTGACAAGTTTATTTTCAATTTCAATAATACTGGATGAACTGGCCATATTTTAAAGTATAGTTTGGTAAAGTTAATGGAAAATCAATTCTGGTTGACGTCAAACTGTGCAGCAATTTTTTCTTCTCCATTGATAATAATGGCGAGTTTGTGTGTGCCTGAATAGTGGGTGCGGGTAGTCATATCCCGAAAAGTGTATTTTTTTGAAAAGGACACGGGCATTCCACCGTCAAAGAAATTCTCCGTTATCTGGAAAATTTTACGCGAAAGGGAGCCATTTGCCCTGACAAACCAGATCGCAAATTCAATTCGCAGTTTCTCCGGCTGTGGAGAATCGTGAACCACTTCAAAAGAGAAGTGTATTTCTTCGCCCATATTGACCGTGTCTGGTTCCAGCTTCAGGTTTTGTGCTCTGACAGCGAGCGGATTTCCAAAACCAAACAATCTCAATGCCCGGCTCTCTCCATTTTTGAGCATCGTGCGGCAGGCTCTTTTGAGAATCCAGTCGGTGTGAGCGTGTTTGCCATGCCAGTTTTCGGCTGTTTCCAGCACGAGCATCGGGTGATCTTTGGAGATATCATTCAGGTTATTGGCGACACTTTTTCTCACATAAAGGGACTCATCAGCTTTCAGGTTTTCAAGAATCGGAAGTATGGGGGCCGGATCTTTTTTAAAATCAGGAAGGGCAACGGCCCAGGGCAGTCTTGGGCGGCAACCTTCACTGGAAAGACGGCGGATGTGTTCATTTTCATGCGCAGACCATTCCAGCATTTGTTTCATCGTTTTTTCCGGCCGGGCAATGATAAATGGCCTTATGGCAAATTCGGAGCTGGAATAACGGGTGAAAAACGCAAGCGCCGGAAGCGACGCATCCCAATCTTCCATTCCATACAACGCTACAAAGTCCGGGAAAAACAGATATTCGAAGGCGTAGCGTTGTTTTGCAGCTACAGGCATAAGAATTTCCAGTGCTTTTCTGTATGGCAATTGAAGCGTAGTGTGGAGTGAAACCGTAATATGGCGCAATCTGTCTTTCAATTCCCGCTTTTCCCACAGGTCGTCATAAATGCGGGCCATAAATCCTTCTGCGTCGAAGTTGGGATACACAGAAAGAAAATCATTGACGATGGAACGGAAAAATTTGTCGTTGTATAGGTTTTTGAGTGGTTCGGGCATGATGAGGGTTGCTTAACTTTCAAAGCTAATCTTTTTTTATATTCGCAGCACAGAGATATTTTTCACTATGCCTCCGCTTCGAATTCCACCCTGGATACATGCTCATCGTTTTGCTTATACAAGTCTGGAAGATGTGCCGGAAAGCGAGCTTGTGCGCATACGTATGGAGTTGATGCGGTTTCGGGTGAAAAAGCCAGTGGTTTCCATCGTCATTCCTGCTTACAATGAGGCCGCAAATATATTGCACACGCTTTCTTCTCTGTCTCATTTGCGGATCGCAGACATTTACCCGACCGAAATCATTGTAGTGAATGATGCCAGTACAGATGAAACACAAAAAATACTGGACACACTCGGGGTAAAATCGATCGGGTTGAAGGAAAACCGCCGCCCGAAAGGCGCCAGGCAGGTAGGGCTGACTATGGCAAAAGGCACGTATTTGCTTCAGGCGGATGCAGATACGATTTATCCGGAGGGATGGGGAATACCCTACGTCGAAGCCTTAAGAGATCCTGCTGTTGCATTGGTCTATGGAAACCACGCGTTTATCCCTGGTAAAAATAATTCGCGGACAGCTATGTTTTTTCATGAGCTGCTAGGCGAAACCCTATACCGGTTGCGAAAGCGAAACAGGGAGTATATCAATGTGCATGGGTTTAATTCTGCTTTCCGCAGGGAAGATGGCATTCATCACGGAAGTTATGACCATACCCCGACGGGGAGCGAAGACGGGCATATGGCTTTATTGCTTTCCAGGATCGGGCGCCTGGAGTTTATCGACACACCTGCTACACTGGCTTGGACCAGCGACCGGCGTATCATGGCTGATGGAGGGGTGTGGAAAGGGTTTTCCAAAAGGTTTAAGCGAGAGGGTAAGCGTCTGATTGAATATATATTTGCCGGAAAAAGAACAGATCCGTGAACATTGATTATCGTAGGGGTTGGTTTTTATCATTAAATGCTCTGCCTTCCGGTATGACTTCTCCTGCCCAGACTGTCCAGCCCCTGCCAAATGCTTCAATCGTTTCCAGCGGGGCATAGCCAAACGGAACAGGCTTTCTCGATCCGCCGCCCTGAAACCAGGGCATATCGTATTGACCGATCCCAAATGCCGGTTCACTTTCCCTGAAAATCAGCCCTTCCCTTTGTCCTACCATTACCCATTTGCCTTCCTCATAAGCGGGATTTGCCACGTAGGCATGGATATACCCGTCTGCTACAGGATTGCCGGAACCATCAAAGCTATTAAGCCTTACGATTTGTGTAAGCCCCCACCATTCCCCTTCCGTAAGCCTGACGCCGCTGCCGTCGGGCCAGGTATAAATCTCCCTGTTGCCGTAAATTCCCCCTTTTTGAGGAAGAGACTGAACATATGAATAGTCTCCGACGGCAGCAGTTTGTCTTGCTGTATCCATTTTTCCCGGCGGAATAACTGCCCCATATTCATCCACATCCGCCCAGAACATGACGATAGAGGCAAAGCCATCTCCCTGCATAGAGTCAAGGGCCACATCCTGCCGGGATTTGAAAGAGTTGGGGAGTTTGCCTGCACGTGTACTGGCAAAAAAACCTTTGGGGAAAAATATATACATCTGACCGGTATAAGCCGCCGAATCCCCCTTAAGGTTGGCGTTTACATACCAGAAATCCCCGCTGGAGCCGATATGCCCTTTTTCCATTACACGCACGGCAACTTTCATACTGTCAACTGTTCGCCAGAAAAAGGAACCGGGCTTATAGTTTTTGATCAGCTCGCCTCCCTGTTGGAGGAGCGGATCCGTATCCGAAGGGATAAATTCGCGGTCAGGAAAAGTATCGATAAGCCAGACAAGCTCAGGCAGCGATGCGGTGGATAGCTGTGCTTTCAACAGTTGTGGAAAAACAATAAAAAAGATAAGGATGCACGTTTGTATATTCATGCTTGAAAAGTATCTGTAAATTGAACGAACACCTGTAAAAGCAGGATTTAAGGTAATACGACTACTAATTTTTGTTGCAAAAAGCTATTTTATCTGTTAAATTGCTTCTGTTTTTAGTAAAAAATTAATTTATGTCTGCAACACCTGTATATAACGAAGATAGTATAAAATCCCTTGACTGGCGCGAACACATCCGGCTCAGACCGGGTATGTATATCGGGAAACTTGGAGATGGAACCTCTCCGGATGACGGTATTTATATATTGGTGAAGGAGGTGATAGACAATTCCATCGACGAATATGTGATGGGTAATGGAAAACGGATTGATATTGAGGTCAAAACCGGGGAAGTGGTTGTCAGAGATTATGGAAGGGGTATTCCGCTGGGGAAAGTCATCGAGTGTGTGTCTAAAATAAATACCGGTGGTAAGTACGATTCTGAAGCCTTCAAAAAATCGGTAGGATTAAACGGGGTGGGTACCAAAGCTGTGAACGCACTCTCTTTTTATTTTCGGGTAGAATCTGTGAGAGATGGCAAAAAGAAAGTGGCAGAATTTGAAAAGGGAGAGCTTGTAAAAGATCATAAAATCGTCGCTACAGATGAAGAGCAGGGGACGACCGTCATTTTTCGTCCCGACCCTGAGATTTTCCGCAACTACCGGTTTATCCCCGACTACCTGACCAACCAGATATGGAATTATGCCTACCTGAATGCAGGTCTCTCTCTTTATCTCAATGGCGAAAGATATTACTCGAAAAATGGACTGCTCGATCTTCTGACCAGAAAAACAGAGCAGGAGGAAGTCCGTTATCCGATCATTCATCTTTCCGGATACGATATAGAAGTCGCGATTACCCACGGCAATTCTTATGGAGAAGAGTATTACTCATTTGTCAACGGGCAGTACACTTCACAGGGGGGAACGCACTTGCAGGCATTTCGCGAAGCAGTGGTAAAAGCTGTTCGTGATTTTTACAATAAAAACTTTGACACTACCGACATCCGCGCTTCTATCATTGCAGCGGTGAGCGTGCGTGTGCAGGAGCCGGTGTTTGAGTCGCAAACCAAAACCAAGCTGGGCTCAATCAATGTCGCACATGATGGGCCGACGGTCCGTACATTTGTGAATGATTTTATCACAAAGGAGTTGGACAACTATTTGCACAAACATCCGGAGGTTGCGGAGGCTTTGCAAAAAAGAATTCAGCAGTCGGAGCGGGAACGCAAAGAGATCGCCGGAATTAAAAAACTCGCCAATCAGCGTGCAAAAAAGGCCAACCTTCACAATAAAAAACTCAGAGATTGCCGTATCCATTTGTCTGATAAACGCGGCGACGATGAAAAGAGACTGGCGTCTACCCTCTTTATCACCGAGGGAGATTCCGCGAGCGGCTCGATCACCAAAGCGCGTGATGTCAATTCTCAGGCAGTTTTCAGTCTTCGCGGAAAACCACTGAACTGTTTCGGACTCACTAAGAAGGTCGTGTATGAAAATGAGGAATTTAACCTCCTCCAGCATGCGCTCGATATTGAAGACGAACTCGACAATCTTAGGTACAACAACGTAGTAATTGCCACAGATGCCGATGTGGACGGTATGCACATCCGACTGTTGTTGCTTACCTTTTTCCTTCAATTTTTTCCCGACCTTGTGAAATCCGGGCACCTGTATATTCTGGATACTCCCCTTTTCCGGGTGCGTAACAAGAAAAAGACGATCTACTGTTACTCTGACGAAGAAAGACTTGCCGCGATTGAAGAGTTGGGGGCAAAACCTGAAATCACGCGATTTAAAGGATTGGGGGAGATCTCTCCCGACGAGTTTGAGCAGTTTATCGGAAAAGATATCCGGCTTCAGCCGGTAATGCTTCAGAAGGAAACTTCTATCCAGAATTTGCTGAGCTATTATATGGGAAAAAATACGCCCGACCGTCAGGACTTTATCATTGCAAATCTGCGTCTGGAGAAAGATACCGCAGAAATCGTAGCAGTGTGATAAATAGATTAACAGGATGATACATATTCTCGATCTTCAGTTTTTTTCGGATCAGACGATCGCGGCTTTTGTGATCGAGACAACCGAAGGCCCGGTACTCATCGAAACTGGGCCATACTCCGCATTTAACAATCTGGTGAAGGGATTAAAAGATTTGGGATATGCACCAGAAGATGTAAAACATGTCCTGTTGACGCATATCCATTTTGACCATGCCGGGGCAGCCTGGGCTATGGCAAAAGCGGGCGCAAAAATATATGTTCATCCTTTCGGCTATAAACATATGCTCAATCCGGAGCGGTTGTACAATTCTGCCAAACGGATTTACGGCGATATGATGGAAACCCTCTGGGGAGAAATGTTTCCCATTGCGGAAGAGAATCTCGTTGCCGTAGAAAACAAAACAATCATCACGATTGGCGACCAAAAGATTCAGGCGCTTCATACACCCGGCCATGCCAATCACCATATTGCATGGAGGTTGGGTAAGGTCATATTTACCGGAGATGTAGGAGGTTGTAAAATAAACGGAGGCCCGGTCGTGCCGCCCTGTCCGCCGCCGGATATCGACATTGGAGAGTGGTTTGACTCACTCGAATTTATTGAGTCTTTTGGCCCCGATAAATTATATCTGACGCATTACGGAATCGTAGAGGATATCTCAACCCATATTCACGATCTGCGCCGCATGCTCAATGAGTGGGGGGACGTCATCAGAATGTATATGAATCGCGGCGAAACCGCCGAAGAAATGACCCCCAAATTTCGCGCGTATGCGGAAAATCAGCTACGAGAAGCCGGGTTGGATGATGCCATGGTTGCCAGATACGAAGCTGCGAATCCAGCCTGGATGAGCGTGGCCGGTCTGATCCGCTACTGGTCAGGCAATCCTTCACCGAGGTTGTGAATGGGCGAAACCCGCTAAACCAAACCCGAAATTTTAATAGCAAATTTCCTGACACTTCTTCCTGACAAAACTGCAAAAAGCGAAGTTTTTGCAGCAAGTGCAAGCTTTTTGCGCCGTTTTTCGTGTATTTACGCCAATGGTACAATTCCTGCAAGTTGGTATATATACAGGCAGAAACTGTCATAAAGTCAAACCATAAAAAATAAATATCATGGAAGATCTGTTTAAAAAATTCTTTTACACCGGCGTAGGTATCGCTTCACTGACTGCCGAAAAACTTCAGGAAGTTGTGGACGAACTCATTGGCAAGGGAAAAGTGAGCAAAGAAGAAGGCAAAAAAATCGTTGACGATTTTAAAGATAAGGTGGACGTAAGGAAAGAAGAAATCGAAAGCAAAATCAAAGATCTGGCTGGAAACCTGACCGAAGGACTCAATATCCCCAAGTTTGTAAGCAAAGAGGATTTTGACGCGATGATGAGCCGAATCGAAGCATTGGAAGCCAAAGTAGGCCTGGGTGCTACCGAAGAAGTAAAAGAAACAGAAAAAAAGAGCACAGCTTCTGAAAAAAAGAGCACAAAAAAATCCTGATCATTCGGGGTTAAAAAGTTAGGGTAACATTAGTAGTAGTAGTAAGTATGTACATCGGGTCTGGCTTTGCCGGCCCGATATTTTTTTATTAAGCCAGATTTGCCCAATTTTGGCCCACTATGGAGGTAAAGACCCTTAGCATCATCATTCCTGCGTACAACGAGGAAAAAACGATCACCCGGATTCTGGATCGCGTGAGGCAAGTAACGTTGATCAACGATATTTCCAAAGAGATCATCGTCGTCAACGACTGTTCGACTGACCAGACCCAGGCGCAGATTGAATCTTATATCCGCCAATATTCTGACCTGAAAATACGCCTCCATTCTCATGAAAAAAATCAAGGAAAGGGCGCGGCGCTCCACACCGGCATCAAAGCCGCTACCGGCGACTTTGTCATTATTCAGGATGCAGATATGGAATATGACCCCCGCGAATACAATCTCCTGCTGAAACCTGTGGTAGAAGGTTTTGCCGACGTAGTCTATGGTTCCAGGTTTATGGGGGGAAATCCGCACCGGATTCTTTTTTTCTGGCATTCACGGGGAAATAAGCTGCTGACGTTTCTCTCGAATATGTTTACCGGACTGAACCTCTCCGATATGGAAACCTGCTATAAATTATTCCGCCGGGACATTATTCAGTCGCTGAACCTGCAAGAAAAGCGGTTTGGATTTGAACCTGAAGTAACGGCCAAAGTGGCCAGGGTTTCTGGTGTGCGTATTTATGAAGTGGGAATTTCCTACTATGGCCGTACCTATGAAGAAGGTAAAAAAATTGGCTGGAAAGACGGGGTAAGAGCCATATACTGTGTGCTGAAATATAAAATCATCCGATGAGCGAAGTAAAAAAGTTTGCTTATAAAGAACTTGACCAGGAAGGGTTGGAAACACTGGAGACCATCGCAGCGGCAGATCGGTTTAATCAGTGGATGTATGAAACCGTCGCAACCCATCTGGTCCCCGGCACCGTGCTGGAAGTCGGCAGCGGGATCGGCAATATTTCCAAAGTATTTCTGAATGCAGGGTATCAATTGACTGTCAGTGATATAAGGGAAAACTACTGTGGCTATCTGGAAGAAAATCTCAGCCATTACCCCAATCTCAAAGACATTATCAAACTCGACCTCGTTCACCCCGAATTTGAAAAAGTCTATGCAGAATACCTTGGCCAGTACGACAACCTGTATGCGCTCAACGTAGTTGAGCATATCGAAGACGACGTACTCGCCTTGAACAACTGCCGTAAGCTGGTGCGCCCCGGTGGGCGCATCGTGATACTTGTACCGGCGTATCAGGCTTTGTATAATAAGTTTGATGAAAACCTCTTTCACTTCCGCCGGTATACAAAGACTACGCTTTCATCTATATTTTTGAAAAACAAGCTGACGATTCTGAAAGCCTTCCATTTTAATTTTATCGGAATCCTGGGCTGGTTTTTTTCAGGCAGTATTCTGAAAAAAGAGACCATTCCCTCCGGCCAGATGAATCTCTACAACCGACTGGTTCCCATTTTCAGACTGATCGACCGTATGATTTTGCGCCAGATGGGGCTTTCTGTGATTGTTGTGGGCGAAGTGCCGTCAACTTTTGCAAGCTGACCGTCCGGAAATTTGCGAATCTGTTTACGTCGCCGTATTTTCCCGTTATATGGCGAATCTCTCTGAAAACAGCCTTCCGGTAAGGGAGCGAATAGACCAACTCATCAATCAATTGAGTCAAAACCTTTTTGAAAAAGAAAAGGTAATTCGGCTTACTCTGCTTTCCGCCCTTGCAGGGCAAAGTATTTTTCTTCTGGGCCCTCCCGGCGTGGCAAAAAGCATGATTGCCCGAAGGTTGAAGTTTGCCTTTGCGGGAGCGACCTCCTTTGAATACCTGATGGGAAAATTTTCCACCCCTGACGAGGTATTTGGGCCGGTGTCAATTTCCAAACTCAGAAATGAGGATAAATACGAACGACTCACCGACAAATACCTCCCCGGTGCCAATATTGTATTTCTCGATGAGATATGGAAAGCCAGTCCGCCTATTCAGAATGCCCTGCTTACTGTACTCAATGAAAAGATTTACCGAAATGGAGAGCAGGAGTTTAAGGTGGATATTCACGGGTTGATCTCAGCTTCCAATGAGTTGCCCATAAAAGGGGAAGGACTGGAAGCGCTTTGGGACCGGTTTCTGATTCGTGTGATTATTTCCAATATCGAAAACGATGAACTCTTCAATAAAATGATTTCGATGGCAGGCAACCATGACTATGAAGATATGGTTGCAGACGGAATGAAAATTACCAGTGAGGAATACGATCAATGGGAAAAGGAAATTGAAAATATCGATATCCCCGCGCATATATTGGGTCTGATTACCCATTTGCGCAGATCGATCCGCCAGCGGAATACCAAAGTGGAAGAAAATAATATCATGTATGTCTCCGACCGCAGATGGAAAAAAATTGCCCATTTGCTTCGGGCTTCTGCATTTCTCAATGGACGCCCGTCGGTAGATTTGATGGATTGTTTTCTGATCTCCGATTGTCTTTGGGATCACCCCGGACAGGTAGGTGAGGCGCAGGATCTTGTGTCGAAAGGCATTGCCTCATTTGGGTACAATCGGCTTATTCGCGCCGACCGGATCAGAGAAGAGCTGGAGACACTCCTTCACGAAGTGGAAGGAGAGACGTATGTCACCAAATTTGAAAAGATCAAACAGAAAAAGGCGTATCACGACAAATCGGAGAACGTATATCACAAAGTGTTCGACTTCTGGGGGGCAGATTCTGCTGCCTATGTACGCCCCGAAGACCTCTCCAAACTTGAAAAAGAGAAGCTGGTTTTTATCCCGGTATTTGAGCAGTCGGGAAAATCATTCAGGCCTTTCCAGACCTATGGTGTACTTCTCAAATCAGAGTATGTGATTTTCAACAACCAGCGCGAACTGAAAATCGAAACCGAAGAAGTTGAGCGGGAACTTCGGATACAAAAAAAGCCCAACGAAAGTATGATCCGGATATGGAATAGTCAGGTAGATCTTCTGCTCGAAACCTGTGAAAAAATGCTTAGTAAAATTGAGGTTCAGAAAAAAAGTGATGAGCCCAACTTCCACAACCATTTATTTGTTCCGAAGGCGATGAGTGCGCATATATCGGCCAGCCTGGATATAGTTACGAATGAATTGCTGAACCTGAAACTGGACATAAAAAAAGCACGCCACAGTTATGAATCTCTTAACGAGAATTGAGGACGAACTATCGGGGTTTATCGATTATGGCGGAATAATGACCGAAAAACTGCGCCGCGAGGCGATAGAGATGGTCATTATGTACTTGTATGAACCGGAATACGATGCCATCACACCGCTAAATGAAAGCGGCATTCAGTTTAATTATCCCAATTGGTATGGGCTGTTGTTGCGTTTGTTTAGTTATCCGGAGTTGCGAAAAATTACCAGAAGCAATGAGGATCTCACGTTTAGCATTGCCAAAGATACATTTGCCTGGGCGCGCAGAGTCGCCAGGCAGTTTGAAGCCAATCATGAATATTTCGAAGAAGAAGTAGAACTAAAGTATATACTGGAAAATACCCGCGCGGTAAAAAAGAGCCGATGGCCGCAGATTCTACTAGATCTGAAAGACCGGTATCCAACACATAGTCTGAGCTGGGACTTTTACCGGGAATCCATGTCTGATATGTCTGCCAGAATGGATGCCGAATCAGATGAGTCCACACGGCAGCGATTGGCTCTGGATCTTGAGGTGCTGCGAAATAATATCCTCGAAGACTGGAACAGTTTTTTCTACAAAAAAAAACATGCATTAGAGGAATCTTTCCTGGACAGTGCTTTTTCCCGCTATTCGGCGGAGCTTTCTCAAAAAGTCGCCCAACTCAATGACCTGGGCGATTTGCTTGCGCCTTTTTACAATTTCCTCGGTCATATTTGGAATGACTCAATGGGGGCCTGGGAAAAAATAGACTGGGATAAACTGGAAGAATATGCCAAAAATCTTCAGCGGGATCCTCAACTCCGGGAACTTGCAGAACTTCTGGGCCGGTGGAAAAATGCCGAAAAGCAGGTGGAAACCTTTAAATTGCTACAACCCGTACCTGATCGGGCATGGAAACCTAACCTCTATGGCAAATCGGAAATAATCGGTATCCATCACAGCGATGATATCGGTGCGATGCTGCCTTCGGAAGTCGCATTGCTGAGTTCGCCGGAAACAGAACTGATCCTCTCAAAAAAGTTTGTAGAAAAAAAGCTGCTCACTTTCCAGTACAGATCAGAAAACCTCAGCGCTTCACCAAAGATGAAGCAGGAAATGATCCAAATGACTGAAATCAATGAGCGTGGGCCTATGGTGATCTGCATTGATACGAGTGGATCGATGTTTGGCGGGCCGGAGCGAATTGCCAAAGCTTTGGCACTCGCGATTTTGGAAATAGCACTTAAGCAGAAACGCCGCGCTTATCTCATCTCTTTTTCCACCGGCATAAAAACCATTGAGATGACGGGAATGGAAGCCAATGTAGATAAAATGGTCGATTTCCTGCGAATGAGTTTTCACGGAGGGACAGATATACAACCCGCTCTGGAAGAGACGATTAAAGTGCTTCAGGGGGAAGCTTTCGCAAAAGCCGACGTGTTAATTATTTCAGATTTTATCATTCCCCGCATCGAAAGACAAATGTTTGATGACATCCTGCATTTGCGTACGGAGAAAAAAACCAATTTTCACAGTCTGTACGTTACCCGCAGGCACGATCCACGGGTACCGCCATTACCGATATTTGACAACCACTGGGTCTATGACCTCGACAATCCGAAAGTCATGCGGCAAATGGTCGATCATTTTGAAATCTTTGCCGAATAAACCTCAGGAATATTTCACCTCGTTTTTGAGTTCGCGCTGATGTTCAAAATCGCTTAAATTATTGATCGTCGTGATGGCAATCTGAGACAATGCATCACGCGTAAAAAATCCCTGATGGGCAGTAACAATGACATTGGGGAAAGTCATCAGACGACTGATGACATCGTCAGAAATAATGCTGTCGGACAAGTCATTAAAGAAAATTTTGTCTTCCAACTCATAAACATCAATGCCCAGATATCCCAGTTTTCCATGTTTTAAGGCTGTGATCGCAGCCCGTGTATTGACGAGTTTTCCTCTGCTGGTATTGATGAGCATTGCGCCATCCTTCATTTTGTCAAATGCTTTTTTATCAAGCAGATGATGTGTCTCTGGTGTCAATGGACAATGCAGGGAAACAATATCTGATTTGGCTAGCAATTCATCAAAAGGAACATAGTCAACGCCTTTTTCCTTAAGTGCGGGTGATTCAAAGACATCATAGGCAAGCACTTTACAGCCAAAGCCCAACATGATTTGGGTAAAAGCAAGGCCGATCTGACCCGTGCCAACGACGCCAACGGTTTTTCCATGAAGGTCAAAACCGAGTAGTTTTTCCAGTGAAAAATTATTTTCACGTACACGGCTATAAGCTTTATGGATTTTCCGGTTGAGGGTCATGATAAGCGCTACGGCATGTTCTGCTACAGCATAAGGTGAATAGGCTGGCACTCGCACTACTTTTATACCCGCTTCTGCGGCAGCCGGTATGTCTACCTGATTAAAACCTGCACATCGCAGGGCAATAATTTTTACCCCATTGTCGCGCAAAGCAAAAATTACCTCACGGGTAATATTGTCATTGACAAACGCACATACTGCCAAATAATCTTTGGTGAGATTGACGGTTTCTTCATTCAGGGAAGCTTTAAACCAGGTAAAGTGATGATGGCCTTCCTGATTGTATTTTTCAAGGTATTCGCGATCGTAAGACTTTGTACTAAAAACTGCAACTTTCATGGGGCAAATCTAATGGATAAATTTATGGGAACGAATTTCCTTTTCCGTCATTTCCTTTACAATTATGTCGGTGGTGTACTCAACCGCAGCGCCATTGCTGATGTTGTCGTAGCTTATGGTCATGCCCGGTTTCTGAAAATAAGGAATCCTCATTCGCTTTACCCTTCCTTCTCCGACAAATGAAAATAACATCACCTGTAAATCTCCTTTTTCGCGCACAATGCTCAAAGCCTGGCCCGGATATATGGTTTCTCCTGCCTGTACAAATACGTGCGAAGTATCGAGGTGTTGATATACCATTACCGTTCCATCTGCATGCAGGACTTCAAATGACCCCGCGCCACCGATTCGGTCAACGACTTTTCCCATACCCGCTGTAGCGGTTACAACCCCTTTTCTCATGGCAAATACCGTATCTCCTGCTGCCATGATAAACTGATCTTCATAGTAGGCCTGCGCCGAATCGTTAACCATTGCCTTCCGGCTATTCCCAACCGGAATCAGGTAGGCAAATGCGTCATCCGGCCTCGCATCCGGGTCTCCGATCAGTTCTTTTACGGAGAGCTCGTAGTGATAATTGGCGTCAGCACGATCTGTAACGGTAAGCACCAGCAGGCGATTGACTCCCGGAGAAAGGGTATAAGTTTTTCTGCTGACGACGGGCTCAAGATTGTGAATTTTACTAAAATCCATGATCAGTTCGTATGGATAGTGCGTCAGGTTGTAAGCGAAAAAAGCAAGCTGGTTTTCATTGCGGTGGAGTTCGATTCGTATTGGATCGGCAAAACGTGTATGCAGATCGCTTATACCTGAAATCGGATACGCTATCGAGTCACTGGAAATATTCACAGTTGAGACCGGATTCCTTTTGTAGTAAGACAAAAGCGCTTCTTCTGATGGCTCGTCTTCAGATTCTATTGTATCCGCCAGCGTGGGGTGTGGTTGGTCACTAAGGGTAACACTACCTGCAAGTACTGAAGTGCCGGGTATCCATCTGCCAAAGCTGTTGAGCCGGTAGTAAGACGTTTGTTTATTGAGTATGGAAGGGGCAACCGAAATGCCGAAGGACGTTCCCAGGTAAAAATTGCCCTGATAGTTGTAGTAGGGAACCCTGACACCGTTGATGATGCTATAATCAATAGAAACCTGGCTCGGGTGTTCGGCGCGAAACTGTTCGTATTGCTGGTAAAGATGGCTGCGGTCTTTTTGTTCGAGTATCCATTCAAATACAAGGAAAAAATCGCGATCCATTTTCAACTGGTAGGAGGAAAGGTCTATTTTCAGCCATCCGTCAGCTATTTTCGATTCGACAACAACACTTTGGTTGAGCAAATCTTTCCCCGGCATGATTAATCCTTTGATATTTTCGGCCTCAAGCAGTCGCACACGAATTTTAAACTCGCGGAACGTATTTTTTACAATTCGCAGTTGCGCGTCCTGAATATATACCGGGTAACGAAACTTTGGCGATTTGTTTTGAATCAGTAAAGCCATTGCCGCACCGGCCATGACTGTATCTGCATAGAGACTTCCTCCGTCAAATTTGCGGTTGCCAGCCTTATATATTTTGGCTTTGACCCGCTCTGCGGTCAGCATAACTTCCGATAAAGCATAAGGCGCTTCTCTGAGATAAACCGTTAACTCCGTTTCCCGCGTAAGTTCTGAGACCGGAATAAATATTTTCGAATAACCCAGGGCCGAAAAAAGAACCGAATCATGCGAAAAGTAAGAGGGAATCTTAAAGGAAAAACTTCCGTCTGTATTGGCAATTGTGCCTATGGAGGAGTTGATAATGCCTATATTAGCAAAAGCGATGGGCTGTTTGTCGGGAAGACTTACGATTTTTCCCTTTATCGGAATCTGTGAAAAAGAAGTGATGCTGGTCAGGCAAAAAAGAATGAAAGAAAATAGTCTGGTACGCATAGCGGGTAATTTCGCAATTAATCCGGATGTAGGATGGGTATTTTTGTAAAAGTAAAGTCATGAAAATGAAAATATGGGTTATAATTTTTCTTTTGGGGCTGTGTCTGTTTCTTGGGTTCCTCCATCCACAAACTGATAATCCCTCTCCGGTGATGAGACAGATTGTGGAGACAGTCAGACTCAACCATCTGACGCCAAGGGAGATCAATGATGATTTGTCAAAAGATCTTTTTCAGTATTATCTCGATCAGATTGACCCGGACAAACTATTTTTCACCCAAAAAGAAATCAACAAACTCAAGTCTTATGAGCTGATGCTTGACGACGAATGGAAAAATGCATCCCTGGCATTTTTTGATCAATCGGCAGAGCTACTGAAAACCTGCATCACAGATGCTGAAAAATCTTGTCATCTGGCACTTTCGGAAGAGATGAATCTCCAGCAAACAGAAACCCTGGAGACCCAATCCGCTAAGCTGGAATTTGCAAAGGATGAGGATGAACTGAGAGAGCGGTGGCGGCAGGTAGTAAAAAAGCATGTACTGGAGGTACTGTTGGCTCTGGAGGCAAAATACCCAAACGAAAGCTTCGAAATAAACCAGAAAAATGCGATTGCCCGTACCGCAAAATTGTACAGCAAAGAATTTGAAAATCTGAAAAATCGCGAAAAAAACACCTTGTTGGAAAGCTATATGAATGCCTTTCTGAAAGTCCATGATATTCAGTCTGAGTATTTGTCACGAGAGCAAAAAGCCAGGTGGGAAGCCGAATTTGCCAGAGCTTTTTTCGGAATCGGGGTTGAGTTGAAAATCGCTGACGGGTATCCGAAGATTGACGAACTGGTTGCCGGGGGGCCAGCATGGAAATCAAAGCAACTGGAACGGGGAGATGTGATTACGCATATTACCGCTGCTGATAATCTGGCTGTTGAAGTTGGTGGTTTGGAGTTAAATGAAGTCATTAACCTGCTTAAAGGTGAAAAGGGTACAGCCGTACAACTGACCGTAAAAACCACTTCAAACGAAATCCGGGAAATCTCCCTGATCCGGGACAAAATCGACATGGATATGACCATGGCCTTTTTGTTGCAATATCCATTAAATGAAAAAAATATAGCCTATATCCGTTTGCCGAGATTTTACGACGGAGAGGAAGGCTGTGCAGCACATATTTTACAGGCGATTACCCGGTTGAATGAAGCCAAAGCAGAAGGCATGATATTAGATTTAAGAGACAATCAGGGGGGATCTGCGCGGGAAGCTATTAAAATCATGGGGTATTTTCTGGAAAATGGCGCTGTCATGCAGGCTGAATATCAAAATGGAAATCACCGGGTATTTGAAGATACTGACGGTGTGGCTCAATTTGAAGGGAAACTGGTTGTACTGGTAAATTCAAGCAGTGCGTCGGCCTCCGAATTATTTTCCGGTACGATGCAGGATTACGGCAGAGCGATTGTCGTGGGGAGCCATGCTACTTATGGAAAAGGAACAATCCAGCGGTTCTTTGATTTAAATGAAAATCTGCGTGATGATGAATTTTCCTATGGAGAAGTAAAGCTCACCATTGGTAAATTTTTTACAGCAAATGGCCGCACGATTCAGTACAAAGGTATTCATCCCGATATCGTATTACCTGCCGAAAACCAGTTTATTCCGTCGGGTGAGAGGGGTTTTCCTTATGCATTTATCGTTGAGGATTTGCCGGTTACCCCTGTCGCTCAATCTGTCTGCACCTATAGTGATATAGAAAAAATCAAACAGTTAAGTATGGACCGGGTAAGTCAGGATGGCCGTTTCCAGATTATATCTCAAAGAGCAGAAGTGGTCAGGGATAATAATACCAACTCCGTGATCAGTCTGAACTATGAAAAATACAAAGCGGCAAAAGACAAAGAGCGTGTATCGGCTGAGTCTGTGAAAAATAGTTTTATTGAAACCGACGGGTTTGCGGCTATTCCCCAAATCGCGAATATACAGGATACAGCTTCAGTGATCCGCCATGAAACGTGGAAAGAAAAAATTCAAAAAGACCCTTATATACTGGAGTGTTACCGGATTATGAATGATCTTTTCTATATCTGAACTCACTCTATGTGGAAGATGGGAAATCAGTTCCCCTCACAAAGGGGAAACTTCAGATTCAGAGCGAAGCAGCAGAGGTGTATTTTAAGGATATTCAGATCCAAAGCCTGGCTGGTTTGCCATCGGAGTATGCAACGTATTTCACTTCCGCTGCCGCCTCGCCTCAGCCATAATCACGCCTGCGGCTACGGATACATTCAGGGAGGATACTTTTCCATACATGGGTATTTGCGCCAAAAATCCCACGCGTTTGAGCAGGCTGGTAGAAATTCCTTTGTCTTCCGCGCCCATGATGATGCAAAGCGGGGCAGAAAAATCCATATCGTAAATACTGGCTTCGGCCTTTTCGGTGCAGGCTATGGTCGTGATGCCATAGGCCTGCATGAGAATGACTGCATCTACCAGATTATTGATCCGGCTTACGGGCAAATGGTGAAGTGCCCCGGCTGATACCTTTACTGCGTCAGCATTGATGGCCGCCGCACCCTGTGCGGGGACAACGATGGCATGGAAACCCATACACTCTGCTGTCCGGGCAATGGCGCCGAAGTTGCGCACGTCAGTTACGCTGTCGAGCATCAACAGCAGGGGTGTCTCTCCCCGCTCCTGTATGCCGAGGATTATTTCCTCCAGCGGCTGATATTCGACAGACGCAATAAATGCCGCTACGCCCTGGTGGTTGCTGTCCCGGGGACATATTCGCTCAATCGTAGCTTCCGGAACCATTTGTATAGGTATCTGCAATTCTTTCGCCCGATTGCGGATTTCTCCCACACGGCCATGGTTATTGCCCTGCCGGATCATGATTTTGTCCACGGGTTTACCTGCATCTAATGCCTCTACAATGGAATGTACGCCGTAGATCAGGTTATTGTATTGTTTCTGTCTCTCTTTCATTTACTGCTTCATTTTTTCAATAATCTGAAAGCCTATCGGCGAATCAGTTGCATTCTGTATTTCTGTGGCAATAGCATTGGCCTCGACATCCATGCCTCTGCGGACAAATATCTGAATGGTAATCACAGCGGCTCTCAGGGAAAGGGTATTTTGATCTATGTCGAGATCATTTTCGGCTCTAAACCGCAAATCTGCGAGTGCAAGGGGTTTGAGCCTTATAAATTCATCAAGCGCCAGTTCGGAAAGCCCTATCTGCTCCAGCATCTGCCCCTGCGTGATGAGCAATGTCAGGCCTTTGGGTACGACAGAATGGGGCATCTTTTGGTCGGCAAAGGTGATAAGCGCTTCAATTTGGCTTTTCAACTTGTCGATTTCTGCTGTATGATCCGCCGAATCTGCTTCCATTTTGATGATCTGCTCCGTATAGCTGTTGCAAAGCCTGAAAAAGCAGTTGCGGTAGTTGCCGATAATGACTTCGCGAATATGCTCATCAAAATTGACGGAGGGATCGTCCATACCGGTGTAAAGAAAATCTTGCGTCAGGCGCTGGGTCATGATCTCCTGATCAATTCTGCCAAAATAGATGTCGTTGATCGTGGCTTCGCTTCGTTTTACCGGCAGCACCCGAAAGGCCATTCCTTCCATGCGGAAATAATCCTGCAGGTTGACAAAGCTGGACGGCGGCATGGTATTAGCGAAATAAACCGGGCGTTTCCATCCGTCATTCGCAATGTTTCTCATCATGTTGATGATCACAGAGTCTTTCCGCAGGATATAGGGATTCCTGCTTCCGCCCCGAGATTTAAATTCCCATACCATCTCGTCTCCGGCAAATTGTGCTTCTTCCGGTGAGAGGACTCCATTGGCGACCAGTTCTTCTTTATTGACAGGAAGCGTGATGGCCCTTGAGGGAAAATCATAAATCACGAGCCCTTTTTCGCCTACATAGTCTTTCTTTTTCATGGTAATGGGCAGGGCTTCCGACTCGTTTTTCGGTTCCGTCATTTGCTCGATATACCAATCAGAAATCAACAGCTCAAGGTTGACTACCCGTACATCAGTCCGGAAACCTTCTACCTCCTGAATGTACCAGAGTGGGAAGGTATCGTTGTCTCCTGCGGTAAACAGAATGGCGTTTTTTTCGCAGGAATTGAGGAGGTTTTTGGCAAATTCGATATCTACGTATCGGCCCTTACGTGTATGATCGTCCCAGTTATAGCCCATCATCAGCATGGGGGCAATGAGGGCAATTGCTCCGGCGACCCAGACGGCATATTCTTTGAGCCAGCGTCTCAACTGATCCGTTAGAAAAAGTACCCCCAGCCCGATCCATATACAGAAAGTCTGAAAAGATCCTGCATAGGAATAATCTCTTTCCCTTGGCTGGTTGGGATACTGATTGAGGTATAGGATAATGGCTACGCCTGTGAAGAAAAACAACAACCCAACTACAAAAGCATCCTTTCGTTTCATCACAAACTGCCAGATAAAGCCCATTACTCCAAGAATCAGTGGGAGGAAAAAATAGTGATTGTTGCCTTTGTTCCCAATGTTGTGCGCCGATGTGCGGAGAAACAGGCCGTCTTCCCAGCGGGCTTCCTGCTCGTCGCTGGCTCTTCCTGCAAAATTCCAGAGGAAGTAGCGGATATACATATGGTTGAGCTGGTACTCAAGGAAAAACTTAAAGTCTTCAAAGCGGGTAGGTTTGTCGTCCAGCGGGCTTTCTTTATCGGGCCCCAGCCTTTGGACAAAATTGATATAACTGAAAGGACCCGCATTGGTATAATGGCCGGGCTCATACATTCTCGGAAAAAGCACAATATCTTCAGCTTTGTACAGATATTCCACATCCTCCATATCCTCGACATACTTGGTTTTGCCTTCGAGAAGGGTGTATTTCATCCCGTTGGATTTTGTTTTGGGGTATCCTCTGGAGTCCAGGTCAAAACCTGCATTGTAGAGCGGGCCCCGGAACAGGGGGCGGTCGCCGTATTGTTCCCGCTTCATATAGCTGAGGAAAGTGAGGATATTTTCGGGATTGTTCATATCCACCGGCGGATTGACTTTGGAGCGAACAAAGATGACGCCGTAGGAAGAAAAACCAGTTGTGATCAGCGTAAAGGCCAGAATAGCTGTATTCAGTACAACCCATTTTCGCTTGTGGCTGATGATAAGTGCCATTGCGACCAGCGACAGGATGATCAGGGTAAATATGGCTGAGCCTGTACCCATCGGAAGGCCCAGTCCGCCAAGGTCTTCACCAGCTCTGGAGAGGGTTCCGGTAAACAATTTTTCAAATCCCCACGCCGCACTAAATGTATATTGAATAATGCCGTAAAGGATAAAACCCAAAATTACGACCGATATCCCCAGTGTTGCCAGAAGGCCTTTGACAGAGAAAGGAAATTTGCGGAGGTAGTAAATGACCGCAAGAGCGGGAATCGTCAGCAGATTGAGCAGGTGGACCCCAATAGAGAGCCCCATGACATAGGCGATAAGCAAAATCCAGCGGAGGTGGTCAGGCTCGTCTGCCCGCGCTTCCCATTTCAGTATAAGCCATACGACAATGGCTGTGAAAAAAGAACTCATCCCATAGACTTCTGCTTCTACCGCATTAAACCAGATGGAATCGGCAAAAGTGCAGGCGAGGCCACCGATTACCCCGGAAATCATGGCTGCAATCAACTTGGTCTGATCGTCCATGTCGGAGGCTTCAAGGCTCTTTTTTGCCAGAATCGTAATCGTCCAGCAGGTGAAAAGTGCTGTAAATGCACTGGAAACTGCGCTGAGAAGATTCACCATAAAGGCAACCCGCGTCACATCTCCAAAAGAAAAAAGACTGAAAATGCGCCCGAGAATCAAAAAAAGCGGCGCTCCCGGGGGGTGGGTAACTTCGAGTTCGTTGGCACAGGCAATAAATTCCCCGCAGTCCCAAAAACTAGCCGTTGGGGCCATGGTCAAAAGATAGACAACCAGCGCAACAAAAAATACGCCCCAGCCGGTCAGGTCATTAATCCTCTTTTCGTTCATAACATAGTATTGAAGGCACTTTGTCGGTTTTACCCGCAGGCAAAGTAAGGGTTCAAATCTACATCTATTTACCCGAACCTGCCAACTCCATTATTTTCCCTACCTTTGTAGAAAGGAGGTATTCGTATGAATGAACTGAAAATAGATGTAGGTATGTGGGTTCCTGATGTCTCGCTCACTGATCAGGATGGGAATGCAGTCTCGCTCCGGGACTTTTCCGGGCAAAAAGTGATTTTGTTTTTTTACCCCCAGGATGATACCCCAACCTGTACTACGGAGGCCTGTAATCTGAGAGACAATCATCTGTTGTGGGTGGAAAAAGGATATCAGGTCATCGGCGTAAGCCGCGATACCGAAAAATCTCATCGGAAGTTTATCGCAAAATATAACCTGCCCTACCCGCTGCTGTCCGACCCGGATAGAAAGCTGATCGATGCGTTTGGTTTGTGGGGGGAAAAATTGTTGTTTGGCAATCTGGTTATGGGTACTTACCGAACCACATTTGTCATCAATGAAGAAGGAATGATTACACACGTTGTCCGGGAAGTAAAATCCAAAGACCACACCAGCCAGCTTCTCGAAATGCTGGGACTGGAACAGTAACTTCAACCATTTACGTATTTATGCACGGAACTGCTATCGTGTTGACTCAGGGGTTGCTGCATACCCCCTCAGCAAAAACTGCCCACGGACTGATCCGTGGTTCGGAAAGATTTCACGTCCAGGCTGTCATCGACAGCGTCTCCGCCGGAAAAGATGCCGGAGCGGTGCTTGACGGAAAAAACCGTGGCATTCCTGTTTTTGCCTCGGTTGCTGAATATCTGCAATCGCAGCCTTCCCCGGTCGCGGAGTTTTCGATTTTGGGTGTGGCTCACGCCGGTGGCTCGATCGCCCCTGAATGGATGTCTTCTATACGGGAATCCATTGCCGCAAATATGTCTGTCGTGAGCGGGATGCATCAGTTTCTGTCCGAAACGCCCGAAATGGTAAGCCTGGCGGAAAAACACGGCGTGCAGCTGATCGACGTCAGAAAACCCAAACCACGTGAGGAACTGCACTTCTGGTCAGGGGAAATCCATAACGTTACTTGTGGAAAGATTGCGGTGTTGGGTACAGACTGCGCCGTTGGAAAACGCACGACTGCACGGTTTCTGGTGCAGGCTTCCCGCGAAGCCGGCCTGAAATCGGAGATGATTTACACCGGTCAGACCGGCTGGATGCAGGGAGGGAAATATGGTTTTGTATTCGATACGACCGTCAATGATTTTGTCTCGGGCGAAATCGAACACGCGATTGTAACCTGTTTTCGCGAAGAAAATCCCGACGTGGTATTTATCGAAGGACAGGCAGCGCTCCGCAATCCGAGTGGCCCCTGCGGGTCCGAATTTTTGGTCTCCGGCATGAGCGACGGCGTCGTACTGGTACACCCTCCCGGGCGAATTTTCTATAAAGGATGGGAAAAAACCGGCAGAAAAATATTCCCACTTTCAACCGAAATAGACTTAATGAAAATGTATGGCGTCCCTACATTGGGCATCGCTTTGAATACGCAAGGGCTTACACTGGCCCAGGCCAAAGACTGGCAGGCCCGCTATGAAGACGAACTGGCTTTACCAGTGGTACTTCCTGTAGAAGAAGGCGTCGAAGGCCTGATCCCTGCCATCAAGCAAAAAATTTCTGACATAAAAGCATGAAAATAAAGGATATAACTGTTCGTCGCGTTGAATTGGATCTTACCCGGCCCTACACGATTGCCTACAAAACGGTAACCGATGTCGAAATCTGCTTTGTAGAGGTGAAAACCGAATCAGGGCTTATCGGTATGGGCGCATCCAATCCGAGCAAGCAGGTGGTGGGAGAAACCATGGACGACTGTATGGCGGCTTTGAGTGGCAATAATCTGGACAGATTTATCGGACGAGATATTCGCGAACTTGCCTCACTTTGTGAAGAATTGCATACCATTTTTCCCAAAAATCCCGGTGCAAAAGCCGCACTTGATATTGCCTTTCACGATGTATTTTCTCAATATCTTGGCGTGCCTTTGGTGAAATATCTTGGGCAACAATTGCATTCACTGGCTACCTCTATCACCATTGGCATTAAAGGCGTGGATGAGACGGCAGAAGAGGCACAGGAATATCTGGAGCGGGGATTTAAAATCATTAAGGTAAAACTGGGCCATTCGCTCGATGAAGATCTGGAGCGGCTGAAAAAATTGAGGCAGGATTTTGGTAAGCGTCTGGGAATCCGTGTGGATGCCAATCAGGGGTATTCGATGGAAGAGCTTACCCGCTTTTATCACGAGACCCGGAGTTTTGATCTCGAACTGGTGGAGCAACCCCTGCCCGCCTCACAGGTAGATGAGATGAAATCCCTCCCATGGGAAATACGGCAAATTATCGCTGCGGATGAGGCGTTGGTGCGTGCGGAAGATGGCTGGCTACTCGCCAATCACCCCAAAGCCTGCGGCATTTTTAATATCAAACTCATGAAGTGTGGCGGCATATTTCAGGCAAGAAGAATTGCAAACACAGCCCGCCTGGCCGGAATAGACCTGATGTGGGGATGCAATGATGAAAGTATCATCAGCATAGCCGCCGGGTTGCATATAGCGTTTGCCTGTCCGCATACCCGGTTTATTGATCTTGACGGAAGTCTGGATCTCGCTGAAGACCTGGTTTCAGGTGGCTTTACGATCCGCGATGGACGAATGTATCTGACTGATCAGCCAGGACTTGGGGTAAAAAGAAGAGATTAGCGGGCATGCTGTCCGGCTAATTCTTCAAACACAGCTTTGGAAATAGCCAGACGAGCGGCAGCGTCTTCATCTTTGCGAATATCTATATTCATGGCAAAAAACCAGACATTACCCTGCCTTTCCATCCAGCCAATCAGCCACCCAATGTCGGGGTCAGGAGCGTCTGCCCAGCCGGTTTTATACCGGAAAATATAATCATCCCCCTTTTCCCGGATCATAATATCCTTCACGATATCCATGCTCCTTTGAGAAAAAGGCAAATCGTTGTGATAAAGACGCTGCAAAAAAGCCACCTGTTGGGGGGCTGTTATCCGCAAGCCCCCGTTGAGCCAAAACATATCAATTCCTCCGGAGATATCCTGATTGCCGTAACCCACAGTATCAATCCAGTGTTGCATTCTCTGTTCACCGACACGACGGGCAACTTCCTGATAAAACCATACGGCCGAAAATTCAAAGGCAGAGCGTAAGTTATGGTCGCGGTTCCAGGAAGCTACCCGTTTGGGAATACTGTCCCATGGGAAAATTTCATTTTCGTCCAAAACCGCCTTTTCCTCCAGCGCAACGAGGGAGTTAAATACTTTGAAAGTCGAAGCAGGCAGGTAAGCAGAATCAATTCTGGGTGAATTCCATTCGTAGTAGTGGTCTGCATTCATATCGTACAAAAGAAAACAGCCGTGAATCTGCTGGTCAGCAAAATGTTTTTCAAAGTCGGGTCCTTTGGGAATATTTTCCTTACAACCCGACGCCAATAAAACGCAAATGGATAACAGGTAAAAAGACAGATCAGGCATATTTTTCATATCAGGCAGGATAATTTCTTACATCCAAAGGTAAGCGGTTTTTGAATGTGACAATTGCCAAAATGACGAATTTGAGAGCCTTTTTTTTAACTGATTTGCAACATGATGTGGAATATGTAGGTTGATGATCTTTTTTTGTACTAAAATTACCATTATCTTGCATGCGCAATCCCAATTAACACCGTAATCATTCTGGTACTTTTTCCAGGTGGAATTATTTCCCACTGCGGTCGTTTGTTCAAAATTACAACACACTCCCCCACATGAAGACATTTACCAATGTTGTTTTTGCTCTTGCTATTCTGTTTTTGCTAAATGCCGGGAAACTGTTTTCTCAGCCTGCCGGCTTTGTGGACCAGGTCTATTCGACCGGATTTACCAATGCCATCGGCATCACCTTTGACGCCAATGGCAGGATGTATGTATCCGAAAAAGGCGGAAAAGTCTGGATCGTAGAAAATGGAATAAAATCTGCCTCACCGCTGCTTGATATTAGTGAAGAAGTGGGCAACTGGCGAGACTTTGGGCTTTTGGGAGTGGCGCTTGATCCTGCATTTCTGAGTAATGGTCATATTTATTTGTTGTACACCGTAGATGCTCACCATCTGTTAAACTACGGTACGCCGTCATACAATGCTGCCACCGATCAGTATTACGATGCAACCATCGGGCGAATTACCCGCTACACCGCCGAATCTGCCACTAATTTTACTACTGTTGACTACAGCAGCCGGCTGGTTTTGGTAGGTGATTCTGCACACAACGGGTTTCCCAGTCTTCACCAGTCTCACCATGTGGGGTCTCTGGTTTTTGGCACAGATGGCACGTTGATGGCTGCCTGCGGGGATGCTGCGAGTTACGAACAGGTAGATCAGGGTGGACAGGTGAGTGGGGGTTGGGTAAATAACGGGCTTACCTACGGCATTATCACAGCTGCCCAGAATATCGGCGCTTACCGCAGCCAGGATTCGACATGCCAGGATGGAAAAATTTTGAGAATCAACCCGGCAAATGGCGACGCGATCCCCAGTAATCCTTTTTATGATGCCGCTCATCCACGCTCGCCCAAATCGAGGATGTGGGCGATGGGCCTTCGCAATCCCTACCGGATGAGTCTCAGACCCGAGACCGGCAGCCATAATCCCACAGATGGAGATCCGGGTACGCTTTACATCGGAGATGTGGGCTGGAACAGTGCAGAGGAACTAAATGTATGCGACGGCCCGGCACTAAACTTTGGCTGGCCCAAATGGGAAGGAATGACGTATCAGCCGGGTTATAACAACGCCACCTATACACCCGCAGTTCATGCGCGCCCCAAACTCGACTGGCGGGGCGGTACAGCCCGTGGTCTGGTGAATGGCACGATATATAATATTGGCAGCGCACAGATTCCCGGCTCCAACTTTACGGGCAACTGCGCAACGGGCGGTGTCTGGTATTTGGGAGATGACTATCCGGCAGAATACAAGCACACGTATTTTCTTGCCGATTACGGCGGACAGTGGATTCGCAATGTCACATTTGATGCAAACAATAACCCTACGGTTATCAAAGAGTTTCTCGCCGGAGGCGGAGCGATTACTGCGGTTAACTCCAGTCCGGTGGAAGGCTCCCTCTTTTATGTCAATAATGGAAGTTCGGTGAGGGTGATTCGCTATTCCCCTTCCAACCAACCACCCAAAGCGATCATTCGGTCAGACATCATTTACGGTACTTCTCCGCTGACTATCCCGCTTCGGGGAGACCGGTCCTATGACCCTGAAAATCACCCTCTCACCTATACCTGGGATTTTGGCGATGGTACACCCGCAGGAACGCAGATGAATCCAATACATACTTTTAACAGCGGGAATTCTACTCCTACCTCGTACACCGTGATCCTCACAGTCGAAGACGATCAGATGGTAACAGCAAAAGATACGCTGATTGTTTCGCTCAACAATACCCCTCCCAGAATTGTGTCCACCAGCGTTGATAATATAGACTACTTCTCCGGGAATGTAAATCAGCCGCTTTCAGCGGTGGTAAACGATGCCGAACAGTCCGGCGCGGGGCTTTCTTATTCCTGGCAGGTCAGTCTTTACCATGGCAACCACCACCATCCGGAACCCGTGGATACCAATCCTTCTACCACAACCCTGCTGACACCTGTGGGTTGTGATGGAATTTTGTATTTCTTTCGGGTCGAACTTACGGTTACTGATGATGCAGGGCTTTCAGATTACTATTTTAAAGACATTTACCCCGATTGTCCGGGCATGGAAGATCTGCCTGTAGCTGCATTTACTGTCAAAAACAGTCCACGCCTGCCTATGGGATTTGACTTTGATGCCAGCAGCTCCTATGATGTAAATGGCCCTATTCAGTCATACTCATGGGATTTTGGAGACGGGAATACAGGCGTAGGAATGACTCCTGCTCATGTATATTACACTTCGGGAAATTATACCGTAACGCTGACCGTAACAGATAGTGCAGGTTCGACAGATGATTTCAGTAAAGTAGTCGCTGTATATTGCGGGAACAGTGCGCCGGAAGGATTTATCACTTTTGAAACCTGGACAGGTATTTCCGGCACAAATCTTTCGGCGGTAAACTGGAGTTCGGCTCCATCAACTTCTTCCACACTAAATATTGCGCAAATACCCGTCAACACCGCTGACAATTACGGTTCCCGCATCAGGGGATATATTCATGCACCGGAGACTGGTGCTTATATTTTCTGGATATCCAGCGACGATGAAGGCGCTTTATATCTCAGCACAGATGAGGATTCGACGAATATGTCTTTGATTGCTTCAGTTCCCGGCTGGACCAGTTCGCTGGAGTGGAACAAATATCCCCAGCAGCAATCTATTGCCCAGAACCTGATTGCGGGGAGAAAGTACTATATCGAAGCCCGCATGAAAGAAGGCGGAGGGGGAGACAACCTCGCCATCGGCTGGCAGCTTCCTTCCGGCGGACAGGAACGTCCGGTTCCCGGCAACCGGCTTTCATCGATAGCCAATGGCGGCCCGTTAATTGCAGACTGCGGTACTTGTGGGAGCATCTCCGCTAGTGATATCGCCCTTCGGGGAGAATATGGCGCATGCGAATCTGTCTTTAACAATGCGATTCTGGAAATTCAGGATGAATATGAAGATGCGCTGATTGGCATCAATGACAACAACCAGGACCTGGGGCAGGTGCGGGTATCTACATTTGATCACGGATTTACAGCAGGTGTTTTCAGCAATGGTTTTCCTTTTTCCAACCGCAGCTTTTACATTTCCACTGAAAAAACACCATCTGCAAATGTAACCGTTGACCTGTACATCACCCCGGAAGAATTTGAAGCATTGGCGGCAGCTTCCATTTATGTAAGCAGCCTTGGCGACCTTCGTATTGCCAAATTTTCGGGAGGGATACCCGGCGTTCCGGGTACAGGCACACCAACCGTTATTATTCCTTCATCCACTTCACAGGGCACAGGTCCGGGCGGAAGCCATGTTATCACATTTCAGACCACCAGCTTTTCCACGTTTTATCTTACGGGGCCTGATACCAATTTTCCTGTAGAATGGCTGGATTTTTCGGCAGTACAGCAGGGGGATGATGCGAAGCTCACCTGGGCTACCGCCAACGAAACAAACAGCAGCCATTTTGTCATTGAGCGGTCGGATGATGCGACCGACTACGTCCAGATCGGCCTTACGCGGGCAGCAGGCAACAGCAGTAAGGTTCTCGAATACAGCTTTATTGATCCATTGATTACCCGGCAGTCATCTTCGCATTTGTTTTACCGGTTAAGACAGGTAGATCTCGATGGAAGTTTTGACTACAGCAAAGTAGAGGAAGTAGTACTTCAGTTTTCCAATACCCGATTGAGCCTTTTTCCCAATCCGGCGACTGATGCTTTTACGGTTTTGGTGGAAGCAGAAAAACCGGCAGTGGCACGTATTCAGGTGATGAGTCTGGAAGGAAAACAAGTAATGGATTACCAGTGGCAGCCGAAAGAAGTACGGGAAAAAACAGAAATTCAGACCAGAGACTGGGCGAGAGGGATCTACTTTGTGAGGATGAGTTGTGGATCAACCGTGAGCACGGTAAAGTTGGTGGTGGAGTAGCGCTAGGTCTCGTCCTAAAATAGGTTGACACAATAAATCACAAAATGCGTCAACAAAAAACGAGAAAAAACCAGTATTATTCAGATACCTTAAGGCCGAATTGGTCAAACAGATCGTAAGCGGGAAGCTGTCGGTGTTGGTAGCCTCCCGGCAGTAAAAAAATCGCTACCTTGAAGCTGGATTTTGTTCTTTGAGGTTTGTGCTGGGGTGGTATGATTATGGTTTTCGGTGGTATGGCCCGGAAGAGGCGCGGTTTGTAAGCGTGGATCCGCTGGCGGAAGATTTTGCGCACATGACTACGTATCAGTATGCGAGTGTAGATAAAGATGTGAAAACAGAAACTAAGGAAGAAGTGGAGATGTCTGCAACAGTTAGAGGTGTAACAACTTCGGCTAAATCAGCGTTCTCCGAAAATATGGATACAGGAGAAAGCTCCTCGAATGAAGAAATTAATGTTGGGATCATTGTGCCTGAAGCAGGAATTGAAAAAATAGGAGCTACCAATGAGTGGGAATTTAAAGCAGGTTTTCGAATTATGCAGATTAAAAAATGACGAGAACTCAACTTCTGGTTATAGTCCTTAGTTATCTATGGATTTTATCCGCTTGCAGTTTTGAAAAGGAAAAGCCTACAACAAAGGATGGGTATATTCCAGTAACAAAATATCATTTAAAATCGGGGGATTCTCTTACCTCCGAAAATTGGAAGTGTTATAAGGTTAAGGAGGATCTAATCTGTATCCCAAAAGTTTGGAAACCCCTGAAAACAGAAAATCTTTTCTTTTATGCAGAGTTGGGAAATCTTAAGGCAAATGAATTTTTTGTATTGCTAAAATATGAGCATTCCACTACCCACTTGTCTGAATACTTGCAAAAGGCCATTCAGCAATTTAAAACCCCTGGGACAGAACAAACAATGGAGTGTAAAATTATGGAGTTTCTGTATGAAGACAATCGGAAACGCTACTTTGTGGAATTCGAAATACAGGATTCCTTAAATACCTATCATGGATACTCAACTTATTTCGTTCAAGAAGACAACCTTTATAATATCACCTTGAAATATTTGTCATCAAAAGATCGAAATGAATTTTATGATCTTTACCATGATATTTTATATAATTATCTATCAAAGGATAAACCTGTTGTGGATGTCTATGAGCGAATAGAGAAACTTCGCCACATTGATCTAAATAATCCTGATTTATGAATAGTATGCATAGCCCTTTTCGCCATTGGTCGGGAAATTGGCAACGGTATAATTATCTATCTGCAGCAACAAGGAATAGTTACCATTGAAGATTAATCTATAACCGGATGATATAATTTCATGTGAAATGAACAAGAAAGTTGCGAATTGGCATTTCTATATATATTGTGGAGGATTACTATTTGTTAGTATTTTTTCCTGTGGATCGAATCAGGTTTCGAACACTTCCCGAATGGCCTCACCTACATTGCCCCCGGGAAACCCAATGATAGAAAAACTCTATAAGTTACAAGATCAGTTTGGGGAAGATCTTTTTTTTGCGATATACTCATTGCCTGAATTAACTGGCTACATAACGAATAACCCAAAACAAGCAGAGATGCGTTGGGATTTAATAGACAATTCTATATCCTCGTTAAGCGAGAGTGCAAAAAACGAAATACTTGAAAATATTGCCCATGAAATGATACAGATGGAAACCACTCAGGTTAATCTTCTGTTAGCCAAAATGAAAGCATGGTGTATCGGAAAATCACAGTTCAGGCTCTTCGCTGCCTTTGATTTCTTTTTTACTGAAAAACTCATAGAATCATTATATCTTCAGAACCCATTCAAAAAGCTTATTGAAAAGGAAATTCTACTGCAAGGTCAGAGTATTGAAGGCTTATCTTCTTATCAAATGAATGAGGTGTATTATAAGTCGCTAAATCTACTAGCAACCATGAGAGAAGAACAACAAGCGGAAGTTTTTGCGAATCTATACTTAGCTTTAAGTAAATAGGGGAAAATTATATTCCCTCAACAAATTCAGACCACAGGTCAAGATGATAAAAAGTAAAGTATTACCTTATGGCTACAATCAACTAATGTAGTATCTCCTCAAAAACCACCAATCCCCCATGCACCTCCCCGCCCAAAGCCTGATCGTGACGTAGGGTGAACACGTAGAGCCAGATTATTATCTGGCTCTACCAGGTGGGTATATTTTGGTCCGTCATTACCCAAAGATACTTTTTCACCGGCGGGGGTTCCTGTTCTCTTTTCATCCCCAACCTTGGAATATTGGGCATATTTTCCGACCTTAGAGGGAAATCCATGCAGAATGAAAGCATTTGTCATACGACTAAAAGACAGGAAATACCGAAACTTTTTGACCGAGCTTTTGTCTCGCCTGGATTTTATTGAATGGGCTACGGATTCAGACGCCTCCGTTGAAAAAACACACGATCTTTTTGCTTCTGCGGGTATGTGGGCCGATTATGAGATAAATGCACAAACCTTGCGAAAAGCGGCATGGAAGAAATCGTGATTTGTGATACCCATGTTATGATTGATATATTGTTTACTTGGCTAAGAGATGTGCTTTTAGAATTAATCTTTGATGGATTAAGATGGATTTTAAGTTGGGCCAAAAGATCTCTCCTTAAAATTAGCAGATTGTTTCGATCAACCTGAATTTCACAGATATTTCAACTTCCCCATAGACTGAAAAATTTACCAAAGTGGATCCCTTCGGCCTGCGCATGGCCTGAGAAAACGCCCTCGTCGCTTCGCCCTCCAATCAATTTCTCTACAACGGAAAAGAACAACAGGATGAACTCGGGCTGGGGTGGTATGATGGCGTTTACCCTGAGCGATCGTCGAAGGGGGGCGCGGATGTATGCGCCCGATGAAGGGCGGTGGAAGGGGGGGGATGCGCTCGCGGAGAAGTATTACGCGATTTCTCCCTTTGCTTATGTAGCCAATAATCCTTTACTATTTACAGATCCGAATGGTGAAGAAATATGGGTTGTTTTTTCGGAAGTAGTTCGAGATGAGAACGGGGAAGTTATGGAAAGGGAGGGAAAACCCGTTACTCAAAATTTTCGATATATGTATGATGGCGAGAAATTGGTTGATGAGGACGGGAATGAATATATGGGGACAAAGGATTTTGCAGTTAATGCACTAAAAGCATTAAATCATTTGAAAGCTTCAGGAGCTTCCGAAATTGTTTTTGGAGAGGGAGAGTCTGCGAAGACAATTGATATAATAGATGAATTGATGAAGACAGGGGAAGAGGTACAAATATCCTACAAAAGTGGTATTGCGGAGAGTGCTGATATGGGGGGTAGACTAATTATTATTGGTTTTGACCCCAGTCAAGGAATAGATTTCCTCAAAGATTATTCTAAAATGTTTCCAACTACTGAGGATAGAGGAAGAAACTCAGCTACAGCCCGATTAGGTCATGAATTGATACATGCATACAATCGCATTTTTGACTATGATGCATATATGGCGAGACATGAAGAAAAATATGACAAAACGGTCTTTCCATTTTTTCCCAACGCAGAGGAAAAAATGACGACATTAAATTGGGGAAATCAAATTAACCGGAAATTAGGGGAAGATGAAAGAACAAACTATCGAAGGATTGCATTCCCTACAATTAGTCCTACATCTACCGAAAAAAAGAAGGAATAAAATAATTGATTCGACATGAGATATATCCCAATAATTCTAGTGATTGGTATTTTTACACTACTATCTTCCTGCAAAGGTTCCCTAAAAATCTATTTCTATAATCTTGATAAGACAAAAGTTGATGATGGAGAATTATGGGGTGATTCGAGATTTCTACTGTTTCTGGAAGAAAATGAAAGGATTGAAACGAAAGTATTAAAGGAGTCGGTTATTGCTAAAGAGCTCAATACAATATTGAAAGCAATTAAATCTTGCAATCCGAATATTCCTGTTTTTGATGGACTTTTATATGATGACGGGTATTATGAATATGCTTTTGTTTTTAATAAGCAACCGGATACTTTATACACGAATGATTTGTTTGATGAATGGAGGTATAAAGATCAAAAAATGAAAGTTAAAAATAGTATGAAAGATTTACTTAAAACCATTATTCCGGGAGAATTAGGGTTTTAAAATAGTTGGGATTGTTCCCTTCCCCTAAACCCCAACAGGTCTAAAGTAGAAATTCTGCTTGAAAAATTCTTCGATCTCCTCAATCAACTGCCCAGCAAAAACCTCGGTTACGACGCCGGGACGCAATTCCTCCGGCAGTAAAAAAATCGCTACCTTAAAGCAGGGGATCGTTCTTTGATATCTGCGATGGGGTGGTATGATGAAGTTTACCCTGAGCGATCGTCGAAGGGGAGCGCGGATGTATGCGCCCGATGAAGGGCGTTGGAAGGGGGTGGATGCGTTGGGGGAGAAATATGTGGGATGGAGTCCGTATAATTATGTGATGGGAAATCCTATTAAGTTTATTGATCCGGATGGAGAGGAGATTTGGATTATTGGAGAGGATAATAACCGATACAGATATGATGGGGGAAAGATATACAATGCTTCAGGTGATGAAGTGGATCAGGACAAAGTTGAAGAAAAGATTCAACAGTTAATCGGTCTTTTCAACCAAATCGGAGAAGCAGAAAAGGGGGGTGAAATCTTAACTCAATTAACAACCTCCAGTTCTAAATATAATTTTAATTCTCAAAAAGACCCTAATGCAAAGGGTGGAATGACAACAATTAAACAAAGTGATGGTGGGTTAGTAAATTTTTCCAACTTAGCAAATATAATTGAAAAAGCTAAAGGAAGCTTTGGGAAAAATATTGCAAACGTAGCAGGGATTGATGCAGTTGCAAATGAACTATTCCATCTATTTCAAATAGAACACGGTGAGTACGAATCCTCTTTAAGTTCAGAGTTACAAAGCACAATTTTTAGCCGAAGCATAGTAGAAAGTGTAGAGGGAGATGGTCGGTATTTGTCAATGACATCGAATTTTGTATTTGGAACGGGAAAAAAAGGAGAAGAATTACGAAACATAGTACAAAATATTGAAAACTCCAATGAAATAAATCCAAGTTCTTTCAAACTGGCTATTAGGCTATATAAGGCTAGTACAGAGGGAAGAAACCACCAAATGAATCGTATGCTTAAAAAAGGAGATATAAATGCGCCTACTCTAAATAGGCTTCTACCACTCAAGAAATAGAAAAGAAAAAATACATTGATATGAATAAATTAATGGTTTTCATTATATATATATGCTTTTCCTTTCTATATGTAGGATGTAAGGCTATTCGGATGATTCCATGCAAAGAACTCCTTCAAGATCAGGATATCAAACTTCCTGCTAGCTTTTCAGACATAATGCTAGATCATGCCAATAGCCCTTTCATGCTAGATTCCTTGTTTTATCTTGATATTATGCTTCCTGATAGTTTAAAAGGAAATAAAGTGAGTGGATGGGCATATGTCAATATATTATTTTCTCCAGAAGGGTACATTCAGGATATTCAACCAATTTGGATTAATATAAAAAATGATAAATGGGGAAGTCTTTATTATGACTATATTCCCTCTTGTCAGAAAAAGCCGTTGAAATCCAAATATCATGAAAAATTAATGAATTATCTAAAAACCGAATTGAGTAAACGACCAATAAGTCAGATTCAATCCTTTTTCGAAACGGAACATACCTCTAAAAATGTTTATTTTTTACCGTTCTACATAAACATATCACCTTTAGTAGAGTAAACGGTAAAAGAAGAATCCCTCACCCCATTCCGACCACCGTTAACGAGAGAAAAACAAATTGCTATCTTTGGATTGGATTATGCGAAAATCAAGTAGTATCTCCTCAAAAACCACCAACCCCCATACACCTCCCCGCCCAAAGCCGGGGCGTGACGTAGGGTGAACACGTAGAGCCAGATAATAATCTGGCTCTACCAGGTGGGTATATTTTGGTTAATCACAATCAACTATCGAATCCGATTATTTCTCCCTACTCCTCCTCCGGGTCGCTTCGGATGGGTTGGTCACTTCTAACGGGCCATAATTGAAAGATCACGACTTTCTCTTCGAGTTCATAAATTTTGTAAATCAGAAGATAGGGGAAAGACCTGGCGTAAGCGTCTTTACGATTATTGGCTTTTAATTGCCGACTTCTAATATCCGGATCTTGTTCAGAACGTCTTTGCCCAGATTCAGGCATCGTAAGAATCCCTTCTATCGTATCGTCAAAAGCTGTAAGAAAATCTGCTGCCCCACTTGTAAACTGAGATTCAAAATATTCTACTGCATGGTCAATCTCCTTTGCGGCTTACTCGGTAATTTCATAGATATAGCCCATCAAGCCCCAAATTTATTCTTGAGATTTTCACGAAAAATGTTCCCGGAAAGGGTTTTAGCCTTTCCTTCTTCATAATTCCTTACTCGTCTAAGGACTTCGGCTTCATCTTCCCGGGAGAAAATCGCTTCCGGAGAAAGAGGGGTTGTACCTGGAAAAACATTTTTTTGAGAAAGAAATTGACTGAGGGCAGCAATTAGGGCTAATTGTTCCTGCGGGCTAAGAGCCTTGGCTTCCAATAGGGCTTTTTGAAATGCTTTACTCATGCCTAAACTTATGATAAATTGGGGAAAAGGGCTAATGGAAATGTTACAAAATTACTTTTCCTCGTGGCGCCAATATCAACCCAAAAAATTCGCTACCTTAAAGCCGGGAATCGTTCTTTGATATCTGCGATGGGGTGGTATGATGGCGTTTACCCTGAGCGATCGTCGAAGGGGGGCGCGGATGTATGCGCCCAATGAAGGGCGGTGGAAGGGGGTGGATGTGCTCGCGGAGAAGTATTAGGCTTGGAGTCCTTATAATTATGTCGGAAATAGTCCTCTCATCGGTATTGACCCGGATGGGAGAGATTGGGTGATTGCAAGGGACCCCGATAATAAAAATCATATCTTTATCACTGTTAATGCGGTGATTATGAATAGCTCGGATAAAGAAATATCCATGTCAGCTTTTATGAAAATGATCACATCCGAGGTAACAAATTTGTTTTCCGGAAGTGACGAATTTACAGGGGTATCGTTTTCCATGACCTTTAATCTACGTGAGATTTCTTCAATAGATGATTTATCCTCCACCGAACATTTGTTTGATATCCGAAATGGGAATGAATTTGGAAAAGGAGTTGGGGGGTTTGCTGAAATCGGGGGACTTAACATTGCCCTGAATGCAGATTATATCACCGAAAAAGGCGAATGGAGCGCAGGTGCAGGAGGTACCGCCGCACATGAGTTGGGACATACGGGCGGGCTTATTCATCCGAGTGAGTTTGATAAATTACCCCAAGACGATCAGCAATGGTTTAATCCTAAAGATCCCCAGAATGTAAAAAACTTCATGGAATGGCGACAAGTGATAGCAAAAAACGCAACCCAAGCGGGATATTCTATTGATTCGCAAGATTTCGACAAGTACCTCAATGCTAGATCCAGAGCTACTTCTGGGCAAATTCTAAGTGTTGAACAAAAGTTGGAAGAAGGAGAATTGAACCGGCAAAATAATTTTGTGGTTCGCCCCTTTCCCACTCCTTCGGGCAATCCCTACAAAAGAGTTAAAATTATTCACAAATCTCCTAGGATGGAATAAAAAGAAATATGGATATGCTTAGATATTTGGAATGGATAATAATTCCCTTTATTTTGATGGCTTGCCAGAAGTCTTGTGTTCAGAACAAAGACTTCATACCCTCGGAGATAAATACTTCGGAAAAAGTTATTCCTGTTTTTTTTTCCGTAGAATCATATCCTAATGAGAGCATTTCGCTGACGGTCAATCGGCAAATATTATATGAAAAAGTATCAAAAGATCGAATAGATTCTGACGGGGTAATTGTGCGCGATACATTACACTTTAGGTGTTTAAACCAAGATTCTCTTTTAACAATTCACTTAAACGCAACTCTTGATGAAATCCTGCTTGTTGATACAACTTTTCAGGAATCACTTAACGGCTTAGAAGATTTTGGAATTTGGGTAGGCCCACCTTTACCGCTTCAAGAAGCCTGGGATAACCGACACCTGCCGCTGGGAGAATATGCAAAAACCTATAAACGAAAGATAGGCTTAACAAGAAACTACCAGAAAGAAGTTATCGAAAAATTACAGCCCCATGATAATTGAAAGAACCAAGCTACACCTTATAGAAAACCCTCTAAATTACGTCCTTTCCCTACCTTTAATTTTTATGATTCTTCTGATGTATTACGGATGTATTCCCGAAAAGAAGATGGGAAATGTTATTTGCACAACCGGCAGGTACGATGAAAAGCCCTGCCTACCATTGTTTTTCTCTGTTGCAGCCTCTCATACCGGGGAATTGCTTAGACTAACGGTAGATAGCGAAATAGTTTATGAAAAGATTTCTCACTCCCGGTTTCATTCGGATGCTATTTCGATATATGATACGCTATATATAGATCGATCAGTACTGAGATCATCAGTAGAAATTCATTTGGATGCTTTTTACGAAGAAATACGTTTAATTGACACTACTTTTTATGAGAGCACAGAAGGGTTGGAAGATATCGAAATATGGGTAAGCAGGCCACTACCCATACAAGAAGCGTGGGATAACCGCGCAATTCCCATGAGACAATACGTAAAAAAGTACAGGCGCAAAGTAGGCTTGACCCGAAATGCCTGGAAGGAAGCATTAGAAATGCTAAAACCATAACACATCTGAATTACGAGTATTAATAAAGCACCCATAATAGGCACTCAAGTTTTTGGGGGATTGAAACTCCCAGCCTCCCCCCCTGCGGCATTGAGTGAACTTTCTCCAAATGTTAGACAAAAGATTAAGCTGATAAAAAGTAAATGATTACCTTATGGCTACAATCAAATAATATAGTATCTCCTCAAAAACCACCAACCCCCATACACCTCCCCGCCCAAAGCCGGGGCGTGACGTAGGGTGAACACGTAGAGCCAGATTATAATCTGGCTCTACCAGGTGGGTATATTTTGGTTAATCACTATCAATTGATGTTTCTCCACCCTGGGGATTGTTGGGTCTTTTGAGGTGGTCCCCAATCTTTCGTGGAAGACAGCGTATCTGATAGCTTATATTTTTCGGGCATTTTTGAGGGTGTCACTCATACGTCCACTTATAGATCCAGGGGTCGCCGGTATTTTCCTGAAACTGTTTGAGCGAAACCTTCATGCTGCTCAACAACTCGCTGTACTGGAGGTTGTCTGCCAGATTTGTTGTTTCCCACGGATCTGTCTGAATATCATACAGCTCAAACTCCGGGCGGTGGAGAAAACTGCTTATGTCCTTTCCTCCGATTTTGCTGAGATTCCGGCTCTTTATGCTCTGCCAGGTTTTGGATTCGTAAAGGTCAGTGGAAAATGGGTACTCGAGGCCGGAAGCGAGGTTCATAATCAGTTTATACCGCTCTCCTCTGACCACCCGCATGGGATAATACATGGTTATTTCGTGAAAAGTATGGGAAGCATACACGGCAGTTCGCTCCAGGGGTGTTCCATTTGTGAGATGATCCACGAGCGAAATGCCCTGAATCGCAGAGTCCAGCGGTGCTTTTGCGATGTCAACCAGCGTTGGGGTAATATCAGTCCAGCTAATCATGGCATCTGATACAGACTCTGCTGTCTGCCCGGGCATTTTGATGATGCAGGGCAGTTGCATGCCTGCTTCATAAAGGGTCGTTTTCGCTCCGGGGAAAGCCATGCCGTTGTCAGAAATATACATGACCAGGGTATTGTCAAATTTTCCTGATTCCTGCAATATATCCAGCAGGCGGCTTACGCCCTGATCGAGTCGGGAAACCGACTGATAGTATTGGGCAATTTCGGCGCGTGTTTCGGGTGTATTGGGAAGAAACGGCGGGACAATAACCTCATCGGGACTGTATGTAACTTCCGTAACGCCGGGATAACTTCCGGGACGGTTGCCAAATCTGTCGGGCTGGTAGGGAAGTTCTTCTGCGAATCCGCCACCTCTGTGTGGATCCGAAAAACAGAAATAGAGGAAAAATGGTTGCTGCTCATCTGCCTTGATAAAATCTTCTACGGTATTGGCCATGACTACCGGACTGCGGCTGTCAGCTTCAAATCGCTCCTGGAAATGATAAACAGACTCCGGACTTACATGGTATTTGCCAATCTGCCCGGTGCGATACCCAGCTTCTTCCAGTCTTACCGGGAGGCTGCGTATATTCTCAAACGAGCTGAAATGGTGAAAGTCGTGGGAATGGCCGTACTGCCCATTGGCGTGATTTTGCATGCCGGAGAGAATAACAGAACGGCTGGCACTACAACTGGCTGTTGTGCAGAATGCGCGGGTAAAGCGCGTGCCTGTGTGTCCGAGACGATCTATCCCCGGCGTCTTGATGACGCTGTTTCCATAAATACCAATAGCATCTTTCCCGTGATCATCGGCGACAATCACGATGATATTTGGGCGGGAATCTATGGCTGTTTGCGCTGATTTCTGCTGACTGGGTTTGCAGGCAACAAAAACCATGAGGAGGAGGAAAAACCATTTATTCATAACAACAAGGATTTATCTGTTGTTTATCCCACAATTTCCGTCAGGCCCTTTACCAGTCTGCCGATTCCTTCCCGGGCAGTGGTTTCGTCCACAGCGCCAAAGGACACGCGAAGTCCGCATTCATCTTCCATTCCAAAAGCTTCTCCCGGAATCACTGCTACCCTGAATTCGCGGATCAGCCGCTCAGCCAGGGCCAGTGAGGACAGGCGAGTTTTGGGTTTGATCAGCGAATAAAAAGCACCAGAGGTGCGGGGAGATTCGCAAATGTCTCTAATTTCATGTAGCGCTTCATGGAAGATTTCCCGCGATTTGCGAATAACCCCAAACTTTTCATTAAAATATGCTTTTCCAGCTTCCATTGCCCCTACGGCGGCAAACTGTGAGATCACGGGCGGACAGATCAACTGGGTATCCTGAATTTTCCTGACAGACTCAAACAAGTGCGCCGGAATAACCATATAACCAATTCGCCAACTGGCAAAACCGTAAGCCTTGGAAAGTGAAAACAGCGAAATGGTATGTCCTGCACTTTGAGGAATAGATGCTGCGGAAAAATGTTTGTGATAGTCGAAGTTAAAATATTCGTAGGCCTCATCACTGATATGGAAAATATTATTTTCCCGGCAGAGATCATTGATGAGCCGGAGGCTTTTTTCGGGATAAACCACACCTGCCGGATTATTGGGAGAAACGGTGACAATCGCTTTGGTGCGGGGGGTGATGGCCTTTCGTATCAATTCAGGCTGAAGCTGATAGTTGGCATCTGTAGGCACAAGTACCGGAGTACAACCTGCAATGGAAATCGCCATTTCGTGGTTGAAATAATAGGGCACGGGCAGAATGATTTCATCTCCCGGATCAGTAATCGCAAGGATAGCGTGGGAAAATCCCATATTCCCCCCGGCGGAAACAACCAGGCGGTTACTGTCATCAATGGCGATTCCGTTTTCGGTGCGCAGTTTTTCCGATATTACTTTGAGCAGCGGTGCGATACCTTCTACAGCCTGATATTTGTGGTTGTTGGAGGAAGCGTAAAATTCCTTGATCTTTCGCAACGATTCTTCCGGAGGCCCATAATAAACCACCCCTTGTCCCAGAGAGATGGTACCGGGAAAAGCCTGGATGAGTTCGGCGATAACGGGGATAATGGGTGGTTGAACCCGTTGCATACGATCAGAAGGCATTGGCATAGCAGGAGGTGTTTTTAGTATGGTGCAATTATACGGAAGATTTTTTAGGAGAATTTTTTTTTTACCCGATGCAACCCTTTTTGGTTCCCCTTCATCTACCCTTTATAATTGCAAAATAAGATAGCCTGATAAAAACTTTACATGATAGTTGCTTCCAAATATTCAGAGGCAGAGCTGGTCGAAGGATGTAAACGTGGGGAACCCGTTTACCAGCGGGCATTATATCAGCACTATCACAGGTTGATGTTTGGTGTATGTCTTAGATATACAGACAATCACGACGATGCAAAAGATATTCTGCAGGAAGGCTTTATCAAGGTCTTTAAATATATATCCTCTTTTGAAGGGAAGGGATCATTTGAAGGCTGGATACGGAGGATAATGGTACATACTTCGATCGAACATTACCGCCGCAACTCCCGCTATTTTATGGTTGACATAGAAGAGGCCCGGCAGGTACATCTGAATACAGATATGCTGGAGTCGCTTTCAAGAGAGGAGATTATGGGGTTGATCAGGCAATTGCCCGTGGGGTATCGGACCGTGTTTAATCTGTATGCGATCGAAGGATTTTCGCATCAGGAGATCGCAGAGATGTTGAATATCTCTGCAGGAACTTCCAAGTCGCAGCTTTCACGCGCAAAAAAGCTGTTACAGGACCGAATAGAATATTTGAATATGAGTGAGACCGGCAGTGAGTAGAATGATTGTAAACTATGGAAGAAAAAGATATCAAAGGCCTGCTTAAACCAAAGTTTGAGCATTATGAGGAGGACCCGGGTGCCGACCTCTGGCTGGCCATCGAAGCAGAAATTCATCCCGGACGCAAGCGTCGTGCAGCCTGGTGGATGTATGCAGCGGTTGCAGCCTCAGTGGCGATTCTTTTTTTCAGCCTCTTTTGGTTGCTCGATCAGCCCTCTTCCACACAAAACAACACTTCGCCCATCGCTGAAACAGACTCTGTACCCGGTTCTGGTACAATTACCCCGGAACCTCAGTTGACCGATGACCCGCATACACCGGAAAGTTTGCCCGATAATGTCATAGAAAGAGCGCCTCAGTTTCAAAAAACAGGCATGGGCGCTCCCGAAAAAAAATCGTTGAAGCAGCTTGCGAAAGATTCTTCTCAAAAAGATGTTTCTCCGGCCAAAAAACAGATTGATGAAAACTTTGCTTCTCTTAATATAGAAACACTCAACAACCCGGGATTTTCTCCCCTTACAGCCAGCCCGCTTCCCGCAACGGCTCCGGCAAAGGTGAAAACACCGGTCAGAAAAAATAATCAGCCTATCCATCAGGATATCACTTCTTCTCACAATACGATCAATCTAAACGAACTGAAGGTTGAGGATGCGGTATCATTTGCTTCCAATACCCTTGAAAAATGGAAAAATTCGCCGATTGATGTGTATCAGGAAAAAGGCCCTGACGGTGAAACGAAAACTTACCAAGTAGATATTTTTAACCTGAGGATTACTAAAAAGACGCACAAACGCGTCGTCAAACAACTGTAAATTATGAAACGGAAAATGGATATTACAAAATCATTCAGCCTCCTGCTGGCTTTGCTGATGACAGGTTTTGTCGCAATGGCTCAGACTGAAACTCCTGAAAATGAGGGAGACAAAGAAACCATTATCATCACCAGTGATACTACTGAGATTCTGCTGGGAAAACGCAAATTCATCATCATCTCCGACGATGAAGGCAAAAAACTGGAAGTCAAAAAATCGTCTGATGACGACTGGGATGATGATGAAGATTCTGATGACGACGAAGACTGGAATCCCGACTACGAGAAAAAAGAGTCTAAGAAAAAATATTCTGACGTTGGTTTTCTCGCATTCGATTTGGGCCATACCGACTATTTTGTTGACAACAAATATGGCGTAGATGCTGCTGGCAATCCTGCGCTGGAACTGAAAGCTTTCCGCCCCGGATCGCACGTAGCACTGCACTTTCTGCCTACTACGGTAAGTATGGTTCGGGGTGTGGTAAACCTTAAGGCAGCGGTTACGGTTGACTGGAGCAACTATTATTTTGTCAATGATATTACCCTTCGCGAAGGCACAGAATCGCTGGACATTGACACAACCGGTATAAGCTTTGACAAAAACAAACTGACGGCTCGTTATGTACAGGTTCCGCTGCTCCTCAATATCAATACTGATCCGGGAGGCGATGATGGTGTGAGTATGTCATTCGGGGTGTATGGTGGTATTCTGTGGAAATCATGGACCAAGCAGGTAAGCAGCGAATTGGGAAAAGTAAAAGTAGATGGCGATTACAACCTCAATCCTTTCCGTTATGGTCTGATGGCAAGATTGGATTTCAAATGGTTTGACATCTACGCCATGTACAACCTGAGCACACTCTTTGATGAAGGTATATCCCCCCAGACGCAGACGCTTGTGGCCGGGATTAATATCATAGATTTTTGAGAATAAAGCGTTTGACTGAGAAGCCGGCCAATGGCCGGCTTTTTTTATTTTCCCCGCTTCACAACCTTCTCACAATCCCTCAAAAATATGCGGATATTGCGATCCAGCATCGCATGTTGTGTGATCCACTTTTGGTTGACCGGCGCAAATCGTGTTTTTAATTCGTCCATTTGCGGTATCATCCCCAATATCTCGTCTGCCAGATGCTGCGGGGTAAACGGGCTGACCATCACACAGTTTTTGTTGTGTGCCAAAAACTCCCGATGGGCAGGGATGTCATTTACAATGGGTATGGCACCCGCATAACGCCCCTCTCCGAGGGCGTTGGAGTACCCGTCGTAGACGGGTGCATTCACAAATGCATCAACCACTGACCAGAGGGCAGTAACCTCCTCACGGGGCAGGATTCCCCGTTCGTAGTGGAAATTCTCAAACTGCGAATCGAGCAGCCGGGCTTTCTTATCGACCTCTGGTGGAATGTCATACCCCGCTGAAAGCATGATGAGTTTCGCATCTCGCATGCCTCTTCTCAACAGCATCTCAAAACTATCGAGTATCACATCTCCCTGATACACGGGTTTCATGCCCCGCGGACTGAGGACTACTCGCTGCCAGTCTCTGATTTTATATTTTTTGCGGATTTCCGCTTTCTTCGATTCGCAAACGGCAAACATTTCCGGCTCAACCCCCCATCGGTTGAGTTTTAGCTTTTTTTCTTCCACACCAAACCAGTCCCGCATGGCGTGAATCAATTGAAGATTGTCTCCGGTGATGAGCGCGGATGCGTCTAGTGTATCTTGTACCTGCTGCCGGAAAACCCGCCATTTCAGTCCATAAACTATTTTCCGTACCGGCCCGGCCGATGTCTGCTTGCTCGCCCAAGTACGGGAAACCGGGATCGCAGACATTTCCTTTTGCGGCGGATATTCGAGGATATCGGCTCCCATGGCAATACTCACCATCGGTCGAAAACCACTTCGGGTAGCCCAGACTCCGTAAGGGGTAATATTGATCGGGTTCACCAGATCAATCTTGTGTTTTTCAAGCGCAGATCGCAGACTGTCTCCCGAATATAAAAAGCTGGCGTAAGTGATTTTGCCATTCAATGTCCAGGATGGCATTACCTGTACACAGGGAACCTTTTCGAAGACAAAGTTCGAAAAGCTGAATATCGTAACTTTTGCGCCCGCGGACTGAAGTGCCGAGGCCCATTTTTGTGTGTGGAAGTTGGCCGGATCAGAGAGAACGGCTATATGCATGTCGGAAAACGATCAAAAGTTTTTGGCTACAGTAGTGGTAAGCATCGGTTTCCGGAGGGTATAATCGTCTATTCCCCAGGCCATATCCATACGCAAAGACCAGGTCAATATCTTCGCGCGTATCCCTGAGCCAAATCCTATCAGAAAGGGGCTTTTCAGTGTCTGAAGTTTCACTGTTATAACCCCGGTACTGATGATCTGCGTATCTGTCGGTTCTTTTTTGGAAAATGGATTCCCTTCCACCCATACTGTACCGGCATCAATAAAAGGAATAATTTCCAATTTGTACAGCGAATTTGTAGTTAATGAATGTTTTGCCAGCCGGGAGATCGGAATTCTCAGTTCTACATTTGCCAGCAGATAACGTGAGCCATCGCGTGTATTGGGCCTGAATCCGCGCATATTCTGGATAAATCCCAGATAATGAAACGAATACAACGACGTATCGATGCTGTTGTTCCGCACAGCAAGTGAAGTCTCTTTTGGAAAAACAATCGGTGGGTGAATGCGGTCGTCCACTCCGCCCATATAATATTGTGGGAGGGATTTGGGAAAGTTAAATGCTGTGATAAACCGGGAAGCCAGCACCATTTTATTGTACACTTCTTTGTAATGGCTCACCTGGAGACTCGCTCTGTGGAAGATAAAGTCGGTTTTGGATGCGGAGAAATAACTTTCAAATCCTGCATCCAGGCGTACGCCTCTGTAGGCAAAACCTTCTCTCTCCAGCGTATTGTCAAAGGTAAATTTTACACCGGCGCGCATTACATTGTCGTGCTGATTGAGCAAAGCGACATGTAATAGTTGAAGATCACTGCGTCTGATCGACTGGTAACCCAGACTCGCTTCAACAGCCGCGAAAGCAGACAGTGGATACCGGGCTCCGGCATTAAGCCTTAACTGGTCATAGCGGAAAATCATGGAGTCGTTTTGAAATGCTGTCGGCTCCCGAAACATCCGGTTGGTATAACCCAACTCCCCAAAAAGATCTATTTTATGTTTCAGATAGGAATAGCGTACGTCTGAAATGGAGTTTCTCAGATTGAAGAATGGCTGTACGCGGATGTCTAGTTGGTGGTTTTTGAACAAATCGGTAAATCCAACCTGAAACTCCATGCCCATTTTTGCCAATGGGTCGTAATTCATGTTCATTCCAAAATAACTCGCCATCCAGGGGTTTCCGGCAGTCGTACCCCTACTGGTTTCTACATCCTGAAGTAAGGGTTTGGGAGTGGAACCAAAAACGGTATTCAGGTTGTTTTTCAACGGATTTTCCACCTGACCAAACAAATTCCGCTCAGGTTTTCTGGCTTCGTACGGTTCGTCATCTTCGTCGAAGATATAATATTTTACCACCGGCACCTCGTCTGTTTTTGAGGCTTCTTTTTCCTGTTCTTTCAAAAATTCTACGATAGCCGCAGCCGAATCTTTTGCCATATCCGGATCAGCTTTTTCTTTTAATTCCCGGGCCTTCCTGATTTTGGCTTTGTTGATGAGATCCTGATAAATAGCCGAGTATTCCAGTTTGAGCAGAGTCGGCTCCGGAAGCCGAATGGCGGTAAAGGCACTTGAAGGGATCAGGTATAAACGGAGTTTTCCCGCTTCAGGTGAAGAGATGGCAATCATTCGCTCCGTCGTCTGCATCCGGTAAATGCCGTAGGAGAGATCGCTGAACGGGGTGGTGAATTTCTGGAAAATATTAATTTGCCCAAGATTGTATATACCATTTTCGTCATTGACATACACCAATTCAAAACTACTGGTCGCATAGGGCTGCCGTTCGCTGATTTCTGGTGTAAGCGTGAGCGCTTCTACGATGGTTTCTCCTTCCGTGCGGGTGTATTTGTAGAGGTCAAAATTCTTTCGGAAGTATTCCTTTTCCAGACCGTCCTCTGTGTCTGATCGGTTGGAACTGAAAAAAATGGTTTCATCATCAAAACTCCATGCCGGGTCGAGATCGTCGTAAATGTCATCGGTTATGGGCTGAAAATCGCTGCTTCCCACCCTGACGGTAAATATATCTGCCTGTCCGTCGTGAAAGCCTGATACGGCCAGGCTGTTGCCTTTATGCGACCATGCGATCTGCATGATTTTCTGTATATCACCGGGTACTTTGGTATAGTCGATTCGTTTGGTCTCGACGTTAAAAATGGCTATTTCATATTTTCCATCTCTGAATACCGTCGTTGCGAGCTGTGTGCCTTCAAAATCCCATGCGACAGGTGGAGAAAACTGATAGAAGCGAGATTCATTGGTCTGAAACCCTGATTTTAGTCCGGTCTCGGTAAAATGCCCTGTTTCCGGGTCATAGAGACTTACCGATTGGCTGCCATTTTTGTTGAGCCATACTGCGGTGATATTCCGGCTGCTATTATAGGCAAAGCCTGTCAATTCATTTTCCCCCTTTACCGGAACAAATTCTCCATTGGCGATCTGTCCGATTTCTGTCCGGTTTTTGACCTGTTCATAAAATCGGGCTACCGTATATTCCCGCCATCTTTCGGTAAGGGTATCGAGCGTAAGCCCCAGCACAGCAATGATTCCTGATTCGATGGAGTGAGAAATATTAATCAGATAAAGGATTTCGGATATTTTTTGTTCTCCGTATTCATGCGTAATAAAATGCCAGATGGACTTGCGGGCGATTCGGTTCATCGTCCCTTCGCCTTCAAGGGCGAGTTCCAGCATATCGGTCTGGCTGTTGACGATGCTGCTCATCCACATTTCGTCTTCATAAGTCCAGCCGTAAGCTACGTATTCAGCCAGTCCTTCTCTGTACCAGGGTGCGCTGTAAAAAAGGAGTTCGGACTGAAGCGTACTGCCCAGACGGTGGCCATAGGCAAATTCGTCGAGAATCAGCAATGCCACGGCTTTTTTTGTTTCAGCAAACCATTCATTGCTGGTGCCGGGGTGAACCACAATCGAATATTTTTCAGGAAGATTAAATACGCCCGGAGAAAGTTTTTGGCCGCTCTGGCGGATATTCGAAGTCATCATCCCCATCGCATCACTGGCATACAAAAGGGTATATCGTTCTGTCGGTTTAAAATCAAACAAAACCCCGATCTCGTATCGGGCGATTTCAGCAAACTTGGCCGTGCGAATGGCGCCCGCTTCATTGTTGCCTGAATAATATACATCAAAATTTTGGGAGGTCACTACCTTCCAGTCCGGAGCATTTGCAAAAGGGGTTTCAGCCTGTGAAAACAAAGATGTGGAAAGCCCTCCAAAAACGATCATCCATATGACCAGCCTGCGCATGAGATTCGTTTGGTTAATGTTTTGTTTATGAATCGGGAAGCGGTCCCATTACTATTTATAAGAGTAATAATCGGGAAAGTTTCCACATGTTCATAATAGATGAATATACGGAAAAAACCCAAACTTAATCGAATAGAAACTTACAAATCAGAATCTCGCAGGTCTCACCTCATCTGGGAGTATATTTTTTTCTCCGCTGATTTCTCTGGCAAGCAACATTGAAAAGTGGGGGGACAATAAAACGCCTTTTGTGCCAAAGCCCGTGAATACATATACCCAGGGCAAATCTGGATGTGCTCCGGCAATCGGGCGTCGGTCTGCGGTCGTAGGGCGTAATCCTGCACGGTGGTCGACGATCGAATAGGGTATTTTCAGCACCTTCCGGAGATTGTCCTCAATCATTGCCCGGCCTTCTTTACTGGGGTGGGGATGTGTAAATTCATCGAGATAGATGGAGCCGGTAACGTATTCGTTGTTTCCCTGTGGGATCATGTATGCTTTGCCCGAGAGAATGAAGGGTAGTTCCAAATCGGGAACCTTGATGGTCAGGATTTCGCCCTTGTTGGGGATAACGGGAATGCCCTGAAACCAGGGGTTTTCCTTTATCCTGACGCCTTCGCAAAATACGATCTGGTCAAATTCGATGGTATCGGAAGAAAGATTGATCTGTTTTTTGTGGATGTCGATTTGCCGGTAGTCAATCGTTTCTCTCACCAGGCGCATCCGCATATCGCGAACAAGCAGCCATTGAAGACTTTCCAGAAAGTCATGAATCGCAATCCATCCGCAGGAGAGAATGGTGATTCCTCCGTGAGGATTTTTTATTTGTCCGGGAAAAACCGGTGATTCCGAAAAGTTGACAAGATGAGCAAAAGCCGGGTCATATTGTCTGGTTTGCCATTTATTATATTCTTCCACAGCCTTAAACGGGCGGTAAATGGGCTGCCAGGTGATATGTTCTGCAAGAGATTCAAATGCCGGTATTTGCAGAAATTCATGCAGGGAGTTTAGTAATTCATCTGCCATCCACGATTTTGCCCCAAACTTCCCGGTGATGACGTTAAACATTCCCGCAGCAACCGCAGATGCACTCCCTTCTCTGAAATCGTCGATCAACGTTACGTATTTCCCCTCCAGGCACAACCTTGCAGCCAGAAATGTGCCTGCCAGGCCTCCGCCAAGGATTGCGATATGAGGGGAAGTATTCATATCAGTGATTTATTAGCTGTTGAATAATGGCCGCTGCTTTGGCAGATGCGCCACCGTCGCCGAGCTTTTTATGCAGTTCTTCATATCCTGCGAGCATTTCCTGCCGGTTTTCGGGTGTCAGTATTTTCCGCAATTCTTCTTCCAGCCGATCTGCATGGAAGTCATACTGAATCAGTTCTTGCACGAGTTTGCGGTCGAGGATAAGATTTACCAGGCTGATAAATCGCACGTTGACCAGCCTTTTTCCTATTTCGTATGAAAACGCAGAACCTCTGTAACAGACTACCTGTGGCACCTGGAAGAGCGCCGTTTCAAGCGTGGCAGTTCCGGAAGTGACCAATGCGGCTCCGGCATTTTTCAGCACAGAATAAGTCTGGTTCATCACCAGCTTTGCGGGTGAATCACCCATAAACTGTTTGTAAAAATCTTCGGTCTGGCTGGGCGCTCCGGCAATGACAAACTGATAGCCGGGGAACTTGCCGACCATCTCCAGCATCACCGGAAGCATCCGGCTGATTTCCTGTTTGCGGCTGCCGGGAAGAAGCGCGATGGTTTTTGTTTCAGTTACAGATGGGGTGGACTGGCCGGTTTCATCGAGCAAAGGATGGCCGACAAAATCAACCTCAACACCTTCCTGTTCGTAAAACTTTTTCTCAAAAGGCAAAATCACCAGCATGCGGTCCACATACCGGCGAATGGTTTTCACCCTTCCTTTTTTCCAGGCCCATATCTGGGGAGAGATATAGTAAAAAAGTTTGATTCCCAGGCTTTTGACAAATTTCGCCAGCCGAAGATTAAAACCCGGATAATCGACCAGAATCACGGCATCGGGTTTCCACGAGCGAATATCCGCTTTGACTGTGCGGAAGAGTTTCCGGATCGTTTGCAGATTGCGAATTACTTCCAGGAACCCCATAAAATTGATATCGCGGATATGTGCGACCAGCTCGGTTCCTTCGTCTTTCATTTTGTCGCCACCTACTCCCCTTGTCTGAAGATTCGGGTAAAGAACCTTCAGTTGGCGGATCAGGTTTCGGGTATGGAGATCGCCTGAATCTTCCCCTGCGACAAAGTATAACTTCATAGGATCAGTCAAAGGACCATTGTTGCATGCGGCTCATTTCGTCGTAGGCAGTAAGGTCGTGGGTCATCGGGGTAATGGAGACATAACCCGCGTTGAGGGCAAATTCGTCGGTATCTTCGCGGTCATCCTGGCGGGCATATTTTCCTGTAAGCCAGTAATATTTTTGTCCGTAGGGATCGACGCGCTGGTCAAATTCTTCGACCCAGCGTCCCATCGCCATGCGGGTGATGCGGAAGCCTTTGATCTGATCAAAGGGGAGGTTGGGAATATTGACACTGAGCAGGGCTCCGGGGTTGAGTTTGTGGCGAAAGGATTCCTGTAGGATCTGTTTTACCACTTCGCGGGAGGCTGTCATATCAGCTTCGTGGGAGTAGTTGCACAGCGAAAAACCAATGGAAGGAATCCCCTGAATCGCCCCTTCTCTGGCAGCGGAAAGCGTACCTGAGTAAAGGCTGCTCACAGAGGAGTTTGATCCGTGATTGATTCCCGAAAGGATCAGGTCAGGCGCTTTTTCCATCAGCACACCCGTAGCGATTTTCACGCAATCGGCGGGCGTACCGGTTACGGCGTAGCCCGTCATGCCGTTGGAAATTTCTTCTTTATACATGCGGAGCGGTTTTCCCACGCTGATGGCGTGTCCCATGCCGCTTTGGGCGCTGTCGGGCGCGACGATGACTACATTGCCAAATTCACGGGCCGCTTCCACGAGATTCAAAATCCCCGGCGCGTGAATGCCGTCGTCGTTGCTGATAAGTATAGTAGGTGTTTGATTCATGACGGGGGCAAAGATAGGGGATTTTTTTCTGGCTGGCACAGGGAAGTATATAGAGAGGAAAATTTTGTTTTTCAAAAAAATAATACTTCATTGATTGTACATGACATTTTATGACACCATAAATAACAAATAATTAAGATATGGAATGGTCACCTACCCGAAGCTTCTATTTTGAAGTAAAGCTCTCTGGTTCCGGTAATGATGCTACATTCATGGAAGTATCGGGGCTGGAAGAACAGTTAATATCGACAAAGCCCGAGGAAGGCGGCAGCTTCCATGGCCATAAAGTGCCTCAAAGGATTGTGTCTAAAAACATTACCTTAAAGCGGGGGGTGCTCAAAAATCCGGAAATCCCCAATTGGTGTGAAGATGCGTTAGTAAATGGTAAAATAGTTCTGAAGGATATTCAGATATCATTGTCGGATGAAAGTGGGACAACGCTGGCATCCTGGTTGATTAAGAATGCCTATCCCATAAAGTGGTCTGTTTCCCAATTCAACTCTTTGAGTAACGAAATTGCAATAGAGCAATTGGAAATTTCATTCGAGTATTTTACAAAAACATTATAACCAGCCAAAGGCCAGCAAGAAGTTCGATCTCAGATTGATCAAACAAACCCCTACTCTTCGCCTTTGATAAGGCCGGTTGTATTCCCACCTTCTCTCATTTCCTGATCGGCTGTGGGAGGGATAAGGGTAGTGCGGCGGCGACGAATAGTCTTCAGACGCCCGCGTGAAGGGAGAATGCGAACGCTTCTTTTCATAACAATAACAGGTTAGTAAACGGAAAAAGCAAGTACAGGATTAGTCCCAATCCTCTCGTACCATCCAGTCCGGAAGATGTGGCGAACGGTCGTCACTCTGGTTTTTCTTCATGGTGTCTTTTGTGCGAACTTTTGCAATGCGGACTTTGGACTGAGCACTTTTGGGTTTGGGTACGTATCTTTTCATTGAGGTGATTGATGTAAGATTGTTAATTTTATGGGGTATTATGCGTAATATGTTCCTAATTTAATAGAAAATTTTAATAAATGCTAATATTGGCTAAATATTTTGAAAATTATTCAAAATAAAAGGCGGTAAATCCTTACGTGGATTCACCGCCTGTAACATTTCTCCGAAATGTAAAATCTGCCTAGTTCAGCACCTCAATAATGCCGGCTACGCCCTGTCCGCCGCCTACGCAGGCTGTTACCATTCCGTAACGCTGCTTACGTGCTTCCATTTCGTTGATAAGTTGTACCGTAAGCTTACATCCGCTGCATCCCAGCGGGTGTCCCAGCGCGATTGCTCCGCCATTGACGTTGGTGATCGCGTGATCGAGTCCCAACTCCCGCATCACTGCCAGAGTCTGTGCGGCAAAGGCTTCGTTTAACTCTACCTGCTCAATGTCGCCCAGCTTCATCCCGGTTTGTTTTAATACCTTCGGAACTGCCTTGATCGGTCCCATGCCCATGATGCGGGGATCCACACCTTCAGTAGCATACCCCACGAGCCTCGCTCGTGGTCTGAGGCCCAGCTCTTTCACCATTCGCTCTGACATCAGCAGTGAGAAGGAAGCGCCGTCCGATGTCTGGGAGGAGTTCCCTGCGGTTACGGTTCCATTCTGCCGAAATACCGGACGGAGTTTTGCCAGGGCTTCCATACTCGTGTCTCCCCGTGGTCCTTCATCCGTATCTACTACGTATTTTTTCGATGCCCGGCGCCCGTTTTCATCTACATAGATGTCTTCGACTTCGATCGGTACAATCTGGTCTTTAAATCTGCCGCCAGTGATCGCACTGATTGCCCGCTGATGGGAGTGGTACGAATATTCATCCATATCCTGCCGGCTGATTTTGTAGTCAACCGCTACTTCTTCTGCCGTAAGTCCCATGCCCAGATACCAGTCGGGGTGCTGGCTGGCGACGTTGTAGTTCAATGCGGGTTTATGCCCCATGACGGGAACCATCGACATGCTTTCGATGCCTCCGGCAATGATGCAGTCTGCCATTCCGGCTTTGATTTTGGCAATGCCCATAGCGATGGTCTCCAGTCCCGAACCGCAATAGCGGTTTACGGTTACGCCCGACACGTTCATCGGGAGTGACATGAGGGCAATCATTCGACCGACCTGCATGCCCTGCTCGGCTTCCGGCACGGCACAGCCTACAATTAAATCGTCGATACGGGTAGGGTCCAGCTCGGGTACGCTGGCGACGAGTTTGCGGATGACTTCTGCACCCAGATCATCCGGACGTACATTTTTTAGTCCGCCACGGTTGGCTTTGCCTACGGCGGTGCGGAGTCCGGTTACGATATATGCTTCCATTGTTTGATTCTGTTTAGTTTCTCAAAGGTTTTCCTGTCTGCAACATATGCTGCATGCGTTCCATTGTTTTTTTCTCACCCGCAAGGCTGAGGAATGCTTCGCGCTCAATGTCGAGGAGATATTGTTCTGAAACTTTATTTCCTTCTCCGGAAAGGTCTCCGCCGCAAAGGACATAGGCTATTTTACGGGCAATCAGACCGTCGTGTGGCGAGGCAAAATGTCCATACTGCATGCCTGCAATCGCTGCATAGAGTGTTCCAAGTGTATTTTTGCCCAGCACCGGAATGTCTGTTCTCGGCTGCTGTGCGATGTATCCGGCTTCGGCAAGTTCGAGTACGGTATCTTTGGCATCCTTGATCCTCCGGCTGCTGTTCATCGATATTTTGTCGGTGCTGCGGAGAATGTCCATTCCTCTGGCTTCTTCCGCAGAGGTCGCTACTTTCGCAGTGGCAATGTTCATCAGGTATTTTTCCAGTACGCTTACTCCTATCGCTCCTTGTTTCGAATATTCGAGTGAAGCGCGAAGGGCCATTTCTTTGGTTCCACCGCCTCCGGGAATCAGGCCAACGCCTACTTCCACGAGTCCGATATAGGTCTCTGCACTGGCTACGGCTGCATCAGAGTGGAGGGTAAATTCACAACCTCCGCCAAGAGTCATGGCATGTGGGGCAATCACCACCGGTACGGCTGATGTGCGTATGCGCATGGAGGTATTCTGGAAAGTGCGTACGGCAAAGTCGAGCTGTTCCCATTCGCCCTGGGTTGCCATCATCAGCATCAGCATGATATTGGCGCCTACCGAAAAGTTGGGTGCTTCATTGGCAATGACAACGCCGTTGTAGCTGTTTTGCTCTGCATAGTCTATGGCATAGTGAATGGCTTTGAGTGTGCCTTCGCCGATGGAGTTCATCTTCGAATGGAATTCCACATTCAACACGCCGTCGCCCAAATCGATGACTGATGCATCGCTGTTGCCCCAGATGCGTTTTTCATCGCGAAGGGTATCGAGGAGAATGAGTGACTCTGTACCGGGAATGGTTTTGTACGATTTGGAGGGAATGTCGTAGTATTTGCGGACGCCGCCTTCCACTTTGTAGAAGGTGGTATGGCCTGCGTCGAGCATTTCTTTTACCCATGCTGCGGGGGAAACACCTTCAGCTGCAAATTTGTCCATCGTATCTGCCACACCGATCAGGTCCCAGTTCTCAAACGGGCCTTTGTCCCAGCCAAATCCTGCCCGGATGGCGTCGTCGATCTGGTAAAGATGATCGGCAATCTCCGGTAGTCTGTTTGAAACGTAGGCAAACAGTGCGAGACTTGATCTGCGCACAAATTCTCCGCCTTTATCTTCGGCGGCAAACAGTGTGCGGAGTTTCTTACCAAGATCTGTGGTATTTTTTGTGAGTTTCAGGGATGGGATTTCGGGTTTGATATTTTCCCGGTATTCGAGGGTGTTGAGATCAAGGGAAAGGATCACCCGTTCGCCTTTCTCATTTTGTGTTTTTTTGTAGAATCCCTGGCTGGTTTTGTCTCCTAGCCATTTATTTTCGACCATTTTTTGCACATAACCGGGTGCTTTGAACAGGTCTTTTTCTTCGTCGTCAGGACAGTTTTGATTGATGCCGTTGAGTACGTGTACGGTTGTGTCAAGCCCTACGAGATCGCTGAGGCGGAAGGTGCCGGTTTTGGGTTTGCCGGTCGCGGGTCCTGTCAGGAGATCTACTTCTTCGATCGTCAGCCCCATTTCCTCAACCAGTTGGAAGATTTTGGCCATTGCATAGATCCCCACACGGTTGGCGATAAAGGCCGGGGTGTCTTTACAGAGAACCGTTTCTTTACCGAGAAACAGATCGCCGTAGTGTTTCATAAATGCCACGAGCCCGGGATCTGTATCGGGACCGGGAATGATTTCCAGCAGACGGAGATAACGCGGAGGATTAAAAAAATGGGTGCCGAGGAAATGTTTGCGAAAATCTTCGGAGCGGCCTTCGGCGATCATATGGATCGGAATACCGGAGGTGTTGGAGGTGATGATACTACCGGGTTTGCGGTATTTATCCACCTTTTCAAAGATGATTTTTTTGATGTCGAGGCGTTCGACCACGGCTTCGAGGATAAGATCGCAATCTGCGATTTTTTCGAAATCGTCGTCAAAGTTGCCCGTTTTGATCAGTTGGGCAGACTCGTTGACAAACAGGGCGGCGGGTTTTCCTTTGACTGCGGCGGTAAGCGCATCATTGACGAGGCGGTTGCGCACAGCAGGGTGTGTCAGGGAAAGGCCTTTTGCCTGTTCGGCGGGGGTGAGTTCGCGGGGGACGATGTCGAGCAGCAGCACTTCTACGCCAATATTGGCGAAATGGCAGGCGATCCTCGAACCCATAACTCCGGAACCCAATACAGCCACCTTCTGGATGGAGCGCTGTTTGGGCCGTGTGGTTTTGTCTGAGGGTTTTTCAGCTACCAGCATGGTTATTGGTTTTAATGATTTCGTGAATATGATCGAGTACGTTAAAAAATGTTTCCAATTGCTCTTTCGGGATGTTGTTGTAAAGGGTTTTGTTAAACGCAATTACTACTTCTTTCGAAATAGCTTTTTTGCGTTTCCCTTCTTCTGTAAGGAAAATGCGAACCATCCGCCGGTCGGTAAGGTCAGGCACGCGGTAGATTAGTTTTCGCTCTTCCAGCTTGGCAAGCATCCGGGTCAATGAACGTGCCTCCATTCCCATAATGGGGGCGATTTTGGTCGCAGGTGTTCCATTCTCATCGATATGCAGAAGTACAAAACCGATGTTGGTGGTGATGTCTGCCATCTCTGCCTGGGTATTGTACATCCTGGATATGGCAAGCCACGCGACTTTTATGTCGAAGCAAATGGCTCGCTTCTTTTCTTTCTGTCTGACTTCTACGGGTAACATAGGGTATAGTGGTAAACTTGTCTAACCTGAAAAATGTTATGCAAGCATACAATTTTAGGGAAATCACGGGAGAAAATCAAATGACAATCAGCCGCGTATGTTACATTTTTCTAACGCCGCGGAACTTACATGCAGGAATTATTTTCATCTTAACGAACACTAAAACAAAAGTCATGAACACGTTGAAGAAAACCCTGCTGTTCAGTTTTGTGGGAAGCCTGATCTTTGCGGCACTGGTCGCTTTCCACCCGGCACCTCCGGTACTTGCCAATGTTACCCGTACAACCAATGGATTTAAGTTCACAAACATCAATGAGGCTGTGATTAAGAAAGAGCTGGGAAACGGATTCCGGGTCGTGGAAGTAGATTTCCATTACCTTGACAGCACTTTTTTCCTCGTAAGGAAAGTCGTGGGCCCCAAGGGGAAAACCGGTTTCCTTTATTCGGAAGTACAGCGTTCGCAAAACAAGATCCTCCCCCCGATCGTGAAAGTCGAAAAGTTTTTTGCCTGTTGGCAGATCGCTTCCTGTCAGTGTACCCGCCCTACGCAATACGCAAAGTGTAGCTGCAATGGCAGTGGGGGTTCTGATGGTTGCTCTACAGAATCAGGCCCGGTTTTATGGGAAAGTTTGTTTCTTGACCCTTTTATTTTCTGATCAGAGATTTTTTATTGTATGATAAGGTGATTAAGTAAAAAGGTGAAGCTGTTGACTTCACCTTTTTCTTTTATTCTTTCCTGAACATTCCCGATCCTAACAGCGGATCTTTTCCTCTCCAGTCTGGCTGCCAGAAGAGCGAAGTCTTGTGTTTACCTTCCCTGTCTGAATCTGATACCACGACATTGAGCCGGAAGTGTTTCCAACTGCCTCCCTGAAGATCATTGAGGTAACTTACGGGTATCGCTACTTCCGCTGTATATCCTCCGGAAACTGCCTGTGTGGCAACAGCGACTCCATCCGGGAGGCGGTCTTTGCGATATATCTGAGGGTCTTTATTTTGAGGCAGCGGTACGGCTATCATCAGGTAGTCTTTGAAAATATCACCTGATGGTATGCCCGCGCTTTCTTTTAACGGCCGTGCGTCCAGGAAAATGGCAAATGCTTCCTGACTGGTGATTCCTCCGCCTGTAACGGATTCCAGTTGGTCATCTGTTACTTTTATGGCTGCATAGACAAACTCGTCGTCATACCGCACCCCAAAGTCAAACGAACAATCTTCCGTACCTTTATGGGAGAATGGATCTGCGATGACAATGGCCGCATCTCCGACCGTATTTTCCAGTTTGTCCCAGTCCTTCAGGTTTCCGTCCACCTGGATCTTTTTTTTCTGCCGGGAAATGTTATGCCACATTTCAGGCTTTATAGCGAGGGTCTGATTGAGTACCAGCTCCGGATATTTGTCGGAATGGTAGGTCATGGTGGTTTTAACTTCCATCGGCGCAAAATCTGCAACAGCCTGAGCGCCGGAAGTTTTTACAGGAATAGTGACCAATTCGACGGAGTTGGGTTCTATGGTTTTGGTAAATCCGGCGGTTGCCGCCCAGAGTTTTTCGTTGGAAGAAACCGCCACTTCTGCATCCATGGGTATATCGCTGTCATTGGTGATTCGCAGATTGAGTGATCCCTCCGAAAATGTATTCCCTTCTACCAGCATGGCTTCTATTTCGAGTGGGTGTTTGGCGAGAATTCCTTCCGTGAAAAGGTGCATGTCTTCTGTATTGACATTTTCATCCCAGATGCCGTTGAGCAGCAGGTTGGCCATAATAGGGCCGTCGTCGGTCATGGTGATCCATACTACATGGTCAAATTCGCCAAAACGGGGCCCTCTCAAATTACTTCCGCCACCGGTTGTCGCGAGGATAAAATACCGGTTATTGTTGCGTTCATATTTGACATAGCGGTGTCTGTGGCCGGCATAGACGGTATGTTTGCGGCCTTCGAGTAGTTTTTCCACTTCCGGCCATTTTCCGTTATCGGCCTGGTCCCAGAGTGGTTGGTGGAGGAATAAAAGTGTCCACCTGACATCCGGATTTTCTTTAAGAGCTTTTTCGATATAAGCCAGTTGGGGTTCATCGATATAACCTTTTCCCGATCCGCGCATTTTTTCTTCAGAATTGAGGCAGAGGAAAAGTACATCTTTATAGACAAAGTGGTAATAGTCTTTGCCGTAGCGTTTTTTCCATTCGGCGGCCATAACCGGATTGATATAGTCGTGATTGCCAGGAACGTAAAAAAAGGGCATTTGAAGGTTGCCAATGAAACCATTAAACTCCTTCCATTCCTCCGCGATGACAGTTGTATCTTCGGTATAACCCGAAATCAGGTCGCCGACACTCATGACAAATTCGGGCTGGAGGAGATTGAGCTTATTGACAGCGTCGGGGAAAATGCCGCGGCGCAGTCCGCCTGTGCGGTCAGTCACAATCGCAAACTGGAAGGTTTCGGGGCCGTTGTTGACACGGAGATGATTCCAGGGGTGGACGTCTCCGTCCTGATTAATAATGATCTGTGGAGGCGTAGTCTGGGCAAAAGCACCAATTGTCGCCAAAACACTGAGTAAAAGTAGTAGTTTTTTCATAAGAAATAATTATTCACCCCAAAATAAGGAATTGCGGATTAAGGGAGGATTAGGGCAGCGTAAAAGCTGAAAATTTTGGTTGGGTTGTTGGCCGGTTCACGGTTTCCCCCAACTCAATTGTATCAACGAAACTCCTTGTAGCGGTAAATCAAAATTCAGCTTTGTTTCTCCTTTTTCGGCATTTTTCCATTCTGGCGAGGTGAATAGTTGCAGATGGCCTGCGCGCTCAAGTTCCTGGTACTGTTCGTCCGAAATTTCCTGCGGTTTTCCCATTGCTTTCCACCTTTCAAATGAATTGCTGAATTGTGTATCTACCCGGTAATGCTGGACTAACACCTTCTCTCCGGTATTTTTTACAGTAAGTGCTACTTCCGCAGACGGGCCTTTTATATCATCGTCGTGATAATTCCAGACCATCACCCATGCCGAATTTCCGTTTCTACTCGCCAGTGCATTTATGTCGTTCTGCTGTCTTACGCCAGATGTGATAATGTCTTTGGCCGACAGTCCATTTTCGCTGCTAACAGCTACTCGTTGCCCCTGCATCATGCCCAGCATGCGGAAAACATTCAATACGGGTTTATCAATCCCATGTGTGGCCAGCTCGCGGAAACCGGCAAACCACTCCTGATCTTCAAACTCAAATGACCAGCTTACCGCACCCCGGAGATTGACTTTTTGTGCGTCCATGAGTTCATATATTCTGGCAAAGGATGCTGCTGTATAACTGGCGTACATGGTTCCGTTCCGATAACCATATTTGGGGTCTCTTTTCTCCGAACAGGCCGCACAACCTTCCGGGTCGCATTCTCCGATGATGATAGGAATGTCTTTCAATTCGGGAAATGAGTTCACTGCCTCAAACGCCCGCTGGATGTCTGTCAACTGTACTCCCATATTCATCCGGATATGGTCATCGGCAAACTCAGGCGATCCCTTTGCGTGAAAACCAATGTACTGTAAAGGGGTACCGACTTTGCCTGTGGCGTAATTTTTACCCCGAAGGCAGTGCTCGATAAAGTCTGTAAGGTACTTGTATGCCCGCTCACTTCGCGGGCTGGTCGTATGTGGCCCGCCAATCGTACATTCCGGACATGCCTTTTTTAACCCGTCTGCTGCATAGTCATACAACTTACAATACTCCTCAAATGTGCCCGACCAATAGGGAATATCGGGCTCATTCCATACCTCCCACAACCAGGTACTCACTTCTTCTCTTCCATACCGCTCCACGGAATGTTTTACCCACTGATATACCAGTTCTCTCCATTTATTGTAATCTTTGGGCGGATAGGTCCAGCCTGTCCAGATATTGCCGCCCTGGCTCCAGGTGTGATCATATGGCTCGGGCTGAGAGGACAAATCTCTGGGCATAAAACCGATTTCCATCAGTGGTTTCATGCCTCTTGAAATATAGGCATCCACAATGCTGTCGGTGACGGTCCAGTTATAGACAGGGTTTCCCTTTTTATCTTCTTTGTAGGCATCGGTATATCCCCATTTCAGGTCAGGCCCCTTGCTGTTTCCACGGGAAGTGAGCAGGTTGTGAGTTCTTACATACACAGTTGCCGGGCTGAGTTGGGCTAACTCGGTCAGCAGTTTCTGCCCGTCTTTTCGGGTGGTATAGTTGGGCTCGTCGTATCCGAAAAATGACCAGAAAGGCCGCATGTCCCCCACCGGGTTGTTGATATCCACCTCTATGGCGACCTGAGACCATAGTGGTTGAAGGTTCAGCACTAACCCCACGATTATCATACAGACCGATAAGCGAAAATTATGGTTACCTGAAGATGTGTATTTGTCTTTACCCGTTGCCATGGATTTGAATTTTATTTTCACAACATCGGAAAATTTTTTGAAACGCTTGCTTCAGCCTTGTATCGTGTTGAAATTTAGTATTAAATATTTTAAGCCCGCGATAAAACCAAACGGACAATATAATTTTGGAACCCATGATGGCAACATTTTTAAAAGCAAAACACTGGCAATTATTCCTGTTGACTTTTGGAATACCCATAATCTTACAATTGATATTGATGGGAACAATGCTTGCGAATATGGGGAATAACCCTGACCCTGATCTTTCACTTATGTTTACTTATGTCAAAATCTTTCCCGTCATAATGGTTCTGTTTATGGGAGTATTTTTTGGCTGGTTTTGGTCAGTGGCCATCGGGCTTCAACCCCAGGTGCCCGAAGAGGTGAAAATGAAAGTCAACAAGTTTAAAGTGTTTTTCTTTACGCCATTGATTTATATTCTGCTCTTTGTGGGTGTTTTTTCGACTATAGCGACCGGTAATGGCCGAAACCCCGGAATTTTTGCCCTAATCGTTCCCCTGCATTTGTTCTCAATGTTTTGCATGTTTTATATACTATACTTTGTCTCAAAGACCATCAAAACAGTAGAGCTTCAGCGGGAAGTGTCATTTTCGGACTTTGCGGGAGAGTTTTTTATGATTTGGTTTTTTCCAATCGGTATCTGGATCGTGCAGCCTAAAATCAATAAAATGGCTAAACCATAGCCTCTTTATTATACTTCCCCTTATATTCTGCGGGCGACATCCCTGTAATTTTTCTAAACACTTCACGGAATGCATATATTATCTTCAAAAAAGATAATAGGTAGGAGGCCAAAAGATTGAGGGAATGATATATCCTGTTGATGAATTATACAAGGAGACCAAATTGGTCAGGATGGGTCGGAAAACACTCTGCCGGGAATATCATGAGTTAGCAATCTGGGCTAAGGTTGAATTGGGAATTGCGGTTCTCAATATTTCTTATCATCAGATCAGGGTCGGCAAAGTCAAAACCAATCCGGGGATAAAGGTAGTACTGGAGTTTCAGGAAGATTATGACCAGGTGGTGGAGGTTCAATCCGGGCGGGAAAAGTGGGACATTCAACAAAAATTTGCAGAACAATTTCGGACAATTGTCAGAGAAAATGGAATTAGTGGATATGAAAAAGACAATCTGAATGAGTTGATGGTCAGTTATGCCGCGTTTTCCAAAGTATCTGTTGTTGAAAGCCTGCAAGAAATCGACAGAGATTCGCTCAATCTATTCAAGAAAAAGTATGCTGGCAATCATCTATGGGAGATTTTAATAAATGTGGGACAGGTAATCATCTTCTATATAAAAGAAAGTGATTACCTTGATAATCAGAAATCGGGTATCAACGATCAAATTGAAACCGAACTCGTTGCACTTGCCTCTCAGCATGACGAATTTGGGTATGTGAATAGGGCGTCGGTTTCATTCTATTATGACAGTAAGGAGAATTTCGACCAAATGTATGAAGGCAAATGGCATTACTATTTTAAGTGAAATATGACAGGTTCTTTCGACCTGTACTCTGGCAAAAACCTCTTCATATTTAATTATCAGAAATGAATCAAGACCTTGTTAATAAAGTATATCTTGAAGCATTGAAGTTGAAAAAAACTTCTTTGTCAGAGATAGAAATAAAGGAAAGGTTAACTCATATGGGATTTCCTGAAGAAATATCTGCAAATGCTGCAAAAGATATAATGTATGAGCGGGGAAAAGTATCAAATCAAGCGGGAATGGAAGGTATCATTTTGGGAGTTGCTATTATGCTCCTTGGGATATTGGTATCAATTGGATTTACACTTTTTTCTGAAGAAAAAATATTTTTTGATATTGGGATAATCGCGACAGGAGCAGGGATTCTAATCAGAGGATTGGTTCGAAGGTATTCTAAATAAAATATTAATGGAAAATTAAAAAGTTCGATTGATAGGTTATTGGCATTCAGAAGATGATCCACTATATTCTGATCCTGGAAAGTTTGTGGATCATAATTGGACTCAGGAGGAAAAAGAAGAAGTGATCAATTATCTCAAATCCGGGGAATTCGTTTGGGGTTATCGAGGCATGAACTGGTGTAGATTTCGTTGTGGAGTTGTAGCTAATGGTGCCCGCGAATTTTCTGATGGATATTATTTATGGCCAGAAGGATTGTTACATTATATTATGAACTGATTTAAACAGTAAAAAATCAAGCCATGGCCATAAAAAATTACCTCATACTGTTATTCGTCATCCCTTCAGTAGCTATTAATTTTTCATGTAGTGTGCCGAAGGCTCCGGAAGAAAGTCACACGTTGTCGTTTGATGATAACTGGCATTTTGCCAAAGATGCTCCTGAAGAAGCTGCACTCCCTTCTTTTGACGACTCCAATTGGCGGTTATTGGATCTTCCGCACGATTGGAGCATTGAAGATCTGCCCAATCAGTCTGACAGTGTAATGGGTCCTTTTTCAAAGTCTTCTGTTGGCAAAATGAGAACAGCCTATACGATAGGGGGAACGGCCTGGTATAGGAAAACCTTTACCATAGGCGAGGACGACAATAAAAAAATTGCCTATCTTCAATTTGATGGCATATTCATGAATTCGGATGTGTGGATCAATGGCAGACATGTTGGCAATCACCCCTATGGCTATACTTCTTTTTATTACGACATTACCTCATACCTAAATCCGGCCGGGCAACCCAATGTGGTTGCCGTACAGGTAAAAAACGAGGGAAGTAATTCCCGCTGGTACTCCGGCTCAGGTATATATCGCCACACATGGCTTACGCTTGTAAATACCACTCATATTGTGCCATGGGGGGTATTTGTCAAAACACCTTCAGCCAATGACCAATCGACTGATGTCAGCATCATTTCAACGGTTGTTAATTCAGGCCCTGAAACAGCAGCAGTAAAGCTGAATGTGCAAATTATGGATAACCAGGGAAATGCCGTAGCCTCTTCTGAAACTACTGCCAATATTCAATCTGGAGAAAAAAAAATTATTGAGCAGAATGTTGTCGTTGCTAATCCAAGGCTCTGGTCGGTTGATGCCCCGAATCTTTATACCGCAAGGGTAACCGTATTTCAAAACGATAATCTATCAGATGTTCAGGATACCAAGTTTGGCATTCGTTCGATTGATTTTAGTGCGTCAAAAGGGTTTCTGCTGAATGGTAAACCCATGGAGCTGATCGGTGGCTGTATCCACCACGACAACGGTCCTCTGGGTGCAAAAGCTATAGACAGGGCGGAAGAGCGGAAAATAGAACTATTAAAAAATGCGGGATTCAACGCAATTCGATGCAGTCATAATCCTCCCTCGCCCTATTTGCTTGATGTATGCGATAGGTTGGGTATTCTGGTAATCGATGAAATTTTTGATAACTGGGAAAACCCAAAGGTTTCGCCCGAAGATTATTCCAAAGATTTTAAACAATGGTGGCAAAAAGACCTGGAACTAATGGTAGTCCGCGACCGGAATCACCCTTCGGTAATTATGTGGAGCATAGGTAACGAAATACGCGAGGCACTTGATACGGCAGGGTTGCGAATAGCCCGTAATTTGACAGGGGCGATCCGCAACCTCGACAATACCCGGCCTGTAACAGAAGGTTTTAATGATTTTGCTGCAAAAAGAGGTCTGCCAAGCAAGTGGCACGAATCAGCTCCCCACCATGCACTCCTTGACGTGGTCGGATACAATTATATGTTCGAGAATTATGTCGAAGACCACGAAAAGTATCCGGAGCGGGTGATGGTTGCTACCGAATTTATGCCGCTATATTCGCTCGTAAACTGGAAAGCTGTGGAGGACTACCCGTATGTAATTGGCAATTTTGCCTGGGTAGCCATGGATTACCTGGGTGAAGCAGGTGTGGGTTTGTCCAGAGTAGTTCCGGATGTTCCTTCAACCGAAAGTGGAATGGGGGCTTTGGGTATGTTTTTTTCCAGAGACTCATGGCCCATATTTAATGATTTTCAGGGGGATATCGATCTGATTGGGAATAGAAAATCGCGGTACTATCATCAGTTGGTCGTATGGCGAAAAAGTAACATTGAAATGATGGTGCATGAGCCTGTACCCGCAGGAATGAAGGAGAATGTGAGTCCATGGGGTTGGCCGGAAGAATTAAAATGCTGGAATTGGGAGGGACATGAGGGGGAAACTATGCAGGTTCATGTTTATACCCGCAGCACTCTGGTAAAACTCGAACTAAATGGCAAAGTTATCGGTGAGCAATCGGTCGATGGAGAGACTTCCATTACAGCAACTTTTGAGGTGCCATTTGCGCCAGGCATTTTGATCGCCCGCTGTTATGACAACGGCATGGAAACCGGCGCGGATACGATTCAAACAGTTGGAAAACCTGCTGCCATAAGACTGGTGGCCGACCGTGCCAGTATCAAAGCCGATAGAAATGACCTCTCGTATGTGATGGCTGAAATCATAGATGAAAACGGGAATATTGTTCCCAACGCCAATGAGATAGTTGTTGATTTTAGTATCAGTGGCAAAGGAGAAATTGCAGGCGTTGGCAGTGGCAGTCCGATCGATATGTCGAGCTTTCAGCAGCCGCATAAAAAATCCTGGCATGGCAAATGTCTGGCGATTATTCGGCCAATAGAAAAAGGAAGTGGAATTATATCACTTGCTGCGAGTGCAGAAGGGTTGAAAGGTGCCGCGATTCAAATTGATTTGAAAGGCATTTGATTAGCCGGATACAGCATCTGTAAATGAAAAAAATCAATACTTGATCCTATGAAAGCATTCTTTAAAGACATATTCGAATACCACAATCACTTCAATCAAAAACTGGTCGAACTGTTGATGGAAAATAGTGACAGGATCAGTGAAAGAACCATTCCGCTTTTTTCTCACGTGATCAATGCCCATCAGATATGGAACTCCCGGATACTCAAAACTGCCTCGCTGGGCGTTCGCGATGTACATCCGCTCGAAAAAATCGGGGAACTTGACGCTGGAAATTTGGTCGATACACTCACCATCTTGTCTGACTTTGACCTGGGAGCCCATTTAAAATACCGAACTTCACAAGGCGGTGAATTTGAAAATTCTATTCAGGAAATTCTGTTTCACGTTGTCAATCATACCACCCACCACAGGGGGCAGATTATCTCTGACTTAAGGCAAAAGGGGATAGAGCCGATTGTGACCGATTATATTTTTTACAAACGATAAAAAGGGATACCGGAGCACAACGGGAGCGATATCACATTTTCGGAAAACCCGCCATTGGCGGTGTGTAGGCTGTCTTTTTCTCCTGGTATTCATCCATATTTCGGAGAATTGTGTCCAACAGGCGAATGGCATTGACGATGTACGGGCCCTTGTTGAGCATGACACACTCTGCCCGTTGGGCCATGGTCGCATCGGAAATCTCTGCGCGGGAAGGCAGGCCTTTTTTCGCCAGACTTTCCAGCACCTGTGTTGCCCATATATCGGGCAAATGTGCAGCCTGACACATCCAGAAGATTTCCTCCTGAATATAGCCCATATTGTCCCAGCCAGTCTCAATCGCCAGATCTCCACGGGCAATCATTACTCCTACAGGATAGGTCTGCATGCCTGCCAGCAATATGTCCATCAGATTGGTAAATGCCTGCTGGGTTTCTATTTTCATGATTATCCCCAACTTCCCAAAAGCATCCAGCTTTCGCAATTCTTCCAACAGATCTTCCACATCTTCAGGACTGTTGACAAACGACATATTGACCACGTCGGCATGTGCCGCAACAAATGCCAGATCTTCTTTGTCTTTGGTGGTGAGTCCTCGTATGCTGAGTTGGCTGTCGGGTAAATTGATGCCTTTGTCAGCGGCCAAACGGGCCTTGCCCTCGCTGGCTGCGGTAATTTCAATCTCCATCCGGTCAGGATAGGTTTTGCGTATTACCCCACTGATTTTCCCGTCGTCAAACAGGATTTTCTCTCCTATATTCACGCTGCTGAAAACCTCCGTTGAAGTACACGAAATATGTGCAGGCTGAATAGTTTTTCCGGCTTCGTCGAGCAGGGCATTTTCTCCTGGTTCTGGTGTGGCATGAAGGATGAGTTTGTCTCCCGGAACCAAAACCAGCGTCTGCTCCAAAGCAGGGAGATAACCAATAGCTGCGGGCTCTGTTTCAGGGTGATTGGAAATGCTGATTTCCAAACCGGTCATCACGTATGCATTTTTTTGGCATGAGGCGATTACCCCGCCGGGAAGTTTGTGAGTGACAGTAAGCGTGCGTTTTTTTCCTCTTGTATCGGAAAATTGGAGTTTATTTCCGGGTTTAAGGTTTTCTACCCAGGCTTTGGGCAGTGGGAGATGAATGAGAGAGGGGTCTGGGGTAGTGTTGGGAGACAGCCATACCAGTGCAGGCTGAATAACCTGTCCGAGGTTGTTTTTTTGTGTGCGCAAGCGCATCACCTGCGGGCCGGGTGCAATTGCTCCGGTCCGGATTTTGGGGCCGCCGAGATCCATAGTAACTTTGATCTGCCTTCGTGCTTTGGCGGCTGCCTTTCGGGCATTATGTATGAGTTTCTCCCATATTTCGGGGCCGTCGTGTGCACAATTGATACGGACCGTATTCATACCAGCGGCCATCATTTCGGCGACGAGCCGGGGGTTGGCGGCGGCCTCTGTGGGCTGTGTCACCATGATTCGGGTGCGGCGACCGGTACTGCTGTGCCCAAGGAGGGCGCGGGCATTGGCATTGACCAGTTTGCGGCCTTCTTTGATGGAAAGTCCGGAGCGTTTCAGCTTGAGCTGTTTGGATTTGAGAAATCCGCGCAAAATGCTCCGGGTAGTGAGCAGGCTGGTCATGACATGGTTTTCTGCCCGGGCAAGGCGCGAAAGTCCCAGGTTGCCCAATTGTCGCTGAAGCGAACGGATATCATGTTCCCGCAGCGATCGGTAGTGGAGGAGGTTGCGCGCACCTTTCAGGTACCTGGGATGGATTTTTGACAGTACGGTTTTGTACTGGTTTTCCATTTCTCTGGCTGAGGTTATCATCTCGTCCAGTTTGGCGATCATACGCCGTATTTTTTCTGTATTGGTTCGCATATTACCCGGAAAAACCTGAGAGCTTGGAGTAGGGATTTATCCTAACACTTTGCGGGCTTTTTCAACCCGCTCATCAAACCATTTTTCAAGGACAGGAGAAATTCCCCTGATCCGATCTACAATTTTTACAGACCATTCGACATAATCGCGTTTGCGATTGGTGTCCCAATCAAGAGGAAACGAGATAATGTCCTCAATGTTTGCGCCTTTGTCAGCGATACGTATTTTTTTTGCTTCAGGGGACAGATACGCAGCACCGTTTAGCTGTTTTTGTCTGCGCAATTCGTAGGGAAGCTGCATATCGTCGGTAAGTTCGGAGACGATATCTGCGACTCTCTGGCCAAACCTTTGGGTTAGGTCATTTGCGGTTATTTCAGAATCTTCGATGACATCGTGGAGGGCGGCAGCCGCAAGCAGATCATCGTCGGTCTCCTCCGCGACTGATTGGATAATACGGGTGACTTTAATCAGGTGGTTGATATATGGGAGCGGCTCATAGCCATTTCTTCTTTGAAACTGATGAACTCCGGCAGCAAAATGCAATGCGTCCAATACAAGGGTAAGTGTTGGGACTTTATTCATTACCATTGGTTGCGAACTGGCAGAAAGGATCATGTGAAATTGTGAGAAATGAGCGGATGATCAAAATAGTACTTTACTGCATTCAGCAGAATTTCTTCCGAAAATGGCATAGGGAGACAGAGATCTGCATGGATCTGGCTGGATGGTTGTTCGCCATCGGGGCTGAGAATGATCAGCGGGCAAATTTTTTCTCCCGGACTGGAAAATAATTGCCCATGAGCTTTTACATATCCGGTCTCGCAGATAATCATTCTTGGTTGCCCGTGATTATAATTTAGTTCAACAGCTTCTTTTTTCGACACAATCCATGGGTCGAATCCTTCAAGTTGTAGGATTTCATATATATTCTCACACAACTCACCTTCAGCAAGAAGCCATATCTTTTTCATAACCCAAAAAAACATTCAATTTCTTTTCTGGGAAATGAGTTATGTCATTTGAAATTATGAATTAAATCAATTCTTCTTCTTCAGGGGATTCCGGAAGGCCTTGTATTTGGGGGAGGGTAACGATAAATCGGGTACCTTTGCCTTCCTCACTGGTAAATGTGATTTCTCCCTGCATCAGATCTACATATTTTTTGACAATGTTGAGCCCGAGACCAGTGCCTTTAATCGACCCTACATTTCCTGCCCGGAAAAACATGCTGAATAGTCTTTCGTGATCGCACTCAGGAATTCCGATCCCTTCGTCTTCGATTTTCCAGCAAACGAGGTTTTCATTCAGACTACAGTGTACAGAGATATTTTTCCCCTCAGGCGTATATTTTACCGCATTGGAGGTGAGGTTGATAATAATGTTTTTTAGCAGTTTTTTATTTAAAAGTACTTCTGTATGTGCGGGGGCGGTTACCTCCAGTTTTTGGCCTGGCTTTAGCAATACTTCTATTTCCTCCATAGTTTCTTTCAGGAAGTGGTCAACAAAGAAAGTTTCAGGTGTAGAAGATACTTTCCCCTGGTTGAGCCGTTCAAGAGAGAGAAAATCGTTGAGAATATGAGTCAGCATGTGAACAGAAGACTTGATTCTTTCCACATGCTTTTTATGTTTTTCTATTTCTCCTGCATCTGCATATTTATCGGCCAGTGAAATGGAAGTCAGGATCGTACTTAAGGGCGTTCTGAACTCATGGGAAGCCAGAGAAACAAACCGGGACTTCATTTCATTGAGGTGCTTTTCCCGCTCAAGGGAGTCTACAAGATCGGCGGTTCTGGTTTTTACTTCATCTTCCAGTTCTGCCGCATATTTTTTGTCCATTTCCCGCGCTTTTTTGCGCTCTGTAATGTCATTGATAAAAGCGACAACAAAGGTCTGCCCCGCTGATTGATAATGGCTCAGACTGATTTCAACTGGCATGACTGATCCATCTTTCTTCAGCGCATGCAGATCCAGGCCGGAACCCATCTGGCGGTTGCGGGGAGTATGAAGGTACTTTTCCCGATGAGAGAAGTGCTGATTCCGAACGGCGTGCGGGATTAGGATCTCGATGGAATTGCCCGCCAACTCGGTATTTTTATAACCAAAAAGGTTTTCTGTATATGGGTTGACAATGACAATTCGACCCTTATGGTCAACAACGATAATCCCAACGGTAGCGTACTCAAATAACGTACGAAAACCCGCTTCGCTCTCAAATGTGATGTATGACTCCTGGTGATTAAGCATTAATTTGAGGGTCGGTTTTGTTGTTGTATTGGTTAAAGTTACAAAGAAAAAGAAAACTAGTCGATGCTTTTGGAGGAAAGTGCATATCCATTTTCTTTAAAAACTAACATATATTCGTATAGGGCATCCCAGTTTTTTGCTTCAATCAGGTTTTTGGGAAATAAATGACTGCCCATACCAAACCCACGGGCGCCTGCACGGATAAACGCTTCCATATTGGTGAGATTAATTCCCCCAGTAGGCAGAAGTGCAATCTGCTGTAGCGGTGCAAGCACTTCTTTGATATATCCCGGCCCCAGCACGCCTGCCGGAAATACTTTCACCATTGTCGCACCGAGTGCCCATGCCCGGTAAATTTCGGTAGGGGTAAAAGCGCCGGGAAATACAGGTACCCCCAGATTTACGCATTCGCTGATTACGGCTTCATCGAGTACAGGGCTTACGATAAATTGTGCCCCGGCAGCCAGCGCCTGCTCCAGATCATCAGTATTGCATACCGTACCTGCACCAATGGTCAGCCCCGATGTTTTTCCCAGACCAGCAATCGTTTCCAGCGCACCCGGACTATTGAGGGTAATCTCCAGAAAGGAGAAACCTGCACGGGAGTAACAGGTAGCAATATTTTCAATTGCTTCAGATTCAAACCCCCTGAGTATACCAATGATTACAGGTGTTTTTGAAGAAAGAAAAACGTCGCTGTGTTTCATATTCAGGGATTTTGGGAGATTTTTAATTGAAATTTAATCAAATATTACGTAAAACTCCTGTAGTATTTTTCGAAAAGCTTCCGTGTAAGTATGGGTGCCTTCATATTGTATAACCAATTCATTCTCCTTATTGTTATCTGAAACCTGGGCAGTCCGGGTAAGCGCAATCAGGTGACGTGAAATAGTTTTCTGCGGTTTTGTTCTGACCAGCGTACGTCTGTGTAGAATCCAGCCTTTCTTCTGTGCGATATTCACAAAGTTTTGTCCCTCCCTGTGAGGCAGAACCAATTGGAGCAAACCTTCATCCTTCAATAGCCTTTGGGAACAATCCAGTAACTCTTCAGGATTGAGTGTATGCGCCAGCCTCGCCAATTTCCGGGGAGAGTCAGGCATAGCCGGGCTATGTAAATAAAATGGCGGATTGCAGATGATCATATCAAATAAATGCGGTGGCTGAAAATCCTGTACAGGCAGGTGCCAGGCAGAAATTCGCTCCGGCCAGGGGCTTCGCAGGAAGTTTTGGCGAGACTGAATAAATGCCGATTCATCGACCTCCAATGCATCAATAATAGCGAAAGGGTTTCGTTGTGCGATCATAAGCGCGAGTAAACCTGTCCCTGAACCAATATCCAAAACATGCTGTTTTCCTGAAGTTTCTGCCCAGGCTCCCAGCAATACCCCATCTGTACCCACTTTCATGGCACAGCGATCCTGATATATGTCAAATTTTTTGAAACGGAAAGGTTGTGATTCTTCCATATGTTCGTTGATTTCAATTCTTTCCATATATTTACGGATCAATGCATATCAAGCTTAATTATATGAAACTTACAACTACCATTAAAGCAATTTCCCATAGAATGGGACTTCTTGCAATGATTCCCGCAGTCAGTGTGGTTTTGTTGCTCTCTTCCTGTGGTGGTGGCTCTTCTGAAAAGGCTACAGACGAAACGACGACAACTGAATCAGAAACCCCTGCCCAAACAGAAAATAAAGGTGGCATGACTTTTACAGAAGCGGATATCAACGCGCTGAAAGCTAAATTCTCCTTTGACGAAGCCGCTGGTTATTACTACCACAATCATTGGAACAAAAGCTGGCCCAAGCGCCGGACCCTTACTGCGGATGTGGCCAAAACGGGTTACTACTACCTTTGCAGCAATTTCTACGGAAATAAAGGAATCAAACACAACTATGTGATGGTGTCTTTTGGTGATCAAAAAATCTCTTCCGAGAAACTGGATCTCAAAAATGAAACCGAACACCGCGTTGGCAACACGCCCGATGGCAATGTGTATGAAGTAAACTATTACACCAATTACCGCGACAACAAGATTTTTGAAACCATCGCAAAAAGCGCAAGCGTTGATGATATCAAAGTCCGCTTTGTAGGAGCTACTTCTTATACCGAAGAGCCTCTGCCAAAGTCAGATTATGATGCCCTGAAAGATTGCTATCAGCTTTCTCTTGTACTTCGGTACGAGGCTGCCCAGGGAAAATAAACAGGCAGTAACCAAAATTTCTCAAGTGATCGGGGAAGGGAAACGAAAATTTCTGACAGGCAAATCGCCAGTGGGTAATTTTCAGTTCCTTTCCCTTTTGTATTTAATTCCTCTTACCGATTCCGTTCAAGATAATATACGACTGAAAAGGTGGTGAACACATAGCTGTCTTTTACGCCCGGATTGCCTCTGATCGAATTTGCCGGAAGTGGCCCGCCCGTGCGGTTGGAAAGTGCTGCTGCCAGTGCCCCGCCAGATGCAATCAACGCATCAGGTTCGGGATACATCGTACTCACATCGTCGAGATAGTCTGTAAAGGTAATGCGATAGCCAGCCTCCAGGCTGATGCCGATAAAATCACTCACCCGCAGACTGACTCCCCCGCCAAATGGGATTGCCGCTTGTGCAAAGGAATAAGGTCGTTTGCCATTATCTCCTATATACTGACCCTCTGTTCCCAATGGACGGAGCCTGACCCATTCTCCTTCATATTCGGCCCTGGGGTCAAATCCGAAAACCGCAATTCCTCCAAAAATATATGGGCTGAAATGCAGTTGATTGCGCCAGGAAACACCAAAATTGCGGTCAGGGATAAATTCATACACGCCGGTCAGACTCACTTCTCCTACCGGACTTCTAAAATGTAAATTGCGAAGTCTGCGGGTTTCGCTGCTCGCCTGTGCGTCTGAAGCCCCTACCAGGCCATACGAAACTCCCAGCCGAAGACTAAACACAGGCAATAAATATGCACTCCCCGAAATCTGTAATGCCGGGCGGAAAAAGCTGTTGGTAAAATTATCCGTCAGGTCACCATAGTAATAAGCAGTGCCGGTTCCCGCAGCTATACTAAACCTGCGCTGGGCATGAAGATTTACAAAAACAATGAAAATTAAACCAGCAATGAGAAGGGACTTACGAAGTGTACGCATAGAATAAGGGGTTGATTGTGAGGAAAAATGCAGGTCAAATGACAAAGATGACGAAGGATGTATAAAAATTACGCCATTATGGCATGTTCCGCCTTGTTGTTAATGCCATTTTGGCACTAAAAGGCCAGTGGCATTTACCTTGTTACATTACCTCCAAAAGCAAAAAATAACAAAACAAAAAAAGCGAAATATTATGTCAGTAGTTAGATTTCACCACCGTCCCGTTGTTAGGTTTGGCAACTTTTTCGATGACTTTATCACCCGCGATATGGCTCGGTTTGCTGCTGCAAATCAGTTTGCCTCTGTACCAAAGGTGAATGTGATCGAACAAAAAGAAAACTTCACGATTGAACTGGCTGCACCCGGATTGAAGCGTGAGGATTTTCACTTGAATGTACATGAAAATACGCTCAAAATCAGTGCAGCCGCAGAAACTGAGCAAACGGACAATACCGGCAATTACACCCAAAGGGAGTTTAATTACGCAAAATTTGAGCGTTCGTTTACCCTTCCCAAAACTATAGATCAGGACAATATCACTGCCCGTTATTCTGAAGGGATCCTGAGCATCAACCTGCCGAAACTTCCGGAAGCAATACGTCGGCCCAGTCGGGAAATAGAGATTTCTCAGGCGTAGAAGGCCATATACACCGTACAGTCGCTGACTGTACGAGAAGATGGGAATGCCTGTCCTCCTTGCCGGGGGACAGGCATTTTCCTGTGTTATCAGCCCGAACTTTTGATATTGAGTATGCCAGAACTTAAGATCAACTTCGTAAAACAGATTCTTTTTCTTATCGCGTAGGAAAGATTTGGATAAGGATTGATTAATTTTGACAAATGAAAAGAACTTACATCCTGATTGGCGTATTGGCGGTAGCCATGGTGTGCTACTATCTGTTTGTTTTTGACAGAAATGAATCCTCTCTCAATCCCAAAGACATAGCTTTTGCTATTGACGATACAAGTGCTGTCAAAACTATTGCAATGACCAAGGTGATCAATGGCGAAGATATTGAGCGGATTATTCTCGACAGACTGCCCAATGGTACCTGGCAATTGGACAAAAAATATCCGGTTTTTCAACCGCGTATCAACTATCTGCTCAAGACGATGCACCTCATTCATGTAAAGGAAAAATTGATTGATGAGGGGATTAATACAGCAGAACACATTCTTGAACTTACCCATACCCGGGTGGAAATATATGACCAGGATGGTCTTATCAAATCGTACCTCCTGGGTACGGAGGCCAAAGGAAGCCGCGGAACCCTGATGAAACTTAAAAATGCCAGATATCCCTATATCGTTGAAATGCCCGGGCTTCAGGGATTTATTAATACTCATTTTACGCTTGACCGGACCATCTGGAGGGAGAATCTTTTATTTGACGGTCATATTGATAAAATCCAAAGGATATCGCTGACTTATCCTGATCCTTCAAAAACCGTTCAGTTGTCGCGCGAAGCGATTGGCAGCGAGTGGCGACTTTTGGGAAACGAGTCTCCATTAAACCCCGACAATCTGGAAAAATATCTATCAAATTTCACCCGAAAGGTTTATGCAGAAAGTTTTGCGGGCGATACTTATCCCGGAAAGTTTGAAGATTTACAGGGAAAAACACCCTCCGTCACTTTTTCCCTCCAATATTTTTCCGGAGAAAACCGCACGGTCTATCTGTTTGAGCGTGAAGAAAATCCCAACAACTATTTTGGATGGGTAGAGGGAAATGACGAATTGCTTACCGTTCAGCACTTTGTCTTCGACAAGTTTCGGGAAGAACGTTCCTATTTTGTGAAAGGGCTGTTCGAATAGTTTACCCTTCTACAAATGCAGCCATTTCCTGTTGCAGCTCGCGGGCTGCGGCGCCTGCTTTTTCTGCAAAATCTTCTCCAGACCCTGCGTAAATAATACCCCGGCTGCTGTTGATCAACAATCCACCCAGGGAAGTCCGCCCATGCTGGCAGACAGTCTTCAAATCACCGCCCTGCGCACCTACTCCCGGTACAAGCAGAAATGATTCGGGTGCAATCTGGCGTACGCGCTCCAGGGCTTCTGCCCGTGTGGCTCCTACTACAAAACCCAGATGACCGGGGTATTGTTTTTCCCATTCGGTTCCTTTACTCAGTACTTTCTGATAAAGGGGTAAACCTGATTCTGTGTGATACTGAAAATCCTGTGCACCGGAATTTGACGTCAGGGCAAGCAGAAATACCCATTTATCCTCAAATTCGAGGAAAGGGGTTACTGAATCGAGGCCCATATAGGGCGCCACTGTTACTGCGTCAAAAGCAAAAGTTTCAAAAAAAGTCTGGGCATACAACCGGGAGGTATTTCCGATATCTCCTCTTTTTGCGTCGGCGATGACAAAAATATCTTTGGGAATAACTTCCAGCGTACGGGCCAGGCTATCCCAGCCTTTTGCGCCCAATGCTTCATAAAATGCAATATTGGGCTTATAGGCAACCGCAAATTCGCTGGTCGCTTCGATGATCATGCGGTTAAAGGCAAATACCGGGTCTTTTTCACCCTGGAGGGAGGCAGGGATTTTTTTTACCTCCGTATCGAGCCCTATACAAAGATAGGATCGTTTTTTTTGAATCTGATCAAAGAGTTTTTCCGGCTTCACAGTGAAAATATTAATTTAGCTGTAATTTGCAGGCAGTTGTTTCACCGTCAAAATTAAACCATTTCAACCAATTTGCTTCGGTTACTGACAAATATTCCCCTTCCAGTCCATGGTTTTCTGCTGGTGCTTGTGGTAATACTGCGTCTGCCGGTCTTTCATGCATCATATTTTCTTACAGAAGAGTCTCAATATATACTTTTGGCGGAGCAGATTGCGGGAGATAAACATCTCTATCTGGATGCCTGGTTTGCCGGGCCACCGGTAATGGTCTGGGTGTATAGCCTATTCTATTTCCTGTTTGGCGCAAATGCCTTATTTGCAGTCCGGATTTTCACTTGTCTGTACATATATTTTACAGCTGTTGTATTTAATGGAATGGTAGCCGAAAATAAGCCTTTCCGTCAATATGCAGCAGGCCTGCCTGCTATTCTTTTTGTGTTGATGGTATCGGCACCGTGGTATGCACAGCAGCTGAGCAGTTCGCTGTTTATCCTTCTTCCGGTAACACTGGCTTTTTATGCTTTTAATCAGGTCGGTGAAGACCGGCGTAACAATTATGGGCTGATGTTTGTGTCTGGTGCGTGGATGATGTTTTGTATCCTGGTGACTTATAAAGCGGCTTTCATTCTGGGGGGAATGTTGGTTGCCTATATTTTTCTCAAGAAACCACAGGCAGATGAGTTCCTTTCTTTGTTTGGTGGAATGTTTGCCATATTGGGGGGTGTTCTCCTGATTTTATTCTTCAATCAATCGCTGGCTGCATTCTGGGATGTGGGTGTTTTGTACTATTTTGACCGGGTCGGAAAAATGGATCAGACTATTTACCAATATCAGAGTGGGGAGGCTTTTTTATCCTGGCTATTTACGTGGGGGTTTTTGCTGATGATAGCGAGTATTGGATTTTTCCACTACCGGGTTCGTTTTTACAGCTACATCACAAAGATACGATCACTGGAACTTACTATGGCTGTCTGGCTGGTAGGGGTATTGTTAGTGCTGGTTTTTAAATTCAGGCGACTGGACCTTTCAGACTTTATTTTACTGGTACCGCCATTGACTTTTTACGCTTCCAAGATTACGGATTTCCGGTGGGGATATAAATTCCGGCTGATCATTTTGACGTTGTCTTTGCTGATTCCGGTGTTTCAGTATCTTAATTATTTTGGATTGGTATGGGAAAAAACACCTGAAATATTTCATCCGGGAAAAGACAACTGGCTGATGCATGGCGGAACAGAAAGCATCCTGAAAGGGACAGATCCTTTACTTGTATATTTTAAGGATAAAAAAATCACCAATGGAGTATGGCTGATGGAATATCGCCCCGAAATCCTTATGGCAGATCATCTTTCATATACCGGTAAATACACAGACTTTCGGATTGCTTATTACAAATTTGCCGTATTTGAGCAACGGCCATTAAAACAGCTAATGTCATCAGACGAGCCTGAACGCAATATTTTCCAGAATTTTAATTCTCATTTGCCCGAATTTATTGTCGATCCCAAAGATTATTTTCCCAATATGCAGGCGCGTTTTCCCGGTATATTCGATTCCTATGAAAAGGAGACACTGGGGAAATACACGATATATAAGTTGCAACCTGGTAAGGATCAAGGGTTGACTGGATCTTTACTTTGAGTCATATAATCGGGATGTTGTAACAACCTTAGGAAACGCCGGAAAGATCTGGAATTGCGACCCATTTCATCAGGATCACATTTTGCCGCAATCTCCTGCCCCCAGATACTTTTTCTCACTCGATTACCTTTTACAACTTTGTGTATTTCAGCTTCAGCATCTGTTATACTATCTGCCTTATTAGGTTCAATTTTTCGGATAAATGATTGAGAAAGTTCAAACCTTTTAGGCAAATCATTAAATGCACTGATAGCAGCCATCAACCAGTTTTCAAATTTTCGGTTTTTGATTACTACAAATATGGGAATTGATGAATATTTTTTTCGGAAATTATTTTCAAGAGTTTTCGCCCATTCTCCCGGGCATTCTTCCCTATCCTCTCTATCAATCAGTACAATAATCTGGCTGGCACCTTTTTTTATGCAGATATTAACGCGTGATTCAATGGATTTACCAATTTGCCCAGGAGAGGCTTTGGGCTGAATATCAGCATATAATGACGGTAAAATCTGAATCGATGATTTGATTGGAATTTTTGGCAGAATCAAATTCATGGCCTTTGTCTCTGCACTTCCATCTAAAATAATACCTATTTTCATACTGTGATTCCCGGAACGGCCTGAGGAATTAATCCAGAGTCAAGATAATCGGAAGTTTTAAAATCACCAGATTCCCAACCATCTTGTAAATCTGGAACAATTTCCACGAGGGAATTGATCCTTGTTTCCCCTTTCATTTTTGAGATAGTAAATACTTCCTCTGGGCGAACTCTGTCAATAAGAAGAGGTGAGTGAGTCGTAATGATAACTGTTTTTTCTTTGCTGGCAAAATGCCTTATTCTATCCAGGACTAACCGTAATGCCCATGGATGCAATGAGTTTTCCAGTTCTTCCAGTAGAAATAGCCCAGACCAACCATCTGATGAAGCCCCTCCAGCTGAACAAAGGCTGGCAAGTGCGAGAATAGTTCCATCCGACATATCGGATGCAATCAATGGTTCGTTCAAACCTTCTTCCAGAAAATGCAAAATTTCCCTTCTTTCCTCGGTGGATTTAACGACTATATCACTCAATCCCGGGCAAATTTCTTGCATCGTAAAAAGTATTTCCTGCCAGACATCAGGGTTTGTATTTTTTACGAGAGACGGAAGCGTTTCTTCCAGATCCGTCAGCCGGCTAAAACTGTATATACCAAAGTATGACAACGAATCTCTAATCTTTCTCAGCACTGAATTTCCAATCAATGGATCGTGAATGGCGAGGGAAGATTTGGGAATAAGGTTTTGGTTTGTTACACTTGTATCAAGTGAAAAACGTAAGCCTGGGAAAACTTCACGATAATCAAAAAGCAATTGACGATTCCCATTGGCGATAATATTTCCGTCGCGATCTCTTTTCAATTCAAATATCTGTACCAGTTCATCTTTATCTGTTATCTGACCTGATTCTGAGTTGCAAATTTTGATTGAAAGAGTTTCAGATTCAACCCCAAACCCCGAATTCTTGTGATCTGAATTAATAGCGAATGAATGAGAGAAAACAACTTGTCTACTTTCTGTTTTCAATTCATCAGATGATGCAAAACCTCCCCAGTTAAATGCGACTTTAATAGTAAACTCAAGTGGCGTACCCGTTTCTCTCCTTCTGTTAATTATATTTTCAAACCCACCAAAACGTTTTACGCTATCAACAAGCCCAAGCCGGTAAGTCTCTGACAAAAATCGAAGCGAATTTGCAAAATTTGATTTTCCCGCCCCGTTTGGTCCTATAAGAATTGAAAAATTGCGAGGATGAAAAGTAACATCTCGTAACGATTTGAAATTCTTAATAGAAATCTCGATGAGCTTCATAATATCAAAGATAATGAAATTATGAGATCAAAACCCAAATTCTGCGCCAAACCAGATATGTCTCGGGGTGAGATACCTCGCCGGATTCTCCGGCGGAAGACCGCGATCCTGCGGATCGGGATATATCGGATCCCGAAAACTAAGCGGAAGCGGATCGCCATACTCGTATCCTTTACCGGTTACCCCATTGACAATTGCCGCTGATTTGAAATTGGTGATATTCTCTACTTCAAAATTGAGCGCGAGATATGCATTTTTACCAAAGTGGAAATCTCGTGTTAACTTCATATTGGTCCAAAACCACGGACTGCCTACCTTCGCAAATGGCTGGTTTACCACAGGAATATACTCCGGTCTTCCGGAATCATCATTGATACGCCACAGGATATTGGGGGTGTATCGCAATCCCGATTTATAAGTTGAGGTAACCATCAGCCGGAATCCCTCAAGGGGTATACGACCGATAACAACGGATTCATCGGGTTTCAGAATCGCCAGAAACTTTATGTCAAACGGCCTGTCCCATGCGAGAAATTGCTCTTTCGTCGTATTTACAAATCCCTGGGCTTTGATCTGAAGGGCAGATTCTGCGGCGGTGTTGGACTTCCCTGTGGCAATCTGATATGAGCCTGTAAGGCTGGTGGTCAGCCATTTGCCAATACGCCGGGTAAGGCCAAGCTCCAGCCCTCGGATTCGGGCGTAGTCCTGGTTGATATAAAAGGTTTTTTCTACAAACCGGCCGGTCTGGTCCCGAACTTCCACTCTGCGACTTACGATATAGTCAAATTTGTCATTATAAAATGCCGTCGCCGTGAGGGCGAGGTCTTTGGTAAGCTGTGATTTCAGCCCGACTTCATAAGAAACCGTTACCTCCGGATTTAAGTTGGGGTTGCCAAGATTGGAAAGGAAGGAGCGATCCTGAAACACAGGATCGAGACCGGCATAGACAAATCGTGGGTGAGGCAATCGCATAGCATGGCTGTAGTTGAAGTACAGCACATTATTTTCCGTTACTGGAAAAGATACCCGGAGACGGGGCAGCAACCTTGCCTTCCATCTCCTTCCGGCCAGTCCGAAAGTTTGTTCCTTATACGACTCCCTGATCGCGTCCAATACGGGTGCAGAAGGATTTTCGACAGCGTCATCCACAAATGTACCGGGTGCCCAATAATTGAGGCGCATGCCGATATTCGCGATAATCCCTTTGTACTGGATTTCGTCGGAAACATAAAAACCTCCTGTAGCCGGGCGGGCATTCCAGTAGTCGCTCGTACTGCCCAGACTCGTTGAAGGGGTTGTCAGTGTATCATTGATTTTGATAGGTGCGCCTACCCAGGGTCTTTCAACATCAATCCACTGGTACTGCTGTTCTTTATGCTCTTGCCCCAGACTGAGGTAATGGACTTTATCTTTTGATTCAAAGGTGAATTTGGTCTTAAGTGTATATTCCTCTACATAGTGATCATGCCAACGGGTTGCAATACCGCCATTGTTGATAAGGCCCGGACCAGGGAATACATACACGACATCTCCTTCCGGGTTAAATACTGCCACCGGATCTGTAACAATGGAGGAGGGATCATATAGTTGATCTACGGTTTGGGTACGGAAAGGCAGGCCATTGGCATCTACTCTCAGGCTGGTAAACAGTCTTCCGGCTGAAGCATCGAGCGTCCATTGTGGGGTAAGAAGTGCGCGAACATTGACAACCGACAGATTGGAACTGTGGGTATAGGTGTTCGCATTATCCATATTGAGACTAAATGGGAACTGAAAACCGGGTGTAACCACCGCATCATTTCCGACAATCTGAAGAGAGCGGGTGCTTTGGTTTATATTCAGGCTATGCTGATTGGTAAGGGTGATTTTGAGTCCGGGACGAATGGTCCATGCGAGTTTCAGGGTATGCGACCAGCGATTGTCCTGGCGGGGTGCCCACAGTGAGTCATTGGTAAACAAAGAAGAATGCAGTTGGGTTGCGACTGCCCGGAAGTAATCGTCGGACATATAAAAACTTCCGCTGGTGAAAAAGCTGAGTTTGTCTTTAATAATCGGTCCTCCTATGGACAACTCGCCTTCATCTGTATTCCAGCTGGGGCCTTGGTTTACGCGAAAACCGAGATTATCTCTGCGATAGGTACCTGTCGCCCGCCATCGTTTGCCTCCTTCTCTGATTCGGGTAAGGATAACGCCCGAACTGCCATTTCCAAATTCGGCGTCTGTGCCACCGGTAATAACTTCGACGTTGTTGACGGCTCCTGCGCCTACATCTACCCCAAAACCCGTACCCGCCAGCGGATCCTGGGCGTTAATCCCATCGACCAGATATTCGGTTTCATAGATACGCCCTCCCCTGATCTGAATTCCGTCTGGTGAAAGATTTACCCCTACCTGAAGTGCTGCGATTTCCTGCACATTTTTCACACTCATCTCTGCGATTTCTTCCTGCCCAATTTTTACACTGGATTTTCCCGACTCCAGATCGATCAGCGTTTTCTGGCCTACAATTTCTACTTCTCCCAGCGTTGTGATGGAAGAATTCATGGAAACTACCAGCGTTGTACTCCCGCTAGCGGCGATATTCACTCCGTTATAGATTTTTTCGGCATACCCCACATAAGAAAACTTTACCGAGTAATCACCGGGTTTGATTCCTTTTAATTCAAAATTGCCTCCTGCATCCGTATAAGTTCCGGAATAGGTACCGATAATAAATACTGTCGTTCCTGCGAGTGGTTCTCCGGTCGATTCGTCTGTAACCGAACCTTTCAGCGTTCCGGTTTGGGAAAACAGGTTGTTGAGGAGAAATAAGAGGGAGAGAAAGGTAAAAGTATAACGCATGGGAGAATTTTGTGGGTTGGCAAAAAAATAGTCAGATCATTGCACGTGATTTCAGCTCGAGATATTTGTTTACAGTATTTACCGTGAGATGCTCCGGCGGTGTAAGAATAGAAATAATTCCATGTTGTTCCAGTTCCCGCACAATTTGTTTTTTTTCAAAAGCGAAGTTTTCGCCGATGGTTTTGATGTAAATATCCTCAAGTTTTTGAGGCGTATCGTCCAAGAGTTCGCGAAGTTCGGTATTTTCAAAGAAAATTACGACCAGTAAATGATGTTGAGACAATTTTATCAGATAGGGAAGCTGTCTCCGCATGGCAGATACCGATTCAAAGTTTGTAAAAAGAATGAACAGGCTCCGGTGAGCAATTTTTCTTTTGACAAAGGTATACAGCCTGGCGTAATCTGCTTCGAGGAAACGCGTCGTTTGATTGTACAAAACCTCCATGATCAGGCTCATCTGTGTGGCTTTGCTACTGGCCGGGACACTCGTACTGATTTTTTCTGAAAAGGTAATCAGCCCTCCTTTGTCTTTTCTGTAAATGGCGATATTGGACAAAACCAGTGCTGCATTGATGGCATAATCGAGGAGCGTCATGCCTTTGAAGGGCATTTTCATTACCCTGCTTTTATCTATCAGGCAATATACATTTTGCGCCCGCTCGTCAATGTATTGGTTCACCATCAGCTTGTTGGCGCGGGCTGTTGCTTTCCAGTTGACGGTGCGGTAATCATCTCCCCGGATATATTCTTTGATCTGCTCAAATTCGGTGGTATGTCCCAGCCTGCGGATTTTTTTCACCCCCATTTCTGTCAGCCGGTTGGAAATGGCCATTAGCTGGTATTTTCGCATTTGTATATAGGATGGATAAACGGGAACCATTTCCTTGATAGCAAACTGATAGCGCTTTCTGACCAGACCTAAAAAACCTGAGACAAAGACGTTTAGTGCTCCAAACCAGTACTCACCGCGGTTTACGGGCCGTATCAGATAGGTCAGTTCACTTTTTTTACCCGGGGCAGATTCTAGTTCAAATTGCAGGTCTCGCATTTGGAACTGCACCGGAACTTCGTCAATGATGATGAGTTTTACGGGAAAAGTATAACGGTTCTCCACCGTAATTTTTACGGGGTTTTGGTCTCCGTTTGAAAATTTTTCATAGGTCTCTCTTGTCGCAGAAATTCCGTCTTTTTCCCTGAATATGAGGAAAATATCGAGTACAGTAAATGCAGCGATCAGCAGCAGGCTTACTTTTGCCGCAGGCAATAATCCCGGAACTACAAACGCAGCCATAAACATGGCTGTATTGATTCCCAGCAAAAGGAAGAGTCGGTTGTTGAGATAGAGACGCTGGAAAAATAATATCATAGCCTGATTGTAAATGCGGGATTAACGGGGTACTTCGACACGTTCTACTGTCCGGATAATCACATCTTCCGGTGTGGCGCCTTCCATTTCCTTTTCGGGGGTAAGAATAATCCTGTGCTGAAGTACAGGACTGGTTATATACTGAATGTCTTCCGGTGTAACAAACGTTCTGCCCCTGATGGCTGCAAGCGCTTTGGAGGCGGTCATAATATTGATAGAAGCGCGGGGAGATGCGCCGAGGTAAATATCTTTATTATTTCGGGTGCTGGCTACAATCTCTACAATGTAGCGGATAAGATTGGGTTCGATATGGATTCCCCGTACAATTTCCTGAGCAGAACGAATCGTGGTGGCATTTAATACCGGCTGGACCTGGCTGATATCATTTTGGTTTTTTCGTTTCTGAAAATCGCTGAGGATACGCACTTCATCATCGGGAGAAGGGTAACCCACCTCGATTTTAAAAAGAAACCGGTCAAGCTGAGCTTCCGGCAGCCGGTAGGTGCCTTCTTGCTCGATCGGGTTCTGTGTGGCAATAACGATATATGGGGGGGCCATCTGATAGGTGATCCCGTCCATCGTTACCTGACGCTCTTCCATGACCTCAAACAAGGCCGCCTGGGTTTTTGCAGGTGCGCGGTTGATCTCATCTATGAGGACAATATTGCTGAAAATCGGTCCCCTTCGAAATTCAAATGCGGCAGTTTGTGTATTAAAAACCGATGTGCCCAGTACATCTGAGGGCATAAGATCGGGGGTAAACTGTATCCTGGAAAATCCCGTGTCAATGGATTTCGCCATGAGCTTGGCTGTCAGCGTTTTGGCTACGCCTGGTACACCTTCAATCAGGATATGACCGTCAGACAAAATCGCTGTGATTATCAGCTCTACCATTTTGTGCTGACCTACAATGATTTTTCCGACTTCCTGTTTGATTTTCTCCACGGATGCGCGGAATTCACCAAGCTCTGTGTGTGTATTAAAAATTTCTTCCATCAAAGATTTATGTTCCGTTTAATTAATTTTTATACCCTGTGATAAAAATCCTCCAGCAATTGATTGAGAGAGATTAATTGTTCTTCACTGATCGCCGTATGGTTTTTGATAAAGTCTATGGTTTCGCACAATTGGCGGATATCCGTTTCGGGGATTCCCGACTTTCCTGCCAGGTTACGGATAAATTCATCATCAAAGACCTTGGTTTTCAGGAAATAACGGGAGCGTACATACTCCAGAAAAACTTTAATTCTTTTTACAGCGATTTTTTGATGGTCTCCATTTTGGTAGTAGAGCCTTCCAATCGTTTCTGTAAAATCGAGTGTCGTATTGGGTAAGGGTTTGATGATCGGAACGAGGCGCTGGGTACGTTTGCTTTCAAAAACGGCGTAGATGAATATCGCTATCAGAAAAAGCCAGAATCCCCAGCGAAGCGCTTCCTGCTGCATGATATAGTCCCAGGCGGAAGGTCTTTCGCTATCCCCGTCATAGCCATTTTTAGACCGAAGATTGTTGATTTTGTAATACTCGTCCCAGAAAACCGTCTGCCCTTCCGGCAAAAAAGATAAAGCGTGTGAAATATATTGATGATTGCGGGGGTGCACCATATAATAGTTTGTAAATGCCCGGGGGTCAGTTGACAGAAAAAATTTTCCTTCCCCCATACGGATTTCTAGCAGCTTGGCTTTCCCGTCAATGGTTTCTGCCAATACAGTCGTGTGGTCTGCGTTCCACGATTGGAAATAATTAATCATTTTTACACCGGGAAAACGATACATTTCTCCGGCATGCGCTTCATCTGTAAATCGAATATCCACCGAATCTTCCTGACTTTGCAGGTAAGACAGGTTTTCAAAACCGAGGCGTTCTTTTAACGCGGGCGGAAAATAGTAAGCCGCGATAAAGATATAATTGCCTGCTTTGACAAAATTTACCATTTCATCGGCATCGGTTTCGTCTACCGGGAAGTTTTCATTGATGAAAATATAGCTGGACTGTTGATATTCTTCATAGACCAGTTGCTCAAATACGGGCTTATTAATTTCTTTTACAGAGTCAACTTCAAAAATATTTCCCAGCATCTCATACACCAGAAAGGTTCCATATGGGGCCTTGCTTTTGCGGGCAAAAGACTCGCTCCATGAAAATTTTTTGGGCCCCAGAGATTCCTGAAGTACGCCGTATAGGGTGATGACAGCAAGAATAATCCCGATCCCAAACAGCAATTTTTTATGTAAGGGTATCTGTTTCATTGTTTATACTCCAGGCTTGACTGAAATTGGCGGAATATATTTTCTACATATTGATACAACTGACTTGTAACAGGAAAATTTCCATACCAGATATATTCATAACTGATGGTAAGTCTGTCAAAATCTTCCTTTACACGTGTTTGTTGAAGTTCCAACTGATATTCCTGATTGGTTTTAAAGGGTTTCCAGGCGATCCATCCTTTGACCGTCAGTTTCTTGAGGGTTTCAAGATAAAGGAGCCTTACAGCGATTCGGTATTCTCCGTTTTTGATGGCATTTTCGATCATATCTTCAAACATCACCTCACGGATATCGCGTGTGTCCAGCCCGGGAATAAACTCCTGCTCTATCATACGGCTTTTCCTCCATGATATGGATTGCCGAAGCACAAAAAATATCAATACGCCAAGGGTTACAAAGATCGCCGCATAAATGAGCCATTGCAATACAATTGCGATACTCTTTTGCGGTGCAGCAAAATTAAAGTCTTCTTCTTCCGGTAAAGGCTCTGTTCCATAATTGAAATCCCTTTTCTGTTTGTAATCCGAAAGCTTTTCTTCTTCAAAGTTTCGGAAAACGGTTTCATCGGTGGGCGGCACAGCCCGGCATATATTGATGCCGGAAAGCAAAAATAGCAGAGTGGAAAACAGGATAATGGTGTGTCGCTGTCTCATCAATTGATTTTTTTCTCCACGTATCCGGCTTCACGGGTAACGGTTATCGGGTAGATAATATAATACCAAACCACAAAAGCCAATGACAAAATAATGATTAGTAGCTTAATTATCAGCGGCATTTCTGTTAGTCGGGTAATATAGGACTCCAGAAAAGCTGCCAGGAGGAAAACCGGTATTAATCCCACAATTATTTTTACTCCGGACTGGGCTGCCCGCTGTATAGAGTATATGCGGGTATGGGTTCCTGGAAAAAGAATGCTATTGCCCAGCATAAATCCGGCTCCCCCTGCAATGACAATTGCTGAAAGTTCGAGCGTACCATGGATATAGATTACCGGAAGTGCTTCCCAGATGATCCCTTCGGTATGAAACAGCATAAAAAAGGATCCCAGCATCAGCCCGTTTTTGAAAAGTATGTATATGGTGCCAAAAGAACAGAATATCCCCATGACGAAAGCCAGAAAAGAAACCTGAATATTGTTGTAGGCAATCCGCACAAACATGGGGAAGGAGGCTGAGTCTTTATATACGCCCATCGGGTCGCCGTTGTGAATATTTTCCAGCGTCATATCCACATAGTTGTCAGAAAGCACAATCCGGAGAAATTCTTCATCGCTGTAAGCGGTAAAGACTCCAACAATAAAAGTAAAGGTGAAAATCAACATGGAGTACAACATATACTTGTGCGACTCCCGGTATATGAGGGGAAGTTCCGTCGTCCAGAAAGTAAGGAGTCTGCTTCCCTTTTCTTTTTTATTTTTATAGATCGCCAGGTGCGTTCGTGCTGCCAGACCATTAAGATATTTTACCGTCTGGCTTTTGGGGTAAAATGTACGGGAATAAGCAAGATCATCGGTCAACTGAATATAAAGCTCCGCCAGGCGATCAGGGTCGATTTCTTCCTGATTTTCCTGAAACAGCATTCGCTCATATTCCAGCCATTTGTCCTTATTTTGTCGCAAAAAGGCAGGTTCTCTCATCGATTTTATGCTATATTTGTTTGCATAGTGCCTGTGTGAGAAAGATAAGAAAAAAAATATAAATGAATACGATCATTATACCAACTACGCAAAACATTGAGCTGGAATACCCTGTGGCGCAACTTGGCGATCGTATTGCAAGTGGTCTGATTGATCTTCTCGCCTTTGCATTGTATGTGTATGTCTGGGGTTATCTGATTGATAAGTATAATTACCACAGTGAATGGAAGGACTATCTCTCAGACACACTTACCATAATCTCACTGCTTCCAGCGGTTTTCTACAGCCTTTGGTGTGAATTTCTTTTTCAAGGACAGACGCTGGGTAAAAGGTTGATGAAGATGCGTACGATCCGTACCGACGGGGCTCCGGCCACCCTGTCTGCTTACCTGCTGCGGTGGATGCTTCGTATGATCGATGTCTGGCTGAGCGTAAGTATTGTCCTACTGCCGGGGGTTATCGGAATGGTGGCGATTTCCATGAATAAAAAGGGTCAGCGAATTGGAGACATTGTGGCCGGAACATCTGTGATCAAACTTCAACTGGTCACTACTTTTGGCGATACGATGTTTATGGATACTGCGGAAGACTACCAGGTGGTGTTTCCCGAAATACAGAATCTGTCTGACCGCGATGTATCCATTCTGAAAGAAGTATTTGATCTGGGAATTAAAAATTTTAATCCGGAACTGCTCGAAAAGCTCGCAAATAAGGTAAAAGAGGTATCCGGGATAAATACCCGGATGACAGATAAACAATTTCTCGAAACAGTACTACGCGATTACAACCATGTTTTCGGGAAAGATTAGCTGGATCATACTTTGAGCAAAGTGCTATTCCCTGACTAAAAATGATAGATTGGATTTGGTTGTATAGTGATATTTTTAGCAAAACCCTGCTCTGATTGGATAAATTGCAGAAAATAAGAGGTAAGATTTGATTATTCACACAAATAATGTCTATATTCAAACTCAAATCTGGATCGCCCCAATTTTCAGAAGATTTTTGAGTTTTTGTATCAGGCAAATCGATACAACAATAAACTTTAACCTAGTTGTGAGTATGAAGCACGTATTTACCCCTTTAATCGTATTACTTCTTGGAATAAATTGCCTGGCACAACCTATATCATTTTCCGAAAAAGTAAAGTGGGATGCTCCGCAATTCCCTAAGTCGTTTATTCTCCGCAATGATATCAAAGCGATCCATGTGAAAAGCTTTGACGGAAAAGTAGAACCCACCGGAAATTTCAGCGCTGGTACCAGCTATGAATATGATTCCAAAGGTAATCTCATCCAGGTCGTAGAGGTATCCAGCAAAGATACAAGCCGCATTTATGATTATAAATACACCACAAATGGTGTGTTGGGCTGGCAGCATTTGAAAGACAATGTCTGGAATAAAAGTTATAAGTCTGGCTACCGGTTTAATTCCCAGCGCAAAGTATTTCAGGTAAAATCCTATGAAATGCTTCATAATAATGAGGTCATGCTCCTGCATACAAAGGAGTATGTCTATGATGATGACAGCACCCTCATCGCTGTCCGCTGGATGGAAAACAATCGGGTAGTCAAAGTCAACCGCTATGAGTATCAAAAGGGGTTGATGAAATCCGAAATTTTTGAAAATGGCAATGGCGATTTGATTAAGAAAATCATCTATGATTACAATACAGATGGTTTAATTGCCAGGGTAACCACCAAACAGGAACAAAGTACGTTAGGAGAACAGTACGTCTATGAATACAATTCCCGCGGCGATATTACCCGGGTCGAATGGTCTTCAGAAGGTACGCTTCGCGGCACAGTTGCCTATACCTATGACAATACAGGGATGCTTGTAAGAATGAACAGAAATATCATTGATCCCAAATCACCCGATGCAAATCTTTGCCAGGTGTTTGAATATGAAAAATTCACCCGGTAATTATAGATATATACTACTACTCAATACTTGCCTCACGTGAATGACGTGTACAAAATCCCCGGACGAACCGGGGATTTTTTTTAGCCAGTATTTTCTAAACTTTTGCTTAAGGACAACTAAAATTAAAGCTGTGAAACCGATTATCTTCTTTCTGCTCTTTTCTGCTTCTGTTTTCTCTCTGTCTGCGCAATATTCTCCTTACAGAATTACTGCCAAAGGAGATCTGCCGATTACCCTGGGTGCTGTCGGCCTTTCTGCTGCCGGACAGCTTTTTCAGAATTCTGTACAACCTCTGACTGCCGGTGAATTGGCTTCACTCAACCGACTTCAGATCAACCGTTTTGATCGCCCCACGTCATTTAACTGGAATCTGCGGGCAAAAAAAACAAGTGATATTCTGGCTATGGGTGCAATTTTGCTCCCTGCAACCCTGCTTGCGTTTAAACCGGTAAGAGATGATTTTCCCGAGGTGCTGACCATGGGCGTTCAGGCGTTTTCGTTTACTTACGGACTTACAGGTTTTGCCAAGGCTTCTGTACACAGAAACCGCCCGTTTACCTATATCGATGCTACCGGCAACAGCGAGTTATATCAGGCACAGACTGAACGCGATGCGCGGTTTTCGTTTTTCTCCGGCCATGCGTCAATGACTGCAGCTTCTGCTTTTTTTCTCGCAAAGGTCTATAGTGACTATTATCCCCGATCCAGAGCAAAACCATTTGTCTGGACCGGGGCTGTTTTGGTTCCCGCTTTTGTTGGATTTCTGCGGGTAAGGGCCGGTAAACATTTTCCTTCGGATGTGATCACCGGTTATGTCGTCGGGGCAGCTGTGGGAATACTGACACCCCATTTACACAAAAACTTCTGACTAGCGGATAATCACCCTGCGCGAAGCCATCCCCAGCTCCGTGCGAATCTGAAGCAGATACATTCCGGCGGGTATGCCTTGTGCCGTTATATTTTCAGACAGACTGAGCACATTCGTTTTAGTCGATGATAATACAGACTTACCCGTAAGATCAAATAGCTGGATATTGACTTGTTGTACCTTGTCAAGCACAATTTCCAGCGTAAAAGCACCAGCGTTAGGGTTGGGGTAAATGCTGATGTCGCGGAAACCGGCAGCCAGTTCGTCTTCGATGCCTACGTAAGCGAAAATTTCTACGGTATCTGTAACCTCGCAGCCTTTGGCATCTGTTACCGTTACATAGAAAACACCGCCCGAGCTGCCGACACTATCAATACTGTTGGTAATATCCCCTGTATTCCAGAGATAAGTGTAAGGAGGTGTTCCTCCGGCAGGGGTTACCGTTGCCGATCCATATGGATTGCCAAAGGTGGGATCTATGGTTGTAAAGGAAAGTTCCAGAGAATCGGGCTGACTGACGGTTATATTCAGATCTTCGACACAACCCGCTTCATCGGTTACCAAAACCTGCACTACTCCGGCGGAAAGCCCGGTAGCCATCGCACCTGTTTGAGGAGGAGTAGTCTGCCAGTCATAAGAGTAGCTGCCAATGCCACCGGAGACGGTAACTTCAGCGGTTCCATCGGCGTCGCCATAACAGGAAACACTGTTTACCTGTCCGGGCGTAAGGGCAAGCGGAGTGGGTTCAGAAATCACATAAGTATCTGTGGAGGCGCAGCCCAGCGCGTCAGTAACTGTCACATTGTATGATCCCCCGGCAACTCCGGTGATGGTGGCGGTAGTATCGCCATTTGACCATGCGTATGAAAACGGTCCTGTTCCGCCGCTGACATTAATGCTGATGCTGCCCCCGGCACTGCCTGCACAACCTGTCCAGGTTGTTGTATCCAGTACACTGGAAGGCGCATTGCCGTTGGTACCTACGTTGGCAACAAAAGTACTGCTGCAGCCGTCGGGACCTGTAACCACTACACTATATGCACCTGGTGCGAGGTTGCCAATCGTAGAAGTTGTATCGCCGTTGCTCCAGAGAAAGGTGAAAGGCCCTGTGCCGGAAGGTGATACAAGTGCAATCCCATCAGTAGCGCCACAGTTGGCATCAGATACGGATACACTGGCAGTAACTCCTGCATTGACAATCAGGTCATAATAACCGGTAAAATTGGTAGGGATAACCTGTGGTGTACCAATGACTGTGAGGTAAGTATTGGTAAATATATTTATAGAAAAAGTGTCGGCGATGCTGCTGGTTCCAGATACCAGAATACAATAGCTGCCACCTCCCGGAAATGCACAGGTCGGTGGAACACACTGGTAGCTAAAGCCGGGAGGAAGCCCGGTAACACTATCCAGTACTACAGAGTCAATCGGTACGGTAATAGGCCCAAATGGCGACTGGAAAACAGTATCCAGCGGGACCACGAGGGTAATGGCAACCGAATAGGGCACGTTTGCACAGGCAGAAGGAAGCGTAGCCGGGTAAACGCCGGCAGCGGTAAAGGATGGATCCGGGGTACAGACCTGCGCGTGTACAAACTGTACAGAAAAAGCCAGGAAAAGCACCATTACGGTTGGTACAATGGGGATCAGTTTTCTCATGGAATTCAGGTTTAGTTAAATTTTCGCAAATGATATAAAAACAATTGAATTGAAAATGGAATTGGCTCGTTACATATTAGAATCAGCTAATATCACGTATAATGTCATATCTAAGACATTCAGATACGAAGATAGGTTGCTAATTCGTATTCAAACTATAAATTTTAAGCACATTCAATTTATGAAAAGCTCTCTTTCTTACCTGTTATTTATTTCATGCCTTTTGCTCTTTAGTGCGATCTCCTCTCTCTCTGCCTCCGGTGTTTCTGGTAATACTACTACGACAACGGAAGTTGCAAATACCCCATCTGTAGCTATTACGCACGCGGAGTGGGATTATTTGCTGAAAAAATATGTTTCTGCGGAGGGAAAAGTCAATTATCCCGGATTGAAGCAGGATAAGGCCAAACTGGAAGTATATCTGAAAAAACTGAGCACAAATCCTCCCGCTGCAGACTGGTCCTCAAAGGACAAACTTGCCTACTGGATCAATGTGTATAATGCCTTTACCGTCAAACTGATTGTTGACAATTATCCACTCAAAAGTATCCGCGACCTGGGCGAGCCCTGGGACAAAAAGTTTATACTTATAGGGAGTAAAACCTATAGCCTGAACGAAGTGGAAAACCAGATTATCCGCAAGGAATTTGCAGAGCCAAGGATTCACTTCGCCGTGAATTGTGCCTCTTTCTCATGTCCTGCATTGCTCAACGAAGCTTTTACCGGTGATAAGCTTGAAGATCAACTCACCCGGCAGACCAAAGCCTATATCAATAATCCTGCTCACAATACCATTTCTGCGAACAAAGCGCAGGTATCTCAGTTATTCAGCTGGTATGCAGATGATTTCAAAAAATCAGCAGGTTCTGTCTCTGCTTTTATCAACAAATATTCTACCATGAAAATCAAAGATGATTCGAAGCTGGAATACAAAGATTACGGCTGGAATCTAAACGAATAAGATGTAGTGGATCTTTTTCTAAAGCCGGCGCAGATTTCTGTAATCTGTGCCGGTTTTTTATTGGTATTTTTTCCCCCATTGTTTTTCCAGAAACTGTCTGATTTTCGCCTCACCGCCTATGGGTTTGGGGAAATAAAATTGCTTGCCCACCATTTCCTGCGGTAAAAATTCCTGATGATTTTCCTGCCCCTGAAAATCGTGGGAATATTTGTATCCTTTTCCATAATCCATTTCCCGCATAAGTTTTGTCGGCGCATTGCGAAGGTGAAGAGGCACCGAAAAAGCAGGCTGATCTTTGACAAAAGCCATGGCATCGTTGATCGCGATGTAGGCGGCATTGGACTTGTCGCAGGTTGCGAGGTAGGTAGTAGTTTGAGAAAGAATAATCCGGGCTTCCGGCAGTCCGATTACATTCACCGATTGAAAACATGCATTGGCAAGCAGCAGGGCATTGGGGTTGGCATTGCCAATATCTTCTGCGGCGAGGATAATGAGCCTTCGGGCAATAAATTTCACATCTTCGCCCCCGTCCAGCATTCTGGCCAGGTAATATACAGCGGCATTGGGGTCTCCCCCGCGAACAGACTTGATAAATGCCGAGACCAGATCGTAGTGTTGTTCCCCAGTTTTATCATATAAAGCGACATGTTCCTGTGCAGCAGCCAGCAACTCGTCATTGGTTACCACAATTTTTTCCCCTTCCGGATGGGTATTGACGAAGATTTCCAGCAATGTCAGGCTTTTCCGGGCATCTCCTCCCGCGATCCGGTATATGGCGTCAATCTCACGCAGATCGATCTCCCTTTGAGACAGAATTTCATCCTTCTCAATAGCATAGGAGAGCAACTTCCTGACTTCCTCAAAAGACAAGGGTTTGAGCGAATAGACCTGACTTCGCGAAAGTAACGCTGCATTTACTTCGAAAGAAGGGTTTTCCGTGGTGGCGCCAATCAGGGTGATTCGCCCTTTTTCTACCGCACCCAGCAAAGAATCCTGCTGCGCTTTATTAAAACGATGGATCTCGTCGATAAACAAAACCGTGCCCGGTCTTCCTTCGGCAAATTTCAGCACCTCGCGCACTTCCTTCACTCCGGCAGAAATGGCACTCAGCTGTTTGAACGGCTTTTGGGAAGAATTTGCAATAATCTGCGCCAGCGTAGTTTTGCCTACACCCGGCGGCCCCCAGAAGATCATGGATGGAATGCGGTTGCTTTGGATAGACCGCACAAACGGGCTATCCGGGAAAATAAGATGGGTCTGTCCGATCACCTCATCGAGGGATTTTGGACGGATTCGCTCGGCAAGCGGTGCAATATGGGCAGGACTGGTTGTCGGTGTGTGAAACAGATCCATAACCGGGACTATTTTTTGCAATTTACAAACTTTATCCCGGTAGTATTTTGTCAAAGGTTGTTTAAATTGCGTACACTTTTTGAACCCGTAACCCCGCATTATGTCCAAGAAAACAGAACTCCACGCAATTCACGAACAACTGGGCGCAAAGCTCATTCCATTTGCCGGTTATGATATGCCGGTCCGCTATCAGAGTGATAAGGCAGAACATCTGGCTGTGCGGGAATCGGCGGGACTGTTTGATGTTTCTCATATGGGCGAGTTTATTGTTCGCGGACCCAAAGCACTGGAGTTGATTCAGAAAATTTCTTCGAATGATGCCTCCAAACTAGAGCCGGGCAAAGCCCAATATTGCTGTATGCCCAATTATCAGGGAGGAATTGTGGATGATATGATCGTTTATTATATCCGCGAAGACCAGTATATGATTGTGGTGAATGCTTCCAATATTGAAAAAGACTGGAACTGGATCAGTGAAAGCAATACCATGGGCGCAGAAATGATCGATATCTCTGAAGAAACCTCTCTCCTTGCAGTTTCCGGTCCAAAAGCGGAGGCGATTGTTCAGAAACTTACCAGCTATGACCTTTCGACAATGGGGACATACTATTGTTTTAAAGATACTTTCAACGGCGCCGAAAAATCAATGGTCGCCACCACTGGCTATACCGGCGAACGCACATTTGAAATATTTGTGTACAACCAGCACGCGGTGCGAATGTGGCATGACCTGATGGAAGCAGGAGCGGAATTTGGATTGATTCCTACCGGCCTCGGAGCAAGAGATACCCTGCGTCTGGAAATGGGGTATATGCTGTATGGCAACGATATCAACGATACGACTACCCCACTGGAAGCCGGACTCGGCTGGATCACCAAACTCGGCAAAGGCGTATTTAACGGGTCTGATGTACTCAACCGCCAGAAGGCAGAAGGCGTGAAGCGTAAGCTCATCGGGTTTGAAATGATCGAAAAGGGAATTCCCCGCTCCCACTACAAAATCGCGCATCAGGGGCAGGAAATCGGTGAGGTGACTTCAGGCGGTATCAGTCCGGTGATGAATATCGGAATCGGTATGGCTTATGTCCCCGAACAACTGTCTGCCATCGGCACAGAAATGGACATAATTATCCGTGACAAACCGGTGAAAGCTAAAGTGGTAAAACGCCCGTTTCTTCAGAGATAGGCACCCCACTTTATAAATACCCGTTTTTAAAACTTCTACCCCCCGGATTCCGTATTTGCAGAGAGTGAAAAGCCCTTGCAAAATGGCATTACTCCTGCATTCTCCGTAAGATAATATTATAAAAAAACCGGTAATAAATCAGACTGGCTGACGAACTTTGTCTGACAACACATGCGGCAGAAACTTCCCATATTGATCACTATTGGGCTGGGCATAACGCTGGTCTTGCTGGCAACACTCTATTCGGTGGGGCCTAAAGATCGTTATGTATCTGCTCCTTTCCTGGATGAAAATCCACGATGGGCAGACTCTATGCTGAGAAAAATGACCATTAGCGAAAAAGTGGGGCAGCTTTTAATGGTCGTTGCCGAACCTGATACCACAGAACGGGAGTATCCGCTGACACATCTGCTGACAGAGTATAATGTTGGCGGAATTGTTTTCCGGGGGTATGATGCCACACAGCAATGGCAACGCACGCATATTTATCAGCAGGTTTCTTCCAAACCTTTGCTTGTTGGTATGTATAGCGACCCCACTCAGGATGATTTGGTGCGGCTGCCGGGAGATCTTTCTCTTGCCGCTATAGATAATGACTCTCTGATTGGTTTGGTCGGCCAACATCTTGGCGACCAGTCCAATGAAATGGGAGTACATATGTATTTTACGCCTTTGGTTTCTGAAGGGCAAAAACCTGAAAACCGAAGGCAGATTGTACGTAAGGTTTTGACCGTTTCCGAAGAATTGCAACATCACTGGGTATTGTCCTGCCCGGCCTATGCGCAAGTATATTTTCCTTTGGAAACGGATTCCCTGTTGCGGGACAGTCTCCTTTCTCCCTATGATACGCTTTCGAGGAAAGGTATTTCCGGTTTTTTGATCAATGCGGAGGAACTGGACAAGGTCAAAATCAACTCGGCAAAAGACGATCTGATTCGCAGTTACCTCTCCAGCCATATTCCGTTCAGTGGATTACTGATCGCAGAAGCTGCGGGCAACAGCGCCAATGAGGTCGAAGACCGGGCAAAAAAAGCCCTTAAGGCAGGCGCTGATCTGTTGGTCGTACAAAAAAAAGATATTCCCTATGTATATGATGTGCTGATTTCCCTGATTGGGAAAGAAAAGCTGCAGGAAGATATTTTGAATGAAAAAGTTCACCGCATTCTGCTCGCCAAATCCTGGGCACATGCGCCCAAACATTATGCAGATGCAGATTTTCGCCGCACATTGCCCGTCAACCCTCAACTCAACCGACTGCTCAACCGACAGGTAGAAGAGGCTACAATTACCCTTGCGCGTGATGACCATCAGCTGGTTCCTTTCAAACAATTGCGGGAAAAACGGTTTCACCTGCTTACGATTGGAGAAGAAACCATTGATCTGCTGAATCAGCTCCGCTGGTATGCGCCCTTCAGCCGGTCGCGACTCACACGCAAAAATGGCGGTCCGTTGCCCCGACTCGACGTCAGATTTTTTTCAGGCTATGATCCTGTAATTGTTGTCTTCAACAGTGAAATTCCCGATCCCGATCGGGATACGGTCTTTTTACAGACGCTGGCTCAGCTTCAAAGCCGGACGGAGGTTGTATTTGTACACTTTGGACAAGTAGAAGATCTTAAAAAATTGCCGGAAGCGGGTACAATTGTGCAGGTATATGGTCATAGCCATCAAAGTGAGGCACTGGCGGGGCAGATGTTATTTGGCGGAATTGCTTCTGGCGGGCGGCTACCCGTGCATATCAGCGATACCCTTTCTTATCGGCAGGGGCTGACACGCCCGGTTGTGCGGCTGGCATATACGCTTCCGGAAGCTGCGGGTATGAGCAGCAGTGTATTGTCGAAAATTGATTCGATTGTATATGAAGGGATGGGCTCGTTTGCCATGCCGGGCTGCCAGGTGTTTGTAGCAAAAGGCGGAAAAGTCGTGTATCACAAAGCATTTGGCCACCCAACTTATGCGTCCCCGGTTTGGGTAAACCCTACCGATCTGTACGATATTGCTTCTGTCACCAAAGTAGCTGCTACAACGGTCGCTGCAATGTATATGGCGGATAAAAAGCGTATCAGTCCCTATGATCCGCTGGGGCGGTTTTTTAAGGATCAGGTAATCATAACAGATTCTGTTTACCGGAGAGACACACTCTTTGTCATAGACTCTCTGTACCTCGCATCCACTTCTGAGCCATTTGAAGAGACAGACTCACTCAGCACGTCCGAATCACCTTTTATTCTGGTTGCCCAGCGTCAACCCGATCCATCTACCCGTATCGATACTTTCCGGAAGGGTGATTCGCTGATGGTTATTAAATCCTATCTGCGCGGAAAAATGCGGGTGCGTTCTCCTGTATTTTCGCTTACACTGGAAGAACTGATGACCCACCATTCGGGGTTGCCGGCTGGATTGCCCATATTGCCCTATATGCGTTACAGGAATAAATTTGTAGGAAGATATGACCGGTACTTCAAACCGAGGGCAGACAGCCTGTACTCCATAGAAGTAGCATCGGGTTTTTATCTGCGAAATGATTACCGCGATTCGCTCTGGCAGGCCGCCAAGGCCATGCATATTAACCCCAAAAAGACTTACGAGTATAGCGATGCAAATATGATCCTTGTTCAGATGGCGATTGATTCACTCAATCAGGAGCCCATCAATACTTTTCTCGCAAGAGAAATATATGAGCCACTGGGCATGCAGAATGCGCGGTTTAACCCTCGCAGCACCCTCGATCCGGAGCGGCTGATCCCTACCGAATACGACAACAACTGGCGCGGGCAGTTGCTCAAGGGAAACGTCCACGACCCGACAGCAGCCCTGCTGGGCGGTATATCGGGAAATGCCGGGCTTTTTTCCAATGCCAATGATCTGGGAATTCTTTTGCAGATGATACTCAACGGGGGAACCTACGGCGGAGAAAGGTATATGGATGCCCAGACGGTGGATCAGTTTACCCGTGCAAACAAAGGCAATCGCGGTCTGGGTTTTGACAAACCCCCTTTGTCAGGAGAGTATATCATCGGAAGCCGCGCTTCGAAAGCCTCTTATGGACATACAGGTTTTACCGGCACCTGTATCTGGGTGGATCCGGAATCAGAGCTTGTCTATATATTTCTTTCCAACAGGGTTCACCCCAAAAGCAACAACTGGAAACTCAACACCTTGCGCATCCGGCAGCGCATTCACGACGTGATTTATGAAGCGATAGACGCCGGTTTGGAAGCATCGCTGTAAAACGGTAGCTTTCAGGGAGCGCATTGTTTTTTCCCAATCAAATTTCCGGTTATATTGGAGACTTAGTCCCTCAAAAAGTCTGCCCGGTGCGTATTCCATTATTCTGGCTTTTTTTTTGTCTCCTGGTGCTGCTGGCATGTGGCCTGACCGACTGGATCAACCAACCACCGATGGGGGTACACCAATGGCGACAGGCCGACGGTGCTTCGCTGATGTGGTTTTATTACCAGGGAAATAGCTTTTTTCAGCCGGAAATCTTCAATCTGGAAACAGACGGATACGGATATGCGATAGGGGAACTGCCTTTCACGTACTGGATTGCCGGTAAAATTGCCTGTCTTTTCGGGTGGAATGTCGCAATTTTGCGTTGGGTTCACCTGCTGATTTTCCTGTCAGGTACCGGCAGCCTCGTCTGGATACTGCGCCAACTACTTAAGCCCAAACAAGCTCACCTGTTTTCTGCGCTTCTCGTAAGCATATTGGCTAGTACACCTGTATTTACTTATTACTGCGCCAGTTATCTGCCCGACAGTCCGGCGCTGAGCCTGGTGTTTTTGTCCTGGTCTTTGTTATTTTATGGGTATCGAAGTGATAGAAAGCGCTGGATATATGGGGCAGCAGTTATCGCTGCACTGTCTGCGTGCTTAAAACTCACCATGGCACTCAGCTGGGCTGCTACCGTTGTTGCCTTATTACTATTTCCGGGAAAATATCCGACCATCAGTGCCGCAATCCGGCGACATTTTTTATTGTCAACATCCATCTGGGGGCTGATGATTGTGGGTTGCAGATGGTGGATTATGCAATACAATGCTCAATACGACAGCAGTTATTTTCTTGCTTCCGTGCGCCCGGTCTGGTTATACTCTGCAACGGAAATTTATGAAATTTTGATGGGGTTGAAGTATGAGATGAAGGGCATACTATCACTGGGAACCGCCATTGGTTTGGCGGGGGTAGTTTATTTCTTTCTCAAAAACCGGAGAAAAATCCATGTGGGGATACTTTTATTCATCGTGCTGCACATAGCCGGAGCCGTGGCAGTTATTGTCCTGTTTTTTCGGATGTACAGGGAACATGATTATTACACTTTTGCGCTCTGGCCAGTGCCGGTGCTGATCGCATTGACGATGGCATCGTATCTCAGGCAACAGAAAAGGATTATTGTTTTATCCGTTTTTCTTCTGCTTGTCAATGTTTTATGGACGAACCGGGTTTTACATTTACGGGCAGAAGATGCCACTGCTCACCCTTTCACCCAATCGGTTTTGTATGGCGCAGAAGACCGCGACTGGCTTTCAAAAAGCGGCATTTCGCCAGCGGCGCACCTGTTTTGTCCGGAGGATCCCTCGCCCAATACACTGCTGTTTGCCCTAAACCGACAAGGCTGGACCGCTTACAATTTTGGCCTGCAGCCGGACAGTACCGCGCTTGAGAGCTACCGCTCACTGGGCCTGGAATACCTCGTGCTGACAGATACCCAGCACTACACCGGGATATATCCAGCACTGTTCCCCATGAAAATTATGGAGGAGGAGGGAATTGTGATTTACCAGAGTGGTAATTCCCCTATTCCCCCAAATCTTTTCAGGGAGAATAGCGAATCTGTGGTTTCCCCATAAATCCGTATCTTTCAGCCTGTATAACACTCATGCTAAAACGAAATGTAATGAATACGTTTTCTCTCAGGCTGCTTCTCGCTGTGTTATTGACCGTTTCCTGCTGCGGTGAAATCCTGGCACAACAGGAACCCGCCATTCACCTCAATTCCATCCGCCATTCTCCCTACAAAAAAAAGACAGAAACCGGAGTACAGGGCGACAGTGCTTTTCTGGAGTTTGCCATCAGAAATCTCCTTGACGGGCAGCAGGACCTGATATTTATTTCCAACCGCGATCTGCTAAGGCCTTTGTGTATCAAACATTGTGGCAGCTCGGAAGTGATGATTCACGATACGCTTATCGGGCAGTCGGAGGTGGACATTCACCTGAAAACCATTCCGTTTGATTCCGTTTCTCATACCTATACATGGTTTGAAGGAGAAGACAGTCTGGTGGAGACTATAGATGGACTTCCTGCATACGGCGGGGTTTATGGAAGGCCCAAAATGATGATTGATTCGCTCACCGTTTCCGTGGGGGGCAAACAATTGATTGTACCAAAGGAGGCATTTGCAGATTTGTACGATCCCAATCTTTGTGACAGTGATTTGTTTTTGCAACCCGTGATGGCCTATCCATCACTCAATGAAAAATTTCTGTATCTCTACATCTTCGGCGGAGCGAATGCCAATACCTACTTTGCCAAGCTGATATTTGACCAGGATCGGTATCTCAAAAAAATCGTGGCCGAATATGACGATTTGATTAGCTACGATTCTTTTCGTTGGGATTTTATTGGGTTTTGAGATAAAACGAGGTACAAGTATTTGAATATAAAGCTTAAAATGGATTATATTTAATCTGGATTACCTAAGCCCTTCTTCCGATGTATAAGCGCAGCATAAACCAGAAAACTTTAAATTATTTATGAGTAATATTAAATTATTCGAAAGCAAACAGATTCGTTCCGTTTGGAATGAAGCTGAGGAGAAGTGGTATTTTTCAGTCCAGGATGTTGTTGAAGTTTTGACTGATAGTACTGATGTTAAGCAGTACATAAAGAAAATGCTGAGTCGCGATGAAATGCTAAAGAGCAACTGGGGTACAATTTGTACCCTGGTAGAAATGGCAGCGGCATTCAATCTGTTCCATCACCGAAGGCAAACCGTATGCGAACGAAATTGTCGCGGAGATATGTAAGGTCCCTCCTCCCTTCGGTCGTCGGGATGACACGATGTGTCAATAAAAACGCGCTTCTACGGATGTAGAAGCGTATTCTGACGGCGAGGCCCGTCACCTCCGAAGGAGTCCTTGGGACCTGACGACCGAAGGGCGGAAGGGCCTTTTTGCTCTTGCACCAATTGGGTTTACGCCCAAACTATTTGGAGGAAAAAAAATCAAACAAAAAATTGAAAAGTTAAAGCATGCCCCCCTCAAGTTGGTAATTCCAACTCATGCAAAACCAGCAGGATTTCGACTTTGTCGCGGTGAATCTGGAAAACGACTCTGAATTCATCCGCAATACTGCCCATCCGATAATCTTTGGAACCCGACTTTATTCCTTCGCAAATGGGAAACTGCTCGGGAAACCGGGGAATTTCATCAAAGACTACATCCAGAAAATCGTTGATAAATGTTTCTGCGTAACCATTTTCCCCTTCAGATAAAAGATAGTCGTATATCTCTGAGACCTGTGCTTCAGCCAGTGCTTTCAGGACAACTTTTCTTTTTTCCGCCATTGGGGATTTTTTTGGAAAAATGACGATTCGGAAACATCTCCGCTGGCTTTAGATTTTCGGATCAACTGGTTAAACGCGCGTAATGTCATAGGCGCTTTGGCCGGATATGAAACCTTGTGGCCGGAAGGAGTGGTTTTATCAGCTTCCTTTACTCTTTTGAGTGTTCCAATAAGATGATAGATATCTGAGGCAAGATCGGGGTTTTCTCTTACATCCACCCTGATTTCTGTAATATTACCTTTTCGGTCTTTGATCAATTCAATTCCTTCTATCATAAAACGAGACTGTTTACTTTCTTAAATATAGCGTTTTTTCAGAAAAGCTGCTACTTTTTATCCGCCAACAGGTCATTTTGGAACAGCGACGACAACATCAGAAACGCCTCCTGATTTTGTTCGGTGAATATTCCTCTTCGGATATTGTCTTTTTCTCTCTGGGTAAGGTGGAGACTTAAGGATGCCGGGTTGCTGTTGGTCTCCCTTGAGTATTGAATCGGGATGACTTCAATATAGCCCCGGTACCATTCTCTGACAAACTCAAGAAGATAGTCGTTGGACATATCTTTAGATTCTGACATAGAGTAATATCCGCCATCAACCGGTGCTGTCAGCCGTCCGGTCAGCCCATTGGTGCTTTTATCTCTGATCGGGTCTTCGCGTTCATTGTCTCTGATTTGGACAAAAATCACCCCTTCGGTATTTTCTGCAAACCAGTCTTTAAATTCAAAAAGATAGCGAAGGGCAGTCTGTGTCCCATAATTGTCGATTGCACCGGCATCCATGACTTCCATTGGCGGTTCGCTGGGCAGTTCTACAATGGGTAATACGTAAGGAAACGTTGCATTCATCCTAAGCGCCGTTGTCATGAATAATGAATCGGCATCCTGCTCTGCAAACAATCTTCGAAATTCCACGCCCCCTGATTTAGAGATATGGCGGTCTGTGATGTGGTTGGGGCGTGTGAGAAATGAAACCGGACTTGCGGCTACATACAATTTTCTGCCCTGATTCAGAATGGTCGGGGTGAGAATTACGGGAGGAATCAGCCCCTCTGTTTCCAACTGGCTATATTCCCACAGCCTTTTGTTTTTTAGTTCGGGGAGGTTGATGGCCAACTGCTGGTCAAAGGAGTAGCCCGTTTCCCGGTCATAGGTTTTCCCCCCGATTTCTACCTGCCGGTTGGGGAGGAAAACGTCGGCGTATGTTTTAAAAAAGATACGGTTGAGTAAATCTTTGGAAATATTTTCCTGGTACCGATGATCTTCGATAGAGGTGATTTTACCCAGATCCCGGTTCATGGCCAGTTCCCGGTAATAAGTCAGTCCAAACATACCGCCCGAAGCGCCTGTCATCAGCCGTATTTCATCATAGATTCTGCCATTTGTCAGACTGTCGAGGTATTGCATGGAGCGAAATGTCCAGAATGCCGAACGCAGTCCTCCGCCGGAGGCAGTAACAAAAACCGCCTTTGGTTTTGCATATCTGCCGTATTTTGCCTGGTAATTTTTTTTCCAGTTTTCCAGCATGACAAGGGTCGCGGCCCGATCCTGATTATAAATTTCTTTTGAGGTGATTTTCTCCAGATTTTCCTTGGAGTAGTCTGCGGGTGTATTTTCATAGTTAAGACCGAAAGCCTGGTTTCTTTCACTGAGAAAATCTACCTGGTCATAAATTACGGCTGCACCCAACAAAATCAATAAGGTCAGAATACCTGATTTACGCACCCAGAAGGTAATGGCCCCGATGACCATCATTGCGAGGGAACAAAACAACAGGAAACTCGCCGAAGCAGGGATTTGAAAGTAACGATTTCCATCTACAAGGCCCAGACCTGCAATCAGCAGGAATGTCAAAATCTGCATCAGCAGTAATTTTCCGTGATGCTGGTGCAGGAATGCTACCACATTGTACAGTTCGGGTTCGGGCGTTTGTTCGATTTTTTTTACACAAAACGGGAATGCCAGATAATTGTCTGTACGTTGCGGATTTCGGATGCTGGCTCTGGCTTTTCCGATAATGACCCATCGGTTGTGCCGATTTTTTTTCCCGGTGATTCCCTCTTCAATTTTTTTCCCATATCGCTGAATGAAAGATCGGTTGGCAAAAAAATAAGTAGCCGAAATGAGAAAGATGAGGCCGATTCCCATCAGGAGCCCCACAAATTTTTCCACTACCGGCCAGGTGATTCCTCCGGCTACGGACGTATGATAATCCCAAAAGCGCCAGAAATAGATCAACAGCAAAGAGCCCGGGACAAGCAGATTGTTGTAGGAGAAAGTGTAGAAAGGACTTCTTGTTTTGGCTATAAAGTGGAAATTGTAGCTTTCATTGATGTAGAGTGTGATCATGTAGGCAAATAAAAAAGCACCCAATGCAGAACCTACAAGAAATACGCTCCAGAAATTTTCCCTGCCGAGGTATTCGGGATCGAGAAATAAATGAGAGCCACCGAAGCCTTCCCCAATTGCTCCGGAAATAAATCCCAGTGGTACAAACCAGAATGCAATCAGCGTTTTTCTATGTTGAAGTTGCCGGGCCAGTAACTGGACGGGGAAAGAATAGTAAACCGCTGTCGATATGTCTCTGAGTTTGTTCATTGATGGGTTTGTCCGGAAAAAATATTACACAAAAGAAATTCATGCGTTCCATACAATCTATCTGTATAGAAACGATTTCCCCGGCGAAATTCCTCACCGGAAAAATAATTTTCATAACGTGAATTATCCCCTTGTAAGATATTATAATTTATATACGCGAAATGTGCGGAAAGGGTAGCCCGTTCCGCACACAAATATTAACTTTTCAGACACGAAAATACAGTTTTGACGCTGACGAGTTAGCCAATCATATGTTCGGGAACAACGATTGTGTCAAATTCTTCTTCTGTCAGATATCCCAGCTTAATCGCCGTTTCTTTCAAGGTTGCATTTTCGGCGTAGGCAGTCTTGGCTATTTTTGCCGCCTTGTCGTAGCCGATATGCGTGTTGAGAGCCGTGACCAGCATCAGCGAGTTATTAAGGTTTTGCCTGATTCTTACATAGTTGGGTTCAATGCCCACAGCGAGGTGGTCATTAAAAGAATCACAGGCATCACCCAGAATCCTTGCAGACATGAGCAGATTGTAAATCATGACCGGCTTAAATACATTGAGTTGAAAGTGGCCATGTGTGCCTGCAACTGCGATGGCGGCATCGTTTCCGATTACCTGGGCGCAAACCATGGTCAGCGCTTCTGCCTGTGTGGGATTTACTTTTCCCGGCATGATGGAAGACCCGGGCTCATTTTCCGGGATAAGGATTTCTCCAATTCCACAGCGTGGGCCGGAAGCGAGGAGCCGGATATTGTTGCCGATAGACATCAGGCTCACTGCCGTGCGGCGGAGGGCGCCTGAAGCTTCGACAATCGCGTCATGTGCCGAAAGTGCCTCAAATTTATTAGCAGCCGTCACAAACGGGTTGCCTGAAAGCTGTGCAATCACTTCTGCCACTCTTTCGGCGTAACCTGCGGGCGTATTGAGCCCTGTGCCTACGGCAGTTCCTCCCAACGCGAGTTCGCGAAGGTGGCGTAGGCTGTCCTCAATGGTTTCGATGCTTCGCTGCAATTGAGTAGCATAACCGGAAAACTCCTGCCCTACGGTCAGGGGGGTTGCATCCATCAAATGGGTGCGGCCGATTTTTACCACATCCATAAATGCTTTGGCTTTGCCGGCAAGTGTTTCCTGCAAACGACGGATCCTCGGTAAGGTATGGCCAGCGATCATCTCATAGGCTGCAATATGCATGGCCGTAGGAAATGTATCATTGGATGACTGGGACTTGTTTACATCGTCGTTGGGGTGAATAGGTTTTTTACTCCCAATCTCTCCGCCCAGTAGTTCTATTGCCCGGTTGGAGATCACTTCATTGACATTCATGTTGGACTGAGTACCCGAACCCGTCTGCCACACCACCAGCGGAAAATGATCGTCGAGTTTACCTGCCAGAATTTCGTCGCATACCTGCGAGATGATGTCTGTTTTTTCCTGGGGAAAACCCGCAAGTTCGGTATTTGTAATCGCAGCCGCCTTCTTCAAAATCGCAAAAGCGCGAATCAGCTCAATGGGCATAAGATGGCCACCGATCTTGAAGTTTTCAAACGAACGCTGGGTCTGCGCACCCCAATACTTGTCTGAGGGAACTTTTACTTCCCCCATAGTGTCCTTTTCTATTCTATAGCTCATACGTCTTAACTTATTTCAACCGCAAGTCATAATAATCACCCTCTGTGAGGAAACTCACCCATAGCTCATTCTCTGTAAGCCGGAGAATATCCATATACAACAACCGGGTTTCGCCGCTGATCGGGTCTGTACCGTCCAGGGTGAGTTTGATCTGCTCTTTTACACTTGCAAGCTCCCAGTCAGCCGTAATAATCTGAGGGTCAACCTGTCCGTTTTTCTGAATGGTCCAGGTCAGACGACCTGCTTTGGAAAAAGTCATGGCGTAAACAGGGAAATCCTTGGTTTCGTCAATATCGTTTCGGAAAACCGCTTCAGCGCGCCAGTCATTGGCGACTCTTGACTGTTTGGAAAGGAAACTGATACTAGGACCATCCTCATACTTTCTGCATCCTGTGAAGATTGTGCTGAGGGTTAAAAGAAGGATTGAGACTCCTGCGATTATCCGGTTTTTATTCATCATATTTGGTTTTAATTGCTGGCGTACAAATATAGTAAACTGTCCCTTTTGACGGATTATTTTTTAGATAACGAAATTTACCTTAAAATTCGCACCTGTATGGAAGCGGAAATTCTGAAAAAAATCTATCAATACTGCGCTTATCAGGATCGCAGTACCGGGGAAGTTCGAAAAAAACTCACCGAATGGGAAGTCTCTGACGAAGATCAGGAAAAACTGATCGTTCATCTCGAATCAGAAAAATTTCTCAATGAAGAAAGATATGTGCGGAGTTTTGTAAGGGGGAAATTTTTCTACAAAAACTGGGGCCGCAATAAAATCCGCCACGAACTTCGGATGAAAAATATTTCCATGACCCTCGTTCAGAAAGTGATGGAGGATGAAATCGACGCGGATACCTACGAAAAAACAATTCAAAAACTGATCGGACAAAAACGCCAGCAGCACCGGGCCGATTCACCTGAAAAACAAAATGAAAAAATCTTCCGGTTTTTGCTCCAGAAAGGATTCGAAGGAGAATGGATACACACTGCGCTAAAAACCAGTTACGAACATGAATAGCTGGCGGAAACTTATGATCACGCTTGCCGCAGCGTTGCTTTTAGCCAACCTGTTGATCCGCTGTTCCCAGCAGCCTGCGGGTTATCTGAATCTTTCTCCGGAAGTAAAATATACCGGGATTCAATCTTGTCAGCCCTGCCACAAAAAAATCTATCAGTCATTTCTGGAGACGGGAATGGGGAAATCGCTGTACCGCCCGGACAAGTCGCGGATCATTGAAAAATTTGGACCAGACATCGTTGTGCCGGACACAAAAAACGATTTCGCCTACCATCCTTACTGGGCAGGCGATGAAATGTTTGTCAAAGAATACCGCATGTCTGGCGAAGACACCGTGTACCAGCGCACCGAAAAAGTGGACTATATTGTAGGCTCGGGGCACCAGACCCGTTCGTATCTGATCGAAAGAAACGGATACCTGTACGAGATTCCGGTTACCTGGTATGTAAGTAAACAAATATGGGATCTAAGCCCGGGGTACGATGAGCTGAATACGCGATTTTCGCGGGAGATCGGGCAGGAGTGTATGGCCTGTCACACAGGGTATATAGATTTTATTGAAGGCAGTAAAAACCGCTATCGTTTTGTATCAGAGGGAATAGACTGCGAAAAATGCCACGGTCCGGGAGAAGAACATATCCGACTTACAGAAGGCGGGCAGTTGATTGATGTAGGTGAAAAAATCGATTATTCGATCGTAAACCCCGGCAAACTTCCCCTGGGGCAGCAGTTTGACGTATGCCAGCAATGCCATCTTCAGGGCGTGAATGTCGTAGCCGAAGGAAAAAGCGTTACAGATTTTCGACCCGGGACCCCGCTTTCAGATACTTACGACGTATTCATCGAAAGACAGGAAGACGAAAACGCATTTGGAATTGCCTCGCATGCGGAGCGACTGCAACAGTCCCGTTGTTTTATTGCCGCAGCGGGGAAACTCACCTGCACGACCTGTCACGATCCCCATAAGAGCGTAAGTCTGACCGGGGAGAAAGTTTACATCAACCAGTGCAACCGCTGCCATGAGAAAATGAATACCCCCGAATGCCGCGCACCGGAAGAATCAAAACATGCAGTCAACAACAACTGTATCACCTGCCATATGCCCAGTGGCGGCACGAGCGACATTCCACATGTAAGTTTTCACGACCATAAGATCAGGGTTGTATTGCCACAGGCAGATACCAGTCTGGCTGCGACGAAAGCGTGGCTGAAGCTGGCGTGTGGAACACGCAAAGAGGTCGGAGACCCCATCTGGGGAGAAGCCTGGTTACTTTATTTTGAGCGACACAATCAGTCGGCAGAATATCTTGCCAAAGCCGCCAGTTATTTTCCCCAAATGAAACCCTACGACCAGGCCCGAATTGCCTATTATCAGGGCAACTATTCGCAGGCGATGGCGCTTGTAGAGAAGGCACTTTCGCAGCAGACTGGGCATGCGCTGAGTTTGTTTCTCAAGGGAGAGATTCTGGAAGCACAGGGACAGTATGCAGAAGCCGCAAGGGTGTATCAAAACTCATTCGAAGAAAACCCCGGGGGAATAGACGCCGGAATGAAAGCCGGAGTAATGAAATTGCGGGCAAGGCAGGGCGACCAAACCGTGCTGGACGAGTCGCGGGCGATATTTGAACAATTGCTGAAAACCAGACCCTTTGATGAGCGATTGCTGACCAATCTGGGTTTTGTGGTCATGAATCAGGGCGATTATGCGCAGGCTCAAAGCTATTTTGTGCAGGCACTTTCCTATGATCCAGACAATATTCCCGCGCTGGAGAATATGATCCTGTTACAGATAATCAGCGGCAATAAGGTTGTCGCGCAAAAATACCTCGATCACCTGGAAAGGAAACATCCCGACTATCAGGGTAGAGAGCGGCTGAAAGGAATGATAAATAATCATTGACGAATCGAAGATGAATCCGATAGAGGGAATGATAAAGAGAGATTTCGCTTTGTCATTCCTTGTTTAGTATTTGTAATTTTAGGTTCCTTCCTTGCGAATTGCCTTGGAAAATCCTAAATTCGCACCAGTTTTCAGGAATCATAATATTCATACTTATATTATAAAACAATGGCAATTACTGCAAATGAAGTAAACCAATTGCGGCTGGCAACCGGCGCAGGGATGATGGACTGTAAAAAAGCACTGGTAGAAGCAGAAGGCGATTTTGATCTGGCGGTAGAGATTCTTCGTAAAAAAGGACAAAAAGTATCAGCCAAGCGCGCTGACCGCGAGGCGAAAGAAGGCGCTGTTTTCATCAAGTCTGATGACAGCTCTAAAGAAGCAGTCATTATTGAGTTGAATGCTGAAACGGACTTTGTTGCAAGAAATCAGGATTTCCAGTCGCTGGGAGAATCGATTATTTCTCTGGCCTCCGCAGAAAAACCTGCCAATTTGGATGCATTGAAAGCACTTTCACTGGATGGAAGATCTGTCAGCGAACATTTGGTGGACGCTATGGCGCGGATTGGTGAGAAAATTGATGTAAGTAAATATGAAAAGATCTCCGGCGACCAGGTGGTAGCATATATTCACCCTGGTGCCCGTATTGGTGTGGTGGTTGCGTTTGCAAATATCAATGGCAAAGATGCTTCTGAAGTAGGAAAAGACGTGGCAATGCAGATCGCCGCTATGAATCCGCTGGCAGTAGATAAAGACGGGATTGATGAAAGTACCGTAAATAAAGAAATTGAAATCGGTATGGACATTGCCCGCAACGAGGGTAAACCCGAAGCCATGCTTGAAAAAATTGCCCGTGGTAAACTCAATAAATTTTACAAAGACAATACGCTGATCAATCAGGATTTTGTGAAAGACACTTCCAAATCAGTGGGTCAGTATATTAAAGAACAACTAGGTCCCGATGCACAGGTTCTCGGTTTCAAACGAGTACAACTAGGGACAAATTGATAAAGTAATGATTATAGAAAAAAGAGAGTTTAAAAAACTCTCTTTTTTTTTAACTACGCAGGAACGCTGGCGACATTTTTGATAGACTATCCTGTCTGGATTTTCCTCAGAACTTTGTAAATTCCTTCTATTATGAATCATACCACTAAATACAAACGCATACTTTTAAAACTCAGCGGAGAGGCCCTCATGGGTGAGCAGTCTTACGGGATTGAGAATGAAACCCTCCACAAATACGCGCGGCAGATCATCGAAATCACCCATCTGGGGGTGGAGGTTGCTGTAGTCGTTGGCGGTGGTAATATCTTCAGAGGTATCCAGGGTGTGGGTGTGGGCATGGGGCGTGCGCATTCCGATTATATGGGGATGCTGGCTACTGTGATCAACGGGATGGCATTGCAGGACGCGCTCGAAAGCCAGGGCGGGCTTTGCCGGCTTCAGTCAGCGATCGGTATGGAGAAGATCTGCGAACCGTATATTCGTCGCAGAGCCATCCGCCATCTGGAGAAGGGCCGCATTGTCATATTTGCTGCGGGCACAGGCAATCCGTTTTTTACAACTGATACAGCTGCATCACTGCGCGCCATTGAGATCGACGCCGATGTTGTACTGAAAGGAACCCGTGTGGACGGAATTTATACCGCCGACCCAGAGAAAGACGCTACGGCAGTAAAATTTGATGCTATCTCCTTTGCCGATGTGTTGGCCAACCGGCTGAACGTCATGGATATGACAGCATTTACGATCTGCCAGGAGAATAAGCTGCCCATCATCGTGTTTAATATCAACGAACCCGAAAACCTCATACGAATCGTGAAGGGCGAGACCGTGGGTACTCTGGTAAGCTAAAAAACCTGCAAAAAAAATCTCAAAACCCTTGCAGGATTGGATTGCACCCACTACATTTGCAAACCATTCTAAAAGAGGTTGGTGCGGTAGCTCAGTTGGTAGAGCAATGGACTGAAAATCCATGTGTCGGCGGTTCGATTCCGCCCTGCACCACAAGAAAAGACGATAACTCCCTGTAGATCGATGATTTGCAGGGAGTTGTTGGTTTTTTTGGGCACATTTACTGACAGTTTGCACCCTACGATACCCGCCAGTTCCTATTTCAAGAGGGCCGTCCAGGCTTCGAGTCTCCTTAGCCACCGGCGGAAGGGAGTTCGATTAAATCTCCAGCAAAAAATGCAAAAATTCGCTTTCCCGGGCGTTTCTTTTACGGATATTTCTTAATCCCTCTCCTGTTTCAGCTGCAGGTAGAATATTCTGCCGACAGAACCAAAACAAATCCTGCTCCTTTGAGAAAAATGCAAATATCTGGTATGATGCGGCAGGAACCCGTTATTCCCTTATAAACTCAAGGCATAACTTGTAGATGATTAGAACATAGTACCCATAATTGTTTATTACCATGTCTCAATCAACTACCCCACTCACTGTTCCGGATATTTCCCGTATCCCCTTCCTCAACGAACAGGCCCGGAAAATCTTCCACAAACGGATAGATTCTATCAGGGATTTTTCTCAACTCAAAACCCTCCACCTCGGCGATAACCTGAACAATTATCGCAAGCAGACAGATCGCTTTGACTATCCGGTAAATATCAAACAGCTATGGCAGCATTTTACTCAGCGAAAACCGCATGAGATCTGGTCTGGTTCTCTTACTCCTTACCTCTTTTCCTATTCAAAAATAACCCGGCACTTCTATTACTCCGGCGACCCCCGAACGGTGCCTATCCACACCGGGATGCAGTTTTTTTGTATGATCAATATCTGGACACCTGTTGGTATCGTGGGTATGGAAGTTATGGAGATAGACCCGGAAAAGTACTCGATTGAGTTTGCCTATATTGAAGGGGGGTACTACCGCGGCGTACAGCGGCTGGAGTTTATTGAGCAGTTGAATGGCAGAACCCGGATCATTCACCACAGCTACTTCCAGCCTGAAAATTTATTAGGAAGACTCATTCCCTATAAATTTTTCCATAGAAAGATTATCAATCAATTCCACCTCGGAATGAAAAATATGCTTTTCAACCATTAACCTTCCATGATATGAACGCCCCAAAAAATCAACAAACCGTATTCGTGACAGGCGCCGACGGCATGCTGGGTAGTAATGTAGTGAGAGAATTGCTACAACAGGGATACCTGGTAAAAGCAATGGTCCAGCCCGGTCGCGACCCCCACACAATTTCCGGACTCAAGGGGGTAAAAATTGTATTTGGCGATCTTCTGGAGCCGGAAAGAATGTTTGACCTGATGGAAGGCTGCGAAGCGGTCATTCATATTGCCGCTTACGCTGCTTCATGGCCCTCCCGGTCGCCCCGGTTTTTTGATATAAATGTGACGGGTACACAAAATGTCATCGATGCCGCGCTTCATAATCGGGTCAAGCGTTTTGTCCATATCTCCAGTTCCAACACTCAGGGCTTTTCCGAATCAAAGGAGTCGCCCGGCACTGAAAACAGCCCATGGCGCGGGGATCAGGGGATGGATTATGCGCTCTCAAAAAAAATGGCCCACGAACTGGTCGAAAAAGCAATCGCCGAAAAAAATCTTCCCGCTGTATTTATCTGCCCGGGATTTATGTTTGGCCCTTATGACTCCGGCCCGACTTCCGGTCAACTATTGATCAGCGCGTGGAACGGCGATTTGAAATTTTGTACCTCCGGCGGCAAAAACTTTGTGTCAGCTATTGATGTTGCCAAAGCTACAGTGAATGCATTGTCGATATCCCCGGTTGGAGAATCCTACATCTGCGGCAGCCAGAATCTGGAATTTAAGGAGCTTTTTCAAATGATTGAAGATGTTACCGGTATTCCTCAGCCCCGGCGGGTGATACCCGGTTTTCTGGCAGAAATGGCCGGACTTCTTATGGATCTTTTTGGGAAAATAACGGGTAAAAAACCTCCAATCAGTTTTGCTATGGCCAAAAATGCCAATCTCCGGATGTACTACCGGGCGGATAAAGCTGTGAAAAAACTGAAAATGCCCCAGACTGATCTTTACAAAGCCATAAGAGATACTTATCAGTGGTTTGGTAAAAACGGATACCTCAAAAATTATGACCAACGCGTCGTTCAATAAAAAAGTAGTCCTGATTACAGGCTCCACTCAGGGAATCGGTAAAACTACCGCTTTCCACATGCTCAAAGCCGGAGCCTGTGTGGTAATCAATGGGCGGGACAAACAGCGCCTTCAGGAGGCGTACGAAGAATTAAGCCCTTATGGAGAATTGCTGGCTGTGAGCGGTGATATGAGCCAATGGCAGGATGTTCAGGCGCTTGTCTCAAAAACGCTAAGCAGATTCGGGCAAATAGACGCCCTCATTTGTAATGCAGGGATAAAGTTTGAAGATTCTTTTAGAAGAACCAGCCCTGAAACCCTGCAAAAGATTTTGAATGTAAACTTTCTGGGCAAAATCCTGCCCATTAAGGCGGCACTTGAATCTTTGATCCAAACGAGCGGAAGTGTGATCCTTATCGGTAGTCTGGCAGGACTATATGGCCTTCCCGGAGCGGGAATTTACTCAGCAAGTAAAATGGCACTCACGGCTATCAGCCAGACACTTGGTGCAGAACTCGCCCAACATCATGTACACGTGGGACTGATTTATGTAGGATTAACCGACAATGACAGCAGTTCCAGTATTATGAATGGTGCCGGTGAGAAACTGGATTTCCCTGACAGAAATCTTCCCCGCCAATCACAGGCAGTGGTGGCAAATGCGATTATGCGCATGATCCAAAAACGCATCCGGCGAAAAGTAATGACGCGGCTAGGTATTGCGCTGGATATACTAACCCACATTTCGCCACGACTGCTGCGATGGGTTTTTACAAAACGTGCCAGGGAAATGAAAGAAATTGTATAAATCAAAGGCCGTCAGTTACCAGCGCCAGTTTACTCCGATGACACTGTAGAAGAAGAGCAAATTGGGCCTGCCTGCACTGCTGATTGACGGTCCCATTTTCATATTGATGCCCAGATGCTCAAATTCATATCCACCCTGTAGCCCGATCCGCATATTTCCGCCATTTCCCTTATACCAGCCGTTCTGTACTTCGGGGTAAATCTCCATATAGGCGGGCTGATGGGTCAGCCGGGTGCTTAGCGACTGATCGAAAACCGCTTCTGCCGCGATGTGCCATTTCGGTCGGTAAATGCCGGTAGTAATTTCCACTTCTCCCCCCAGGTTCTGCATATTTACATAGGGGTTTTGGGTTACCCGATGAATCAATCCGATGCCGGTATTGATTCTGTAACTGCCATTTTGAAATACGGTAGTTGCAAGACTGATCTCTTCCAGGTGGTCGTCAAATAAGTCCTTTCCGGAAGGAATTTCAAATCGTGCACCTGCCCATACAGGATGATTTTTTATCAGAAATGACTGGAAATAACCGACTCCCCAGATGGTGCCATACTTCAGGCCGCCATAAACCTGAACCATTTGTGCCTGCTGATTTGCTTCCATGCTGGCAGGGTTGTACGACTGCGCAAAAGCAGAAACGGAAGCAAAAAGGATAATAAGGGCGAATATATTTTTCATGATAATATGAGTTGAAATTGAAGGTGGAGGAAGATTAACGGTGTTTGAGATAATCGGTAACGATAGGCAAAACGGAGTCAAATCCATTGACCATCAGGTCGTGCCCTACGTTGTCAATTCGATGTATGGTTATATTGGGATAGACTTCTGTCATTGTTTTCAGATGTTCCTGGTTATAACCGGGGTTAAGTTCACTGTAGAAAAACAAAACCGGGCTGGTGTATTGATCGAGCCGGGTTGTCCAGTCAAAATATGGGGTATTATTCCTCAAATGATATCCTACCATCGCCCCAAACCGCTGTACAGGGTAACCTCCTGTAGACTCCTTGTCGGAAAAAGATTGCTGAAGGGTGATGCCTGCTCCGATAAGATATTGGTAATCAAACAACTCATGATCCTCGGTACTAAACCACTTTGCAGAAGGAGACATGACTTGTTCCATCCAGACAAGATCGTTGGACCATTCCGGCGTCAGCGATATCGCTTGTGTGCGTTTGACATAATCGAGCATGCTGGTATTGGTGAAGCCGCCCGGCTCCGAAAGAATTAATCCTTTTACCCTTTCCGGATAGGTATTGACAAACATCGTAGCGTACATGGCGCCCCATGAATGCCCCAGAAGGATGACTTTCTCCTCCGGACTTTGAGTATAATAATCAATCAATTGTTTCAGGTCTTCCAGATACATAGATTCTGTCAGCACATCAGGATTGTGGCGGCGCGAAAGTCCGGCTGACCGCTGATCCCAGAACACGACTCTGTAACCGGAATCGGCCAACACCTCAAATTTTTGTAACTCCATATGATCTCCCCCCGGCCCTCCGTGCAGGGTAATAATAACCGGGTTACCGACTTCTCCCAAAGCCCATGCGTGTAACCGGGTTCCGTTAATTTCGATTGCTGGCAAATCCGGATTTTCATCTACTGTAAGCGGTACCAGATGGCCGGGATCAGTAATACTTTCCCGCTGACAGGCGGTCATGATAGTCGCCAGACATAGGAGTAAAAAGAGGAAAAAGGTTGAATGTGATTTTGACATTGCGATTGTTTTTAAGTTTAAATACAACCGCAAGGACTGGAAAAACCTGCCCTGGTGCGCCCAGGCGTACAGGTCTGGACGTCTGAAAGGTGCAGACTTATAAGTCCGGACTCATTTAGTCCTCGGGAGAATCTTTTTTCACCGATTTCAGATATTGCGAAGGTGTCAGTCCTGTGTTTTGTTTAAAAACAGCATTAAAAGTCGATTTGGAATTAAACCCGCATTCCATTGCCAGGCCCAAAAGACTGAGGTGCTGGTATTCAGGCTGGGTAACTCTTTGTTTGAATTCTTCCAGCCGGTAATCATTGATAAACTGATAGAAGTTTTTTCCCTCCTTTTCATTGATAAGCTGTGATAAGTGATTGGGAAGAATCTGAAAGACTTTTGCCAGTTCGGGAAGCGTAAGTCTGGGTTCAAGAAAAGGTTTTTTCTGTCGCATAAAATCATGGAGTCTGGGCAATAATTCACTGGCCTCTTCGGGCTTCAGGCCCGAATTCTGGTACAACGGTGTAGAAGGGGAAACCGGGATCATACTCTCTCGTGGAGCAGAATTCAAGTCTGCCACATTATCTGTGAAAATCGCCTTTTGCCGAATACCAAAAAAACCGGCAAAAAGAATCCATATAATGACGGAAGAAAAGATAACTACCTCTCTCGGTATGGGCATTTGTACATTGAGATATCCTTCAATCCCGATTCCAAGTGCTACTATTACACCGATTCCCAACAAACCCACGATCAGGTAACGCAACCAGTTGAGGCTGATTTGTTCCCGATATGCAAAATGACTTTCGATCTGGTGTTTGTGTTTTCTAAGAAGCCACAGACAATAGGCCGAATAAACCAGACCCGAAAACTGTGTCATAAAAATAAATGGTTGATAATACCAGGGGAAATCCATTTCCTGCACCTGCCGGAGAAAATTCAGCAACTGATCTGCCCCTCCCAGTAAATAGGGAGCCAGTGCCAGATACATGACCAATGCCGGGATAAAATGCAGGAAATGTTTCCATCTGAGCCTGAATCCTGCCTGCGTAAGGCTGCATACATAAAGCAAAAGGAAAGGCCCATGCATAAGGGGAAAAGGCTGATCCCAGCCAAGCAGATAAGGATTTTCCAGATACATACCCGACCAGAAAAAATAAAAAGCAGTCAGGTGAAGTCCGATCATAAAAAACCACCCTGCAAGCAGGTAATCGGAAATCCGCTTACTGCGTTTGGTTATGAGAAGGAAGTCCAGAAAAAAAGTCTGTCCGATTCCAAAAACAAAGAAAAACGCCATAGCTAAATTTATCAGATTAAATTCTCTTTGGGTTGGTCTGAGAATAATTATTTTGCACTCAGCCCCGGAATCTTTAAAAAATTAATTCTGTAGAATAGTACCTTTATCGCTGCTGAGCCACCCTATTCTACTATTTTTGAAATAGCAGACCCCGGAATAGCCCATACCCATAAAGTATTCCGTTAGGGAAGGTGGGATTTTTTTTGTAAATTGAAAAAGTCTTAGGAATCTAATTGGATTTGCATCACTTCCCGGTGATATCTCAAAATCCTTTTTCTTTCTACTCAAAGGTGTTCAAAGATTGACTGGTTTTGCCATCAGTTGCTCTTGTATGCTGTCTCAATTTTACGTGCCCTGTGCGGGGCAATCCGCATATTTCAAACATGATTGATCAATTTACAAAATCCGAAGAACTGCTAAGAAGGCGTAAAAATATTGTCGCCAACGGTGTGGGAGTATTTAATACGATCACGGTCAGGGAAGCCAAAGGTGCCATCATTATAGATGAAGATGGGCGCGAACTCATTGACTTTGCCGGGGGTATAGGCGTAGTCAATGCAGGTCATTGCCCGGAGCCAGTGGTTGAGGCCATTCGCGAACAAGCCTGCAAATTTCTACACACAAGTTTTAATGTGGTGACCTACGAGCCCTATATCAAACTTTGTGAAACATTGGCTGAAATCCTGCCTCATGGCGAAAAAACCAAGGTTATGCTGGTAAGTACTGGTGCAGAGGCAGTAGAAAATGCCATCAAAATTGCCCGCCAGGCTACCAAAAGACAAGCGGTGCTGTGTTATACAGGCGCATTTCACGGTCGTACCTTGATGGCCATGACCCTGACAAGCAAAATCAAATACAAAGAAGGCTGCGGGCCTTTTGCCCCGGAAGTGTATCGTTTGCCATTTCCAAATTTCTATCGATATGGCGAATCGATGTCATTGGAGGAGTTTGCGGATCAGGAATTAAAGCGCCTCAAAGAAAGTGCTTACAATGTGGTAGATCCGGCTAATCTGGCTGCAATAATTATAGAACCTGTACAAGGTGAGGGAGGATTTAATCCGGTACCCAAGAAGTATCTGGAAGGGCTGCGAACCTTTTGTGATGACCATGGCATTATGCTGATCATAGATGAAGTACAAAGTGGCTTTGGACGTACAGGCAGATGGGCATCGTGGCAGCATTACGATGTTGAGCCAGACATTAGTACATATGCTAAGTCGCTGGGATCTGGGATGCCGATCGCAGCGGTGATGGGACGTGCAGAAGTGATGGATGCTGCGGCGCCGGGCACGATAGGAGGTACGTATATTGGAAACCCGGTGAGTTGTGCCGCCGCATTGGCTACGATCCAATATTTTAAAGATTTTCGATTAAACGAGCGATCCATTGAAATTGGGAAAATTATTTCCAATCGATTTGAAAAACTAAAGAATGCACATCATGAGATTGGAGACGTTCGGGGTATTGGTGCGATGATGGGTATAGAACTCGTAAAAGACAATGACCCGAGGAAACCAGATGGGCATTTGTGTGAACAGGTTGTCATGGGTTGCGCAGCGCATGGTTTAGTGCTGCTAAATGCAGGAACATTTAAAAATATAATTCGCATTCTCTGTCCTTTGGTGATCACGGATGAGCAATTGATAAAAGGCCTGGACATTCTGGAAGAAGAAATTAAAAAAGCAATTAATAATAATATATGAAACCATTTGCGATAGCAGGAATTCAAATGAAGGTCTCCGCTATTTATTCCAATGTGGAAATGATGAAACTCAAGCTGGACATTGCCATGAACCTATATCCCTGGGTAGAAATGGTCGTGTTTAGTGAATTGTGTGCTTATGGTCCATTGTTGCACACTGCCCAGGAAGTACCTGGTGCGTTTGAGCAGGAAATGCAGGCTATGGCCCAAAAATACGGCATTTGGCTGCTTCCAGGATCAATTTTTGAGAAAAGTGGCGATAATATCTACAATACCGCTTCTGTCATTAATCCTCAGGGGGAGGTAGTCACCCGTTACCGAAAAATGTTTCCGTTTTATCCTTATGAAGTTGGCGTAACTCCCGGCCTGGAGTTTTGCTTGTTTGATGTACCTGACGTAGGGCGGTTTGGCATTTCCATTTGCTACGATATGTGGTTTCCCGAAACCATCAGAACGCTCGCCGTAATGGGGGCTGAGGTAATCCTTCACCCGACCATGACCGGAACGATTGACCGTGATATCGAGTTATCCATTGCCCGTGCCATGGCTACTGTCAATCAGTGTTTTTTCTTTGATGTCAACGGACTGGAAACTGGTGGCAGCGGTCGTTCTGTCATCTGTGGACCAGATGGTCGGGTGCTTTACCAGGCCGAAGGCAACGAAGAAATCATACCGATTGAACTAAATATCGAGCGGGTGAAGCGAAGCCGGGAACTGGGGGTACTTCGTTTAGGCCAACCATTAAAAAGTTTCCGGGATCATATCGGGCAGTTTAATATCTACCAGCCAGGTACAAAACTTCCCTATCTGGAATCACTGGGGCCGCTTATCAAACCTACCCGACTGGATAAATTGGCTCAGTTGAAAATAAAAGAAGATGAACTCGTGAACCCGGCAGGACCAATAAGCTACAAGGGATTCTAATAAACCGAATCTCGACCTGTATTACCTTCAAATAAATATATAGTGATAGTTAAAAAGACAAAGAGCGCTCCTTTCTACAATATCGGCCAACTTCGTACCCATTACTGGAATCATCTCAAGCGCGAAACCGCCGAATTGGCTCGCTGCCAGAGAGGATCCGCTGATGAAAAAAAACATAGTGATTCTACCGGTGAATTGCTCAATGAATTGCATGGTGTGGAGCGTTTCTTTGCTTTTCCGGGTATTCATCGTCTGGAAATTTTTAAACGGGCACTGCGCAGAAACGAGTATATGTCATTAGCTAATCAGGTTGCGGATACTACCCGCCAACTGATTAGCGACAGCTACCGAAGCCACTCTGAAGTTTCTGAAGACGAACAGAATCAGGAGGAAAGGGATGATCAGGAGTACAAGGATATCACCAGGAAAAGTAATTTCGAGGTTCTGTTTGTTGAGAATATGTCGGAAGACGAGGAAAAAACCTTAAGGGCCAAATTAAAAGAACTTCGAAGCCCAGGTGATAAATTCAGTTACAGTATCATTGTTCAAAAAACTTTTCAGGATGCACTGATCGCATTGTTATTTAACCACAACATACAAGCGGTTGTTGTCAGATATGCACCTGCTTTTTTCTCACAAAAAATTACGGAATTAATCAAACCCTATATCGATAGTGTGCTGAATGTGGATCTTAGCACAAAATCTGACGAAGAACTGGGGCCCCTTCTTGGACAATGGATCAAACAATTCAGACCTGAACTCGACACCTATTATGTAACTGATACTTCGCTTGGAGAGCTGAAAGACAGCACCATAAAAAGTTTCCGGCGCCTGTTTTACAGAAAGGAAGATGTCCAGGAATTGCATTTAATGATTCTCAGAGGCATAGCAGAACGTTATGAGACGCCTTTTTTCTCCGCATTAAAAGAATATAGCCAAAAGCCAACCGGAGTTTTTCATGCGATGCCTATCTCAAGAGGTAATTCTGTATTTAAATCAAGATGGATCAGAGATTTTGGCGATTTCTACGGCAGGAATATGTTTCTGGCAGAAACCTCGGCAACTACCGGCGGGCTCGATTCTTTACTTCAACCAACCGGCCCGTTAAAAAAGGCCCAGGAAATGGCCCGGGATGCCTATGGTTCACAACATACTTTCTTTGTGACTAATGGCACATCAACCGCAAACAAAATTGTGATGCAGTCCCTCATCCAGCCGGGTGATATCGTGCTGATTGACAGAGACTGCCATAAGTCTCACCACTATGGTCTGGTATTGGCAGGTGCCTACCCGGTATATCTGGATTCTTATCCTATCGAAAAATACTCCATGTATGGAGCAGTTCCGCTTAGCGAGATCAAGGAGAAACTTCTGCATTTGAAGGAATCCGGCCAACTGGATAAGGTGAAAATGCTGCTGCTGACCAATTGCACCTTTGATGGAATGGTCTATAATGTAGCCCGCGTAATGGAGGAAATACTGGCAATTAAACCTGATATGATCTTTCTGTGGGATGAGGCCTGGTTTGCTTTTGCAGGTTTTAATTATACCTACAAACAGCGGACGGGAATGTACACGGCACACAATCTCCACCAAAAATATCAGAGCGAAACATACAGAGAAAGTTACAATCAACATATTGCCGGACTTACAGAAGGGCAGATTCCTGCTTTACCAGACCCGGATCTGGTTCGCATTCGTGTCTATTCCACCCAAAGTACTCATAAGACTTTGAGCAGTTTTCGCCAGGGATCCATGATTCATATCTGGGATGAGGATTTCAGAAGAAAAAGCGAAAATACATTTATGGAGGCGTATATGACGCACACCTCTACCTCCACCAACTATCAAATGCTGGCTTCTCTCGATGTGGGAAGAAGACAGGTACAACTCGAAGGGTTTGAACTCGTGGAAAGAAGTATCGAAATGGCAATGGTGTTACGCGCAAAAATCACCAATACGCCACAGCTAAGTAAGTACTTTGATGTACTGACGGTCCATGACTTTATCCCGGATAAATACCGCAAAACCGGTTTGAAAGAATATTACGACAAAAGTAAGGGGTGGAGCAGAATGGAAGATGCCTGGGAAAAAGACGAGTTTGTGCTGGATCCTACCAAAGTAACGCTGCATATAGGCCGGACAGGCCTGGATGGAGATACTTTTAAGAATAAATACCTGATGGATAAATTCTATATCCAAATCAATAAAACCTCCCGCAATACTGTCCTTTTTCTGACCAATATAGGCACCACAAGAGGGAGCGTTACCTACCTGACCAACGCATTGCTCAAAATCGCAGATGAACTGGACGAAGAGGTTAATTCCTTAAGCCTGTTGGAAAGTAAAATTCGGGAAAACCGAATTAAGTCTCTTACCGTGGATGTACCGCCCTTACCTGACTTCAGTCACTTTCATCATTCATTTCAGGTTGTGTCCGGTGTACCCGGTGGCAATCTTCGGGCTGCTTTTTTCCTCGCCTACAATGAAGATAACTACGAATATATTCCTCTTCCGGAATGTTTGCCTGAAATTGAGAAAGGCCGGGAACTGGTGGCCTCGTCGTTTGTCATCCCATATCCCCCCGGCTTTCCCGTACTCGTACCTGGCCAGGTAATAAGTAAAGAAATTATTCAATTCCTGCTGGCACTCGATGTGTCGGAGATTCATGGATACCGGGCCGACCTGGGCGTCAGGGTATTCAAAGAAAAAATTCTGGAAAAGGATAGAAAATCCAGGTTGCCTGAAACTGTATCAAATGGCATACTTAATTAAACCAATCATCCATCAATTTTCAAAAAACCAAATATGACTGTTACTCCAACGATGACCAAAACCCTGAGCGGTGTATCTGATATCAGACGATTTTTCTACAAAAATGAGGTTCCCATCTATTTTATTAGTGCTACTAATTTCAACCTGTTAGGTGCCGACGAATGGATCAAAAATTTCAAGTTTATCACATATATCGAATGTTTTGACGGGCTTCACCCCAATGTGTTCTCTCCAAAAGAAGAAATTGCACATGAAGAATTTCAAAGCATTGAAGACATCAACAACTACTTACTGAAACATCCCGAAGTACATGAGTACCTGAATAAAAAGAAGAAAGGGGGCAAAACCGGGAAAGCCATGTTCCTGATGTTTGACGACGAAACTGAAAAACATGCAAAAAAACTTGGCCTCGAAATCATGTTTCCCACTGCCAAAATGCGGACTTTCATGGACAATAAAGTGAATACCAACCGTATTGCCGAAAAAGCAGGTGTAGCTTGTGTTCCCTATGTGCTTTCCCCGGTCAAAGACTACAAAAACCTGAAAACTGTTTCAAATAAGCTGGGCAATGACCTTGTGATTCAGACTCCCTTTGGCGATTCGGGCCACACAACTTTTTTTATCTCCAATGAAGCCGACTTCAAAAAGCATGAAAAAGAGATTGTAAAGGAAAAGGAAGTCAAAATCATGAAGCGTATCAATTGCCGGGGCTCTGCGGTAGAGGCTTGCGTAACCCGCCATGGTACCATTGTAGCACCACTCATGACTGAACTGGTGGGCTTCAAAGAATTAACTCCTTACAAAGGTGGCTGGTGTGGAAACGAAATATTCCCCGAAGCGTTTACCCCCGAACTTAGACAAAAGGCGCGGGAATATACCCAGCTGTTTGGCGACCAGCTGAGAAAAGAAGGGTACAAAGGGTATTTCGAACTCGACTTCCTGATCGATCAGGACAATGGAGAAATCTATCTTGGTGAACTGAACCCCAGGGTTACAGGAGCAAGCTCTATTACCAATCATGCAGTTTTTGCATTGGCTGACGCGCCCTTATTCATATTTCATATCTTGGAGTGGATGAACGAACCCTACGAACTGGATGTACAGGAAATGAATGACCGCTGGGCGCAACAGGAAAATATTGATGAATGGAGTCAGCTGATTATCAAACATACCCGCAATACCGTCGAATACGTCAATGAAGCTCCGCGTTCGGGTATCTGGAAAATGCTTGACGATGGCCAGATACAGTTTGACCGGATGGATACCCACAGACGTGCAGTTGAAAGTGATAGAGAAGCATTCTTTCTCCGCATTACCCGTAAAGGTGATTATCTTTACGAAGGTGCAGATATGGGCATTCTGGTTACGAGAGGCCGCATGATGACCGACAATTTTCAACTTACCAAACGTGCAAAAAGCTGGATTGACGCGATTCGTTCAAAATATTCTTCCCAAAATGTGGAAAATCAACCAGAACTTCCCGTACTCACAGGTAGTCTGACCAAATAATATTATAAATGGAGTTTCACAGTATCAATCCTTTTGATGGTAAGATTGTCGGTACTTACCAGGCACATACACAGCCGGAAGTCCTGAATATCCTCAATACTTCGGGTGCTGCTGCAAAATCCTGGTCCCGGGTTCCCCTTGATCAAAGGGCAGGGCTGATGATGAAAGCCGCGCAGGTGTTGAAGGAAAATGTTGAGCGATACGCGCAGATGATCACGCTGGAAATGGGAAAACCTGTCTCCGAATCCCGCGCTGAAATCAATAAATGTGCCTGGGTCTGTGAATATTATGCAGAAAATGCCGCCAGCTTTCTTGCCAATGAAATCATTCAGACCGACAGTCAGAAAAGTTTCGTCCGGCATGACCCTATCGGAACTGTGCTTGCCATCATGCCCTGGAATTTTCCCTTTTGGCAGGTGTTCCGGTTTGCTGCACCAACGCTGACCGCAGGCAATACCGGTGTATTAAAACACGCCCCCAATGTCTTTGGCTGCGCTACCCTGATCGGCGAAGTTTTTGAGAAAGCCGGATTTCCGGCAGGAGTTTTTCAGAATCTATTCATTCACCACGACCAGACTGAGTGGGTGATCGCGCACGAGGCTGTGAAAGCAGTGACTCTTACCGGCAGCGAACGGGCCGGAGCCGCAGTAGCAGAAATAGCGGGCCGAAATCTGAAAAAATCACTGCTCGAACTCGGTGGAAATAATGCGTTTATCGTCTGGAAGGATGCCGATATAGAGAAAGCTGTAAAAACTGCCATTACCGCCCGCATGCTCAATTGCGGACAAAGCTGTATTGCAGCCAAAAGGTTTATCCTGGTAGAAGAAATCTATGACGAGTTTGTGTCTGAGTTTACCAAAGCAGTCAGCCAGCTAAAGTCTGGCGACCCCATGGATGAGACAACGCAGGTTGGGCCCCTCGCCCGCAAAGACCTTGCAGACAATTTGTATCTGCAGGTAAAAAAATCTGTTGATCAGGGGGCAGAACTAATACTTGGCGGTGAAAAATCGGGCTGTTTCCATTCTCCCACCATTCTGGGAAATGTACGCCCCGGAATGCCTGCTTTTGATGAAGAAACATTTGGTCCGCTGGCTGCAATGATCAGGGCTAAAGACGAAGTGGAGGCATTTGCCCTCTCAGAAAATTCCAAATTTGGCCTCGGCGTAACCCTCTGTACGACTGACATTGAACGCGCATTATCTTACGCCGGTCAGGTAAGCGACGGCGCTTATTTTATCAACGAGTTGGTGAAATCTGATCCGCGCTTGCCGTTTGGTGGAAGCAAACGCTCCGGATATGGGAGGGAACTCGCCAAAGACGGAATGATGGAGTTTGTAAACCGAAAAACGGTTTATGTGGGAAACTGATTTCTGTAAAAAACTATGAATGGACATTCTCAGTGATGTCCTTTTTTTTCTTAAACAGGGCATTCCACAGGCTTGAAAAAAGCCCGATGATGACAAGCGCCAGTACCAGGCCGATGAAGGCGTAGATAATGCCCTCCCAGGTCAGCGGTACGTTCGGTTCAAATTGAATGGCGGCGTTTACTGATGGATCGTAGTATTTGATCAGGCGGAAAGGTTTATTCCACACCGAACTCTCAAGCAGCGCATTTAATGCCTCCGTATAGTTTCTGTACCGGTTGACCGCACTTTCCGAAGCTTCGGCATTTTCCTTTACAAGTACATCGGGGTTGGCTTTCAGGCGTTCAAGAAATTCGTCGATGGTAAGCTCGTATTTGGAAGCCCGCTCGACCAGATCTTCGTACAATTTCTGCGACTCCATTTGAGCGCCAGACAGCACATCAATATACTGGGCCATATATACAGGTGCCTGCGCAAAGACAATAGCAAACACAATACAGATAATTCTGTCTGTAATCGTACCCAGCGATCGGGTGATAGGAGAAAGAATAGACATATACAGAAGCTAGGAGTATAGGGTAAGGGCAAATGTACGTAGAAAAATGGTTTTTATTTAGGGAAACAATTGCAGGAATGCCTCCGGCTCTTCGAGAATATATCCCGGGCTATGAGATTGCAGTAGTTCGGCAGAATTGAACCCCCATGTCACTGCAATCGCATCAACCCCGGCTTTATGGGCTGCATCCACATCCCTGACCTCATCGCCGATCATCACAACTTCTTTTGCTTCCAGCTGAGTTTTTTTTATCACCCGGCGTATGACCCGCGCTTTTCCAAAAAGAGAGGCCGGAGAATAGACAAACTCGAATAGCTGTAACTCATGGTGGGAAAGAAATGTACTCACACTTTCAGGGGAGTTGGATGTGAGGATGCCCAGGCGGTAGCCGCGATTTTTCAGACTGCGGAGGATTTTCGGCATTCCGGCAATGGGTTGTACCTGATGAATATACTTTTTGAAGCCCAGCCGGGCTTTGTGGATAAACAATGGTACCTGTGTCCAGGAAAGCCCTGAGATTTTGAGTAGTTCGGGAATACTTTTGTGTTTCAGGTGGATAAACTCCTCCCTGCTCACCTTTGGAAGGTTAAATTCTGGTGCCAGTTCGTGCATAATCTGCTCTGCAATCACCAGTGTGTCAGCAATAGTCCCATCAAAATCGAATATGAGTAATTTTTTAGGCATGTGTTTTCCTAAAATAATATTCTCTAACTAAGCACATGACAAAAGCATCAGCCCGGATTTCAAATTAGGTTTATGGGCCATTTTCCCAATTTTGTCACGTACTGAGCAAAATAAGCGAAAATGTTGGCTAAGTGCTTGTTTTTCTCTACTATACTGTAGTTTCCCCCAAATTTCAGACAAAAGATTTAGGTGATAAAAAGTAAAGTATTACCTATGGGCTACAAGCAATTAATGCAGATTCTCCTCGTAAACCCCACCAAAACCTTCTGACTTACTGCACAGGTTTTTTCCGGTTCCTCACCAAACGAAAAATCTGGTAACCCAGTACAATCACCACAAATATTGCAAGGAAGGGGATTCCATAAATCATCACAAAAAACAGCACGCCGATCCACCTACCCGAATTGCCGCTGACATCAAAGGGGCTGCCAAATGAATTTGGAAGAAAGTCGCCCGGTTGCAGGTTTTCGGTGGCAAACTGATCAATAGCCCGGAAAAGTGCGGTCTCCTGAGTCACTACACTGGCGAAGTCAAAATCCTGGATGTTGGGTGTGTAAGCAATCACCAGGTTGTCATCACCGGTTGGAGACAGGTTTTGAAAATGTAACAACATGGTCCTGGCATCGGAGTGAAGCATCACCGCAGAGTCCGGAGAGACACCTTTTAAGTCGCCGGCGGTGAGATTATCCATCAGCCGGAGGCGTATTTCGCCCTGCACAATAGGCTGCTTCCAGGTAGCTCCGGTCTCAAGCAGATAGATAAATCCATTATTATGGTCCCGGTCGTATCCTTTGGAAATGGAGGTCTCATTGGTATTTACGATGAAATACACTTCAACAAGCGTGGTATCGCCGGGAGGAAACAACGTATTCCAGATATACCAGTTGTCATTGTATCCGGAATCGTCTGTACCATTGAGTGGCTGTGCAATGATAGGAGCAGGCTGGCCATTTATATAAGCCTTAAGGGCATACAAAGAATCAAACCGCACTTCTTCCCGATTGCTGGTATTTCCGTCAAATGAGGCATTCAGCGGATATCCCACCCGGAGGCTTACAGGTTCCTCCGTATCATTAAACATAAAATAAGACCCCTTTATGACGGCATATCCGCGATAAAGTTGAATAGAAACCTGCTCCTTAACCATCTGTATTTTTTTGTATGCAGCACTATCTTCCGGAAACAACAGAGAGAATGTTCCGGTCCCTCCCGCATTCCAGAATCCCGGTTGTGCGACATTTGCAAAGCCAGTAAGCGCCAAAAGTAGCAAGGGAAAAATCAGCAGTTTCTTCATAAGGGAAATAATTGGTTTAGAATACTAAACTACAACTTATTGCCAGCTTCTGAAAAATTCAGGAGAACAAAAAAACATCTGTTTTCCCCAAAAAAAGCAGGTAGCAGAGAGAATTTTGAACAAATTTGACCCCCAAAAAATTACGAGACTCCTCTCATCATATATTCCATAAAACATACAATTTTGACAGGTCACCCCTGAATTTTGATAGAAGCAGGCATTCTTTACGCTCCCTCAAAGCCTATAGAGCTATATTGAAAGTCTTTCACTGATAACAACAGCCGTTACCCAAAAATCATAACAAAAAAATGATTATATTTAAAGAATAGATTTCACAGATATAAATATCAGGGAAATCATCCATTTCAGGAAGGTATATATCCCCGGAGTTTTTTTGAGAAAATACGAAAGGCAATGGAATTACGTTATTTATCGTGAGGGAAAAATTACTATAAGACGAAATTTAAGTTGAGACAGAAATAACCCCTAGTATTATGAAGCAGGCTTTACTATCAGCACTTTTTATGTTAACGGTATCCATTTCCCTCGGCCAGGACACTTTTTACAGTGTCAACGACGGAAACTGGAACCTTACAACAACCTGGGCGATGAATGCAGCAGGCACCATTCCGGCAAGCAGTACGCCAACCTCCAATGATACCGTTTATATTCGCGACTCAGTCCATCTGACGGTAGCTAAAAACTATATTTACAGGGGAAATATATATGTTTCCGTTGATGGTATATTTGACATTTTTTCCGGCGCAGGGGTCAGTGATCCCTTTATTTTTGCGGGAGATTCTTTTGTCGTAGAAGGTATACTTCACACCAGCAGCGACCTCCATAACCAAAAAGAGTTTACCACAGGGAGTGATGGGGAAGGTGTAATGGTTTTTGGTATCTTAGCCATTATAAACATTGGCGATGACCTGATTGTCAACTCGAAGAGTTTTACGGTCATGAACAATGCGCTTTGCGGTGATGGCGGTTCTTTTGACGATATGTATTTCAAAGGTACCCAGGCGAAAATCTGTGGCAATGGTAAGTTTGTGATACCGGATGCCCTGAGGGCCTGGAATGACAACAATGTTGAACAAATCCCTCCTACCAACCAGTTGCTGAACCAGATCTGCCTTGGCTTCAACTTTTATGGTACAGTGGGTGATTGTCTGACAGAAACCAATCCGAAATTCACAGGCGGAGGTACTTTTCCTGTCGAACTATTGTCCTTCACCGCCAATTATCTGAATGATGCGGTAGCGCTTGAATGGACGACTGCTTCTGAAAGCAATAACCATTTTTTCACTGTCGAGCGGTCCTATGATGGAAATGAATTCTCTCTGCTCGAAAATATTCCCGGCGCAGGCAATAGCGACCGTGTTCTGACGTATAATACTACAGACCGCAGACCAGGAAGAGGAACCATCTGGTATAGATTGAAACAAACAGATTTTGACGGGCAACACAGCTACGCATCCATTGTGTCTGTTACGATCGATCAGGATGGCCCACAGATGTTTGTATATCCGAATCCGGCCAACGGTGGTCCGTTCTTTATCGAACTACATGGTTTACGCGCCGATACAGATATGGAAATCCGGATACTGGACATTGCCGGTAAAGAGGTTTATTTCTCCAAAGAAAGAGCCGGTCGCAATGGTTCATTTACTTCCGATATCTCACCAGCCCTGAGTTCAGGTGCCTATTTTATTCAGGTAAAACAGGCAGGAAGATCCCTGGTACAAAAACTGATTTTCTAAAAAAGGCCTCTGGCTTTGAATAATTTAGCGTCCTTCAAATCAGAACAACGAGTCAATGTTCTGTGTAGCGGTAGTGCCCGGTAAGTGTGCTACCGCTTTTTTTATACCTCCCGTTCAGACTTACAATTCCACAAGTGAAAGCCATTTCTTCCCCATTCGCTGGAAAGGGTGATCTATTTCCAATTTCATGCGTCATATTAGTATTGTATTTAATAACCCACACTACCTACACCCGAATACCAGACAGAACAAAGACACATGAAAAATCTATTACTGATCACCCTGCTATTTACTTTTTCTCTTTCTGTTATTTCCCAAAATACTTATTACACCACAGGTCTTGGTGAGGGCGAATGGTCTGATCCTCAATCATGGTCAACCGAAGAAAATGGCACAGAGCCTGCCGGTCCCCCCACCGCTTCCGATCACGTGGTCATCAGCCATTACCTTACACACCTGACAGAAGCCGGCTATACACATACAGGCAACGTTACGGTGCGCCCTTCCGGAACCTATGAAATCATCACCGGAATCGAAAATCCCGGCCCCTATGTATTCTCCGGTGAATCATTTGAAGTAGAAGGAACCCTGATTACGATCAGCGATTTCTACCAGTCCAATAATAATGCCGATAAAAACTCTTCCGTACATTTTATCAATGGATCTTTGATCTATATCAACGGAAACCTGGGTCTGTACGGCAATGCAGAAATCCTGTCTGACAATAAAACCTGTGGTTCGACTGAAATATCTGGCGACCTCTGGCTGAAAAGCACTGATGTAAGCGTTTGCGGTGATGGTTCTATTATCGTAAACAAGCGCGTACGTGCATGGGATGCAGAAGGAATGGAAGTAGAGCCAACACCCGCAGGTATCAACTATATCCAATCGCTGATCTGTAAAGGATTTTCTATCTATGCATCTGCCGAAGATTGCGAAAATCAGCTTCCCGCATTCACAGGAAATGGTCTTTTCAAAACTCCCGGAGTGGTTGCAACGCCCGAGCTGGCGCTTTTCCCCAATCCAATCTCCGGCAGCAATGTCTCAATCAAAGCAGATGGTTTCGAAGCTGACGAAAATGCCAGCCTGATCATCCGTAACCTGCTCGGCCAGCCAATCAGCACTTCTACGCTGCGCACAGACGCCGAAGGCAATATCTCCCAGACACTGACCCACAATCTTCAGCCAGGCACTTATGTCATGGTCATCACAACCAATGGCAAAAGCGTAGCCAAACAACTCCGGGTACTCTAAGATTCGGATTCCGCATACTGATAAGCAGCCATCATTCTCCCTGGATTTTTCTCGTATCTGACCATCCAATGCCTTTTTTGTCCTTTGTGCAGGACAGAACCGGTACTGTTTACCCAAAATTAACCCGATGAAAAGTCTGTTATTTTTCCTCTGCTTCTATCTGTTTTCTGCTTCAATTTTTTCTCAAAACACGTACTACTCGCTAAAAGACGGAAACTGGGCCGATCCAAATGTCTGGGCAACTTCCGCAATTGGCAATGGCCCTGCTGGTCCGCCGACCAGTAGTGACCACGTGATTATCAGAGATTCGGTCTGGCATTTTCCAGCGGCGGGATATATTCATACCGGCAATATTACAGTCGCAAAATACGCCTGGTATCAGATCAATAACAGTCCGGGTTCTGTCTACATTTTTGGCGGTGCATTGCTGGATATTTTCGGATGGGTTGTCTCAACAGGAGACCTTGCCAATCAGGTTCCGGGATCGGCAGGCAGCGGGCTGATTGTCGTCAACCCATGGGCAAAACTTCATGCAGGTCATGATATGATACTTAATGCATATGGCAGCCTGATCATAGATAATCCCAATTGCGGGGCTGCGCAGACTTGCGATGGCATTATCTTCAACGGAGATGGCAGCGGTGTCTGCGGCGAAGGTGCATTGCTGGTACCCGGCCTGGTGCACGTATACGACAACAGTGGAAACGAGATTACGCCATACCCCGCAGCGCTTGCGGCGGCAGCAAACCTTGTATGCCAAAACTTCCCATTCTATGGCAGCAAAGCTAATTGCAGCATCCAGTTGCCGATTCTTACCGGCACAAACAACAATTTTCCCGTAGAACTGATTTCTTTTCAGGCAGAACAGATATCCGATCACATCCAGATCAAATGGGAAACCGCTTCCGAGCTAAACAATGATTTTTTTACCGTAGAACGAGCCATAGGAGAATCACTATTTGAAGAAATCGCTACGATAAATGGGGCGGGAAACAGCGAGGAGGTGATGGCTTATGAATATTCAGACCGGAAGGAAATATCAGGCGTCGTGAGTTACCGGTTGCGGCAGACTGATTTTGACGGAAAAAGTACGTATTCGACTACCGTAGAGATTGTTGTAAAAAAATATGTGAGCGGGCTCAGCATTTTCCCAAATCCGGCTCTTTCAGGCCCATTGATCATCCAGTTAAATGAAACCGGGGCCTTACCGGTAAGAATTGAAATCAGAGACTGTCAGGGAAGATTAATCCTTTCAGAGATAAAAGAAACAGATACGGCGGGCAATATGTCCTTCCCGGTAGAATTACAGCTGCCATCGGGATATTATTTTGTTTCGGCTGTCACGCCGAAGCAAAAGTACACCACCCGGTTGCTGAAACGATAGTTTTCGTTCTTTTTCTACATCCTTAACATGCACCATTAACCGGCAAGCCCAAAAAGCTGCCGGTTTTTCGGGTAAATGGCTTTTACATCATTCGCAGATAAGCAACTTCACTCTCCGAGAGAATACGCCAGTTTCCGCGAGGGAGATTTTTTTTAGTCAGCGACCCCAATGCGGTGCGGTCCAGTTTTTCGACTTTATAGCCCATTGCTTCAAACATGCGCCTGACGATGCGATTTTTCCCACTGTGGATTTCCACGCCCACTTCGTTGCGTTCCTGTCCCATCGCGTAGTCGATTTTATCGACTTTTGCCTCACCATCTTCCAGGGTGATTCCATCGAGAAGTCGCTGCATATCTTCTTCCAAAACCGGCTTGTCGAGTGTTACATAATAGATTTTTCGCACCCTGTGGGAGGGGTGTGTCAGTTTTTTTGCGAGGTCTCCATCATTGGTCAGTAAGATCAGACCGGTAGTATTACGGTCGAGTCTTCCTACAGGGAATACACGCTCAGTGGTAGCTCCTTCGACCGCATCGATCACCGTTTTCCGTCCCTGCGGGTCACTGGTGGTGGTGATCATATTTTTCGGTTTATTGAGCAGAATGTAGACAAAATTTTGCGCCTTCAGCAGTTGCCCTTTATACTCAATTTTATCTTTTGCCGGATCGACCTTCAGCCCCAGTTCTGTTGCGATCTTACCATTGACTTTTACGTGGCCTTTGGCGATCAGATCGTCTGCTTCCCTGCGGGAACAGATACCAGCCTGAGCAATAAACCGGTTGAGTCTGATCGGTTCATTGACTTTTACAGACTTAACATTCGCCTTAGCAGCATTGGTTTTCGCAGCGTTGGGATCCTTGTCGCGGGGAGGCCGTGCACTAGGTTGTTTCTTCAGCGGTGTCTTTTCCAGACGCTTCTTCACCACCTTCTTCTTCTCCTCCATCATGTTCTTCCAGAAGGGTTCTTTCTTCGGGTTTCTCTCCGGTTTCTTTGCCATTGGGGTTTTCTATCTTATCGTCCATTTGCTGGCGAAACAATTCCTGATGCTCCTCTGCCAGTTCTTCAAATTCTTTTAGTTTGGGAAGGTCTCCCATATCAGAAAGGCCAAAATACTGCATAAAGAAGGGGCTGGTACTGTAAAGCAGCGGACGGCCCGGGCCTTCTGATCTTCCGGTGATATGCACAAGTTTTTTGTCCAGTAGTTTTTGTACAGCATAATCGCAGTTTACGCCGCGAATAAACTCCATTTCCGCTTTGGATATAGGCTGGCGATAGGCGATGATGGAAAGCGTTTCAAGTGCGGCGCGGGAAAGTCTTTTCTGATTTTTGTTTAGTGAAGCCTTCCGCACATAACGATGGAAAACAGGTTTGGTAAAAAACTGACATCCGCCACCGACTTTTCGCACTTCAAAAGGGTATTTGTCGCCGGCATATTTTTCCTGTAAAGTTTTGACAATTTCTTCCCAAAGATCTTCTGTCAGATCTTGCATAAGCGAAAATTCACCGGCGTCCCAGGGCTCATCCTCTGCGTCCTCTTCCTTACCGGCACCCGTTGCCTGGTGCTCGGATGATTTGGTCAGAAAAGTATCACGGATAAAGTCCAGTGTAACCGGCTGATCAGCGACAAATATAACCGCTTCTATGATCTGCGTGATTGTTGGTTCCATTCTCCTGAAAGATTTCCGTGCAAAGGTAATGAATTCACCGCTTACTTTACTTTTTTCGCTACTTCCTTGCGGTAAAAATCGACCAGGGTGCTGATGATTTTATCATTTTTCAACTCCCGCTTCCACAGCTCTTTGGCATGATGTCCGATAGTTGTAAGCATACTTTCTTTTTCAATCAGTACTGCGATGCAGTTGGCAAACTCTTCGGGCGTGTCTGCGAGCAGGATATCATATCCGTGTTTGACGCTGATTCCCTCTGCGGCAATTCTTGTAGCGACAATTGCTTTTCCATAAGCCAGGCCTTCGGCAATTTTTACCCGCATACCACTACCTGAGAGGATAGGAACTACCATGATGGATTTGGAGCGGATAAACTTGCCGGAGCTTTCCACTTCGCCTGCGATGACAATATTTTCCTCATCCAGTTTGATGTATTTTTCCGGCATACTGCGCCCTGCAAGGTGAAACTTCACTTTAGGATGCATTTTGGTGACCCTTGGCCATACATTTTTCAGAAACCACTCTATGCCTTCCAGGTTCGGTCCCCAGTCAAGTGAGCCGATATAGAAAATAGATTGAGGCGTTGTTTTTACCGGGGAGGTATCGAGATCTTCTTCTTCAATACCAGCCTGAGAAACCATTACAGGCGTTTTTACCCCCATATTTTTGAGTATGCCCGCATCTTTTCCTGTTATCGGTATTACGACGTCAAAAGGATTGGCGGCATAGGTATCTTCTTCATACCGTTTTATCCGGGCAGATGTTTCCCGAAAATAGTACTCTTTGATAGGGTTTTTTTCATTATCGGCCCTTCGGCTCCAGATTTCATACTCAATATTGTGGGTGCGGAGGGAAATAAGGGCCTTGGGTTTCATGGCGCGAATGACGGGAATATAAGGCGCCATGTACAGTGTCTCCAGCTGGACCACGTCATAATCATTTTTTTCCAGCAATCGTTCCAATTGGGCTTTAAATGCCTGGGACGTAAACCGAATGACATGATACGATTCCCGGCTGAAGATCAGATTGGAAAGAGCATCCAGGAATTGTACATCTGTATTTACATCCACCGCATAAAAACTGGCCATTCGCAGAATCTCATCAGGCAGCGAACGCAACAACACGTAATGTTTGCTGGTATTCATGGTCAATACCGTAACCTGATGCCCGGCTTTGGAAAACCCACGAATCATGCTATGCATAGCCATTGTGCCGCCATCTTTGGGCGGATAGGGAAATTTGGTGCAGAGCATGAGGATTTTAAGGGGAGCTTCATTTGCCATATGAGCAAATTAAGCGCACCGCAATCTGACTTCCAACAACCCGCTTAGTATTTTGTGTTGAGAAACCGTTTTCTTCTGCGGTAAGGAAAGACATCCACAATTTCTCCGTTGATCTGCTTCTGTTGCATATCGATCCAAAAACGGGGGTCAAAGAGGTCATCGTGCAGTTCAAAAAATATCGAACGAATCTCCTCTTTTCCAATAAGGAAATATTTAAATTCTTCGGGAAAGACATCATTGGCACCCACGGCAAACCAGGGCGTGGAGGCATATACTTCGTCAAGATCGCTGGGTTCGGGCAACCGACGAAAGGTATAGTCGGTCAGGAAACCAATTTCATCATAGTCATAAAACACCACCCGGCGGTGTCGGGTAACACCAAAATTTTTGAGGAGCATGTCGCCGGGAAAGATATTGGCGGCGGCGAGTTGTTTGATACAGTTGCCATATTCGTCCACGGCAGCGGCAATATCTCCGGCATCTGCATTTTCCAGAAAAATATTGAGTGGGATCATTTTTCGCTCGGTATACAGATGGTCAATGATCACCTGATCGCCCTCCACATGAACAATAGAAGGGGCAACCCTGAGCAGCTCTTCGAGCAACTCTTCCGAAAATCGGTTTTTGGGCAGTACAAAATGCTCAAATTCGTGTGTATCGGCCATTCGCCCTACCCGATCGTGCAGTGATACCAGTTTGTATTTAGACATCACCTGCGCTTTGCTCATGGACTTTGGCGGGTCAAATTTGTCTTTGATCAGTTTAAATACAATGTGATAGGAGGGAAGCGTAAATACAGCCATTACCATACCCCTGATTCCCGGAGCAACCACAAATTTATCCTCAGATTTGTCGAGGTGTACCAAAAAATGCCGGTAAAGCTCGGTTTTCCCATGTTTGTTGAAGCCGATAGAATTGTAGAGATCACTGTAAGGTTTTAGCGGAAGGATGGTTTTGATAAAGTGCACCAACTCCGAGGGAATTTCGACTTCTACCAGGAAATACGATCGTGTAAAACTAAACACAATACTCATATCATCCTGATCTGTAATTACCGTATCTGCAAATATGCCATTCTCTCCATGCAGCAATGGGACCAGGAAGGGAAATACTTTTCCTGCGCAATATATTCTTCCGACCAGATAGGCTCCTTTATTGCGATAAAACACCGAGTTGAGGACATCGAGGCGAGTTTCAACATCAGATTGATGCAGATTCAAAATATCATTTTCAATCTGTGCAGTAATATACTCGACATCCCGTTCAAGGTCTTCATAGGGAATGCTAAACTGACAATCGAGCAACAATTGCCGGATCACCTCATGAGTATCTTGATTGCCGGGGTAGCTACGGTAAATCGGCGCTTCCGAAGCATACTCCCTTTTGGTATGCTCGTCAGCCACAAACATCATATCCAGATCGGCACCGATTTCGCCGAGTACTTTGCGGCAAACGGAATTGAAAAAAGTCTCTGCAATTTCATATTCGAATTTTTTCAGGGAAACCCGGGCATATTCTTTTTTGATTTCTTTCCAGAGATCGATATCAGAAAAACTTTCTCCCAGATGAGTAGTCGTAATCCGGGCGTAGCGGGAAACCTGCCTTTTATAGAGATTCAGCCGGCGGCGGCTGTCTGCCTGAATGCCATGCCAGTCTCTATTTTCAAAACGTATTTTGGCGCGGCTGGTAATTTCTTTAAATTCCCTCAGATATCCATCGAATCCTTCAATGATCATCTGTGCCGTTGAAATTGCGTGCTCATTTTTCATAATCCGGATTTTTCTTTCAAATTTACCATATGACAATATCGGAGATTTTTATTTACCCAATCAAATCCCTTGGAGGAATTTCCCTTCAGAAGGTGAACATCACTGACCGTGGGCCTCAATATGACCGCCGCTGGATGCTGGTGGACAAACAAAATCGTTTCATCACCCAGCGAAAGTATCCGGAAATGGCGCTTTTGCAACCGGAAATCCAGGGTGACCAATTGATTATCAGCCACAAAACCCGAGATATTCCACCCCTGATGATCGGTATGCTGCCGGAGGCGGGTGAGGTCGTGCGTGCCACCGTTTGGGAGTATGAGTGCAATACGCTCGCTGTCAGCCACTATGCCGATGCATGGCTGAGCGAAGTGCTCAAAATCGATTGCCGGCTGGTATATATGCCCGATGCCAGTAAAATCCCCGTAGCGGAAAAACATCAGCGCGCAGGTGAAATCAACAGCCTTTCTGACGGACTTCCATTTTTGCTGGCAGGCCAGGCTTCTCTCGACAATCTCAACAGCCTGATGGAAAAACCGGTCTCTATGGATCGCTTCCGCACCAACTTTGTGTTTACCGGCGGGCAGCCCTACGAAGAAGACAAATGGAAAAAAATTCGTATTGGGGAAGTGATATTTTATCCTGTGACCCGACGTGGGCGGTGTGTAATGACCAACGTCAATCAGGCTACCGGGGAAAAAGAAAAAGAGCCATTTCACACACTCTCTATTTACCGAAATACGGGGGATAAGGTGATTTTTGGTATGGGAATGATTCATGAAGGAGGGGGCACCGTCAACGTGGGGGATACCCTTGAGGTGATTCACTGATTTTCACCTTCCTCTTCCCGCATGCTAATCTATATTACACGTTTATCCTGAATTCCCTTACATCAGGCAACTCCGACCGCACTTTTTTGTCTGTTAATACGTCTAATTCTCATAGACATACCTGTTCAGACAAAATAGTAAATCATATGAACCTCATCGCTAAACAAACAATCAAAAAGCTCTCCCTTTCCCTGATGATGCTTTTTATCCTGGGACTTGGGATTTCTCCATCTGCTTCAGCACAAAAACTGAAATTTGGGCCACGGGTAGGGATTAGTTCTGCCGGAGTAGAACTCAATGACCTGATCATCAAAGATGCCAACGACGTACAGCAGTTGAAGCTCACACTTCAAAACTCTACCCCTGAGTACCAGATGGGTGTATTCGCCCGGGTGCAACTGCTTGGGCTGTATGTGCAGCCAGAGTTGCTTTTCACGACGGCGGCCTCTACCTATGAAGTAACTGATGCTCAGACCGGCGATGTTTCAGAGCGTACCGAAAGGTATTACAATGTAGAAATCCCGGTCATCGGTGGACTGAAACTCGGCCCGCTGCGTGCACAGGGTGGTCCGGTATTCCGTACTCAGCTGGGCAATAAGTCAGACCTGGCAAATATCGACAATTACGGAAGGAAATTCAGTGAGTCAACGGTAGGATTTCAGGCTGGCGTGGGAATTGACCTCGGTAAAAAGATCGTCCTTGACCTCAAATATGAGCCTAACCTGGGCAGGTTCAGAGACGACGTTACCATTATGGGCAATACCTACGCAATCTCAGACCGAAAATCTCAGCTGATTTTTGCAGCCGGTTATTCCTTCTGATAATCAAATCGTAGCTGGATCATCTTCGTAGGCCGTACCGATCTCACAAAGATGATCCAGCACTTCTGTAAATAAATCATACAAATCGTGCAGCCGGACAATATCTTTGATCACTCCGTGAACCTGAAAGTAAAGCTCATTGATGCCTTCCGGGAATTTCGGCTGAAACCAACCCTCATCGTCCTTAAGTTGAAGATGAATCGCGGGCTGATAACTGATCAGTTCGCGAATTTTGGGGTTTGAAAACATCATCTTAAGTTTGCGCTCGTCATTTCCCTGGATGATAAAGGCATCGTCAAATTCCGGATATCCTACCACGACATCTTTTAGTCCAAAAAACTTGCCGATGTTGGTAAAGAAGTTTTCCCGGTAAATGGTAAACAGAAAATCATCCCGGTTGACATAAGGGGCGCGGATACGGGTTAAGGTTTGAGAAGTTTTACCGTTGGAGACAACATACGTGTCAAGTGTGATCACCCAGTTGCGGTGGTAGGCTACAACCTTATCTTTTCGCCGAAACCCTCCTGCCACAAAATCTGCATCCAGTTCCTGTGCAAGTTGTTTCCAGATTTCTTGTTTGCTGGGGCCAAATATGCCAAATTTATCGCTCATTCCTTCTTCTTTAGTTCCTTAAAGATGGGAGATTTTGAGGAAGGTCCAAAAAAAAACCGACCCAAAGGATCGGTTTTTTTATTTTCATGTAAGTTGTTTTTTATTCGAATATCACCTTACGGGTGGTCATTCCTTTGTTTGCGCGAATCTGAAGGATATATACACCTGAAGGAATATTACCACGTGAGATCGTAACTTCAGAGGTACGCAGACCACTATTGTACTGCAAGGTTCTGCCGGAAACATCCATCAATCTCACTTCACTGATCAGGTTGGAAGCATTTTCGTTGCGGATGGTCAGCAGGTTTTGAGCCGGGTTAGGGAATACTGTTAGGGCGCGGTCAAACAGTTCATTTTCAATAGAAGTTGTGTAAAGGCTCATCGCAATGACCATACGGGGAGCGAGATAGCCCATCACGGAGTCAATGTAGGTACGGCCTTTTGCAGCGGACATGTCAGGGTTACCGGCGCGGGCGTTACAGTTCATAACGGCACCGGAGTAGGGATTACCACCGGTAAAAGCATCCCAGTCAGCGATAAATGCTTCCTGATCCCACCAATCCCATGGGCTGCCTTCAGGTACTTTGGGAACCTGCACGCCGCCAAAACCGCAATCATAAGTATCAGGGGTAAACGGTCTGTCAAAAGGCATAAGGCCTTCAAGGTTCATAGCCAGAGTAGAGTCGTAGTTGTGGGAATTAGCTGCCAGGGTAAAGGGATCGGTCAGACCGGCATCGATGAAAAGTTGATGGTTGCCATATTGATTCTGCCGGTGGGCGATGGTATAGCTGCCGGAAAAAAATTGGATAATTGAAGGATGGGGGAAAGGCCAGATTATTCCCTGATTATTGTAAGATATTACAGGATCCTGAGGGGTTTGGAAACAAACTACCGGAACCGCACCAGAATCTATCCAGCTTGAATCCACCAACCCGCCGCCGAGGTTAAATGCAAGTCTGATTTCTGAAGCGTAGCCTGTATGATTGGGCATGTTCTGGGGAGTCTGGTTCGTTCCCCAGACATTGCCATGAATGGTAGTATCAATATAGGGTGCCCCGGTGCTGAGGTCAGTAAACATGGGCAATTTGATTTTTTCATATTTGTCGAGAAAGGCAGTTCCCAGAGAAATAAATCCACCTGTCCCCAGACCGCCAATGGTAATTTTATCGGGATTGATGCCATAGGTATTTCCGTTTTCAGCGACATCTTTGCAGAAAAATCGCACGAGGGTGCGGGCATCCTGTATTCCACGGTAAATAGCCTGAAGCAGAGTTGCATTCTGGACTTCCTGATTGGGGTTGACAAATTCATATCCCTGGCGGTAGAAAAAACATGCCACTACATATCCTCTTTTTGCAAGACGGGTGGCAATCTCCACAACTGCACTGTCTTTGATTGTACCATTAGGGCTACCGTTGATCGGCCTTGGAAGGAAGTAGCCTGTACAGGCAAGCAACACGAGTGCGCGGCTGGTGTCGTTGTCGTTGGCTGGGTAATAGACATCCATAATCAGGTCTTTGAGACCGGCAGGTGGGAAGACTGAGAAATTGGTCGCATAGATTATACTGTCCAGTCTGACCACATCTGTGAAAACCTCATCCAGATACCGATTCTGGGCATTGGCCTGGCAGTAGAAGAGCAGGCAAAATGTGGATAATAGTAATGTATTTGCCTTTTTCACAATCAACAGGTGAAGGGTATGGAGCAGGTTGCGAAGAAAGTACTAATAAGTTATGCAGTAATCGTAGGATTTCCAAGCAAAAACAGATCGACCCTACCATTTTGCTGGCAAAAACCGCCGGAAATTTTCCCCTAAGAGAGCAAAAAAAAAACCGACCCAAAGGATCGGTTTTTTTATTTTCATGTAAGTTGTTTTTTATTCGAATATCACCTTACGGGTGGTCATTCCTTTGTTTGCGCGAATCTGAAGGATATATACACCTGAAGGAATATTACCACGTGAGATCGTAACTTCAGAGGTACGCAGACCACTATTGTACTGCAAGGTTCTGCCGGAAACATCCATCAATCTCACTTCACTGATCAGGTTGGAAGCATTTTCATTGCGGATGGTGAGCAGATTTTGGGCCGGGTTGGGGAACACCGTAACTGCGCGGTCAAACAGCTCATTTTCAATAGAGGTTGTATAGAGGCTCATCGCAATCACCATACGCGGAGCGAGGTATCCCATGACGGAGTCGATATAAGTACGGCCTTTGGTCGCAGACATATCGGGGTTGCTGGCGAGGGAGTTACAGTTCATCACAACACCGGGGAAGGGGTTGCCACCGGTGGCCAAATCCCAGTCACTGATAAAAGCTCCCTGATCCCACCAATCCCATGGGCTGCCTTCAGGCACTTTGGGAACCTGTACACCGCCAAAACCACAATCATACGCACCAGGTGTAAACGGCTTGTCGAAAGGCATCAGGCCTTCAAGGTTCATTGCGAGGTCTGCATCGTAGTTGTTGGTATTTGCAGCAACAGTAAACGGATCGGTAAGACCTGCATCGATAAAAATCTGGTGATTGCCATATTTATTTTGAAGTTTGGCTACGGCATAACTTCCTGCAGCTTCATCAATTACCGTGTTTCCTGTTGTAGGCACAATAACTACCCCAATATCATAAGGTGCATTGGGATCCTGAGGCGTATGGAAGGATACTACAGGTGCATCTCCGGGATCAACCCAGCTGGAGTCTCCCAGCGCACCGCCGAGATTGAAGGCAAACTGTATTTCGGAGGAATAACCCAGGTGGTTGGGTACGTTTTGCTGGGTTTGGTTTGTGCCCCAGATATTGCCGTGAACGGTAGTATCTACAAATGGAATACCGGTAGTAAAATCGGTAAACTTGGGAAGTTTGACTTTTTCATAATCATCGAGGAATACTGCTCCCATAGAGATATATCCACCGGTTCCTACCCCACCGATAGCAATTTTGTCGGGGTTGATTCCATAAGTATTGCCATATTCTGCAACATCTTCACGGAAAAATCTGGCAACCGTACGTGCGTCCTGAATACCGCGATAAGCAGCCTGAAGCAGGGTAGCTGTCTGAATATCCTGACTGGGGTTGGTAAAACTCCATCCCTGACGGTAAAAGAAAGAAGCGACTACGTATCCTCTTTTTGCTAATCTTTGCGCCAGTTCTACGACTGTACTGTCTTTAATCGTTCCATTTGCACCACCGTTGATCGGGCGGGGGAGGAAGTTGCCGGTACAAGCCAGCAGTACAAGTGCACGGTTGGTATCCTGGTCGCCAGCAGGATAGTACACATCCATGATAAGATCTTTCAAACCCGCAGGAGGAAAAACAGATATATTAGAGCCGTAAACGATACTGTCAATTCGCACGACATCTGTAAACATCTCATCCAGATATCGCTGTTGTGCATCAACCTTGCCGGCAAACAGGCAGCAAAAGCCGATTAGGAGTAGCGTAAGTGTTTTTCTCATTTTTAATTGCATTAAAGGTTAAGGTAATTTTTGTTTAATTTTAAATAGTATCCAGTTCGGTAAGAATGGTAAAATACCCCATACGACCGACTCTCGGTCCGCCGTATAGTTGATATACTTTATTGTTGAGTACGTTTGAAGCCCCTAATTTAAACGTAGTTTTGATTTTGGGAACTCTTTTGTTTACCTGTAAGTCCAGCAAATCATAAGTGGGGATTTGTCCGGTAAATTGGGGCGAACCTTCAAATACAAATCCCTGAATCCATTTGTAATTGACGCTAAACCCAACGTCTTTGATCTTCAGGATCGTGGCATTACGGGCAGATACACCGATATTGAACTTATGTTCTGGTGTATTATAAGCCGGAATGATCGGATCATCAGACTGAGAGGAAAGGCGGTTCCAGGAATAATTCCCATTTACAGAGTAGATTGGACTGATAAAATAGCTAAGCCCCAGCGATGCGCCCTGAGTAAAAACCACATCTGTAGCATTGGCCGCAACGCGGTAAGGCTGGGCAGCGATCAGGATATCGGGGAAAGTAGGAGAAAACCGCACATCTACCCCAATATTGTACCCCAGAAAATCTTTGTACCGGCTGAAATAATAACTGGCATCGACATATAATTTATTAAACCACATCGACCGGTAGCCCACCTCAATGGTCTGTACTTTTTCCGGCTGAACAGGTTTGATATTAAAATATTTGACCAGGCTGGCATCCTGTGGGGAAGTTTCGAAATACTGACGCAGCGAGCTGGTATCAGCGAGGTTATTAAATCCATTCAGATTCCCTACCAGAATCGCTCTGCCCACATCGTAATACAGGTACTGGTCAGCCAGCGTTGGGTTTCGAATAGCGGAAGAAAGCGCGATACGAATAACATCTCTTTCATTCAGATTATACACGGCTGATACCGCATAGGAAGGTACAAAGTTGAAGTTCTGATTTTTGTCTACCCGAAGCGTTGCGTTCAGCGTCAGGTTTCCGTCTGCAAATTTTTTCTGAATCCCGGTGTAGGCACCCACTTCCCAGTTGATGATCTGGTTAAATGAGGAGTCAACTTTTACCCGGGTTCCATCGGGTTGTGTCTGCCAGACATAGGAGAGGGTATCACTGAAAATCGAACCTTCTGAAATAGGCGCATAGATTCGAGTATTGGCACCAACGGTGACTTCGGCCCATTTTGGCTGAAATTTATATTCTCCATGGAGGTGATACAGGGAAGATCTGTCCACCAGACGGGTTCCTCCCCTGCTGATAGGTGTGGAAGTGATTTCATCAAATGCCTGCTGAAACTCAGGCGTACCGGGAACCAGCCTGGGAAACTGATAGTTGTCCGCATAATTGCGCGCGAGAGCATGCCATGCCGTGAGAGAATCGATATTTCCCGCCAGCACACTATTGGCTACATCAAATTGATAGGGAATCGACTGTTTGGGGAAATTTTCCAATGCCATCACTCTTCCCCGCATACCTCCTCTGAGGCCGTTGACACCTTGTGTGGGGGGTACGTAAAATTGGTTGGAGGTAGAAAGTCCCGCCCAATAGTTGCGATAGTCCGTACTCCAGGTGATATCATCCTTTACTCTTTCCTGAAGGCGGAAAGCTGTAAATACGGCATCATACGAGTTCCCGGCATTTTCATTGGTTGCATAGGCACGCAGGAAAAATTTATTTTCTTTACGAATCTCCAGGCGGTTCTGGAAAAACAGAATATCTTTCAGACTATACCTGTTGTCGCCCTGCATGACGGTGGTTCCATTACCAAAATTACTGGCCGCAATCAGCTCCACATCTTTTGCTACTTTATAGTGAACCGCTGCTGAAAGTTTGAGGTTTCGTGTATTGTAATCTACCAGATCCAGCTCCTGATAGCCGGTGCGATGCCATCTGCCCAGGCCGGGGTTAATCACCTGATCATTGACGCTGGTGCCATTATTGATACCACCATTCAGGTTTTCGTCGCCATAGCGGTTAACGGCATCATAGTTGCCCGGATTATATGCCTGAACTTTGGAATCGTCCACAGGGTCGAGATTGTCAGCCTCCCAGTCGTCAGCCCTGAGATAATAGATATTCACCTTAAAAGCCAATTTATCTATGCCCTCTTTATTGGCAAAAGCTCGGGCATAGCGCATGGAAAATTCGCCCAGATTCCGTTCTCCTACTCGCGCCATGACCGAAAGCCCTCTGTGCTGAAAAGGGTTTTTGGTACCCATGCTGATCACCCCGTTAAATGCGTTGGGGCCGTAGAATGCAGAACTTGCCCCTACGATCAAATCTACTTTTTCGACATCCAATTCTGAAGCACCCAAAAAATTGCCAAGAGAAAAGTTAAGTCCCGGTGCCTGATTGTCCACACCGTCAATAATCTGAAGGGAACGAACAGGCGCAGAACTATTAAAACCACGGGTGTTGATCACTTTAAAGCCAATACTGGCAGAAGTGAGATCTACGCCTTTAAGAGAGCCCAGCGCATCGTAAAAGTTGGCAGAAGGCGTCTCTTTGATACCATTGATCGAAATAGACTCAATCGAAAGGGGGGATTGTTTTTGTCTTTCGACATACGCACTGGTAAAAATATTTACCTCATCCAGTGTAACTGCGCCACGTTCCAGCGCAACCTTTACTTTCTGCTCCGGACCGGTTACGATATAAGTAAGAGTATCATATCCGATATAGCTTACAAACAGGGGAATGGGAAAAGGCTTATTGGTTTTTAGGGAGAATTTTCCATTTTCATTGGAGTAAGCGCCATTGGTGGTTCCTTTAACCAAAATCGTAGCTCCTACAAGTGCCGAGCCATCGTCAGAACTCATCACCTCTCCTTCTATGGTAACCTGTGCGGAAACCAGAATTATCCCAAAACCAAGAATAAATACCAGCAGGTACCGTTTTAAATCAAAAGATAAAGATCGGACTTTACCGACGGAGTAGTAGTAGTTTTTGGCCATACAAAGCGTGTTTAGCGAGTGCTGATTATAAACCGTTTAGCTAATATATCAAAAATCAACGAATTAGTTTTATTTTTACTTTTCTCAGCTTGTGTAATCCCCAATAATTCCTCTGATGAAGCGTATTTTACTTTTTTTAACTATTGTGGGTCTTCCTTTTGGTCTTTTTAGTCAATTTGCCCTTAACGGCTCGGCTGTACCCAATGGTCCTACGTGTTATACCCTTACCCCTGCGCTCGGCTCACAAGCCGGCTCCGTTTGGTATACAAACTTAATTGACCTGAGTCAAAATTTTGAGTTCTATGCGCAAATTTTTTTAGGATGCAGTGATGGCGGGGCTGATGGGGTGGTTTTTGCTTTTCAATCTGTAAGTACAAGTGTAGGAAGCCTGGGGGGAGGAATGGGTTTTGCTGGTATTAGCCCATCTATTGGAGTAGAGTTTGACACCTACCAGAACAGCAACTGGGGCGACCCGGTGGCCGATCATATGGCGATTATTTCCAACGGAAATGTGAGCCACCTGGCGCCTACCAACCTCGCCGGGCCTGTAAGTATGCTTCCAACCAACGGTAATGTGGAAGACTGCCAGTATCACGACCTGCGCGTAAGCTGGAATCCTTTTACTGACAGCCTGAATATTTATTTTGATTGTAACCTTCGCCTCACTTACGCTGGCAATATTATCAATACCATATTTGGCGGAAACCCTAACGTGTACTGGGGATTTACGGCCGGCACGGGTGCCTTGAGCAATCAGCAGGGGTTTTGTGTCGATTATCTCTCATTTGGGCTCGATACGCTGGTCTGCCAGGGCGATACGCTTCAACTGGGGGTTGGGAGTGGGGTTTCTTACAACTGGACCCCAGCCGCAGGGCTTAGCAATCCCAATATTGCCACCCCTCTTGCTTTCCCCGATAGCACAACCACATATATCGCTGCAATCACCGACAACTGTGGGTTTGTCCGCACCGAGACTTTTACCATTAATATAGAACACGACTCCTCCCTCAATATTGATCTGGGAAATGATACAATTCTCTGTCCGGGGCAATCTATCCTATTGGATGTATTCAGGCCGGGTCCCACTTACCTTTGGCAGGATGGCTCCACGGGTTCCACCTTTAATATTACGACTCCCGGGCTTTACTGGGTAGAACTGGAAAATATCTGTGGCACAAAACGCGACTCCATTGTAGTTACGGCACAAATACCTCCGACTGTGAATCTGGGAAATGATACTACCTTATGCGCAGGCACAACCCTTGCGCTGGATGTAACCTTTCCCAATGCCATTTATGAATGGCAAAATGGATCCGGATCAGCACAACAGACCATTTCAACCCCGGGCACTTACTGGGTTGTTGTCAGCAATCACTGCGGATTTGACAGGGATTCGATTGTCGTTTCATACGAATCGCCTCCCGTACCTGTCAGCCTCGGAAACGATACGATCTTGTGCAACAATAGTATTCTGACACTGAATGTAACCCAACCATCGTCTACCTATCTCTGGCAGAACAACTCGACATCGCCTTCCTTTACCATTACCGGGCCGGGCCTCTATTGGGCGCAGGTAACCAACCTCTGTGGTGTGGATCGCGATTCTATCAATATTGTCTATGACCAAACACCAGTTGTCAATCTGGGAAATGATACGGCATTGTGCCAGGGAAGTATCCTGATCCTCAATGCAGCATGGACGCCGACATCGACTTATTTATGGAATAACGGCTCAACTGCATCCGGCCAGATTGTCAATGCACCAGGGGTTTATTCTGTGACCGTCAGCAACACCTGCGGTTCTGCTCAGGACGACAAACGAATCGAATATCTCACTCCCCCGCCTGCAGTAAATCTCGGAAGAGATACCTTGCTTTGTATGGGGCAAACGCTTCAACTGGCCACCGGCCAAACGGGAGTCAGCCACCTCTGGCAGGATGGTACTACCGGTGCCGGGTTTACGGTAAGAAATCCGGGAACTTACTGGGTGCGGGTTACCAATGAATGTGGCTTTGTGTCGGATACCATTAAAGTAACTTATACCACCGCGCCTATTTTCGATCTGGGTAAGGATACCGTATTGTGTGAGGGCGAAAGTGTCTCCTTTGATGTAACCTGGCCAGGGGCAAATTATCTGTGGGACGATCTGGTCATCAGCCCGACCCGTACCGTTACCACTTCAGGTGTGTACCACGTTACACTTTTCCATCAGTGTGGCGACAGAGAGGATGAAATCGCGGTGGAATTTATCGCAAAACCCTTGCCCGTAAATCTCGGCGATGACCTTACGCTTTGTACAGGGGATACGGTTTTCTTTGATGTAACACAGTCCAATGTGCGCTACCACTGGCAAAACGGATCTATTCTGCCTACCTATACCGTGCGCAGACAAGGAGAATATCAGATCCGCGTCTATAATCAATGTGGGGAGGAGACAGATGATCTGTTGGTGAAATATGTAACCCCGCCCTCCGTAACCTTCGGTCAGGACACCATCCTCTGCGAGGGTGATACCTTCGCGCTTGACGCTTCACAGGGGCAGGCGGTAACTTATCGATGGAACAATGGCAGCAGCGATTCTGTATTTCAGGTAACACAACCTGGTTTATATACAGTAAGCGTGGAAAATATATGCGGAGTGGATGGAGATTCTGTATTGGTCGGCGGACATTCTTGTTTTTGCGCTATTTATGCACCTACCGCTTTTTCGCCCAACAGCGACGGATTCAACGATTTCTTCCAGTTGTATTATGACTGTGATATTCTTGGAGGAACCCTCAAAGTTTTCAACCGGTGGGGGGAAGCCGTATTTGAGACAGACAATCCAGATGGTGTATGGGACGGGTATTTCCGCAGCCATATGGTGCCGGAAGGCGTATTTGTCTGGGTATTTGAATATGAATACCAGGACGCGGACAGAGTTCGCTCGATCTCTGAAACAGGAACGGTAACGGTGATCCGGTAAATTACTCCTTTATCAGTTTCTCTACCACTATACCGGAAGGTGTCTGAATTTTAATAATGCAGATACCTTCCGGCCATTCTTTTGTATTGATCCGCATCAAACCATTTGGCGGGCTATATTTTCCGGAGAAAAACTGCTGTCCGGAAATGGAAAATACATCAACCGTGACAGGCTCATTTACCAGCAACTTTACATGTAGTGATTCCCTGAAAGGATTAGGGTAAAGAAGGGAGACTGTACGAATATCTTCTTCTGTTCCTGTTGTAGCCAATGGCCGGGGATTAGGATGTTTGTGCTTTCGGAAGAAAGCCCAGATTTCCTGACTGGCGTCTATATCCTGATTTGTATTTTCATTGGGAAGCAGGAATACCGCACCCGGCCAGGTATGCCCACCATTATTTACTCTGAAAAGAATTACCTCCGCACTATCTGCGCATCCACCAAAATCAAAGCGAGTGACGGTTGATCCTTCATTGACCTTATCGGGCAGATGGGTGCTGTCAGTTGTCAGGCATTGATTATTTGCCTGCCAGAGACTTAATACACTATCTACTGGCCGGTAAAATAAATTTCCGCCATTGTATGGAACAACCTGATCAGCAGTACCATGAATATGAAGCACCGGCAGGGTCCGCCCCGGGTTACAGGTTCCTTCCACAAAAGCAGTCATTGTACCTGCTACAGAGGCTATGGCCGCAATTCTGTCTGAGAGTTCACAGCCCAGATAATGGCTCAAAAAACCGCCATTGGACATTCCCGTAGCAAACACTCTTGCCGGGTCTATGGCATACAAACTGCCCAGTTTATCAATTAAAGCAGAAACAAACCCGAGGTCATCCGTGCCGCCGATTACAAAACCCGCATTCCATGCATTCAGGATACCGTCAGGATATACAACAATAAAGCCGGCAGTATCAGCAATCAGACTAAATCGCGTGTAAAACTCCTCTTCGAATGCATTAGAGCCCAGTCCGTGAAAGTTGAAAATAAGCGGTACAGGAGATGTCGGAGAATAACCTGGCGGTACATGAAGACGGTAATATCGCCAGGTACTATCGTGAAATATTGAATCAATCTTCGTCTGCGCTTTGCCTGTCACCGAAAAAAAGGAGAACATTACACAGCAAATAAAGGTTATAGAATTATGCATCATTTCTCAAAAACCTTAGCAATGATATTCCTGGTGCTCTCCGGATGTCTAAACGCTAACTTAATTAACGAAAAAAATCCGCCGATAGAAAAAATAAAACTGCCAGCAGGTTTTAAAATTGAAATTTTTGCGGACAGTGTGTCCAATGCACGTTCCCTTGCTTTAGGTGAAAACGGGACCATATTTGTCGGTACACGATCAAAGGGAAATGTATATGCCGTGGTCGATGCCGACAAAGATCATAAAGCTGAAAAAATCTATACCATTGCCACGGGCCTGAATATGCCCAACGGGGTGGCATTTCGCAATGGTTCGCTCTACGTGGCCGAGGTGGACAAAATCTGGCGGTATGACCAGATTGAATCGCAATTGGAAAACCCGCCCGCCCCGGTGCTTGTCTTTGACCAGTTGCCCAATAATGCCTGGCATGGCTGGAAGTATATTGCATTTGGTCCTGACGACAAATTGTACATTCCGGTAGGTGCACCCTGTAATATCTGCCTTTCAGAGGAAGAAATTTACGCTTCGATCTCCCGTATCAACCCCGATGGCAGCGGGCACGAGATTTATGCCCATGGGGTTCGCAACTCGGTGGGCTTTGCCTGGCATCCCGAAAGTGGCGATTTGTGGTTTACCGACAATGGAAGAGACTTTCTGGGCGACGACCAGCCTGCGGACGAACTCGACCACGCCCCAAAGCCCGGAATGCATTTTGGTTATCCATTCTGTCATCAAGGCGATATTCCAGATCCCAAGTATGGCGAAAAAAGATCATGCGATGAATTTACCCCACCTGCACAAAAGCTAAATCCACACGGTGCTGCGCTGGGCATGAAGTTTTATACCGGAAGTATGTTTCCGGAATCCTACCACAACAGAATTTTCATTGCCGAACATGGTTCATGGAACCGTTCGGAGCCTATTGGTTACAGGATTTCTATGGTAACGCTGGAGGGAGACAAAGCCGTAGCTTTTGAGCCTTTTGCCGAAGGGTGGCTGGACAATGGAAAAGCCTGGGGCCGTCCGGTGGATGTACTGATACTGGAGGATGGCTCGATGCTGGTTTCTGACGATCATGCTGATCTGATTTATCGTATTTCCTATCAACAGTAGTGTTTCAGCTTTTCATTTCCATACTTCAGACTTATATTCGGCGTCCAAACAACAAACTATGAAACGAATTGGTGTATATACTTCCGGAGGAGACGCCCCCGGAATGAACGCGGCTATACGCGCAGTGGTCAGGGCTTCGATCTCCAACGGAATTGAACCTTTTGGGATCATGCGCGGATATGAGGGGATGATTGATGGAAATATCTTCGCCATGGATGCAAAGTCTGTAAGTAATATCATCCAGCGGGGTGGTACTATTCTTAAGACCTCCAGAAGCGAAAGATTCCGTACCGTAGAGGGGAGAGAACAAGCTTTTCAAAACCTGAGAAAACATGAAATAGACGGGCTGGTTGCCATTGGCGGAGATGGAACTTTTGCAGGTGCAAAAGCTTTTTCATCAGAGCACAACATTCCTGTTATCGGCGTGCCGGGCACGATAGATAACGACCTTTACGGCACAGATTTCACCATTGGTTATGATACAGCGCTCAATACCGCAATGGATGCGATCGACAAAATCCGTGACACAGCAGACTCCCATAACCGATTGTTTATCATAGAGGTAATGGGACGAGATGCGGGGTTTATTGCCCTGAATACTGGTATTGCAGCTGGTGCAGAGGCCGTACTGATCCCCGAAACCCCCACATTTATTAATGATATTATCTCAAAACTGGAGCAAGGCTGGCTACGAAGTAAGTCGTCCTCTATTATCGTGGTGGCAGAGGGAGACCAGGGCGGAGGGGCTTTTCAGGTAGCGGAGGAAATCAAGCAAAAATTCAACCATTACTCTATCCGGGTAGTGGTGCTGGGGCATATTCAACGTGGCGGTACCCCTAGCTGTGCCGACCGGGTACTGGCCAGCCGTCTGGGTGCAGCTGCTGTTGAAGGGCTGATGGAAGGATTGTCAAATTCTATGGCAGGTATTATTGGAGGCCAGGTGCAATACACGTCATTTATCAAGGCTTGCAAACAACATCAGTCGATCAATCCAAACCTCCTCAAGCTGGTGGAAATCCTTTCGGTCTAGTCACAAAAAAAATAGCGTAACAATTCCTGTCAGCATCAAATACTTCAGATAACGGCTCTGTCTGCCAAATGCGACGGGTTCTGTAGATTTGGAGAGATGAATCATCAGCCAGACGGAAGGAAGCTGGACGAGTACAAATGACAAAATCAGATACAACCAGTTGGTCTCTTCTCTGACCATCAGCAGGTACAAAAAAGGAAGATAACAGGAAATCAAAAATACCACATAAAGGATCATCAGAATCCTTTTCGTAGTAGCAATACCTACCTGAATGGGTAAAGTGCGTAAACCATAGGTTAGATCCCCTTCAATATCCTCCACATCTTTGGTAATTTCTCTGATAAAAGTAACCTCAAAGGCAAAAACAATGGTCCAGATCAACGCCATATTGAGGTCATCATACAAATAAGAAGCAAGAATGAGCACCAGGGCGATAAGGAAAGAGATCACCAGATTGCCTGCTACACTCACCCGCTTGAAATAGCTGGCGTAGAAGAAAAGTAAAAATACAGAAAGGAAATTGATAAATGTGACAACGTATTTCCCGTGGTAAAACCCCAGATAACCAAGCGAAAACAGTAACACAACGCCATTGATAATAAAATAAAAGGTCAATACTTTTTTGACAGAAAGAAAAGCGTTGACAACTGTTTGCCCCGGCTTGTTGATTCTGTCTATACGAAAATCATACACATCATTGATCCAGTATCCGGTAGCGGCAATCACAGCAATGGTGAATGCCGTCGCCCAATACTTTGGATCAGATAGAAAATCCAGATGGCGATGATTGACCAGAAAACAGGATACAGAAAATGCCACCAGGGAGATGAGTACATTTACCGGGCGGGAAATAAGGATGAAATATTTAAAATCCCTCCACATCATGAGACGAATGTAATCAATTTTCTCTCTTTGATGACCTTTCACCCAACAATTCAGGAAAATGTTTGGTTGAATGAGGAAAGACTGATAATTTTAACCGACTTTATATTCAGGCAGCATATTCAGACAGAATGTATGGCAACGAAACAAGGCATTATCAAGGGTAGCAAAAAAGAGCGCAATCTCGATTTTATGGGAAAGTTGTATTTCCCTGAAATTTTCAAAGGCATGTGGTTCTCCTTCAAGCACATGTTTAAACCAACGGTTACGATCGAGTACCCGGAGAAAAAGCCTGTTCTTGGGGCTGAATTTCGGGGAAGACCCGTACTCGTAGCTGAGGAAGGCAAAGAGCGTTGTGTAGCCTGCGGGCTGTGTGCGCGTGCGTGCCCGCCTTTGGCAATCAGTATGCAGGCTGCAGAAATAACCGATGACAAAAAGGAACGATATCCCGAAACCTTTGAGATAGACATGCTCCGCTGCATCTTCTGTGGATATTGTGAAGAAGTATGCCCCGAAGAAGCGATTGTCATGAGCCCTGACTATGAGTTTAATTTCAGCTCCCGGGAGGATGCCGTTTATGGCAAAGACCGGCTGGTCATTGACAAAGAGCAGCTTGCCCCACGCCTGAAATTTCTCGAAGAGCGTCGTAACAAAAACTTTGGCGACGTTTTCAACTTCAAGAAAGACAACAACATCCATACCCTACGCAACCGGGAGTAAACAATAGAAATGCCCACAATTCACGCAACAACTGTTCTTGGCATTATCCACAACGGCCAGGTAGCCCTGGGTGCTGACGGACAGGCAACTATGGGCAATACCATAGCCAAAAGTAACGTCAAAAAAGTGCGTAAGATCGGCGATGGTAATATCATGGTAGGTTTTGCCGGCTCGACTTCTGACGCTTTTACGCTGGTGGAAAAATTTGAGGAAAAACTCAATATGCACCGGAACAATCTTCGCCGCTCGGCAATCGAGCTGGCCAAAGACTGGCGTACCGACCGTTACCTCCGAAAACTGGAAGCAATGCTGGTGGTAATGGATAAAGGAGAGGGGCTGATGATAAGCGGAACCGGAGATGTGATCAGTACAGATGAGGGAATCCTCGCCATCGGCTCGGGTGGAGTATATGCCCGCTCTGCGGCATTAGCCCTAAAAAAACACGCCCCGCATCTCAGTGCGGAAGAAATGGTGCGGGAAAGCCTGACCATTGCTGCGGATATCTGCATCTACACCAACCACAATCTGGAGATTTTGACTTTGTAGGGAAGAATTTCAGCGTACTATTTCTGACCGCTTTGTGTTTGCTCAAATAATACCACAGCCAGTTTTGCAAAAGATGGTAAGCCTCTGCTGATCGTTGCCTCAATAACCTCTCCGTTTCGAAATCGTCCGTATTTTGCAACATCATCATAGGTCCAGCGATTTGCAGCCATCATATTCTTAAAACGGGATGTCCAGTCTTTCCTGATCTTTTCTTCCATCACCGTCTTGTAATGTATCCAATGCGCTTCAGTTATCTCGCCTGGTTGGTAATACATTAGACGGACAAATTCCAATCGTATCTCCAGTTCGCTAAATTCCGGGTGCTGGGAGCGTATCCAGGAAAAGGTTTGATCTATACCCATATTAGCAAAATCAAGCGCTATTTGGAAACGCTTCTCAGGAGAAAAGGTATTGATGATCGCAACCTGACGTCTGGCAGCATCTTCGGTTACATTTATTTTTTTACCCCAGAAGTCCATGTGTAGGAAGCTTTAGTTTGGTTGTCCACAATTGGAGGTATTCCATATTAAGCGTTTCATCCAGCAGTAAAAAACGTAAGTCTTCCATTTGTTTCTCACTGTGGCTTAAATTATACCATTTCAGCTTTGAAATAATTAAATCCTCACGTGAGGACATATAACATGAAATTCCTAAAAAACTGACTTTTTGCCTGCGATTAAAAGCTGACCAATTATACTCAGTATCTTGAAATGTCATAAAATCATATCTGATTCCTGTGTCAAAATCAGTTATATTAAACAGCATTCCACTTTTTACATCTGCTTTAAAGGCATCTTCAAATCCTTGCCATGCTGGAAAGTATTTTAATATTTTATTTACATGATCAGGTAGAATTTGTAAGACCAAGTCAATATCATTGGTTGTCCTGGCACGGTTGTGATAACTTACTGCAAATCCACCTACAATCATGTAGTCTATTTGTTCCGCATCCAGGGCCTCTGATATTTTGCGCAATGCTATAGAAAAAATATTCTCCATACCCAAAATTAACAAATGTTAACCCAAATTCCTAGAACATATCTGCATCTACACCAACCACAATCTGGAGATTTTGACTTTGTAGGGGATACCCTCCACCCAAAATCACCCAAAAGGGTAATTGAGTCGCCAATCCTTTTTCAGGAGCTTGCAGGAGCTTTACAACAAAATCTCCTGACAAATGAAAAATCTTACTGAAATTCTCATCTTATGCCTGCTTTTAGGTGGTTTCGCCGCTTCCGCACAGAGTCCCATTCCTATCCGCGAAACGACCCGCTTCCCCGATAGCCTGCTTTACACGGCTTCAGCCGTACTCCCCGATGGCAAAGTGATCGTATGGGGAGGTCAAAAACAGGAATTCGCACCCAATACTAAAATATGGCTGAGCAAAAAGTCTTACATCTATGATCCTGCAACAGAAACCTGGGCAGAGGGACCAGACCTGAATGCCGAGGTCATAACCCCCACCGTTGTTACGCTTCCCAATGGCAATATCGTTTCAATGGACGGACAAGGTTATAAGTCTATTTTTACCCTTGACAGCATCATGCTGCGCACCCATGGGGTAGAAATGTACGACGTAACTACCCAGACCTGGGTCGAACTGGATACCGTACCTTTTGGAGATTCGCCTTACACCGGTACATCTGCGGTTGTCACGCCTGATAGCAATATATGGCTGACGTCAACCAACGGAGACTACGCCACCTTCAACACAAAAACAATGCTTTGGACTGACCAAAGCGGGCTTTTTGGGCCATTGGATGCCGGTGGCCGACCGATAGTTGTACTTGACAACGGAATTCTTTTTCATACAGGTGCAGGTGGCCAGTATTACAACATTTCAACCCAAAGCATCACTTATGCCGATCCCATTATTCCGATGTATCCCGGCAATGTAGTTAAACTTTCAGACGGAAGAATTCTGACCTGGGATGATGGTTTTTCTTTTAGTCAGGAAGCAATCATAGTGAATGCTACGGGCACAGGATCAACGATCACTGATAGTCTGGTAATTCCGGGACAGGCGACCGCCGGAGTTCTTATGCCTGATGGAAAAGTATGGGTTTTTGGCTTTGGAGAGTTTAATTTTGGCCCACATACCCTTCTTCAAATATTTGATCCTTCCACAGATACCTGGTCCTCTCCCGGTACCTATAGCTTTCATCCGGAAATTCTTGGGGGTTACCATATGCACCTGCTTCACGACTCTAGCCTGGTAGTCATTACCACGCTCAAGACTGCATCCTATCGCATCAATGCGGGCGAGGGCTCCACGGCGATCAAATCCCTGTTATCTCCAATGGAATGGAGGATCTTGTATGAGCCGCAGGCGAAGATGCTTTCGATTGAATCGCTGGAGGGTACGGGCAAAATGACGGTTGATTTCAGCCTGATGGATTTGCAGGGGAAAATCATTTTGCAACAGGCTTATATACCATCAGAAGTTTCTGTTTCCCTATCACATATATCACCGGGCATATATATTGCCCGTCTGTTGCGCGAGGATGGCGCCTGGATGGTGAAGAAAATCAAAGTGGACTAAAAAAATAAGGGTAATTCAATCTGTATTGCACACATTGAATTACCCTTTAAATATCTGTTAGTTATCTGCCTCAGCGGCTGACAATTTTATACTGGCTTCCCTTTTCCTGAACCTTAAAAGCTATATACCTGCTGTAGTCAAAACCCTTTTGTTTGGCCCATGTGCGCAGTTTGGGGGAAGTTCGAAAATAGTCATAAGGAAGGCGGCGCCCCATCGCAGCGCTTACATGCACGAATACCATTTCTCCTTCAGGCGTACTTTTGGCGAGTCTCACATCCTGAACCTGAAGTTTGCTGAAAACATTTTTAAAGAAGAAAAGCGTATCATTGAAAATATTTTTCGGCAGAGGAGCCGTAAGTTCACGGGAAATAAGCTCTCCATTAGCGGACTGTATAGTCTGGAAATGTTTAATGGTAAATGTTTTCATTGGACCTTTTACCCAAAGGAGAGAGTCATTGATCCATCTTTGTGCAGACACTGATGAAAAAGTGATGACAATCAGAATGATAAAAGCGGATAACGATTTCATTGTAAATCTGTGTTTAAGGTGATAAAAAGATTTACTATTTAGTTACGGTACACTTGCAAAACGTAACATTACGGGCAAATATTTCCTCACTTTTTTGTCCCGACCTTATAATCGACCGGCAGATCTACGATAAATGTGCTTCCGTTTCCCTGACTGGAGAAAACGCTGATTTCGCCTCCGTGGAGGTGTACGACTTTCTGGCAGATGGCCAAACCTATGCCTGTGCCGGGATATTCCTCCTGGGTATGGAGGCGCTGAAATGCTTTAAAAATCTTTTCCTGGTATTCCGGAGATATCCCAATGCCATTATCTTTTACCTCGAAACGGTTGTATTCATTTTGGCGGTAAAAGGAAACCATTACTTCCGGAATACGCCCTGAAGGCTGAAACTTCATGCCATTGCTTATCAGGTTTTGAAATAATTGTAAAAGCGCCGAGTAATTTCCCTTGATCGTGGGCATTTCTCCGAAAGAAATCCTGGCTTGCGTCTCTACAATCTGCTGATCGAGGTTTACTTTGACCGAACGCATCAGGTCGTTCATATTTACCTCCTGATCAAACGAATCAGTTTCGCCGACATTGGAGTAAACCAGAAGATCGGACAAGAGCGTATGCAATCTGAACACGCCTCCCCGGATAAATTCCACATATTCTTCGCCTTCTTCCCCCAACAGATTGCCGTATCGTTTTTGCAGAAGACCTGTATAGCTTCCTATTGTGCGAAGAGGTTGTTTCAAATCATGGGAAACCGCATGTGCAAAGTCTTCCAACTCCCGGTTCGACATTTCCAGTTCGTGATTTTTCGATTCAATTTCTTTTTTCTGGGCAGAGAGTTTCAGATTCGTTTGAGTTTGAATTCTGTAACGATAGTAGATCACAACAAGGATTACCAACAAAAAAACCCCGGCAGTAATTCCCAGCATAGAAAAATTACGCAGCCTGTTAATATTCTGGTTTTTTCGAAGTTCTTCAATCTCATGCTCTTTGGTTTCCAGTTCATGTCGCCCCTGAATGGCAGAAATAGACTCCGATTTATTCTGATTAAACAGGCTATCTTTTATCTGTGTGTAAAGGCCCTGGTAATGAAATGCCTGGCGGTAGTCTTTCTTTAGTTGATAATTTTGGGAAAGGCCCAGATAAGCATCCCGTATATTTTCCAGCGTACCGGTTTCCATTGAAAGCTGGAGTCCTTCTTCCAGAAGAGGCTGTGCTTTTTCGAAGTTTTTTTCCTGGATAAAAATTCTGGCAAGCCCAATATCGTTGAGAGAAATATCATATTTGCTTTGAAGCTGCTGGCTAATCGCCAGCCCATCTTCATAATGAGATCGGGAATTTTCAAACATATGCATTCGCCAGAACAGGTTGCCCATTTTTGCGTGAGAAAATGCCTGCCCTTTTTTGTCTTCAATCTTTTTGGCAAGAATCAGGGCATCAGCGAAAGAAGAAATTGCGGCCTCAAAGTCGTCTTGTTTTTCGTAAATCTCGCCTATGCTGATATAAGAATATACCATCCCCACAGAGTCCTTAATATTGGTTCTCAGATCCAGGGATTTTCGATAAAAGTCGAGCGCCTGCGCCAGGTTTCCCTGGATATCTGAAATCTGCCCGATATTGTTATAGGAGCGGGCAAGGCCAATTTCATCATTGATCCTTTTGCGAATCTCCAATGCCTTGAGAAAATGGTCGAGTGCTTCGTCATAATCTCCCTGATAGCGGTTGATAAGACCTATGGTATGATGGGCTTCTGCGCGGCCATGGTCATCGCCAATTTTACCTGACTGGTACAGGGATTCCCGGGCATAGAGCAGTGCCTTTTCCGGGTCATTTGTCTTTAACTCAAACGCGAGTTCTTTAAGCAAATCAATCCGTTCTTCTTGTGTTTCGGCTTCTTTCAGCCGATTTTCCAGGGCATCAATTGTCAATTCCTGTGAATACACAGGAGCACAGATCAGCAGCAAAATAAGCCATGCGAGTGTTTTGGAAACAGGCTTTATCATTAATTAACCTGAATAAAGTTACAATTAAACAAAATTTCGGGTCATTTTCTGAATGATTTTATATTCAATTGAACTTCTGTTTCGTGCTTTTTATGAAATATCCCGGGGGAGGGAAAAATAGAATGTGCTTCCATTGCCAGGAACAGAATCTACCCATATACGGCCTTTATGCCATGCCACGATCTTTTGTGCGATGGCCAGTCCTATGCCTGTGCCGGGAAACTCTTCACTTGTATGTAATCTTAGAAAGGCATGAAAGATTTTTTCCCGGTACTCTGGTGCTATCCCGACGCCATTATCTTTCACCGAAAAAACATGTTCTCCCTGGTCAAACACATATCCGATTTGGATTTCGGGAATGTCCTCAGAAACAAATTTTAAACCATTGGAAACGAGTTGGGTCAACAACTGCGTCAATCCTGAAATATTGCCGGAAACTGTGGGTAAGTCAGCGGCCACAATATGTGCCGATTTTTCTTTTATCTGATTTCGCAATGTATATTTCACCACAGAGACAACTTCGTTCATGTTGACTTGTTCAATCGAAGAAAGCTGCTGATTGATCTGTGAATAATCCAGTAAATCGGAAACCAGTTCATGGAGATTTCGGACGCCGTCAGAGACAAAATGCAGAAAAGACTTGCCATTACTGTCAAGTATATCTGAGAACTTCCGGTCCATCAGGGTAGAATAATTAGAAATCGTGCGCAGTGGCTGTTTCAGGTCGTGGGACACTACATGGGCAAACTGATCGAGTTCTATATTGGAAATAGCTAATTCTTTATTTTTTGCTTCAATCTCCTGCTTTTGCTGGGCGAGCATGACATTGGCCCGGATCTGAATCTGGTATCGGATATAGACCATTGAGAGAATACTCAGTATAATTATTCCCGCCATCCCAATCAGCATCCCATAGCGGGTCAGTTGATTGACTTCGCGCTGAAGATTTAATTCATGAATCTGATTCTCCTTTTCGATTAGTTCATATTCCATCTGGATATCACCTATTGTACGGGACTTTTCTTCCATGAATATGCTGTCCTTTATATGTTCATACTGAACATTATAATTAAATGCTTTTTCAAACTGATTATCATATGCGTAAAATCTGGCCAGGTCGCGATGAGCATCACGGATGATGGTCGCAGCGCCGATTTTACTGGCTATGAGAAGGCCCTGAAGCATGGCCTTTTCAGCGAGGTTTCGTTCGTTGGTAAGAAGATAGAGATTCCCAAGTTCAAGTTCAGAGTTTGCCTGGCCGATTTTGTCGCCGGTATCGATCTGTATTTTCCGGGCTTCCTGATAGTATTTGATTGCCTGTGGATAGTTTTTTATCGCCTTACTCACATGCCCTAAACCGAGAAGGTTGGAAGTAATGGCCTCGGTATTCCCCATATCGCGAAACAAAGCCAGAGACCTTGAGTAATAGTCTATCGCCTCATCATATAACAATTGAAGTTCTTTGATCTGCGCCACAGAATAGTAGGTATCCGCTTCTTCGACCCGGCTTTCGCTCCTGATTTTAATTTTCATTGCCTGCTGATAGTACATCAGCGCGTGGTTTAAGTCGCCTTGTTTCTGAAAAACATCTCCAATATTCCGGTAAGAAGCCATCATCCCTCGCTTATCTCCCAGCTCTTTTCTGATCTTCAGGGCCTTCAAATGATTTTCAAGAGATTTATTGTATTGCCCCTTCTCCATAAAAATAATACCCATATTATTTCGCACACTTGCGATCCCACCCAATTCTCCCAGAGATTCATATAACTGCAGTGCCTGTGTTTTGGCGTAAAGTGCGCTGTCAAACATTCCAAGTTTGCTATAGGTAATGCCTAAACTGGTGAGAGACCAGGCCTCAGACATTTTGTCATCAAGCGATTTCCTTATTTTCAGGGATTTTTTGTGATAATAGAGTGCAGAGTCCATATCTCCTTTCATCTCTGCAATATTGGCGAAGGTCTGATAAGTACTGGCAAGCCCGGATTCATCATCCAGAGACTGGAAAAGTTCATAAGACTCCTGGTTTGCCTGCGTGGCGCCATCGTAATCACCTATATGATACCATAGAAAAAATGCCTTATCGAGCGTAGCCCGGGCAAGCCCGTGGGAATATCCGATTTTTCGGGACAAAGTGATTGCCTCATCAAGATGTATAATCGCCGCGGTGGGGTCATCGGCCTCTACCACCTGCGACAATCGGGTAAGTAACTTCACCTTGTTGCTATCTTCCGGGGTATCTTCAAGTACTATAAGGAGACTGTCCAGTTCTGGCTGCTGGGCATGCGTATGAATGGGCAGACTAATTACCATCCAAAATCCAAACAAAAAACCGATCAGTTCCCGCACTGACATCATATCCCGGATATATTAAGCGATACTCCCCACGAAAACCAGTCATCACTCCATTTGTGCAAGAGCCTCTTCCACAGTGGATACCGGCAACTGGCAAACGCCTTCTTCACACACATACAACCATGTCCCTTCCTGAAATCTCCCTTCAAGCAAAGGCAGGTTTACCTCCTCTGCTGATCCCGCAAAAATCCGGCCGGGATGGTAATATCCTTGCATTTTTCTCCGAAAATCGTGTACTTTTTCTCCGGTAATTGCTATTTCGTAAAAGGGGAAAACCTCTTTCAGGGCCAGAAGCCCCCAATAGGCATGCCATGCAGACGATTCGATGAAGGATTCCTTCATATTTGCCGCCATCTGCTTCAATTGCCGAAGGTATTCCGGCTCGCCATACAACAGCCCCAAAGCATGAAGATTGTGGGCCATCACGGCATTCGAAGAAGGAATCACGTCGTCCTGGGTTTCTTTTTTACGTCTCACCAGCACTTCCTCTTCATCTGAAGTGTAAAAAAACATGGCGGTATGTCTGTCAAAAAAATGGGCGCTGACATAAGCCGTATGCAACTGCGCCTGAGACAGCCATTTCCCATCAAAAGTAACCTGATACAACGCGATATACGCTTCAATCACCAGTGCGTAGTCATCCAGAAAACCTGAAATGGTGCGTTTTCCCTCTTTATAATTTCGGTACAGCTTTCCGCCTTCGGTCATTTTATCAAAAATAAAATTGGCATTGCTTAGCGCAGCCTCAAGAAAACGTTCCTCCCCAAATACCCGGTAGGCATCGACATATCCTTTGAGCATCAGCGCATTCCAGGATGTGAGAATTTTGTCGTCAAGTCCGGGATGAACCCGCTTTTCTCTCACTGCCAATAGTTTTTGCCGGCACTCAGCCATTTTAGCTTTGAAAGCTTTTTCGTCCAACTTCCAACGAAAAGCAAACTGGCTCTCTGTTTCGAGGGTAAATAAAATATTTCGCCCCTCCCAGTTCCCCATAGGATTGGCGTTGTAGTAATCGGCAAACAGTTTGGTATCTTCGTCCAGGGCGTATTCAAATTCTTCGTAATCCCAGAGATAATATTTGCCTTCCACCCCTTCGCTGTCGGCATCAAGCGACGAATAAAATCCACCCTCTGGAGAAGTCAGCTCCCGCTGTACAAAGTCCAGGGTGCGATAGACTACCTCCCGGTACAGATCTTTGGGTTCCAACTGCCAGGCTTCGGCGTACAGCGACACGAGTTGTCCGTTGTCATAGAGCATTTTCTCAAAATGGGGCACTTTCCAGTAGGGGTCCACCGAATAGCGGGCAAAACCTCCCCCAATCTGATCAAAAATACCGCCAAAGGCCATTTTTTCCAGAGTTACGGTTACGGCCTCAGCAACCTTGGGGTGGCCGGTAAAATAAGCCGCGCGCAGTAGGAAGAGATTATTGGCCGGGAGGGGAAATTTATTGGCAGAGACTGCACGTCCACCCCATTTAAAGTCCACCTGAGCCATCCAGTCTTCGAGGACCTGATCGATTTCGTCTTCAGAAAGGCCAGAGGTATCGCGGGAGACCACCACCTGGTCCATTGAGTTCATGGCACCGACGAGGTTGTCGGCGACTTCAATCGCACGTTGTGGCTGGTTTTCATACAACTCCTGTACCTGTTGCAGGACGCTGATCCATTGGTCTTTGGGGAAATAGGTCCCTCCATAGATGGGGCGGCGGTCGGGGAGGGCAATGGCATTGAGGGGCCAGCCACCACGCTGGGTCATCAGCATGACCGCATCCATATAAATTTTATCTACATCGGGTCGCTCTTCGCGATCGACTTTGATGCATACAAAGTGCTCGTTCATCACCCGTGCAACCGCTTCATTTTCGAAGGATTCGCGTTCCATCACATGGCACCAGTGGCAGGCGGCGTAGCCGATGGATACAAGGATTAATTTATTTTCAATTCGGGCCTTCTCAAGCGCCTCCTCTCCCCAGGGATACCAGTTGACGGGGTTGTGGGCATGTTGAAGCAGATATGGTGAAGATTCGTTGATGAGCGCGTTGGGCATAGGAAATGGGGTAAAGATTTACGTTGTAATACTTCACCGCGAAGATAGGCAATTTTGAGGAGGGGAAACCACGAGAATCTTTGCTCTCTTTTTCTGAATACCCAAATCGACGCCAGACTTACAACGATCACTCTCTTCCCGTACGTTTCTTAAACTGCTGAAACCTTGTCTGATATTCTTTTACCTCCACGGTGTCCATATTTTGAATATATCGGGGTGGAAGATCTCCGAAAATGGGCATTCCCGCCGGCGTAAGGTCATAAAAGGTATTGGAACGATTTTTTTCCTTTACCAGGGTAAATGCATCATACAGTTCGCCCGTTACCGTAAACGCCTCATATTTCAGACTATCATTGCTGATATGCACGACCTGATATAGCTGAAGATTCACTGCTGCGTTGTCCATCCAGTCTTCAAATCCGGAGATATACATTTTGGGACCACTTACCGATACCACATATACAGGGCCTGATTTGGCTTTGACTCTTGCACCGTGGGTTTCGTTGCCTCCTCGGCCATAAGTATGATCATGTCCCTGCAGTACGAGGTCAACGCCGTATTTATCATACAACGGCTTAAAGGCCGCCCTCAGTTCCGGATTGTCGCGCCCAAATGCCGGGGAATAGATCGGATGGTGGTGCACTACAACGGTCCAGCGCATCGGGTTGTTTTTCAGTACGGTTTCCAGCCAGTCAATCTGGGACTTTTGGGCTTTCTCATTTTCAAAAAAAGCTTGTGTATCAAGAGAAATAAATCTTGTGCCTTGAAAGTCAGTATAATACACAGAACGCTCCAGCCCTTCAGGCCCGTTCTCAGGCAAAGTAAATAGTTTGTCCCAATGTGGGGTAAGTTCACGTGTGGTGGCTTCAGGGCTTCGTTTGCCGTATTCGTGGTTTCCGGGAACAGGCAGAGAAGGCAGCATCCCATAAATCCAGCCTCCGGCGTAAAACCATTCACCCCACTCGGCATCACTTCTTCCACGGTTGACCAAATCCCCTGCATGGATCATAAAATCGGCACCTGGTGCCTTTGTATAAGCCTCGCGGATGGCCCTTGACCAGAGCGACTTCAGATCATTTTGGGCGTCGCCAAAGTAAATAAAAGAAAATGGTCCGGGCTTTTCGGATGCGGTAGTAAAATGAAACCATTCACTCCAGGCAGAATCGTTGCCTACGCGGTAGGCGTATTTTGTCGAAGGCTGTAAGCCGCTAAAATTTACCGAATGGTAAAGCGCCACAAGCCCTTCTGCATTCAGGAAATCATCAGTCGCCGGAATTGTTATCGCGCTTTTGGGAAAATCAGGTGTCGCACTGGCTACGGCAATCTGCGCAGCAGACCCTGAGGCGTAGATACTCGTTCGCCAGGTAACCGCCTGCGAATGAGCGGGATCGTCTTTCCAGGTGAGGATCACCCTGTCAGGAACTGCCGAAGGCAAATAACGCTGTGCAAAAACAAAATGGGAGATAAAAAACATCCCCATAAGCATAATAAAGATTCCTTTTCGTGAATTCATTTTCCTTGATTAATATGTTTTTTTGCCGGTGGCTGAGATTCCGGTGGCTTCGGGAGCCTCAGCCACCCACCAGTTTTGTCCATCATTTTCTACTTCCTCAATCGCTATTTTTTACGCCTGTTCGCTCGGCCCATGCTGTCCATTTCCCGACTAATTCCTCCACCTTGTCGGGGTATTGATCTGCGAGATTGTGTGTTTCGGTCCGGTCGGTGGAAAGGTCGTAGAGTTCCCATTCTTTTACCAGTTTGTCCCATACGAGTTTCAAATCTCCCTGCTGCATGGCGCGGTTTCCGGTATATTCCCAATAGAGTTCGTCATGTCCTTCCCGTGTTTTGCCTTCGAGTACGGGCATCAGACTTTTGCCTTCTACAGGCAGAATTTCATGGTTGTGGTAGGTTGTGGGATAATTGACGGCTGCGATTTCTGCAAAAGTAGGGAGAATATCAATAATATGACCCGTTTCGCGGGTAATGGTATCAGCCGGAATATGCCCTGGCCACCAGGCGATAAAGGGCGTGGTAATTCCCCCTTCATGCATCCAGACTTTATAGCGGCGGAAAGGTGCATTTTGTGCCCAGCCCCAGGCCGGGCCAACCGCTACATAGTCGCTTCCGGGCCCGGGTGTGCGTTCTTCCGGATTGCGCCCCCCGGGTTCTTCGGCGCAGCCGCCATTGTCAGACAAAAACATAATCATCGTATTGCCGGCTTCGCCTGTCTCTTCCAGTGTTTGCAACAACCGACCGATATTCTGGTCCACCCGGTCTATCATGGCTGCATATACGGCCATTCGCAGATCTTCAAATTCCTGGTCTGCCGATTCCCAGTCATAGGCTTCTGAATCGGTACCTGAAAGGGGAAACGTAGTCGAATCGATCAACCCCATCGCCAACTGACGGGCATAGCGGTCTTTGCGGAGTTGTTCCCATCCCATCCGGTATTTTCCGACATATTTGGCAATATCTTCCGGCCATGCCTGAATGGGGTAATGGGGTGCATTGTAGGTGATATGAACAAAAAAGGGAGCTTCATTCTGACTATACCTTCGTATGGTCTCAATGGCATGATCGGTAAAGGCATCTGTTGTATAAAAATCGTCGGAAAACTCCGTGATCTGCTCCTCATTGTGGGCGAAATAGCGATACTTCGCGCCTTTATAATCAGGGTCCTGTGCAGCAGGGTTAAAAAAGTTACATGCGCCGTCGAGCAGCCCGTAATATTCGTCAAATCCCCGGTAATATGGGTGTTTGACCGAATCTCGTCCCAGATGCCATTTGCCGCTGAGTGAAGTCTGATATCCCGCCTCTTTCAGTAATTCTCCAAAGGTGATCATATTGGTGCGGAGCAACTCCTCGTCTTTCTGATCCCGGCGCGGATATAGTCCTGTGACAAGTGATGCACGGGTGGTGGTGCATTTGGCATTGTTGTAAAAACGGGTAAACCGCATCCCTTCGGCTGCCAGCCGGTTGAGATTGGGGGTATTCACTTCTCCGCCATAAGGCTGTATGTCTGACCAGCCCATATCGTCTACCATAATCAATATGATATTGGGTTTTGAAGGCGTTTTCGCAACCTGACCACTTTGCGTACAGGCGGTCAAAAAAGCTGTCAAAACAAAAATGACAGCCAGTTTCTGATTTTTTTTTTCGTAGTTCATTTGGACGAATGGATGATTTTTTCAAGTTCGGCTTTCATATCGGCGGCTACTTCCTGAACAGAAAATCCACCAGAGCCTGGTCAGGTGATGTACTTCCAGGTCCCTTTATTGTTTTTTCTGCGCATTGTGAACCAATTTTTTCCAGACTTTTCGCTGTTCGATCATGGCGGCGATTCTGTCGTCCGGAGAAGTACGGCATTCCAGCAATATCCATCCTTCGTAATCAATTCCCACAAAAAGATCCATGAGCTTCTGATAGGGATAGTCATTGAGGTTCATTTCCCGCACATGTACGGTATCGCCCAGCCGGTCTTTTACCAGATTAAAATTGTATTCCAGCCCCTGTCCGTTGAGGTCTTCGGGGTTACAATTCCAGCATACTTTTACATTGGGGTTATCGGCAACATCAAAGATGGCTTTCATCACAGGCAATTCCTGGGTTTCATTTCCATGTACTTCCACCCGTATAATCTGGCCCATATCACCGGCGTATTGCCCCACTTCGTTGAGCGACTTTCCGATTTGCTCTATGGTTTTTTCGTGAGAAACACCTGGAGGAAAGGCATTGGGTTTTACCTTTACTCCCGTACTGCCGATATCGTGGCTGAGTTTGATAAAGGCTTTGGTGCCTTCTATTTCGGCGCGGAGTCGTGCCTGATCTGTATAGTGGTAGGCCTGGTTTGTGCCGGGGCCCAGACATTTGATCGGGCTGTCTTCAAACATCCTGCGCACTTCTTCTCTTCTTTGGGCGGAAATGGAAGGTTCTACCCCATGTGCATGTTCTGTCCGGAGTTCTACTGCGCCAATCTTCGATTTGATACAATTGCCAATAAGGGTAGGCACATCCCAGTCCTGCCCCCAAAGGTAGGTTACGAGGCCTATTCGCATCAGACTGCCGGGTTTTGCCGTACCAGCCAGCGAAAATTGAGGTGCAGCCAACGCAAGGGAGGCCATCGTAGTAGATCTGAGGAAATTTCTTCGGGTAATGGTAGTCATAAGTATAGTCAGTAATTAGTTAATCGGAAATTCATCCACGGCTTCCTTTACAATCATTTTTCCATTTATAATCTCATATAAAACAGTACTCCCCGGAATCTGTGGGGTAATTGTTTTTCTTCCGGCCAGGATTGTTTTTTTTCCGAATGAGACAACTGCTGTCTCATCTGCTTTCCGGCATTCCAATGAAGGCATTTTCCCAGCATCCATTTCTGCTTCGATAGACCATTCGCCGATCTTCCACTTGCCTTCACCCTGCTTTACTGGCGAAAAAAAGGCTCTCTCATCATCCGTAGCCCTGACCTGAAAAATGGTAAGATAACGGGTAGCAGGGACTTTTTCTACAGGACGGGCGTAAATATGCCACTGATCTTTAAAATCGACGATATTCCCTTCTTCGTCGGTAATATTCCTGTAGTTTGATGGTTCGGGATCAAACTTTGTACTCAACTCCAGAGAAACCGGACCACTGCCAAAGATATTTACCTGCGCATGGGCAGTTGATGTTGTACAGGTCAGTTGTTGGATTTCTTTATCCATCTCTATTTCATCAGGACTGTGAAGCAACCATGTCCAGGCTGCGGCATGATCGGCATCCAGCTCATCATAAATTACGATGATATCGGGTCGCAACAATACCAAATGCCTGCGAAAACGGTTGAGTCCGGCCTTTTGCTTGATTTCTTTTTCATTGTCATAGGCCCTCGACGCATCGCCCAAACAATAAGTGATCTGTTCGCCGTGTACAAACCGGGGTATCCAGCCATAGGATTCTGCCGAACCCGTGGGTTGTCCTTTTCCATCAATCAATACGGTATTGTGCCCGATACTTGCCTTAAACCACTCTTCATAATGTGGCACACCCATGGAGGGGCGGTGGCCCGAGTTCCAGAACAGCTTCTGTCCGCCAAACTGAATATTCAACGAATTCTGATCTGCGTGTGCATGACTGGTTGAACCAAACGGACTGGCGCGCAGACTTACCATCAAATCTTTTGACGGATCTAAAAGGTTTGTATGAATATTGGCGGTTCCGGTAAGTGGAAATACTTTTGCCTGCGGAAGTTCAGGCGCAGGAATGTTTGACATAGATGCAGGAAGTTTCCACCTTAGTCTGTACCAACGAAACTCATCATCCTCTTCGATTTGCCTGCCCATCGCCGCGAGGTGCTGTTGTGCATACCAACCCGCCCGGGGATTGCCGGTAATCCGGCCAAGGGCATCCGCATACCCAACCATCGCCATCGACTGCCCAAACTGCCGCTCAGTGCCATTGCCAAAACCCTCACTGAATGATTTGGGTGGGAAGGAATAAATCAGCCAGTCGGGGTTATTTTGGTAAAATGCCGACCGAAGGAAATCCTGCCCGGTCAGACTTTGCAAAATGGCAGGTATTTCCAGCAGGGAAAGGGCATTAAGTTCCATGTAGTGGTTGCCATTCCACCAACCTCCGTCAGATGGGCCAAGCACGGGCGAACGAGCCTGCCAGACTTCATAGATAAAGGTCAGCCAGTCAGCCGCTTCAGGTATTTCTCCCACGGTAGCCAGGGCAGTTTTGAAGAGCCTTTCGAGCATATGTTGCCAGACGTGTGCTGAAAAAACTTTGCCTTCCAGCATGCTGATCCATTTCCCATAGAATCTATTCCCACGGGTTGTGATCGATGTTTTTAACAGGTTTTTCTGGGCATCGGTTAGCTGATCATAACACACATCAAACACCCATGCCATCGCCAGCATACAGTTGCTGTCTCCAAAATCGCTGATTGCAGAAACACCGGAAGCATCCCAGCCGGCGATTTCCATGGCCCATCGGATAGCGGCATCCGCATATTTTTGTTCTCCTGTAAGTAAATAAGCCTGACATAAAATTTCTGTCCCGTTCCGGGCATCTGAACCCAGTTTTTTGCTGGCATCTTTTTCAAGCTTTTCCTGTTCGGTTTTATCTGTACTGGTAACCGTTGCGATACCTTCTGACTCCCCGGGTGGATTTTTTGGGAGCAATGATCCGGCTTTTTCCAGAATGATGGTTGCATCCTTCGAGGTGCGGTTTCTATTCCGAAAACCCTGTATTTCGTCCTTATACAAAAAGGCACGGGGATGTAACGGAGAAATGTCAGCAATCAGGGCATCGGGATCGGGGGTGATAAATGGCAGGACATCGTCAGTAATAAAAAAAGACTGTGTCTCAGACCATTCATTCTCCCCGATCCGATATTGCCAGAACCATTTTCCCGTGGCCAGTTTTTCGTGCGGATTAAAAATAGCGAATGGTAAATCAATCGCTGTGCGGGTATTTTTTTCGGGAAAATTGCTGTCGGAAGACAAGCGGAAAGCATAAAGGTTCCGGCCTTTCTCCGGAACAGGGCAAAGCAAAACGGGCGGATTGACAGATGCGATATGACCATCCTGCGGATCGACCCATTCTCTGAACCGGGGGTGAATGACCCGCGTCTGCTGCTGGATAAAATAATTGTTGGCATCGAGGAAAGATGCACGAGACCAGAGCGCATTTTCCCGGGGCATAAAAGCCTGAAGTTCTGCTTTTAGTTTGTGGTAAGATTGATCTCCGGCGAGGTTGGTCCATTCGTTGGGGTCTGTGTGGTGGTCATACAATTCTTCCGAGCCATCTTCAAACCGGATATATCGATAGCGACTATCCCGAATGGCGAGATTATTCCGTCCATAAGCGGTAATAGCGGGAAATGGCCATTTAGCTTTAGGGTTTTTGAGCAGCGGTACCAGACTATGCCCTTCATTGTTGGGATTGGGCGGAAGGCTCAAAAGTTCCAGCAGGGTGGGATACATGTCCAGCAATTGTACCGGCTGACTGCTGGATTGGCTGGGAGGAATACCTGGCCCGGCAAATATCAGCGGTACATGGGTTGCCCTTTCCCAGAGAGAATGTTTGGCAAAACGATTTTTTTCCCCGGCATGATAGCCGTGATCAGACCAAAGGACTACGACGGTATTATTGGCATAGGGGCTGTTTTCCAGCGCATTCAACACTTCGCCTACATAGTGATCGGCAAAAGAAATACTGGCCAGATAAGCCTGAACCATATATTTCCACTGGTTATTTTCAATTGCCCATTCAGTAGTTGGCATGACAGGCATTTGTGCGATCCGACGGGAGATTTCGGGTAAATCGTCCTGATCATTCGGCAGATACGCAGGCGTCTCAATACGCTCAATCGGATACATATCCAGCCACTTTTGCGGCACATACCAGGGTACATGCGGGCGAAGAAATCCCACACCCAGAAAAAATGGCCGGTCATGTTGTTGATGGAGTCGATCGATCGCCCAGTTTGCAGATTGATAATCAGGCATAAGCGAGTCATGCTCGGGAAAGGCGCCCCAGTCGGTGTTAGTGCCCTGGTTTTGCCAGTGAAACCGCTCTTTGGGGTAGGGGCCAAATCCGCTCACTCTTCCACCAGACTCTTCGAATACCCCTTTGGGTGCGTGACCGTGGAAAAGTTTCCCTACACCCATGGTCTTGTAGCCAAGCGAAGCGAGGTACTCCGGCAAAAAGAGATTGCGGGAAAGCAAGGGATGCGCGCCCCGTATATCGGGGTCTTTAATTTGTCCGTAAACCCCGGTAGTGGTAGGCAATAGTCCGCTCATGATACTGACCCGGGACGGGCCGCAAATGGGAGCCTGGCAGTGTGCATTGGAAAAGTAAGTACCTGAAGCAGCGAGCCGGTCGAGATTGGGGGTGATTGCACGGGGAAAACCACCAGCGACGCCCGGCCAGTCGTTCAGGTCGTCGATCGCGATAAATAGAACATTGTATTTGCCTGCGACTTGTTTCCCAGCGGGTTTAAAACCCGAAAAACTGAGTAACAGACTCAGGCAGGACAGGAAAATCCAGTATTTCATTTTTTTACTTTTTTATAAGCACCTCGGAATCCACTTTCGAAAGATAGGCTATCAGGTTTTCATGGAGGCGGGCTACTTTTTCGGGATATTTTTGGGAAAGGTCAGTCAGTTCTCCCGGGTCGTTTTTCAGATCAAACAGCAACAACTCATTGGTTTTCCAGAGTTTGACCAGTTTGTCGTCGCCAATACGGATGGCCGATTGTTTTCGGCCTTCGCCAAACCTGTGAAAAACAAGCCCAAAATCTGTCCGGTGAATAGTTCCCTGATTCCCTTTTTCCAAAAGCGGGCGAATGCTTACCCCGTCGATATCTTCTGGCAACACAGGTGCGTAACCGGCAAGATCAGCCAGAGTCGGCAGAATATCCCAGCCGATGACAGGCTGGTCGCATTGTTGATTGGCCGGGATACCAGGCCCGGCGACCAGAAAAGGTACACGGATTCCCCCTTCGAAGACGGTCCATTTCCCGCCGCGAAGCGGAAAATTGCGCCCTGTTTGGGGATATTCGGAAGGGTGAACGAGATAGTCAGGGCCGGGCGGAACAAAAGGCACACCGCCATTGTCAGACATGAGGATGATATAGGTATTTTTGGAAATGCCGAGTGCTTCGACCTTGTCGAGTATTGCCCCGACACCTGTGTCGAGGTCTTCAAGCATACCGGCATAACCGGGGAGATAGTGAGCCTTTCCCGGAGGTTTATTTTCATATTTTGCCAGCGTTTCTTCGCGGGTTTGCATATCTACATGGGTGGCGTAGTGCGAGAGCTGGAGGTAAAAAGGGGTGCCGGAGCGAACCTGTCTTTCCATAAAATTGAGGCCACGAGCCGTGATGGATTCGATTTTTTTGGGGTCAGAACTGACAAAGACCTCTGTCCATTTTTCATCTTTCCCCTGAAAGATATTTCCGTTGCGGTTGCCGGTATTGCCGTCGCTTTCATCATACCCCAGGTCTTCGGGAAAAACTCCGGAGCGAAGGTCCCATTTGCCATAATGAGCTGTTTGATAAGAAGGATTTGCAGCCTTGAGCATGAGCGGAATGGTCAGTCGGGGAAAATTGACCGGGTTGTGGGTAGCGTTAAAGGCTTTCTCACCCTGCCGTGCAGGCGTTTGGCCAAACTGAATACTACGCCGGGTAGGCGAACAAAGCGGTGCAGGCGCATACCCATTGGAAAAACGCATCCCCATTTCCGCCAGCCTTTTCATTTGAGGGGTTTCAAAAAAATCACTGGCAGAACTGGCAATATTTCTATCCATCAGAAAAGAAGTACTGCTCCAGCCCTGATCGTCGGTCAGGATAAAAATGAAATTGGGGGGAGGAGTTGTTGCGGGCAGGATAGAACCATTGGTAAAGAATATGCCAGATAGTAAAATAAAAATCTGGATGAGGAAAGGTTGGAAAACCATAGCGCTGGGGGTTACAAATGAAGATGCCTTAAAAAGACAAACAAAGCCAGGATTAGCCTCTAATTAATATTCATACAGCATACACTTCCCATTTTGCTCATTATTTTGATTTTCCCCAAACAAAAGTTCGAATGAAGGACAAATTGTTTGCCCGGCAATATTTTTAGTCCACCAACTTCAGCGTAAATTTCCCGTCTTTCTTCTATATTTGCGCGCATGGAATTTCTATCAGTATTTACCACCACCGAAGGTCTTGTCAGTTTATTTACCCTGACCGCCATGGAGATTATCCTTGGTATAGACAATATCATTTTCATCTCTATTGTCGCAGGAAAACTGCCTGAGAGTCAGCAAGGGAGAGCCAGATTTTTAGGGCTTTCACTGGCGCTGGTTTTCCGGATTGCCTTGCTTTTATCCATCAGTTGGATTGTCCAGCTAAAAGATCCTATTGGTGTATTTGCCGGTCTTCCTCAGCCATTTGATCTGAGCTGGCGTGATTTTATTCTGGTAGTGGGCGGGCTTTTCCTGATGTACAAAACCATCACGGAAATGCACCATAAACTGGAAGGAAAAGACGATGATCAGAAAAATCCTGAAGCAAAATCCTTCAGTTCTGTGATTATTCAGATCAGCCTGCTGGATATAGTTTTTTCCTTTGATTCCATTCTTACAGCCGTAGGTCTTGCAGATCATGTGGAGATTATGATTGCCGCAGTTGTCATTTCACTGGGTATTATGTTGCTTTCGGCCAAATCCATCAGTGAATTTATCAACCGCAACCCTACTATGAAAATGCTGGCCCTATCCTTCCTCCTTTTGATCGGATTTATGCTTGTAGCAGAAGGATTTGACCAGCATGTGGACAAAGGTTATATCTATTTCGCGATGGCGTTTGCCTTTATCGTGGAGATTCTCAACAACCGCCTTCGCAAAAAGTCAGAAGGGGAACCTGTTGAACTCCGCGCCCGCATGCGGGAAGAAGATTAGTAGTTGCGGTAATATTCAGATACAAAACCTGTTACCTGATTAAAAATCGGTTTGGTAAACTCGATGAACAGATCTTGTGGCGGAGGATTGGGCGATTCCCGTTTCTTCCGGATGAAGTCTTTATCATCAGCAGCTAAAGCTCTTTCATCCCCGTTGTAAAATCCCCAACGGTCATACCAAATAAATGTGCCGGGAAATTTGCGCTGGGAAAGGATGGCATCTGTGCGTGCATCAATGATTCTGAAGTCTAGCAGCCCCCCGGAAGAAATTTCTTTCTGAAACTGATGCATCTCTGCTTTTACCGTTCCATACACTTTTGCCATTGAATCTTTGGCGATCTCAACTTCGCCCACCACTACGCTATCCCTGACACGCTGCAAAACGGTTTCTTTTACATACGCCTGTCCAACGACAAAGTCGTCAAAAATCATCACGATAACCTGATCTGGTTCGCGTTTGCGCATTTCTGCCTCGCGGGCAGAGAAGAAGCGAACAAAAGGGCTCAGTGGGGCACTGCGGATATATTCGGTCAGTTGATTTTCGAAAAACTCATTGCTGAGTGCGAGGGAGCGGGAATGCATGGGAATGGGCTGGATCTGAATATAAAGCGTAGCGAGATCCTGTGCTTCCAGCATTTTTTGTTCCGCATCGCGGTAGCCGGGTTTAAATTTCATCGCCTGCTGGAAATGCGAATATGCCTGTTTGGCAGCTTCCCGATCGCCGTTTTTGCCAGCTTCAATTCCTTTGATTCCAAGCGCATAGCGAACTTCTGCCGCTTTGAATTTGGCATCATTCAGATCGGTCTGCACATTGACCGGGCGGGAAATCGTACTACGGGCCGCAGGGATACGCTGAATTTCACCATAAGCGCGGTCGAGAATAGCGTAATAATCCACCACCTCTTCCCATCTAAGCGGATCACCACTGGTTTTCTGAGAATTTATCCTGTCCTGATAAAAATCCACCATATCAGGGTATGCCTGAGCAAGTGTCTGGCGAGCCTTTTTATTGTTGGGCGCTTTGCTGAGTTTATCGATTGAGTTAAATACAGCTTTTTCATAATCGCCCCTCACGTAAGCCTTTTTGGTAGCCTTACATGCTCCGAGAAGAAGCAGTACGATGGCCACTGATAATATAGGTAGTGTGTATCTCATAATGTATAGGTCTGAAAGGTAATAATTGCAAAATAGGTACAATAATTATTCACGGAAATTACGGACAGTAGTTTCATTAAAAATATACAAACTTAACAGTCGTGTATTCATTCAGAGTAGCCGTGTAAATATTTGGAAAGAACCTTCCAAACGATATCGGAGGATTTTTCCCATGAAAACTTTTCTGTCTGTATCAGACCCTTTGCGATCAGGTCATTTCGCACCGTTTCATTAAATGCCAGCAGGGTCATGGCATCTGAAATCGCTTCGGCAGAATCAGGCGGAACTTTCAACGCAGCGTCACCCGCAATTTCGGGTAAGGCGGTACGGTTGCTGCAAATGACCGGCGTACCGGCATGCATAGCTTCCACTACCGGAATACCAAATCCCTCCAACCAGGATACCAGGCAAAGACCTTCAGAAGCCGCATAGACAGGGCCGAGTTCTTCATCAGGAACAAAACCCGTAAATATCACATCGTCGCGGTATTCCATTGTTTCATATACCTTCGCCGCCTCGTGATAATTCCATCCTCTTTTACCTACGATCAACAGCTTCATCGGGTGGCCGGTTCGGATTTTAAACAAATCAAAACCCTGCAAGAGGTTTTCAATATTTTTCCGCGGTTGAATGGTGCCCACAAAGTGAAAATAGGGTACCCCTTCCGAATACTTTTTCCGGGTTTCAATCTTCTCGGCTTCGGGAATCGGCACAAACCGGGCATGTGCTGCGTTGTAGGCAATTGTAATTTTTTCCCTGTCTATCCCATACCGAATGGCTATATCTTCCCGGCAAAAATCAGAAACCGTCAGTACATGGGCGGCTCTCCGGGCATAGCGGGGAGTATATTTGAGTAAGTACCGGGACGCCCACCCGCTGACTTCGTCAGGGTTATGCTCAAACCCTATGTCGTGAATCACCGGCACCTGCGGAATCCGCTTGTGGTTGGTGAGATACAATTCCGGAGAAAAAAATACATCTGGCTTCAGCCGGGTGAGCAACTGGGGTACCATGACATGAAACCAAACATGCCACAATAAAGGATGGCGGGCGGGTGGAGGAACTACAATAGGTTTTACATTATCACCAACAATATAACCCGGATCAAATGGGCGATCAAAGATAAATGAAAACCGGACCTCCGGATGCGCGGCAACCATTCGTTTTAATATTTCAAACCCAAAGCGACTGATTCCCTCCAGTTTTCGGGGAAGGAGCAACCGTGTGTTGACCGCGATATGTGGTTTTTGATCTTTCACTGTGTAACCCGTAACACTCCGCGCATAAGTTGTGCATGCCCCGGAACGGTACATACATACATATAATCTCCGGGTTTTTCTGGTGCATAAAAATAAATGCTTTCTGTTGACCCGGGCTGCATCAATTGTGTGTGGAACAATATCTTCGAGCTTACGGGTATGTAGCCCATGTTGATGCCTTTCAACCCCAGTTGAATGGCCAGATCGCCCACAGCATCCACTTCTCCCGGTTTGACAATGACGCAATTGTGGGGCATGTCATCATTGTTGTTGAAGGTCCATTTTATCTTCGAACCCGCTTTCACCGTAATCAGTGTCCGGTCAAATTTCAAACCCGGATTTGTCCCCAACTGTACCGTTTGCTCCGGGCCTTTGGCCCAGTTGGCAGGCATTTTTAGTTGCCGTTTGGCGAGAGTTGCCGGTGTCGCAGCCGCAGTGTTAGGGGCATCAGCGGCAGGCGCAGCCGGCATATGGTTTTCTGCCGAATGATTCATCACAGGAGCGGCTGGTTTTTTCCTTTTGGGAATATTCAGTGCCTGCCCTTCGGGGAGGTTGTTTAGCGTATAGTATGCCGTGGGATGCAGCAGGCTATTTTGATCGTAATAAGATTTTACGCCGGTGAGGGTAATTTCGTGAATATAGTTTTCCCGCAGATTGTCAACGACAATCCGGGCTTTTAAGCCATCGCGTGAAACCTGTACCGCTTCGACAAAACAATCTTTGTCATTTACCACAGGGCTGCCATAGACAGGGTGATATTTGTAAATAAAGCCCGTAACCTTATAGTTGTCGGGATTGGATGCGGTGGTTTTATCAACGGGTTGGGTAAACTCAATCTCAAAGCCGTCGGGCATTGCGCGAACGGCCTTCATTTCGAATGGCATTTTGCCATTCCAGACCAGTCTTTGCAACCCGAAGGGTTTGGGCCCTGTCGATCCCCATCCGCGGTTGGTTTCCCCGACAAACATAGAACCTTCTTTTCCCCAGGTCATTCGCAGTACACCCGATTGAAATCCTTCCCTAAAGGCAAATGCTGCGCCCTGATATTCGCCGTTTACTTTTTCCAGAAATACTCTTACGATTTTACTTTGCCCTTCGTCCCCAATAAATACCTGGCCGTCAAACGGGCCAAAAGCACCACCGGTCTCATCGACAATCATCTGCGAAGTAGAAATCCCAAGCACACTGTGTGGCAGCCATACCGCAGGCGTTTTTATGGCTGGCAGTTTTTCCTCCGCTTCAAACAACGGAATGATCACACTGGAAGAATCGTCCTCGGGCTTGATCGCTTGTCCGGGAGGTGAAAACCGAGGGTCAATCACGGCGTATAGTTCTTCGGTTTTGAGTTTTACCGGGGACTCGGGAAGCTGGGACCAGCGCAGACCCGCAGGGTGGCCGGTAAAATCGCCCTTTTCAATATGTGTCAATCCTCCTGAACCCATCCAGTCTCCCTGATTGTCAGCGTAAAACAGATCCCCATTGATCAGTGCCAGTCCGCAAGGTGATCGCATTCCGGTCGCCCAGGGCTCCATTTTACCGTCGGGGGAGATCCGCATGATCCATCCGCGCCAGGGAACCCGGCTTTCGCCTCTCCACCATTCCTGATCGCCAAAAGCGACATTCCCCGACACAAACATATGCCCGTCGTCGGTGATAACCGGGCCATAAGAGTATTCGTGATAATGTCCTGATACCGGCCATGCATAGACCGATTCGTAAAAATCTGCAACCTGATCGCCATTCTTATCCCACAAACGGGTAAGTTCTCCTCGCTGGGAAAGATAAAAAGTACCATCCTGGAAAGCCAGTCCAAGCGCTTCATGCAGACCAGAGGCAAATTTCCGGAAATACGGACGGGTCTGGTTTTCCATATAAGGATTTTCGACAATCCAGACTTCCCCGTGACGGGTACTTGCGGCAATATTGCCATTGGGCAGAGTCGTAAGTCCGCCTACTTCCAGCACAATATCCTCCGGAATGGGCAGTGTGATAATCGGGTAATAATCATCTTCTGTCTGCGAATAAGCCAGAAAAGAAGAAAAAACCAGAAAGAGAGATATAATGAGGTTTTTCATGAGCCAGTCTGTTTCAGTTTGAACTTTCTAATATTGATTTACCCTTATTACCAGATTACCGAATATTGAATGACCGCACTTTTTCCATTGGCTGAAAAGGGTACAATCAGTTCCTGCATGTCGCCTGCGTAACGCACCATTGGCTTCAGTTGTTTATCTTCTATCCGAATATAAAAAACCTTGTCAATTGCATACAAACCTTCTCCCAGGTTTTCAATTTTACTTCCTCCGGCCAGTTTGAAATTCAGCGCGGTAGTCAGCCCTGATCCCACCGTTACCTCGCGTGTGAGATATTTTCCCTCATCGGCAGAGCTGATATTGTCTGTAATGGCAGCGTTTCCAAGGGTATAGGAGAATACAGGATTTCCATCTGCTCCGATGGCATAACCGCCAAATTTGTAAGGCAGGGCATTTGAAAAATCAGCGGGCCATGGCGCATTATCCTGCACCAACATGGCGATATTTACCTCATCTCCCAATGGCAGCACCGATCCCTTCGGTCTTGAACTTCCGTCTCCCCGGTCATTCCACATAGGTGTGGCGTCGAGAAATCCGCCTTTCCAGACCTGGATCAATGCGCCTTTGTCTGCGTCAAATGTAAAGGCGGGTCCGTCGGGATACCCTACAGAAACTGCATGCACAATGCGGCGGGAGGGTTTTCCATCGTTACCGGAATAATCGATAAAACAACGGGTAATCTCCGGATGATTTCCCGGGGTGATGGTGATCGGGTTGACCGGGCTGGAGATTGGCATAGAGCCCAATGCATGTAGGGGCTGAAACCGAACGCCCGGGCCGGAAATAAACAATCCTAGCCCACTGGCATACCAGGGATCCTGTTTGTGATATAAGATTTCGACAGGAATATCACCGGCAGGCAGATCGATAGAAGCATTTCGGTTGTGCCAGCCATAGGGAAGAATGGTATTTCCATTCACGCTTAGCTTGCCCATATACTGCGCCATGAGGGAAAAATTATATTTCCCCGCTTTACTTACAGGCAGGATACCGTTGATTTTCAGTACAAATTTTTCATTTTCGGCAACTACCTGCTGCGTGAGTTTGTCCATTTTTCCGGAATAAGCAGGTTTGAGCGTTTCGAGCTTCGGTTCGGAATTGGGCAAATTGGTATAAACCGCATAGGTCAGGTTTTTCAGGTTCAGCGAGCCCGGTTCATATAAAGTATAGCGAAAATTTCGGAAAGCTACAGGGCCGTGGTCTCCCTGAATCATAAATGGCGCTTTGGCAGCTTCTCCCGGAAAAGCCTGTCCGGCTGTGGGGCCGGTAAGTTCGAGGTTTTCGTGAATCGTCACCCCGTTGAGGTCTATGCGTATAATGCGCGCATTTTGTGTTTTATTTCCGGCGGCATCAAAGCGGGGAGCCTGAAATTCAATATGTATCTGCTGCCATAAGCCAGGTGCGCGGGCGACATTGATTCTGGGCGCATACCCTTCTACCCCTTTACCATCTACAGCGCGTTGATAAATACCGCCGACATCTCCATAACCGGGTACTTTTACCCCCCAACTGTCGAGCAACTGCACTTCGTACCGCCCCTGAAGGTATATACCCGAATTGGAGTGTTTGGCCATCATAAACTCCACATCCAGATCTATATCACCATGTTCAAGGACAGAGAATATATTGGATTTGTTTTTTTCTTCGGGAAGGTTTACCAGAATGCCCGAACCGGGTGAGATTTTCAGGGCTTCATTTTTTTTCAAATCTGCATTTACCTCGCCTGCAACCTGCCAGTTGGAGGCAGAAGCTTTAAAATTGGAGAGGTCATTCAGCGGAATATCCCCCTGGAAAGGAATATTCTGAGCTTGTGGGGAAAGCGGGAAGATGATTCCGGCCACAAGTAGTAGTAACAGCATTCGCATAACAGGTAGTTTTTAGTCAGAAGGGGAAAATTAAGGCGATAAATTCAAATTATTCGTCCTTAATGTAAAAAATCGCAGATAATTTCCCCCTTTTCTCTCTATTCACCTGTCAGCTACAGCATATTTTCCCTGCTTCGGGTTTATAAAAAGTTTCGCTTTCACCGTAGGTATAAAACATTTCCCACTCCACACCTTCGGGATCTTTGACCCAGCCTTTGGTGGATTGAGCATAACAACAGACGGTTTCGCCCTCTTCCCGCAATTCTCCTTCAGCTTTATCTACCCGCTGGTACAGTTCTTTGAGTTCGTCCACGGACTCTGCCTGAATGCCAAGATGTTCGATACCCGTACTGGCTGGTGCAAGGGTAATGGCAAAATTGATCCGCGGATCTTCGAGCATCCATTTGGCGTAATCAGGTTTTTGTACTGTGGGCGCGGAGTGAAACAGCGCCGAATAAAAGGAAATGGATTTTTCCAGATCGGCTACTTTGAGGTTTACATGAAATCTTTTCATTAATGGTTAATGGTTAATGGTTAATGGTTAATTGGTTATTGATAGTTCCATCTTGGGGCGATGGATACACTAAACAACCCAGGCCGTCAGGTATTTCTCAAAAAAACCTATGGATTTGGGACTTTTCTCCTGCGTGTTGATTTGGGATTGAGAGGACATATAAAAGTAGTTACATGAGTTGTTGGAATACAAAGTCGAGTTCTGCGGCGATCTGCCGGCTTCTTTGGGCATAAGTTTCAGCCTGAGCGGGCGTTCCATCAGATTTTTTGGGATCATCGAAGGGAAGGGAAATGCGAATTTCGGCACCAAATACTGCCGGGCAGGCCTCATCCGCTTCGCTGCAGGTCATGATGGCACAAAACCTACTCTGAGGATTGGCAGGGTCGGAATACACTTTTGACCAGACGGTCAGCGGAGGAATATTTTCTCCATAAGCTACCTCATACTGGGGATTGGGCGAATCGGATATTGCGCTGATCTCAAAGCCTGTCTTCCTGAGGGCAGTGATGGCATTGGGGTTGAATGCGGTAGCCTCGGTACCGCCCGAATAGGTTTTTACGCCTGACACACCGTAATAATCAGCCAGCACCTGGGCCCATATCTGCCCGAAATGGCTGCGGCGCGAGTTGTGTGTACAGATAAATATCAGTGCGGCTTGTTCACCCTGAGCTTTTTTTCTTCGAATGAAATCCGATATTTCTGTGAGGCGGTTTTTTCGGTCTGTTTCCAGCCTTTCGTCTGATTTTTTCAGATCAGAGACAAATTGGCTGACCTTGGGGAGAAAATTTGCTGGCGAGTTTTCCATTGTAAAAATACGATAGTATGGGTTAAATTTTTTTAACAGCAGTTCATATTTGCGGTTTCATCAAATTCGGCCATAAAGTTGCCCAGCAGAGTTTTTGCCTGTTTCCAGCCTTCGGAGTTGATACAATAGCAACTGCGGTTGGGTGCAATTTCGCCCTGGATGAGTCCGGCATCTTTCAACACCTTGAGGTGTTGGGAAATCGTGGCCTGAGCCAGCGGTACCCGATCGACAATGTCGCCACAAATGCAGCTTTTTTCAGCGATCAAAACCTGCAAAATCGCGATCCGTGCCGGATGCCCCAAGGCTTTGGCGAGCGTTGCTATACGGTTTTGCAACTGGTCGAATGGTTCCGTTTTTGTTGTTGCCATAATTAAGTATCGTAAAAATACGATAATACTTTTAAAATAAAAAAAAATCCTTCCACAACACAGGCATTCACCCGGAAGCAGAAGGACTTTCCAAAGAACTATTAATATTTAGGCTGAAACGTTTAACATGTAACATTACCCCGGCTTCCTGCCTGTCAATAGCAGAACAGCGTTGATAAATGTTGAGTGGATTTTCAGGAAAACATGCCTCATTTGATGACACTATTTACCCGATTCCGGAAGAATCAACGATCATGCGGGGTTAGAGGAAAAATCACAAACGATACTGTTCGTGGAGAATGTAAATCGGAAGGTGGGAGTTCCGATTTAAGATAAGCTCTGTGAAAAACGCGAACTTGCGGAGAGCAGCTGCAGAAGAGTTGAGAAAAGGATTATTTCCAGATTGCGGGTCGCCAGCCAAATATTTTTGCTCTGCGGAGATCTCTGTGGTTTCTATTCCTAAAGAAAACACGACGCGCAATGGATGCCCATTACTTATGTGGAGTTGAGGAGAATAATTTCTGCAAGAATCAATTCCGCTTGCCCCTAAACCCAGAAGAACCAAACAAATCTGAAACATTATCAGATTTGTCAGGATGCCGCTCCAGAGTTCGTGCCTTACAATGAATTTATTCAAGAGGTTAAACAGTTGTCAAGTTTTCCAGAAACCGGGACTAATGTAAAGGGTTGAAATGAAAAAGCAAATTCTTTATGCGAATTATTACAAAGGATTATAAAAACTCCTTTCTCTGCCCCGGATTTACCATTTTATGCTAGGATTCTGTAATCCTTTCCAATCCTTTATTAAATTAACCGTCCAAACCGATTTTTATGAAAGAATTACAAAAAATAATTGAAGCAGCCTGGGAAGATCGTTCCCTCTTACATACACCGGAAACACAATCTGCCATTGCCAGTGTCGTCGAATTGCTGGACAAGGGACAACTTCGTTGTGCAGAACCCGGCGCTGACGGCTGGCAGGTCAACGATTGGGTAAAAAAAGCCGTGATTTTATACTTTCCTATTCGCCAGATGGAGGTAATAGAAGTACCACCTTTCGAATACCATGACAAGATGGCCCTGAAAAAAGACTATAAGTCCCAGGGCGTGCGGGTGGTACCTCCGGCTACGGCGCGATATGGTTCATTTATAGCTTCCGGCGTGATTTTGATGCCCTCATACGTCAATATCGGTGCATTTGTGGACAGCGGCACGATGGTGGATACGTGGGCGACGGTAGGATCCTGTGCCCAGATCGGGAAAAACGTACACCTGAGCGGAGGCGTAGGCATTGGCGGAGTATTGGAGCCAGTGCAGGCTGCGCCCGTCATCATCGAAGATGATGCATTTATTGGGAGCAGGTGTATTGTAGTAGAAGGAGTACGGGTAGGGAGAGAAGCGGTGTTGGGTGCCAATGTAGTACTCACAGCGTCCTCACGTATCGTTGACGTTTCGGGGCCAGAACCCGTAGAATACAAAGGCTATATTCCCGAAAGATCTGTGGTGATCCCCGGATCAATTCCCAAAGATTTCCCGGCAGGTACCTATCAGGTTTCCTGCGCTTTGATTATCGGCAAGCGCAAACCCGCTACAGACAAGAAAGTATCCCTCAATGATGCACTGAGAGAGTATGGCATCAGCGTCTGACCAACAATTAACAATTAACAATTAACCATTGACCATTAACAATTGCTACTATGACTAACCGCAGAACTTTCCTCAAAAATTCGGCCCTGGCTACGGCAGGGCTGGCACTTACAGCCCGAAGTTATGGGCGTATTCTGGGTGCCAATGACCGTGTCCAGGTGGGTGTTGTAGGTTTTTCCAACCGGGTACGAGGCTCACTCATCCCGGCTTTCCTCAAGCACAACAAGGAGCTAAACTTTGAATTTGTGGCTGTTTCTGACCTGTGGAATCGCCGCAGAGATGAAGGAGAAGCCTTCCTTTCCGAAAAGACCGGAAATAAAATCAAGACCTACCGAAACAACGAAGAACTCTACGAGAAAGAAAAACATCTCGATGCGGTTTTGATCAGTACCGCCGATTTTCAGCATGCGCTGCATCTTGTGGAGGCCGTACGAGCAGGTTGTGATGTTTACTGCGAAAAGCCCATGGCTGAGACTATGCAGGATGCCCGTGCGGCATTAAATGCAGTAAAAGAAACCGGGAAAATTGTACAAATCGGTTCTCAGCGCCGCAGTGGCCGCAATTATTGGGCAGCATACGACTACATCAAAAGTGGAAAGTTTGGCGATATCACCATGGTAGAAATGACCTGGAATGTCAATCAGCCGGGCCGCTGGCGTCTGCCAGATCTCACCAGTTCGATCAGGAAAGAAGATACAGATTGGGATCGGTATCAGATGAACCGTCCCAAAGCCGAGTGGGATCCACGCAAATACTGCGAATTCCGCTTATTTTGGCCCTACTCCTCGGGGATTCCCGGGCAGTGGATGTCGCACCAGATCGACACGGTGCATTGGTTTAGCGGATACAATCATCCCCGCAGCGTAGCCGCCAACGGCGGCATCTACATGTGGCGCGATGGTCGCAGCAATTTTGACACCATGACAGCGGTGTTTGATTACGGTCCGCTTGACGATATGAGCAAAGGTTTTCAGGTTGTCTATTCTTCCCGCATGCACAACAGTGCGGGTGGGACCAAAGAGATTTATTACTCCAATGGCGGAGAGCTTAACCTCGACACCAACGAAGTAACGCCCAATGGCGGGCTATCGGAGCGATATGCAAAAGCAATGGGTATGAAGGCCAATATGCTGGAAAAATTTTCACTCTCCGAAGCAGCGAAAGCAGAAACTGGTGCCGACACAGGTGTTGATGATATGACCTCTATGCATATGCGCAACTGGATGGAATGTGTGCGCAGCCGAAAAACGCCCAATGCCCCAGTCGAGGCCGGGTTTAACCATTCGACAGCCAATATTATGACTACCGCCGCATTACGAACCGGAAAACGCGTTACGTTTGACGAAAAAACCCAGGAAGTAATGGCCGGGGACCAAATCTTTATTTACTAAACCTCTATTTTCTAAACGCTATGAATACAAAAACTGCACTACTCTTTTTCGCCATCCTGTGGATGGCTATGGGAAGTTTCAAAGCCCAAACCCTTACGAAAGAACAAATCATCTATTATACCCAGGAATGGACAGGTGAGCGGTTCCCCGACGGAAGACCCAAAGTATCAGACGATATTTTGAAGAGGATGAAGGCTGTTTCACTGGAAGAGGCATGGGGGATTCTTCGCAACAAAGGGTATAACAACCAGTTTGAAGGCGGCTGGCAGATGGTACACAATGACGTACCCGTTGTAGGGCGCGCACTTACCGCTGTGTATATGCCCAAACGCCCCGAGTTTGAAAAACGCATGATTGACAAAGGCCATGCAGAAGGGCGGATTGGCGCGGCAAATTCGTGGCCGATTGATATGCTGAGTAAGGGAGATGTATATGTTGCCGATGGATTCGGTAAAATCATTGATGGAACATTGATCGGCGACAATCTGGGCAACTCGATCTATGCAAAATCGGGCAACGGCGTCGTATTTGATGCCGGTGTACGCGATCTTGCCGGGTTGTCACAAATTGAAGGATTTAATGCATTTGTGCGCGGGTTTGATCCATCTTACTTACAGGAATCGATGTTGATGGGGATTAATACCCCTATTCGCATAGGACGTGTAACGGTATTTCCCGGGGATGTGGTGCTGGCAAAACGCGAAGGAGTAGTATTCATCCCCGCCCATTTGGCGGAGGAGGTGTTGATCACCGCCGAATTTATTGCCTTACGGGATGCATTTGGCATTGAAGGTCTGAAGGCCGGCAAATACACCCCCGGTCAGATTGACGGGAAATGGAGTGAAGCCATCAAGTCAGATTTCCTCAAGTGGCTGGACAAAAATCCAGACAGGATCCCGATGAGCCGCAAGGAGCTCGACGAGTACATGAAAAACCGGACGTGGTGATGTCCATAAGGTAGGGCCGGATAATTATCTGGCCCTACCCCCCAAACCTCCTATCAAACGCGCGGCTGATGGCTCCCAGCTCTTCGGGAAGAATTCCATAGGCGAAGTCCAGTATTTCCTGTGGTATCTGACGATAATACGCCGCCGAGATGCCACCAGTGATACAGGCTAAAGTGTCGCTGTCTCCCCCCAACGATACCGCCAGCCGGATCGACTCCTCATAATCTGCGCTCTCCAAAAATGCCTGGATCGCCGGGGGCACCGTCAACTGACAGGTCTCGTCAAAATAATACCCCGGACGGATCTCGTCTATACTCCGGCTCAGGTCGTATCCGAATGTAGTGGTTACATATTCGGCAATTTCTTTTTTGCTGCTCCCCGTCCGCGCCAAAAACATAGCGCCCGCCGTCGCCTGTGCGCCTTTTATTCCCTCCGGGTGACTGTGGGTGGGCCAAGCGGTATGCGCCGCCATTTCCAGTGTTTCTGCAAGCGTGGTACAGGCAAACCCTACTGCACTCACCCGCATGGCAGACCCGTTGCCAAAACTTCCGTATGGCTGCGGATTGTCGGAAGCCAACCAGTGATAGAAATTGCCACCATAACCCCGCCCCGGCCATGCACGCCCGTAGGCGTGCATCAGGGGACCAAAGGGTTTATCCTCCAATATGCCTTCTGCCACGGCAAGGGTCATCACAGAGTCATCCGTAAAATCGCAGGCTGGATGAAGTAACTGAAAATCTGTTGTTTTGATCCGATCCCACTCAAAACGGGAACCGATGATGTCTCCGGCAATAGCGCCAATAATGGTTGGATAAGGCATATTATGTTGGATTAAAGATGTTTCCGAAATTTTGCGCTGCGTCTGATTTTTTTGTCCTTCATTCGCTGTCTTTTACACCTGCAATATTCATCTCCCCAGGGACAATCAGATGACTCATAGTCGCAGAATTCCAGATGGACCTGGCCAAAAGGAAGAACAGGAATGGGAGACTCGGCCCACTTGTGGACAAGCTGCTGATAGATTTTTTCAGCCGGTACGCCTTTGGGAAGATCTGCATAAATATTGAGACTTTCCCACAGCCCGAGAATGGCATCACTGATCTGCCGGATGTGTTCTGCGCTGAGTTTTTCAACCGGAGGGAATGCCTCAGGGCTGATTTCAAAAAGGTCGGCCATCTCATATTTCGGGCCAAATAAAAACATCATTGGCCCCTCCATAAAATCCGGAAAGTCGGAATAGGGGGAAATAGCGCGGATGTTGGGAAGTGTTGGAAACTTGCCGTGGTGACTGCGAAGGTCTTCGCAGAGTTGATTAACGTACGTGTTCATGGTTGAATAAATAAATTGGTACAAAAAATGTGTGAACTAATTTATTATATTTTCTATATATAGCGCAAGTTGTTTTTGATTTTTGAATATTTTTCCTACCCATAACATAAAACCAAGCCTCTATGCACCGGCTGATACCCTTCCTTTGCCTCCTGCTCGTGGCCTGCACTTCTGAGCCTGCCTCGCCTCCCCCGACGGAAGTCTGGGAACCGCTATTTAATGGTTCTAACTTTAAAGGATGGTTTCCCATTCCCGGTGGTACCTGGGAAGTAACCGATGGAATGATCCTGGGCAAAAGTCCTGCTTCAGAAAAACGCCACGGTCTGCTTGTTACCGAAAATCGCTATAAAGATTTCACCGTACGGCTGAAATACAAAGCAGTAAAAGGCAATAGCGGGCTTTATTTTCGGGTAGATACTGTAGCAGAGACTGTAGGTGTACACGGCTTTCAGGCGGAAATAGACCCGGAAAAAGACGCCGGAGGATTGTATGAAACAGGGGGCCGTGCCTGGGTGGTTCAGCCTGATTCCGCTTCCGTAGCTTCATGGTACAAACCCGGTGAATGGAACACAATGTCTGTTTCGGCTCGCGGACAGGACATCACCGTTGTAGTCAACGACTCTGTCACTGCCCGCCTTACCGGTGACTCCGGGCGTACCGAAGGATTTATCGCTCTCCAACTCCACGGGGGAATGGATATGGAGGTATGGTTTAAAGATATTGAAATTATGAAATGACCTTCTCGGTCTCGGTTTTGGTAACTTCTTTAAAAGCCATCCAAAAACCTACAAGCACCATTCCTGCCAAAGCTGCGGGGATATACCATACACTCGCCCAATGGTGCCCGCCTTCTGTCTGAAAACTACTCACCACCTGGGAAGATAGCCAGGTGCCGATGTATAATCCCAACCCGTAAGTAGCAAAAGTCAATAATCCCTGTGCAGAGCTTTTCAACCTGTCAGGTGTTGCCTTGTCGACATAGATCTGCCCCGCAACAAAGAAGAAGTCATAACAGACCCCATGCAGAAGGATACCAATAAATACCATCCAGAATATCATTGGGCTGGCCCCCAGGGCAAAAAATACGTAACGCAGTACCCAGGATCCCATTCCGATCAGCATGACATTTTTCATCCCCAGCCTGATAAATAGCAGCGGCATCAATATCAGAAATATCGTCTCCGAAGCCTGACCGAATGTCTGAAGCCTGGCAGTATTTTCAACGCCGATTTCGATCAGATACACATTCGTCCAGGCATAATAAAAGGCAAGCGGAATACATATCAGAAAAGAGGAAATCAATACAGTGGCAAATGAGCGATCCTTCATCAGTGCCAGGGCATCCAGGCCCAATATTTCCCTAATACCCGTATGTGTATCTTTTCCTTTTGGCGGTGTATGTGGCAGGGTAAAACAATAGATTCCCATCAAAACTGATACAACAGCCGCAATTTGCAAGGGTACGGCCGTAGTTTCTCCGCCCATTCCACTGATCACCCAGCCTGCAACAATCCATCCGATCGTACCGAATACCCGAATCCCGGGAAACTGCTTTTCCCTGTCGTCGATATGATAAAAACTAAGCGAATTGGTAAGCGGAATGGTAGGCATAAACACCAGATTGTATGCCAGCAACAGCATAAAAAACGGGGTAAACTCACGGGTAACAGAAAGTGCATACATTAATACCGCACCTACCAGATGTAATATCCCCAAAAGCCGTTCTGTCGAAAAAAAGCGGTCGGCTACCATCCCTACAAAAAACGGTGAAATCATTGCCGCAATAGCATAGGTACTAAATGCGAGCCCGGCCTGTGCATCTGAAAAGGCCAGCGTTTTTGTCATAAAGGTGATGATCGTAACAAACCAGAATCCCCAGATCAGGTAGTTGAGAAACATCATGGATGACAACTGCGTGCGTAATTTTACATTCATAATCTTTGAATTAGTCAGGGTAGTATGGGTTAAATGATTTTTTCGATAACAGTACCCGTTGATTTTTCGCGTAAGATAAGTTTCTTTCGCCCATCGGGCATTTTTTCTTCCTTCAGATACAGATATTGGGCGTCGTATTCTTTAAAGCCGATTTTTTCTACGGGCTTTTCTCCGCCCCGCCATACGGGCAAATGGACTTTTTCCCACTGCCGGGATTTTGCAGAGCGATAACAGGCATCCATGACACTGTTGACGACATATCCGTCATAAAAACTTTCCATTGGCGTTTTCCCTGCATCGAGTGATTCCAGCATATCCTCAAACATATGATTGTATCCGAGGGCATTCACCTCATCTCCTACCGGAAACATCCATCCTTTATCGCTTTCGACTTTTTCACCTACATAATCCCCCATTCCCACAGCGGTAAATACTTCATACCCGGTATGAGTAAAATGGTCAATACGCAAGGTGCCTTCTGTACCGGCGACTTCGTCGCGGAGATCCATCCCTCCGCGATAGGTCCAGCTCACTTCAAACTGAGCCACTGCCCCGCTTTCGTACTTTATCAGGCCGATGGCATTGTCCTCTGCATCAATGGGTTTGACCAGGGTGTCGGCCCAGCACATGACTTCCATCGGGCGATTATTTTTGCCCATAAAGTTGCGGCCGATTTCTATACAATGGCATCCCACATCGATGATCGCCCCGCCGCCCGATTGTTTGGCGTCCCAAAACCAGTCGCTGTGCGGGCCGGGATGGGCTTCACGCGAGCGGGTCCAGGTGATCTGCCCCAGGGCGCCTTTCCTTACGGCGTCCAGCGCTTTCAGCGTTTTGGGGGTATAGGCGAGGTCTTCGAGATACCCGTGAAAAATGCCTGCTTTTTCCACCGCCTCGAGGATTTCGAGGGCTTCCTGGCCGTTCATAGCCAGCGGCTTAGTGCAGAGAACCGCTTTACCGGCGGCTGCCGCAAGTAGAATGGCTTCTTTGTGCAGATTGTTGGGCAGCCCAATGACCACAACGTCTGTTTCTGGATCATTGATCGCATCGGCCATATTGGTTGACCACCGGGGGATGCCCCATTTTGCGGCAAATTCGCTTGCCCGGTCTTCCCGCCGGGAATATACATGCATAACCCGGTCTTTACCTCTTTGCTGGTGAAGGGAAAGCGTGTAAAACATGCCGATCAGCCCCGAACCCAGCATGGTAATTTTGTGCATAGGAGTAGTCATTAGTTTTAAAACCTGAGGTTTATTTCAGGTTGTCAAACCAATATAGAAAAAATCTTGTGGTTTTCTATCTGTCGCTACTTATGTGCAGTATTCAAACGATTTCAGTCAGGCTGACCATATAAAATCAGCTTGCCATAGCGGTTGACAAATTCGTATACTTCTGCTTTCCTGAAGGGTTTGCTGATGTAATCATCCATACCGGCAGCCAGGCATATTTCCCTGTCGCCCTGCATCGCGTTGGCTGTCATGGCGATGATGACTGGCTGCCGCAAAATTTCGGAACTCCTGCGTATTTCCCGGGTGGCCTGAAGCCCGTCCTTCTCCGGCATTTGCACATCCATAAAAATCAGATCATAAGATTGTTGATGTGCGGCTTCAACAGCGAGTTTTCCATTTTCTACCATATCTGGCTCATAACCTGCCTTTTTCAAAACGGTAAGAATCAACTTCTGATTTACCGGATTGTCTTCTGCTATCAGAATTTTTATCGGGTAAATGGTTTCTATTACTCCTGTCTCAGGAGCAGTGAGTGATTGTTGAATTTGCGGATGGAGGTTGAAAGTTTGTTCTATCACTTTCATCAGTTGGCGTTGCCTGATAGGTTTGGGCAAAATAGCTGCAAAAAGCCCTGTTTTTTTCAAAGTCACCAGGTCGCCGATAGAAGTAAACAGAACCACGGGGGGCATTTCATTACCCAGGCTTTCCCTGATTTTTTGTGTGAGTGCCACCCCATCCATACCGGGCATCTGCATATCTGAAATGATGAGTTCAGGCAGATAACCCTGCGCAATCATTTCCAGTGCGGCACAGCCGGAGTCTGACTCTGTGACCTCACAGCCAAACTTTTTCAGATAATGATGGATAATCCTTCGATTGAGCTCCGTGTCGTCAATGAGGAGAATTTTTCTGCCTTTCAGACATACTTTATCAGATGAGGGAACCGAGGCCATGGTCTGTGAAGCTGCTGCAGTTCGGATCGAGAAAGTAAATGTTGCACCTTTTCCTTCTTCACTTTCTACCTCCAGCTTTCCACCCATCAGATTGGCAAGCCGTGAAGAAATGGCAAGCCCAAGCCCCGTACCGCCATATTTTCGGGTAATGGTCGCATCTACCTGGGTGAAAGCTTCAAAAAGGGTTTCAAGCTTATCCCGGGGAATCCCTATTCCTGTGTCAATGACAGAAAATTTAAGTTCAAACGGGGCGCCTGAATGTATCGCCGGTATTTGCGCCTTGCGGACAAATATTCGAAGAAAAATCTCTCCTTCCAGGGTAAACTTCATCGCATTATTGATCAGGTTAATCAATATCTGTCTCACGCGAATTACATCTCCGGAAATACGTACAGGTACGTCATCCTCAATCAGATACATGAGGTCCAAATGTTTTTCAGCAGCCTTAGGGCTAAACAATTCGAGCACGTCTTCCACACATTCCCCCAGGTCAAACGGAATTTGCTCAATCTCCATTTTACCAGATTCGATTTTTGAGAAGTCAAGGATATCGTTGATAATGCGCAGCAGATTTTCACTACTTGAGCGGATCGTTGAAAGATATTCTGCCTGGTCCTTCTCCAACGGTGTCTCTGAAAGGAGGTCAGTCATACCGATTACGCCGTTCATTGGGGTGCGAATCTCATGACTCATATTTGCCAAAAATTCACTCTTCGCCTTATTTGCCTGAATCAACTCTATGGTACGCGCTTCGACCATCGCCTTCAACAGAACTTTGTCAGCCATAATTTTCCTCGAACGAAGGAAATTTACCAAAAGGATCAGCCCTATGATACCTATTGCCACGATAACCCGAAACCACCAGGTAGCCCAGAATGGCGGGGTGATAATCAGTTTCAGCGAGGCTCCTTCCTCATTCCACAAGCCATCATTATTGCATGCTTTTACCTCAAACGTGTAGGTTCCCGGGTCCAGGTTGGTATAGGTAGCGGTATTTCGTTTGTCTGCGATATTCCATTCTTTTTCAAATCCTTTCAAGCGGTAGGAGAATTGATTTTTGTGGGAAAGCGTGTAATTAAATGCCGCAAACTCAAAAGTGATGACAGAATATTTGTAAGAAAGCTGGATTTGCTGTGTACGCGATATTTCTGTGTCAAGTATCGCCAGCGCATCTTCATTTTGATCACTTTTTATGGTTACCAAATCATTGAAAATGCGAAGTCCAGTGATTTTTACGACGGGTATATGAGGGTTTTGGGCAATTTCTTCGGGAGAAAATACATTCATACCATTTGTTCCACCAAAAAATAAATCTCCAGCCTGGTTCTGAAAAACCGCATGACTATTAAACAGATTTCCCTGCAATCCATCTTCTATATTGTAATTGTTGATATGACCGGTAGCAGGATCAAAACAAGACAACCCCAGCCGGGTACTCAGCCAAATTTTCCCAAAATGATCCTGAGTGATACCCGAAATTTGAATATTGGCAATTCCGGTTTCGCTTCCATAGTTGGTAATGGTTTCTGTGTTGATATCAATGAGGTCAAATCCATTACCTGTTCCGACCCAGAGTCCATCCTTAGACGCGTAGATGCTGTAAATGGTATTATTACTTATCGACCCCTGGCCTGTATGTTGATGCGTATAACGTTTAAAAGAAATAGGCTTTCCCGGCTCTTCAATCAAACGATTTATCCCAAGCCCGTTTGTGCCTATCCAGATATTCCCATTGCGATCCTGGGTGATGTCGTTTACCTGATTGTGGCTAAGACTGGAGGAGTCGGCAGGGTCATGGCGGAAAAGCTGAAATTTACCTGAGGAAGGATCAAATAATGCCAGCCCCCGGTCTGTTCCCAACCAAAACCTTTGGTCTTTATCCTGAAATATGTCCCAGATATCGGTACCTTCCAGAATGGTTTTGTCTTCCGGTAAAAAGTAGTGGGTAAATTTATCCGCGTTCCGGTCATAGAGACTGAGTCCGTCATAAGTGCCTGCCCAGATATTGCCCGCGATATCTTCATAAAGTGACCATACGTAGTTGCTCTGAAGACTGGAGGGATCTTTTGACGAATGGGTAAATGATTGTTTTTCGCCAGTATTAATATTATACCTGATAAGTCCGGAACCATCTGTACCAATCCATATTTTACCAAACTGATCCGATAAGATTGCGCTCACATTATATCCGGGGTCAACTTCCGACATTTGAAGACAGGACGTAAATTTTCTTGCCAGCGGATCATATTTTGAAATACCGTTGAATGTGCTTATCCACATGGTACCCACCCGGTCGCGGTAAATATTGCGGATGTGATTTTGACTCAGACTTTCCGGGTCGGAGAAAACGGAAAAGAAATTGCGAAAGCGGAACCGGCTGCCTGTGATGGTAGATTTTTCCCCGGCAGCAGGTGGTATCAGCGGAAGGTCAGGATCAAGAATGCTCAACCCATTCATCGTACCAACCCATATATGCCCTTCAAGATCTTCATGGATTGACAATACGGTATTATCACAAAGGCTATTGTCCCGTTCCGGCTCATTTACAAACTGAAGAAAGCGGGGAGAAAACAATGGGTCATCTGCCTCATCAGAGTGAAGACTTCCGGGAAGGAGAAGATTTAAGCCACCACCAAAGGTTCCCACCCATAAGCGCCTGTTTTTATCTTCAAATATACTCCACACATTGTCACTGCTTATACTGGTCGGATCACTTATGTCATGGGTGAAATGACGAAAAGTGTACGACGCATTACCCTTTTCATCCTCACATGGCACTGCAAGGTTAAGGCCACCGTCCCAGGTTCCCAGCCACATACGGTGCAGATAGTCTTCAAATATACTCAGCACGGCAATTTCGCTGATAGAGGTGGGGTCTTGCGAATGGTATTTGTAAGTAGTAAATCTTTCGGTGTCGGGATCAAAAAGATTCAAGCCATTTTCTGTGCCTATCCACAAAATGCCCTTGTGGTCTTCAAACATGCACAGTACTTCGTTGTTGCTGATAGAAGCCGGATCGTCCGGATTGTGCATATATCGCTTAAATCGCATGTGTTCTGTGTCCAGACAGTTTACTCCCCCTCCTTGCGTGGCTATCCAGATTCTTCCCCGCCGGTCTTCCAGCATATATTTAATTACGTCGCTGCTAAGTGAGGCAGGGTTTTCTTTATCACTTTTGAATAAAATAAAACGAGCACCATCATACCGGTAGAGGCCTTTTCCCGTTCCGATCCAGATAAATCCGTAACTGTCTTCCAGGGTACAGTAAACCATACTGGCATCAAACCCTTCCCGGCTTCCCAGACGATCAAATTTCAGGCTGGTCATATGACCTGACAACCTTGAAAATACCAGAATACTACATACCAGGGTTACAATTGAGATGTAATTTTTTATCACAATTACAGGTACTCCTATTTCATGTGAAATTGAGTAATTTCTTCCGCAACAAATATTCAAATCCTTTCTATTTCTATCAGGAATGCATATTCTTGAAGTGGAATGTTAGCTTTCCAAAGAAATTAGCGGGCTTTGTGTGTTATTCTTTTTGGAGAACGAGTACCCAGTCATTGCCTCTGCCAGGCTCACCCGGAGGATCAAACCGACCTGTTTCCATCAATTCTCCATTAATCTCCAACCTGTCGGCAGTACGCGGGTCAAACCAATAGCCTTTAAAGGAAGAAGTTACTAAAAGGCTTTTGTCAAACTGGACGTCAGATCCATAAGGTGTATAGGCCATTGCCAAAGACTTATCTGTGGCCCATGCAGCGATCACTTTTCGCCCTCCGTTAGTAGTATCAGCAGCGATCAATTCTGGTGCGGGAACCAATTTGTACCAGGATATTTCCTCCAGTAGCTGTTTCATAAATCCCACCTGAGAAGAACCCGGATGGTGAATGGCTTGCTGCCACGGTGTGCGCGCCGCCGAAATCGGTTCTCTACCTTCCTGCCACATCTGCCAGATATTGTGGTCGCCATAAGTATGCCCGCAAGAGCCGGAAAGACCTCCCCACCAGGCGGCTTGTCGCACATCGGCAGCATCAAACCAGCCGTTTGCCGGTTTCCAGTTGATCGGGTGATCTTCATATCGGGGTTCACCGTCAAGGGTAGGTTTTATGGGAATAAGCGCATAGTTGGCGAGATTGACTTCGTAGTTGGGCTCGTTTACGCGGCCATGTCCTGACTGAAACATATTAAAGTCCAGCCAACTGTCATTGTGAAAAAACTGAGCAGAATTGCTTCCTCCCATGGGGTGATAGGTCATGAGGTGATTGCCATTGTCTCCGGCCTCCAGGCCTTGAGCCATACTGCGAACAATGGCGAGTTGTGTATCATTTTCCGGGTTGCGATCGCCGCCCAGTATCCAGATGATCGGTTTGTCTTTGTACCGGTTGCCCAAAAATTCTCCATAGGTCCGGGCATTTTCTGTTGTGAAAACCTCTGGACCTTTTCCCCATCGGATATTAAACTTATCGCCCCAGGTGGGCAGCATTCCGATAAACATTCCGAGGGATTCGGCCTTATTGACAATATAGTCGACATGGGCAAAATAGTCTTCAACGGGCTGGGTAGGGTCATTGTCAGTAAGGGGAAAATGCCCGTATGCGTTGGGCACGGTCAATCCTTCCAGCTCGGCAAGTACCACTGCCTGTATTACGGTAAAGCCTTTGGCCGCGCGGTCTTCCAGATAGAGATCAGCTTCTTCCCGGTTGAGGCGGTGAAACAATTCCCAGGCGGTATCGCCGAGGTAATAAAAAGGTTTGCCGTCGGCAAACGTCAGGTAACGATGATTATCGCTGACTTTGAGGCTGGGATTTGAAGGTGTGGAGGATTCAGACGAAGGATCGTTATTTTCACAGGCAGCCAGGCCCATTGCCCAAAGCAAAACCAGAAATATGCGGAAATTTTTCATATTGATATCAATAATACCGACCAATCATCGGATGCTCTACGATCGTTTTTTTAAGAATCAGCGGGTCGATAATTCCTTGTTGTGAATAGACAACTTTCCCGCCTGGCTCAACCAGCAAGGTATAGGGAAGTGCGCCATTCCAGTTGGGGTCAACGGCTTCTATCAGCGCATATTTATCGTCTGTGGCAAATGCGTAATTGGTAAGGGCGGACGCCTGTTTTTGGAGAAACTCCAGCGCTTTATCGTGATGTTCGGGGCTATCTGCCGTCAGAGAGATAAATTCAAAGTCTCTGCCTTTAAACATCCGGTGGATTTCCACAAATTCCGGGTATTCAAGGATACAAGGGCCACACCAGGTAGCCCAGATATTAATGAGGCGAAGTTTTTTTGAGTCATTGGCTACCAGATTTTTTACCCCAGCTTCATCAAGGGCAGAAAGAGAAACAGGTGCCGCTTTCCAATCTTTTTCGACTTTGAGGGTATATTCATTTTTCCATGCCCATTTGACTGAGCAACCAAAAGTTTTGGTTTCCGGTGTGGCCACCGGAGAGCCGGCGATGACAGCATCCAGTGCTGCGCGAAGATCTTCGGCATTAGCCGTACCCGGTTTTTCAGAAGCATCCAGGCGGCCTACGTACTGCAGTTTGCGGTTTTGGTCAAATACATAAGCATGGGGCGTTGCAACGGGGCCATATTTGATGGAGACTTCTTCATTATCTCCGTCATAGAGGTAGGGAAATGGAAAAGCCTTATCTGCAGCCCTGATTTTCATCTCTTCATAAGTATCGTGAAGATCGGTATATCCGCATTCCTCATGTAACAAAGCTGGCGGACTATTGGGGCTGATGGCCACCATTTGTACACCTTTATCCTTGTACTCATTGGCAATGGCAATCATGCGGTCTTCATAAGCCTGAGCAGTTGGGCAGTGATTGCAGGTAAAAATAATGGTGAGCACTTTGGCATCATCAAAATCGCTGAGCTGATAATACCGGTCATCGACACCGGGCAATTTAAAATCAGGTGCCTGTGCACCAACGGGAAGAGTTGTGATTTCCTGCGCCGCCACGATTTGCGGATTAGCCACAAAAAAAGGCGCTGCGATGGTTTCTGTTGTTTCTGCGTCGGAATCGCTCTCTCCGCAAGCCGGCAGGAAAAGCAGTATCGGTAGAATAGCAATAAGGGTGAGGAATGATTTCATAGGGGTCAATTTATAGGAAGTGAAAATTAAAAAAAATTACCCTAATGTGCATCATGGTGTTACATGATTGTATGGTTTACAATTGTGAAAGAAATATTACTTTTTTTTTGTAAAACATATATTACATTTACTTTTGTAGAAATAATAAATCTATGGGAAGATCATATCTGGGGGAATTTGAAGAGCTGGTTTTGCTCATGGTAGGCGTGCTGAATGAAGAAGCTTATGGCGTAGCGATTCAGGATGAAATCCAGGCCCGGGCCGACCGCAGTGTCAATATCAGTGCAGTACACACAGCGCTTCACCGGTTGGAAGAAAAAGGTTTTGTCAAATCGCAGATGGGCGGTGCCACCGCTGAAAGAGGCGGTCGCCGTAAGCGACTATTCTCCCTCACTTACAATGGGAAATATGCGCTCGACCAAACGCGGGAAATACGCAACGATCTCTGGCAGCAAATTCCTAACATCGCCTATTCATGAATCCTCAATTTCAACCGCCACGTTGGGCGCAGAAGTTTCTCCGGTGGTATTGTCATCCGGATCTGCTGGAAGAGATTGAAGGTGATCTCTTCGAATTGTTTTACCGTCGTGTAGAAGAGAAAGGCCCTGGCCATGCACGGCGGTTGTTTTCGTGGGAAGTTTTCAGATTTTTCAGACTTCGCATTTTGAGAAAATTTGCATTCATCATCTATACTGCCATGTGGAAAAACCATATCAAAATCGCCCTGCGCAACATGCAGCGGCAAAAAGCTTTTACCGCTATCAATATTCTGGGACTCACCGTCGGCATTACCACTGCGATGTTTATGCTGTTATGGGTTTCTGACGAATGGCGTTTTGACCGGTTTCACACAAACGCCGACAAGATTTACCGGGTTTACTGCAATATGACTTTCAGTGAAGGCGAAATTGTGACCTGGGGAACGGTGCCGCAACCGCTGGAAAAAGTATTGCGGGAAGAATATCCCGAAATTTCCCATGTTGTACTCATGGGAACAAGCCGGGCCGCCAATTTTGGGCTGGACGATAAAGTATTTAAAGAGGAGGGCCTTTATGGAGGGAAGGAAATGTTTGAGGTTTTTTCCTACGAACTGCTGGAAGGAAACCCTGAAGATGTGCTGAGTGACTTAAAGTCGCTGGTCATCTCTGAAGATCTTGCCCGCAAATACTTTGGAGAAAACTGGAAGGGCAACACTTTGGGGAAAACCATTCGAATCAATAATAACCGGGATGTAAAGGTAACCGGCGTTTTTGCTAATGTTCCAGACAATTCTTCCCTGAAGTTTGACTTTGTGCTCTCTGTCGAAGACCTCGTTGAAAATCAGCCATGGCAAAAAGAATGGGGGAATTTCAACTTCTGGATGTATGTCATGCTGAAAGAAAATACAGACGGGAAAGTTGCCAGTGCGAATATACAAGAAGCCATTAACCGGCATTACCCTGATGCTGAAGCGAGTTTGTTTTTACATCCATTGACAAAAGAACACCTGTATTCTCAATTTGAAAACGGGAAATCTTCGGGTGGAAAAATCAGCTATGTGCGCATTTTTTCAGTGGTAGCGTTGTTTTTGATTCTGATTGCCTGTATCAATTTTATGAACCTTGCGACGGCTCGTTCGGTCAAACGCGCCAAAGAAATTGGTGTACGTAAAGTCATTGGCGCAACCCGGTCTTCGCTGATCAGTCAGTTTATGAGCGAATCGATCCTTACTGTAATGATTTCCATGGTTGTGGTTGTTTTGTCAATGGAGTTATTGATGCCATTTTTTAATTCGCTCACAGGGAAAAATCTGTCGATTGACTATGCGAGTCCGCAGTATTGGCTGATATTTTTGGGCATTGCAGGATTTGCAGGAATATTATCAGGGAGTTATCCTTCCTTTTTCCTCTCATCATTTCAGGTAGTACAGATTTTGAAAGGGACGTTAAAATTTGGCAATAGCGCTGTGTGGATACGGATGGGGTTGGTGGTATTTCAGTTTTCACTTTCCATTTTGCTGATCATTGGTGCATTGGTGGTAAATCAGCAGGTAAATTTTCTCAAAAATCAAAATCTGGGTCTGGACAAAGAAAACATGATATTTTTTGGCCATTCGCAAAATATGAACAACAACTTTCCCGCGTTGAAAGAAAAAATGCTGTCGGTACCCGGCGTAACTTCGGTTTCTATTTCAGACCAGAATCCACTTATGGTTCAAAACTCAACCAGCAGCCCCGACTGGGAAGGCAAAGACCCCAATCTGGAAATGTACTTTCACGTACTGAAGGTCAATGAAGACTTTCTCGACAATATGCATATCGGCCTGGCTTCTGGTAGAAATTTCTCTACAGACTATTCCCTTGACTCAGCCAACTACCTGATCAATGAAACCTCGGCAAAGGCGATGGGGTTGACAGAGCCGCTCGACAAAGAGCTCGAAGTCTGGGGGAGAAAAGGCCGAATTATCGGTGTGATTAAAGATTTTCATATTACGTCTATGCACACCCCCATTGAGCCGGTCATTTTGACCCTGCGACCCGAAGACTGTGGGTTTATGTTTGCCCGGACAGCGCCCGGGCAGATCGAAACAGCCCTTGCCGGACTGACAACAATATACAAAGAATACAATGGAAACCTTCCGATGGACTATCGGTTTTTGGATGATACCTATCAACAGTACTACGAATCAGAAACGGTCATGGGCCAGCTGGCGCGTTATTTTGCAGGGATCGCCATATTCATTGCCTGCCTTGGGTTGCTGGGACTGGCTTCGTTTTCTGCTCAACAGCGTACGCGGGAAATAGGCATCAGGAAAGTGTTGGGTGCGTCAGTTCCGAATCTTGTCATGCTCATGTCGCGGTCATTTGTTCTGCTGGTTGGGCTAGCATTTGTTATCTCAACGATTGCCGGGTGGCTGTTGCTTAGCTATTGGTTGTCGGGATATGCGTATCGCACGGACATGGGAATAGGCGTATTTTTAGCAGCGGGAGGCATATCAGTTGCGGTCGCCTGGCTGACGATCCTGTTTCAGGCACTTCGCGCAGCGTCAGCCAATCCGGTGGAGGCGATACGGATGGAGTAAGCGGTAAACGCTTTTTTTCTTACAAAGGAAACCCTATTTTGCAGTAGTAAAACCCTCATTATTATCTCTACTACTATGAAGTTTCCTTTCCTCTTGCTGGCCTGTGTGGTCATACTCACAGCCTGTGATCCGAAGCCCTCTCCGGAAAAGGATGAGCAACCTTACCGCGAGTTGCCTTTCCGCCCGAATATCATCTGGCTGGTAGCTGAAGACCTGGGGCCTTATATTCCGTCATTTGGCGATTCGACGGTAGAAACTCCCACACTTAGCTGGCTTGCGGCTGAAGGCATCCGCTATACGCAGGTATATTCGCCTTCAGGAGTTTGCGCCCCCAGCCGGTCGGCCATTGCTACAGGGATGTATCCCTCGCATATTGGCAGCATGCACATGCGCACGGGCGGAAATCCCGCCTATTTTGCCCCGGGCCTTAAACCTTACGAAGCGGTTATTCCCCCGGAAGTGAGAATGCACGGCGAACACCTCCGAATGGCAGGTTACTACTGTACCAACAATGCAAAGGAAGATTACCAATGGAAAAAGCCAGTAACTGCATGGGACGAAAGCAGTAAAAATGCACATTGGCGCAACCGCGCACCGGGGCAGCCATTTTTTGCTATTTTCAACTTTGAGGTCACCCACGAATCGCGAATCTGGACTAAAGCGGAAGATTCTCTCTGGGTGGATGAAGATCTCGACGTCCCCGTGCCACCGTATCTTCCTGATAATGAGATCGGCAGAAAAGACATTCGCAGAATGTACTCCAACATAAAGGAAATGGATGCACAGGTAGGCGAAATCATCCGGCAACTGAAAGAAGATAATCTGCTGGACAGCACCATTATTTTCTGGTATGCAGACCATGGCGGGCCTTTACCGAGAATGAAAAGATTGTGTTATGATTCAGGATTACATTTACCCCTGATTATTCGATTTCCTGACCAAAGAAATGCAGGAGAAATCGATGATCAGCTCGTCAGTTTTGTAGATTTCAAACCTACCATCCTGTCTCTTGCTGGCATAGAACCGCCGGCTTATGTAGACGGGAGAGCTTTCCTCGGCAGATATGCCACCAGCCCCCAAAGAAAATATATTCATGGAGGCGGTGATCGATTTGACTCCGAATACGATATGATCCGCGCCGTACGCGACCATCAGTTCAAATATCTCCGCAACTATCGCCCCGAACAGGGTTATTACCTGAAAGTACGTTACCGCGAACAAATGCCCATCATGCAGGAATTGCTGCGAATGCGCGACGCGGGCGAACTAAACGAATATCAGGCTCAGTGGTTTAGGGATTCCAAACCCAAAGAAGAGCTATTTGACTGTATCAATGACCCGCACGAATTACACAACCTCGCAGAACTTCCCCAGTATCAGGAAAAACTCCTCGAACTCCGCGAAGAGTGCGACCGCTGGATGACGGCGATTCAGGACAGAGGCCTTTTGCCGGAGCCAGAATTTTTAGAAACCATTTGGCCGGGGCAGATTCAGCCGGAGACCGCAAAACCCGAATTTGTCGCAGCAGAGGGTAAGGTATCGATTACCTGTGCCACAGAAGGCGCATCCATCGGATATCAGATTCTTGGAGGTAATGCTGAACAAGGAGAGCATTGGATGGTTTATCAGGAACCCTTATCCCTGAGACCCGGAGAAAAACTGGTCGTTCAGGCACACAGAATCGGCTATAAACCCAGTGAGAACGTTACATACGAATAAACACAAACTACTTATTATGAAAAGTACTTTATTACTTGTTATACTTGTTGGTATTTCTTTTGGCCTTTGGGCGCAGGATTACGCTTTGGCTCAACTGGAAAAATCTCCCCGTCATCAGGAGTGGGTAGAGGTGAAATACGGAGATCGGATTGTTCAATGTTTTCTGGTATATCCGGAGGTATCTGAAAATGTTCCGGTAATCATTGTCATACATGAAAACCGCGGGTTGAATGAATGGGCAAGAAGTTTTGCAGATCAGATTGCAGAGGCAGGATATATTGCCATTGCTCCCGACATGCTATCAGGAGCAGGACCCGACGGGGGAAAGACCGATGACTTTGCCAATGCAGATGATGCCCGTAAGGCAATCTACGAGTTAAAGCCCGAGCAGGTAACTGCAGATCTTCAGGCAGTTGAACTATATGCGCGTTCGCTTTCGGCGGGGAATGGGAAAACAGCAACTATTGGTTTTTGCTGGGGAGGAAGCCAATGTTTCAGTTTTGCTACAAATAATGAAAACATCAAAGCGGCTCTGGTTTTTTACGGTACAGGCCCGCAGAATGCGGAAGACTACGCGCGGATCAAAGCGCCGGTTTATGGGTTTTATGGCGGCAATGACAACCGGGTAAATAGCACAATCGATCCGTCCAAAGAAAATATGAAAGCCGGATCAAAATTTTATGAGCCGGTGATTTATCCAGGTGCAGGCCACGCCTACATGCGTACAGGGGATGATCCTGCACTTAGCGAGGATGATTACAACAAGCTTGCCAGAAACGCTTCCTGGGAGCGGTTAAAAGCGATTCTGGCGGGGTTGTAACAACGTATGGAAGACACCTGGTTGGGAATCGACCGGGTGTCTACGATATTTTCCGGATGGAATCCCCAACGCGGATGATTCCAGGGGAAACCACCTTTACATAAATGCCCCGGAGATGCAGATGGCGGTTGGAGGGCGTATTGATAAATTTCAATGCTTCGGGTCCAAAGCGCTGGGAGAATTTTACACATCCTTTGTGTGGGACTTCCGTAACTTCCAGCACGACTTCCCCTGCCTGCAATTGTTGTCCAGCAACGAGATTTTCATCGCGCAGGTCAAAATCTGCGACAATATTGTCGCCAGCAAGCGCCATCCGGTCGGGGTCATTGCCCGCAATCAACTCCAGAATGCGGCTGTTCATCAGCGTAAGTTGATCTCCACGCTCCATATCATAGCTGTTTTTTCCTTTTGCCCAACGGTCTCCTTCCATTCCGCCCTCGGGGGAGAAAAAAACTTCCCTACGGATTTCCCTATGGTTGGAGGCTCTTCTGACAACCAGCATTTTGATTTCCCCATTGTCGGAGGGTGAATTCAAAATCTCCGGCAACCGGGATTCGATTTCTGCGGACGAAGTGTAGATAACGGTCATAGGTACAGATTTAAAAAATTATTCACTTTTCCTCACTGAGCGCGTGGTAAGGGTCATCGAGTGAGGTTTTTCATTTGTTTTGGGGGTAAAAGTGACTGTACGAGTTTCTCCGGGTAAAAGATCAAAATAGTTGTCGGAGAAGAAACCTTCCAGTTCTGTTACATCCAGATGAACGCCAAGGGCAAGTGCATTCGAAGTGACGGTTACGGTATAATTACCTTTCTCCCCGGAAACCGTTGTTTTGAGCGATGGTTCTGGCAAATCCAGGGACTTGGGGCGTGCAAAATACAGGATATTGTCTGACAGAACTGATTCATTTTCACGCAGGGTTGTTACCAGCATGAGGCGTTTTTCCATTCCCGGCTGTATCATTGATTCCAGCGGTTTTTCAAAAAAATACCGGCTGGAATTAGCATATACTTCCACGGGGATATTCTGAGAGAATAAAATTTTCCCATAAAAGTCCATCAGTTTAATTTCTATTTGCGCGGTTACGGGCGTCATTCGGTCAGAAACCACATAGACCCGTACCTTTCCATCATCAACTGTGGGAGAAACAATTACTTCTTCATACGATTTTTTTACTGCGTAATGACTGGCTTTCCACCTGCCGAAATAATCCATACTTGCCCAGGACATGGTCGGCCAGCAGTCATCAATCTGCCAATAGAGCGAGCCCATGGTATAAGGTTTATTTCGTCGGTGGGCTTCCGTGCCGGTTTTGAGCGCTTCTTTCTGGGTCAATTGGCTAAAGTAAACCAATTCGGAAAAATCTTTGGGATCGGGAAAATATTCACGCACATAATAGAGGATCATGTCATTTCCACTAAATCCGGGTGCGATGTAGGGCATGAAGGAACGCTGGCGGTGGCGCATCACCTCAGAGTCCATGTCCAGTTCGTCTTCTCTGGCAAATGCCCGGACGGTGCGCATATCAGGATAAGCCTGCAGGCCATATTCACTGACAAATCGCCCGGTTTTTTCTTTATAGGTATCGAAAGGTTTTTGCTGAAACCAAATCCGCCAGTCATGTTCATCGCCGGAGGTATGGTTGGCGAGTTCTTTGAATGCAGAAGAAGGGGAGGAAGGCCAGAAAAATCGGCCGGGGTCATAGGTTTGAATTGCTTCAGGCAGGATTTCATAGAATACACGCTCATAGCCATGCCAAAGTTCTGCCGAATCTTCTGGCGAAAGGTTGTGAGTCGTTTGCCAGTTCCAGTTGTGCCAGGCGGTAAGATTTTCATTATTTCCACAGTACATAGCCAGGCAGGGGTGATTACGGAGGCGTTTGATATTGTCAATGGCCTCCTGCTTCACACTTTCGAGAAAAGCCTCATTTGCGGGGTACATGGCACAGGCAAACATAAAATCTTGCCAGATGAGAATACCGTTTTCATCGCATAGGTTATAAAATTCGTCATTTTCGTAAATGGCGCCTCCCCAAACGCGGAGCATATTCATATGGGCATCCACTGCGGCCTGGATCACGCGTTGGTATTGTTCGGTTGTTACGGTAGGGTTAAGATTGTGAGGGGGAATATAGTTTGCCCCTTTCATAAATACAGGAATGCCATTTACCTCAAAATGAAAACTGGATCCGGCATCATCGGGAGTTTGTACCAACTTAACTTCTCTGACACCGATTCTTTCCTTATGGGAATGGACAACAGCCCCGCCAGTTGAAAGCCGGAAGGAAATATTATACAAAGGATGGTCTCCCAGGCCGTTTGGCCACCAAATCTCCGGGTTAGTAATATCAAAAGGAATTTCTACAGCTGTGGTTCCTGGTTTCGCCGAAATGGTTTTTGTGCTAATGGAAGCCGGATTATCATTAATAAAAACATCCAGTTTTACCTCCACAGAAGATACCGCAGAAATATTTACAAGAGCCAGATACTTTGCTTTTTCCGGAGAAATAGATTGTGTCTGGATACGCACATCTTCTATCCGGGCATGATTCCATGCGATCAGTTCGACCGGCCTCCATATCCCGCTGGTGACGAGACGCTGTCCCCAGTCCCAGCCAAAGTGATAGGGTGCTTTGCGGGTATGTACGCTGGTACGGCGGTCCTGAGGGGCGAGTTCATTGGTCGCGGGAATAAGGTAGGGGGTAGCATTAAACTTCTTCATTCCCTCCGAGATCGGAGAATGGAAATAAACCCGCAATTCGTTGTTTCCCTGCTTCAGAAAGGGTTTGACATCGACTTCCCATGTCCGAAACATATTGTCGGCAGTCAATAGGAGTGAGTCGTTGAGGAAAACATCTGCATAGGTATCCAACCCGTTAAATTTAAGGTGAATGGCGTCCATTGCAAGCAATTCGCTATTTGCGGAGAGTTCGGTTTTATATTCCCAATCCTCATCTTCGATCCACTGCACATCTTTTTCCTGAGTACGGTATTGCGGATCAGGGATTTTTCCATTGTTGAACAGGTCGCTATGAACTGTGCCAGGAACGGTGGCAGGCATCCAGGTATCTTGAGGAAGCTGGCGGAATTCCCAGTTAGAGCCAAGGGTTTGCCGGATAAATTGCATAGAGTTATCGTTACAGGAGGGCAGTAGAAAAAGGAGAAATAGAATCGATAAGGCATTCCAGATATACTTCATAAGCATAGAAATAAATTCGCCCCGAAAAGGAAAGCAATTATCGGCAAAATAATCGTTTTACTCCAATAGTGTTGAAAAAGGGATTTATATGGACGGGAATTAGGGGGGGAATGACAATTTGTTAAGCCTGTGGGAGGCGCTAACCCCCGTTAACGGGGGTTAATTTATGGATATTCTTCCAAATTATCAAACGCTATATTAACCATTTCCCCAACAAAATCCAATTCCCCTTTATCGTGAATGGCCCGCTCCTTTGCATTTTTTCCCTGCTACTTTAATTTATCCCATAAAGCCCGAATGACAGTATCTTTTTTACCGAAAATTTTTAATTTGAGCCTTACCTTTCACTGACCTCTAAATACTGTTTAACTCATGAATCTCAAGCGCCGTACCTTCCTCCAAAAAAGTGCTCTCGCAACCTCTGGATTAATCATCACTCCCTGGCTGCTCGAAAGCTGTCATTCTCCGGCCACTAACCAAACTAATGACACGGTAAAAGAAATGTTTTTTAAAATTTCACTGGCAGAATGGTCTCTCCACAAAACTTTGTTTGATGGCAAATTGACACATATGGAATTCCCGGGCGTAGCCAAAAATGAGTTTGGCGTTGATGGGGTAGAGTATGTCAATCAGTTTTTTAAGGACAAAGCAAAAGATACCGCATATCTCACCGAACTGAAAACCCGCGCCGATGATCTGGGACTTAAAACGCTTCTCATTATGATTGATGGAGAAGGAAGCCTGGGTGCGCCTGATGAAGCTGAACGCAAAATTGCTGTCGAAAACCACTACAAATGGGTGGAAGCTGCCAAATTTCTCGGCTGCCACTCCATCCGGGTAAATGCCCACGGGGTAGGAACTGCCGAAGAAGTGCATGCAGGCGCTGTGCAGGGGTTGGGTAGCCTCGCTACATTTGCCAAAGACTTCGGAATGAATGTAATCGTCGAAAATCATGGTGGTTATTCCTCCGACGGAAGCTGGCTCACTGGCGTAATGGCAGAAATCGCAATGGAAAACTGCGGAACGTTGCCCGACTTTGGTAACTTCTGTCTCAAACGCACTGAAAATGGCTGTGACGAAGAATATGACCGCTATACGGGTGTAACTGAAATGATGAAGTACGCCAAAGCGGTAAGCGCCAAAACCAACGACTTCGATGAGGCTGGCAATGAAATCCACACAGACTATAAACGCATGATGCAAATCGTCAAAGACGCTGGGTATCGCGGTTTTGTAGGAATTGAATATGAAGGCCGGGTTCTGGATGAATATGCAGGTATCCGCGCTTCCAAAGCTCTACTCGAAAAAGTAGGCGCAGAACTGTCCTGATCTTAAAGCCCCTTCATTTTTCCTGCAAATTCGCGGATAACACGGAGGGTGCTTTCATCTTTGTCATAGACAGAATACCAACCCTGATACTCATGTGGGGGATCTCCGATAAAGTCATCTCCCGCTTTCCATATGGCATGCGGTTCTCTCGGACGGCCTTCTCCGCCCCATGCCCAGAAATTTGCCCCAGCTACAGGTGTACCCTTTTCTGCCAGCTCAAATATTTGCTCAAACATAAAGCGGTAATACGCATCTCGTATTGTAGCCGGTGTACTCGCATCGTGGCTGTTGTTGTCACGGGAAATACCAAATTCTTCCAAAACAATCGGCTTATGGAGTTTTTTTGCCTGACTCACGTGTTTGAGTAAATATTTTTTTGCTTTGGCCTCCGCTTCAGGTAAACTCGCCTCTCCTTTTTCAGGATCAAACCAACCCCAGTTTTGCACCCAGATATGGATCGTTGTATAATCGATATTCGCGATCGCATGGTCTTTGTTGAAACGGGTTCCCGCAAATTTGCTGGAAGTTGCTCCTTCACTCCCTATCGTCACTAAATGGTTTTTGTCAAGGGTCTTGATAAAAGCTGCGCTCCGCTCTATCCAGGTGCGGTATGCCGCAATTTTAAGGATGCCACGTGGCTCATTTGCCAGCTGCCAGGCCATGATTGTGGGATCGTCGCGATAAGCCTTTCCCGTATAAGGATTTGTGCGCTGTATGATAAAAGCCATATGTTGTTCAAAGGCTTTCATCGCGGATTCATTGGTGTAAAAATCGGTGGTAAACAACTGATAGCTGCCCCAGTCCCCACCTTCGGCTGGCGGTGGATAGGGAATTCTTCCTCCTTTTTGCCATACAAGGTATTGGGTCATTCCGCCTGACCATGGCCAGAAATTGTTCAGACAAACTACACCAAACATCTTCCTCTTGCCCATTTCCGCCAAAAGAAAATCCAGCCCGTCGAGTACTTCCTGGTTATATTCTCCCTGACTGGGCTGCAATGCCGGCGACATTCGCCAGGGCTCTTCGTCAGGCCCTTCACTACCGGCCATAATTCGGAGGTTGGTAATGCCCATGCTCTCAAGCTGGTCCAACTCGCGAATCAGTCTCGATCGGTCACCGCCCGCACCTTTTGATCCCAGGTTGAGGCCATACCAGAAATTTGTACCCAGAAAATAATACGGCTTCCCCTCATAGTAAAATTGGGTGCCGTCAGTAGTAATAAAGGAGCCTTGGGCATTTACCATAACAAATACAGAAAGCAGGTAACAACAGGTCAGAAAGTGTTTTTTCATACGGCGATGAGTTGATTGAGTAAAAATAGGCATTATCCTACTCAATATACAACCACCTCCGGTCAAAAGTAATTCCGGTAAATATACCCAGCCCTCCAGAAATATTCGACTTAATCGTAGCAGGTTGCCCAAATGGATTATAATTGGCATCTGTAGCTGCGGAAGATGTCTCCAGATAGCGATAATAGTCTTCGGTAATATGGTAAACCGTGCGTATCAGCGTATCTCCTTTTTCGTATTCGAAAGCTGTCCCAAAACTAAATTCCTCGCCATTCGTGATTTCATCATTGACAAAAAAGTCCTGATCAGGATTGTCATTCAGGTTATGCCGCTGAAGTACCACACGATAAAAATTGGCTCTGTCAGGATCATCCTGAAACTTGGTCAGTACAAACGCTTTCTGGTCATCATTGTACTTGTAGGTCATCGTGTCAATTTTTACCGGAGGAAGAATCTGCGTAGTGGCAAACAATTTGTCTCCATTGGCACGGGTAATTTCCAGCGTGAAATCCTGATAATAATTCTCCGGAACCACATCAAAGGCAACATAGGTGTAGATTGTGTCCCCGATAATCGGTTTTAATACGCCCAGTTCATCCAACGAATCGGGTACAGCTACACCAAAACGATTTAAGGTAATAGTTTTGCCATTGTGGGCGATCGTTACCGTCGCATCCGTAACATATTTGATGCGGATATTGTCGTAATAGGGTACACTTTCGATGAGCGAAAGTATATAGGGCTGCCCGGGTTGAAGGTAACACTCAACCGCCATTTGTGATTCATACTCGGGAAGTTTCAGATCTACCTCTTTTTGCATATCGCAAGCGGCGACAACAGCGGCGAGAAGTACGAGGGTATATAAAGTTAACTTGCGCATGGTTGATTAAAACTTAAAGTTGTATGTGATAGAGGGGATGGCCGGAAATAAAGCAACCTGCTTGGCCTGTTGACCAATAATGGTTCCATTGGCATCCCGTACATTGTCAGGGTAAATGAAATAGGGATTGCGGCGGTTGTAAGCATTATAAACACTAAACGTGAGATCCGACTCGCCCCATTTAGGAAAAAATTTGCAGACAATACCAATATCTAGTTTGTGATAAGGTGGCATCCTGAAACTGTTTCGATCCACATAGACCGGGACAATATTGGGATCCGAAAAGTTTCCGTTGAAAAAACCCGGCCCAAAAGAGAAGTATCTGCCTACTGCAAGGGTTGTTGCATTTCCTGTTCGAAATTCCCATGAAGAACTAAAACTCCAACGTTTGGTGAGCTGGTAAATGGCAACTACCGACACATCGTGGCGTTTGTCATTGCGTGGGTGAAATGGCTGACCGCCATTGATAATATCTTCAGGAATGGTCTCTCCGCTTTTGTTTACCCCATCAAACTGACGCCACGCCCACGAAAGGGTATAACCTATCCAGCCCGTGAGTCTTCCGTTTTTCTTTTCAAGGTAAAATTCATTTCCATATCCCCACCCTTTCCCAAAAACAAATTCCCTGTCCAGGTTGTCGTTGACAAACAGGTTGGCCGCATCGCGAAAGTCGATCTGATTGTGCAGCCACTTATAATAAACTTCATTGCTGAGCAGCCAATTTTCACCGATTTGAATGGTAATTCCTGCCGCGATCTGATCAGAGCTTTGTGGCTTTACCCGACTATTGGATGGATACCAGATATCTGTAGGTAAAGATGCGCCACTACTTGCGACAAGATGCAGGTACTGCATCATACGGGCATAACTGGCTTTCAATGAGACCTTTTGGGAAAGGCTGTATTTGGCCGCAATCCTCGGCTCTACTCCGTAATAAAAACTGCTGTCACCGGCAAATCCTGAGATTCGAAGACCTGTATTGATCGTAAGTGCCTCATTCACATCAAAATCATCGGAAATGTAGGCGGCCAATTCGGTGCCATAATAATTATTCCCGGCATTAAACTGGAAACTACTGTCAGCAGCGCCTGCATCCAGGCGTCCTACAATAAAGCGGTGATAAATCCCTTTGGCTCCAAATTTTACAGTATGCTGGTCAGTAGGCAGCCAGGTAAAATCTGTACTCAGACTTCCGTCAGTAATGCGGGATGAAAGCTCAAACGAAAAAATATCAAACTGGTTGCTGATCTTATATTCGTAGTCGGAATAGCTGGCTGATGTATTGAGAAATAACCGGGGAGTAAAAATATGGTTCCACCGGAGGGTTGTATTGCTGTTCCCCCAATCGAAGTTGAAGTCAAAATCTCCATCATCAAACTTGAATCTGTCCCGGCCAAAATATCCGCTCAGAAACAACTGGTCTTTATCGCTGATTTCGTAATTGAGCTTGGCGTTAAAGTCGTAGAAAAAATAATCGGGGATCCGGTTGAAATCTTGATTGTCTTTTTGTGCTTCGTTGATCAGCCTGGTAAAAACATCCACATATGTACGACGACCAGAAATCATAAAAGAAGCTTTGTCCTTTACAATCGGCCCTTCCAGCGTCAAGCGGGAAGCGATAAGTCCAATACCTCCTGCACCGGAAAATTGTTTTTTATTTCCATCATTCATTTTGACATCAATGACGGAAGAAAGGCGACCGCCGTACTGGGCAGGAAAACCGCCTTTATACAGCTTGACGTCTTTCACCGCATCAGAGTTGAATGTGCTGAAAAAACCGAAAAGGTGGGAAGGATTGTAAAGAACGGTATTGTCCAGAAGAATGAGGTTCTGGTCAGGCCCGCCCCCCCGCACATAAATTCCCGAACTTCCTTCACTTCCTGAAGAGACCCCAGGCTTGAGCTGTAGCGTTTTGATAATGTCAACTTCTCCAAAAAGTGCCGGTAAAATTTTGGCTTCTGCCATACTGATCCGGCTTACACTCATTTCGGTGGAGTTGAGCTGTTCGTCAAAACCCTCTGCTTCAATCAGCACTTCGTCAAGGCTTTTCACTTCAAGCTCTATATCAATCCGCTGGTCTGTGTCCATACTGATTCGCTGCACCTGAGTGAGATATCCGGCAAATATATAGCGGATCGATACGGTGTCTTTGGATGCTGGAAGCGTAAGTGAATAAAAGCCGTACTCATTGGTATAAGTACCCTTCTGGAGTTCGGGGGCAACAATCGTAGCACCAATAAGGCTTTCACCTGATTCTGCTATTTTTACATAACCGCTGATCGTGTGTGAGGCAGATTGTGCGAAAATAAAAACCGGGAAAATAATCACTAAAATCCCTGTAGAAAAATATTTCATTGTTTGATGGTCTGAGTGAAACTGTTGGAGATATGTTCTGGTAAAGTTAAATTTCCTTCCAACCTAAAAACGACTTTTCAGGTACTTTGTTAGCCTTGTGTCATTATTTTATCTCACTCATTATTTTAAATGAAATAAAAAGCCCTCAGAGTTGTCAACTTCTGAGGGCTTTTCTTAAGAAAAAGAACTTATTATTCTTTAATAAACTTGCTATTCAGTACTTCTTCTACAGTATTTACGGTAATCAGATAAACACCGGCACTCAGGTTTGATACGTTGAGCCCGTTTTTGAGCTGCGCTGCATCTGCTTTCATGACGAGTTTACCCTCCATCGTATATACAGATACGGACACAATTTCGTCTGCTGCTGCTACATTGAGGTAGTCAGTGGCAGGCATTGGGTACAATTGAAGGTCGCCTTCAAAGTCTGTAGTAGTTGTAAAGCCGGCTGTTTCGTTAAGCCCTCCTACTTCTTCCAGTTCAAACCCAACCCCACTGGCAGAAGCTACGGCAGCAACTGCCGGGCTCGTGCCGGTAATGGTTACCTGGTCAATATAGATAAGGTCACTATTATCACTGGCATCACAACGGAAGCGGAACTGACCGCTGTTGTTGAATGTGTAAGTACCCGCATTGAGGGTGATCGTCGAATGATAGAAGGTATTGTTATTGATATTTACACCTCTTACATACGTGGCTACCGTTTGCCATCCTGACCCATCATTGTATTGTAACCAGAAATCTTCATTATTTTCCATGCTAACCACATAGAAGTAGAAATCCACCTCCACAGAAGCATATCCACTCAGGTTAAATGCATTTGTCGTCATGGAAGAAGCTACACCAGAGTTGTCGCGGATATAGATAGAATAAGTACCTTCATAAGAGCGTGTACCTGCATACCTTGCACAATCACTTCCACCATCATTCCAGTCATCCCATCCGGTTTCGAAGTAGCTGGCTGAAATCGTAGTGGTGCCACCGCCACCTGCGCTTAAAGTAGTGACATTGATGGTATTGCTCTGTCCGGAGGTATTGCCAGCAGCATCTGAAGCTGTCACATAGACGGAGTAAGTCGTAGAAGCGGTAAGACCAGAAAGCGCATAGCTGGTTGTAGCGGAGGTACCGTTGAGTACACCGCCTACATATACGTTATAATGATCCACCCCTACGTTGTCTGTGGAAGCTGTCCAGGACAGATCTGCACTGGTCTGCGTAATGTTTGAAGCTGCCAGGCCAGATGGTGCTGTCGGCGCCTGAGTATCTGCGGCACTTTGTGTTGTGACATTCACAGTATTACTTGCACCTGATTCGTTGGCAGCAGCATCCAAAGCTGTTACATAGAAAGAATAGGTCGTAGAAGCCGTAAGACCGGTAACATTCGCGGCTGTACCTGTAACGGTTCCTATGCTGGTGCCATTAAGATATACTTTGTAGCCTGTTACGCCTACATTGTCTGTAGAGGCATTCCAGGTAAGGCTGGTAGTCGTTTGGGTAGTTCCTGAAGCAGAAAGACCGGTCGGTGCTGTAGGGGCCTGTGTGTCAGCGCCACCGCCATTGCCGATATTTACGGTATAATCCTCTACTTCACCATAGGTGAAACTTTCACACGATGTCGGTATACCATTGTATTTCATAGAGACCCGCATCCGGGTAGGGCCGTCTGTTGCTGTGGAAGGCACAGTAAATGATTTGCTGATTGGTGTTGCCGTTGTCGCAGCTTGTGAAGCTACCTGCTCACCTGCATCAGCAAAGTCTCCATCCTGGTTGTAGTCAATCCATACGCTGTATCCTTCGGGATAGACAGTTGCAGTCCAGCGTGGAGTGATGGTGATCGTATAGCTGGTATTTTTTGTCAGGTCTGTAGAAATATTGGTGTGGTTTGAATATCCTCCGCCAGAACCTGAAGCATTGTCAATAGTATTCAGTTGAACTCGCTGGATATATTCGTCATTGACGTTGGTTCCATTGGAAGTACAATAGCTGACAGAAGTGTTGCCATATTCATTTCCAACACCTACCGCATACCATGCATTGGTAGTCGCAATTTCTTCTGCACTTCCTGCTCCATAGAGGTCAATGGCAGCCTGGATCGAACCGGCACGTGCGTTGGCAAAGGTTGATGATGAACTCAGATAAACGGTCAGGTTGCGATAAGCAATAGCCGCTGCTTTGGTACGGCCAATGCCTGTTACACTATAAACACTTCCTATATCATTTGTACCGGATTCTCCCATAGCAAGTACATAAAACCATTTGTTTTGTACTCCGGAATTGGAGTGTACATAACAATAGTCATTGCTTTGGGTAGGAGTACCGCAGTTGGGGGTACCCCAGTTTGCGCCGCCATAAGTATCTGGATCACCATACAGGCCCGGATTGCTCATAGAGCGCAATGCGCCAGAACCTCCAATGCCAATATCATCCCCCATCAGCCAGTCGTTGGTACCACCGTTGAGTGCCTGCAGCGCGGTGTACTCTACCATTTCTCCAAAAATATCAGAGAAAGACTCATTCAATGCACCGGATTCACGCTGATATACCAGGTTCGCAGAATATTCGGTTACCCCATGTGAAATCTCATGGCCTGTGATATCCAGCGAAACCAACGGTCCATAGCTGGTGCCGTTTCCGTCACCGTAAGTCATACGGGTACCATCCCAATAAGCATTCACATAGTTGTTGCTATAGCTTACATAAGAGCGAAGCACACCGCCTGTACCGTTGTAAGAGTTGCGGCCATGTGCATTGAGGTAATAGAGATAGGTTTGCTCTGCCCCGTAATGTGCCTGTACCCCGGTAGCCTTACCTGTAAAAGTACTGGAGGTACTGGTAATGTCTGTAGCAGCAGTATAATTAGTTCCATTATTCAGCGAATAAGTTTCAATCCCGCTACCCATAGCTGTCTGCCTTAAGCGGAAAGAGGTAGCCGCAGTCTGGTCGGCAGTAAATGTAACTGTACCGTTGTAGAGACTTGCTCCCGATGCAGCTACATTGGTATGGTGAATACGGGCGTGTTCGGTGATAAACTGACCATTGGTTGCATCAATAAACACATAAGCTCTATACAAAGGCTCTACCGCATAGATGTCAAACTTCCATGCCAGGCGCGCAGGCGCACGGCCATCCATATCAGGCAATAAAACCAGTTCGCCCTGTGGCATCTCCCCGGTAGATTGCCCGGTCTGTGCAGACTCCTGCCACATGTAGCGGGTTGCGCCCACATATCCCAAAGCTGTACTCAGTGCGGTTGACTCAGAAATACCGGGAGTTACACTCACATCTTTTATGTCTGCAAAATAACCAGACAAAAGTTTGATACTGCCATTCTTCATATGCGCAGTATAAGTAGCTCCTTCAACTTTGATTCCTTGATAATACTGCTGAAATTTTTCGTGGGTAAAGCCTAACTGATCCTGAAATACTTCCATAGATCTAAGCTCATCTCCTTCCGAAAAATCAAGGTTCTGTTCAAATGCCGTCTGTCTCTGACTAGCAGGGAGTGCTTGCTCTAGTGTAACTAAACCGGGAAACTTTTTAGGCGCTTCAGGTCGAATGCCCTGTGCCCTGGTCAAACCGAAACTCAAGAGCAATAAGAAGCTTAATGAGGCAATTTTCTGCATAATAAAGCCTGTTAGTTGTTGTGGTGAATGAATGAGAAAAATAGCAACAACTGCTATCAAGATTCATAATATGAATTTTTTTTTCACTATTCAATAGCCTTATTATTTTGTATGCTTCAGTAAAGGAATAAACCGTTCGTAATCGTGGAAAATCCCTGCAGGGTCCTTTCAATATTAAACAGATAGTCTATTTTTCAGAAACATTTGATACTAAAGTAGTTTGAGGTTCGAACTAAATATATAGTCAAAGGATTTACAGGAAAATGCATAGGTTTTAAGTTGCTTATTTAGATTGATTCCAAATTATTTGGCGAACATTTTTTTTTCTTTCTACAAAATTCTAAAGGGTAGTTTAACTTTACCAACCTAAATCTTTCAGGTATGTGGAAAAGGGCTTGGGCTAGCGGATTTTGGCTTTTGGCTTTTTGGCTTCAGGCACAGGGACAGGGAGAATTGATTCTTTCAGACCCGCTGATTCTCTCGGGTATTGAGGTAATGGTTCAACCAATGCTGGCTGACAGTGCGCAAAATGATCATCTGAATACCCAGTTCCTGCCAATGACAGAGCACGCGTTCCCATTAGGCATAGAAGCTAAATCTGCAAAATGGATTACCGGTAAACTTTACAATCACGCAGATACCAGCGTAGAATTATTTTTTCTAAGTTACCGGTTTAACATCCAATGCTGGCAAAAGGATACCGGGGATTCCTTATCCGGCTTCGCTCTTGCAGGCCCTGACGCGCCCCTGCCGAGAGGATTCCCTTTGGAAGAAAGACATACGTTTCGCTCTGTAATCCCTCCTGGCGGGGAATACGATTTCAGACTTGCCGTCCCGGGTGAATCGCTAGACTCCAACGAATTTCATTTGTTTGCCTATGATCGTGAAAGTTTATATACAAAGGCTTATCAGAACTATTTTAATCGAAAATCATACCTCCACATCTATCTGGTTTCTATGTCAATCCTGGGTTTCCAGATATTATTTGCCTTGCTATTATGGGGGATCATCAGGCAGGTTATGTATCTTTTATATGCTTTGTATATTATTCCGCTGGCGCTTTCTCTTCACCTGCAATATGCGGACTTTATATACATGCCGCTCCCCTTCTTTTTTTCGCAGATTACGCTTGACCCGATTGCCCATAATATGTATTTCGTTGCTTTTGGGTTCTATTTTTTGTTTTCAGACAGGTTTTTGCAAATCTCTCGAAATGATGCAACAGGTAAAAAACTGATTCGGGTGGCGCTTACCAGTATTGCCTTCTATATCCCTGTAAATTTTATCTTATTCCTCACCTACCAAAAGATAGCTTCATTTGTTTGGTTTATGTCTTTTTCCATGATCTTATTAGTGCTGAGCATTTGGTTGATAAAAAGAGTTTTTTTTAAGAAAGATACTTCTGCCAGGTTGTTGATTATTGGCAGCTTGTTTTTTATCCTCGGCGCACTGTCAAATATTATTTCGTCCTTAAGCTTAAGGATATTGGGACATGCACTAATAGAAAATTTTTCAATCAATTTCTTCTTCTTTGCTGTTCCTGTCGAACTATTGTTCTTCTCTTCGGCTATTGCCTATAAATTCCGGCAAGACGAAATCCAAAAAACGCTCTCCAGTGAGGCATTGGTGGAGAAAATGAAAGAAAACGAATTGCTGAATGCACAGATTCAGGATATACGTGATCGTATTGCCCGCGATCTTCACGATGATATTGGGGCTACCTTAAGCAGTATCGCTCTCTACTCAGAAGTAGCCCGGCGGGAAGGTTCGGCCAATAACTCCATAAAAGGCATTCTCGAAAAAATCTCTGCTCAGGCAAGGGAAATGGTGGGAAGAATGAGCGATGTCGTTTGGGCGATTCAACCAAGAAATGAGGGAATGAACGCACTGGTAAGAAAATTGGATGATGCGGTGGCGACGCTTTTAGTACCTGCAGAAATTGGCTGGAAAATGATGCTTTCCGATGATATCGTATCGGTTTCACTGACGATTGACCAAAAGAAAAATATCATCCTGATTTTCCGGGAAGCCATCAACAATATTGCAAAACATTCGCATGCTGGTTTTGTCACAATCTCCATCTATTTATCGGACGGCTATTTTAATCTGGACATTGCGGATAACGGAAAGGGTTTTGATCAAAAAACCATCAGGCAGGGCAACGGATTGCTGAGTATGAAAAAACGGGCGGAAGAATGTAGCGGGATTCTTAAAATAGATTCTGTAGAAAAACAGGGAACAACTTTTTCTTTTCGCATGCCTATAAATAACTATGGGAATCCCGTTTAAGATTCCGTAACAGAAAAAAAAAGTAAATACAAGTTACGTTTTCGGTTTGGTCAGATACCAATAGGTGTATTTCAGTTATCACCAACAAACAGAGCTTAAAAATTATGAAAAATCTCATTGTTCTGACCTTCGTTATTCTTTCTGCTTTCATGTCCCTGCACGCACAAAATATCGCCGGTACCTATACCATGAAGTTTAAGGGAAAAGAAGTTTTCCTTGATCGCACACCGGTAGAAAATGCAATAGCAGGCAGCACAACCTTTACCATTGCCCAGACAGGTGACGAAATCACCGTAACCATGTCAGGCTTTCAATCAGAGTGGTCGGCGCACATTATGAAAGGCCGTGTAGGCAACAATCGTTTTGTCGCAGTTTTGGCCAATAGCAACAAATCTGTTTATATGATTCAGGGCACGGTCAATGGCAATACACTGAGTGGCAACTATGCGTATGTAAGATATGGAGACAGCAGCAGTGGCATTGTCCCCGGCTGGCACAATATCGACTACATCGCTACAAAGTAGGCATTGGAAAGAGCATTATTACAGCCGGAGATCCCCAAAGATCTCCGGCTTTTTTATGGCTGACCAGTTGGGCATACTACGCCCTACACTTCCCAATGACGCCTCAACTCTGGGTCGATCTCAAATTTCCGTCCTTTATAATGATCAAAATAACCGACCATTTTTTCCAGCAAATGGGCTGCTACCCGCTCCATCACCCACGCTACCGGTTCCTGACGGTCTTCCATTCGCTCGGTATAGCTAAACAATGACTTCAAACTATGCGGAACCAGCCAGCCCAAACAGCCTTTACGCGATTCGACCCCCATCATATCCGCCAAATGGTCTCCAATAAGGTATCGCATCAAAATCTGTGGCGCAGGATCCAGGATCTTCCCCGGCGCAGCCTGTGCGACAAATGAAATAAGCGCTTGTGTCAATATAAGCCCGTCTTCCGACGTCCCAGACTGCCTCGAAAGGATCTTGTCGTGCAGATAACGCCCAGCTTCTACCGAGTCGGGCAATAATTCGGCCTCCAACCCCATCAGATGCCCGGCAACCTTCCACGCATGTAAAAAGGCTTCAGATTCTTTTTCGCCAAGATCCAACCCAAACTTCGGCATCGAATCTATCATACTAATCGAAAAAGTCATCAGCGTAATCGCCATATCTTCCTGATTGATCGGCTTTCCCCGCGTGGCTGTGTCCCATTCACCTAAAAGGATAAAACTGCGAATCGCTGCATGGATCAGCCTGACCTTCAGAATCGCATTTACGCCTTTCCCTTCATCAGTGAGCCCGCCCTTTGTCATGACATCGAGCAGAAACTGACCTGTTTCGGCTATACGGCGTGTAAATTTTTCCAGCCCTTCTCTGTCCAACGCCAACCTGCCGGTTTGCGTCAACACCGGTGCTCCATTCTTACAGGAGTACACCGTAGGAAGAGATTTGTAATATAAAAACACCAGAAACTTGGGGCCATGATCGAGGAAAACCTTTTCTGCCAGGCGGATCTTCTCCTTGTCTGCCCATACTGGCAATCGATGGTGTGCTGTGAAAAAATCCTGGGTTTGCTCAGGAAGTTGTTCGTATGGAATGCCTACATTCCGGATCAGAACCTCAAAGATTTCCTGCGCTTTCCTGGGACCATACGTATCAACGATTGACGCAACCACGGCATCAGCCGCGGGATCTGTGCGGAAGCGGGCTTTATCGAGCCACGCGTCTGTCCACTGCTCTTGGTAAGAAGGTGTTTCTTTCATGTTGTCAATATTCCGGTCTCAAATTACTCGAAATCGCGGATTTTGACCACTGCTGCTGAAAGAAGGTAAAAAATTATACTGGTGGGAAGTTGCGTAAGCGCCTGTTGCGGATAGTTGGCCAGCGCAATCGCAAAGATTGCAGACAAAAATACTCCCTGATACCGTTTGAGATGAGGATCCTGTATTCTGAAATAATTTTTGGTTCCTACAGCCAATATCGTAAAGATCAGCCCCAGGTACAAAAAAAGCCCAATCCAGCCGGTTTCCACTGCAATACGCACGTAGCCACTATCGGGGGGAAACTGAGAAAGCATCGTGTCAGGGGAAAACTTTTGCCCCCACACACCTGTACTGCCAATACCAATACCGATAGGCCTTGAGCGGATATAGGGTTGAATAAATTCGTGATTCTGCATCCGCGTCTGAAATGACGTAGTTTCTGTCGGATGGAATGTGCTTCGAAAACGCACGAGATTATAACTTTGAGAGGGAATCAAGACCAATACAACCACTATTATCAGCCCGGCACCTCCGAGTATAAACAGGCGTTTGTCCAGTGTCAGAAAGGTGAGAAACGCAAACCCAGCCGGCAAAATCACGAAGGCTGTGCGTGTACCAGAGGTGAACATCCCGACCAACATAATGATCGCGGCTAATGCGAGCAGGGTAATTTTCCGTTTAGGAACTCCTGAACCGAAAATAAGCCCCATACAAACCAAACTACTCAGCCCCATGATCAGCCCAAAACTGCCCGGGTCAGCAAAAAATGCAAATTTTCGGATTCTGCCCAGCGTGGAAAAATCTTCAAAACGGCTATAGTCGTCCATCAGCCACCGCCATTCAAAGCCCTGCAACCCATATAACTCCTGATAGATGCCGTACAATCCTCCCAACGCAGCAAAAATCATCCACAAAATCACAAATGACCGGATGGACTTCATATCGCGAAAGGCATACAACGCGACAAAAAACAAAAACATTATACCCGTCTGGCTCCGCATCGCAAAGTACCAGGCAGCATTCGAACGCGCCCAGGGATTTGTCAGTTCAAAAACACTGTAAACGATCCATACGATAATCATACCACTCACCGGGTTCCACGCAAAACGCCAGTCCCGCTCTCTGGACTGCTTAATAAACAAACCAAAAAGCATAATAACCAGCGTGCTGTCCAAAAACGCTTCCAGATTGATTTCCGGCAAAAGTCGCTGGAAAGCCATTACGCAAAAACCCGTGATCAACATCACGGAAATACCAAACCGAAGGTCAAACAACGCCCCCAGCAATATGGGAACGAGCACTACGACCGCAAAAAGCATAACGGAAAATTCCAGACCATTTCTGCCGATCAACAGCGCAACTATCCATGCCAGCACGGATAAGAAAATATAACCAAACGTGGAGTCGAGTTTGTAGAGGGTAATTTCCTCTTTCAGCCATTGTCTTACCATAGCGAACACAGCAGCGCCGCCAGACTTTTGTCCTAACTGAAAAAGGGAAGGTTTCATATATCACTCAAATCTACAGAAAGACGATTTTAATAAAAAAGCCTACGCAAAATAGCAGGACAATTTTTTCATGTATTTGTTCTGGTCTGGACAGAACCGACTGTCTCCCTTTTTTTTGCATTTCTTTCATATACCTGTACCTATTATCACTGCCCTTAGTTACTAAGAATCAGGCTTTAATAAAAAGCATTTGTACCCGGTTGTTAATATTACGGTGTGATTTGTCTTTTTGGGCGGGTAAATGATTTTCGCAAATGGTCAGGAGATTCGCCCGCGATTTAAAATCGCGCTCATCTCCTCCACTCTCGAAGCCCAGTCATTTTTCGACGCAATCGCCTGCCTTTTCTTCACAACTTCCGGAGAATGGTCCTTCAAGGCGTCTCCTATCGCCGCCACAAATTGCTCATGATCTCCGGCCAGTCGGATATACTCGCCAAAGGCTTCTATATCAGGGGAAAATGGGGTAGAAACCACCGCCTTTCCCGCTGCCAGGTATTCATGGAGCTTCAAAGGGTAAATGCTTCGTGTCAGGGCATTGCAGCGAAACGGTATGATCGCACAATCTGCATATTGCAGGTAAGCCGGAAGTGCTTCCAGTGGTTTGGAACCGGTAAAACGCACATTTTCCATTCTACCCAAACCGACTTCTTCGTAAGTGGATGTCACCGGCCCTACCAGCAGCAACAGTTTGTCACTATGAATTTCCGCTATTTTTTTCATCAGTTCAAAATCGTTCCGCAACCCGATCGCTCCGGTGTAAATGATCACTTTTCGCGTTTCTCTCTCCAACTCCACTGGGCGGGGCAATTTTTCTTCTACCGCCCGTCGAAACAATTTCACGTCTGCGCCATTGGGCAGAAGGTAAACCGGTCTGTCAGTTTTTGCCGCACAGCTTTTTTGCAGTTCGGTGGAAGTGGTAAGGCAAATATCGGCTTCGCGAAGCATACGATTTTCCAGCGCAGGCCCGTGTTTTTGTACATACACCGACTCGCCGATCGCATCCACACAATAATATGCAAAAAGCGCAGGGCGGATATCTTCGGGAATGTCAAACCCTGAAAAAGGATTAAAAACGTTGAGGAGAATGTATTTTTTTATATGATTCTCCCTAAGAATGCGACGAAGTGTGCGAATGATTTTTCGGTTGTTGACCCTGGCAAAAAAATCATAGACTTTCCCATGTGGAAGCCAGTTGATGGGCCATACCGGGGGCGGCGTAACTATAGTCAGATGTGTTGACTGTTCGGGAAGTGGGAAATAAATATCCTTTCCATACAACAACGCATTTTTTCTGCGGCGGATTTGCTCCCTTTTGAAACCTGTCAGTACATCTTTCCAGGTAAAAGGGTTGTCGATATAAAAAACTGGCTGGGAACGGGCAAACGCTTTCGCCAGGGAAAAGGCAGTGGAGGAATACAGCCCGTCCCAACGCGCCAAAGCCAGGCAGATTATCGGCAGTTCAGTCATATTCAGGAATTATTTCCACTCCAACTAAAGAGTTTTTGCCGGAGAAGGATAAATCCGTTGCGATATACATCCTTTGCATAGACAAATGTCTGGAAGGTCCGCACTTTGATCTCCCGGTAAAGGATAATCTGATTGAGGATAAATACAATCAAATAGGTAATGAGCGTGGCATAGGCCGCTCCGATTACTCCCCAGAAATTGATGAAAATATAGTTAAAAACTATATTCAGTACGGCGCTGATCATCACGATGAAAAAATTGATATGCGGTTTTCCCATCGCGTCTAGCATAGTTCCAAACTGCCGGGCGAAAGGCACAAATAATCCGTAAAGCATAGTCACCTGAAGTAATTGTGCGGCTTCAAGATATTCATCCCCAGCGATGATTTTTAGTATCCATTCGGGAAACAGCAGGACAAAAATTACCCCCGGTATAATCAGGGCAAGGATGACCCCCACTGATTTTTCATACAGCTGCTTGACTGATTCTTTTCCTTCCTTTTCGATTTTCTGTGCACTTTTAGGAAATACAATTGCGGCGATAGACTGCGTGGGAACCTCCACAAGATTTGCAACCTTGATTGCTGTACCGTAAATAGCCACTGCTACAGGAGACATCATAATCCCCAGCATCAGCTGATCGATACTTTTGATAAACATAGAACCAAGGTTGGTACCGACAACAAATTTGCCGTAACCAAACAACCATTTCAACCATCGGATATCGAGACGGGCAGAGAATATCAGGTATTTACGTGCCGTAAACCACGCAACAATTGACCCGAAAAAAGCGGAAACCACCTGAAACGCCGCCAGATGCAACAGCCGAAAAGGGTAGTCAGGATCCAGGTAACAAAATAGCACATAGAAAAAAAACAATCCCTGTCTGACAACATTGCTGTATAAAATCCCTCTGAAATCGTAGTTCGCCTGAAGAATGAATGTAAACTGGAAAAAAGGAATCAGCACAATCGTCGTGAGAATATAGATGTAGATCAGTTCGTCGAGCAGCGTAACATTCCAGAATACATGCTGTAGCTGAGCCATGACAAAAAGAATGATCGTGCTGATCAGCGTAATGAAGATATTCAACATTAATGAGGCCGTATTAATACGGCCTTTAATCTTCTGGTTGTCAGTGGATGTGAGAAATTTTACCAGGCCATTCTGGATCAGTCCCATACGGGTAACTTCGATCAGGGCACTAAGAATCAGGAAAATTGTCCATATTCCGAAATGTTCTTTTGTCATTCCTCTTACGAGAAAATAAAAACTACCAAAACGGAAAACCTGGAGTGAAAAACGCTCCAGAAAGGTATAAACACCCGATTGTAGCCAATATGAGCCCTTAAATAATCTCATCTTGTATCCCTGCCGATCCCCTGAAATTAGCGGTGATTCCGGGAAAACACGAAAAGCTACTGATTTTTAACCGGTTTTTAAAATCGGTATCTCACAAAGATTTGATTATTTGAGAAATCATACGGATTTCCGTTGAAATATGGCAGGAATAGTCATTATCAGAATTTTCATATCGCTCAGGAAGCTGGCATTGTCAACATAAGCGACATCCAGTTGCTTGCGCTGTTCTTCCGACATCTCGGCCCTTCCTCGTTGGGTTACCTGCCATAGTCCGGTAATACCGGCTGGCGCCAGAAACCGCTTCGACCACAGGTCTGTGGTGAGTTGTTCGGCTTCATATAGCGGCAATGGCCTGTTGCCGACAATCGACATATCGCCAATCAGTACGTTGATCAATTGAGGCATTTCGTCCAGGCTGGTATTTCTCAAAAACCGACCAAATGTGGTGATCCGCGGGTCATTGTCGATTTTGACAAATGATTTACCGTTGTTTCCGTTGTGTTTTAACAGTGCCTGTTTTTCACAAACGCTAACACCAGCCTCCATGGTCTGGGAGGTACATGCTGTACCGTTTACAATACAATCGATACATAGCTCTTTGGCTACCATAGTAGACTCTTCCACCGTAGCGGTATACTGATTGAGGTGAATGAGCTTTTCCAGCTCCCTGTCTGCGCCGGTGCGCATAGAGCGGAATTTGTAAAAATCAAATATCCGGTAACCGGTTCCGGCTCTTTTCGCGACATACAAAACCGGCCCTTTGGATTCCAGCTTGATAATCAGCGCAATCAGCAACAGCAATGGACTGAGCAAAAGCAATAGTGTGAATGAGAACACAATATCAAACAGCCGTTTCAACAGCGGAACCCGAAATTCAGGCATTGGCCTGGCCTCTTCATTCAACCGGATTGTCTCCCGCTTAAATTCTTTGAGAAAGCTGATACGGTTGTGTACATGCTCAGGGTTGACACTGACCGAATAATAATCGTCAACGCCTGCTTTGAGCGCTTTGAGTTTGGCTGTCCGGTCAGCAGTATCAGAAATGACGATAAAAGGGAGAAGCCGAAGGTGTTCGTCTTTTCTGATCTGTTCGAAAAGAGAAAATGCATCTCCATCGGGCAAATCCTGGTCACAAATGACTGCATCGGGGAGATCATCACAGGGCTGGCCCAGTTTCAGCGACCATGAATAAGAAAGACTCATCTTTTCGAGCCAGCAGTAAGCCTTAAATGAAGTGCTCAGCGAAAGCCCGAGATAATCGAGCTCAATCATATTTTTACATATTCGCCGGCTGTTTTCCCCTACATACAATAGCTTTTTGATCGGAACCTTTGGACGGGGTTCGATGATCAGCTCGTAAGCTTTGTCTTTGGGGATTTCTCCCTTTTTTGCCCGGAGATCAGTCACACGGGATTGTATGTTATCTTTTGTGGCTTTCATGTATACTATACCTGGCGTTGATTTTCGGCCAGTTGTAGCGCCTTTTCAATCGTCTGAAAAATAGTGTCTGGGTTAAATGGTTTAACTAAATAATCGGTTGCTCCCTGTTCAAAACACTTGTCTTTTATCTCTTCACTTTCAAAACCTGACAACATAATCACCGGAATATCTTCGAATAAACCGCTCTCACGAATATTTTTGAGAAAATGATATCCGTTTAACCGGGGCATATCGATGTCTGCGACAATCAGATCAGGCATATTGCCGGAAGCCAGCCACGACATTCCACTCAAACCATCTTCCCTTGTCACTACTTTATAATATTTCCGCAACAGAAACTCCAGCAGCATCCGGATGTTTTCATCATCGTCCACTACTAATATAAGTTTTTTTCTGTTGCTCATTATGTTGTTTGGTGAATGAAATTGCATGTTTTATACAACATAATTAAATACTAAAATAAAATTTCCCTACATCGTTCACCCGAAATCTACGAACGATGTTTTCCTTGTGTAACAACTCCTGCTTTATTGTTGATTATCAGCCCCCGAATGGCCTGTTTTTTTATTTGAACGGCTTCCTGGTACGTCATTGGTCAATTATTTTTATCTGGTCTTTGGTTGCCACAATCTTTAGTTTTGCTTATGTGACGATAAAAAGATTCGATTATGACTTTGACTAAAAAAAATAGACAACCTTTTCGTTTTTTCATGTGGACAATTATTCTGGGAATGAGTTTATTTTCTGCCGGGTGTAAAGAAGATCCCTGCGAAACACTGACCTGCGACAACGGAGGTACATGCCTCGACGGGAAATGTGATTGTCCGGAGGGATATGTTGGCCCTACATGCAGCATTAAACTGGATCCTTGTCTCCAAAAGCCCTGCAGCGAAGCCGGAACACAGGCGTGTATTGCAGGAAATGACGGGACGGCTATTTGTGAATGTAAGCCCGGCTATGAAGGGGCCCTCTGCGAAACCAAATGGGAAAAGAAGTTTACCGGTAATTTTATCAGTTCGGAAGCGTGTAACGGGGAAAATATCAACTACACCCTCATGATTACAGAAGGCCCGAATCCACGGCAGATCACCATGGCCAATTTCAACAACCGGGCAACAGATTCGACCACGGCCAAGGTCGTGGCCAATATTCTCAATGGAACCGTGCTGGATATCTATGAGCAGTATATGCCTTTTGGAAGAGTCTCGGGGGCGGGAAGTATTGATGCAGACAGACATATTAGCCTTACCTTCCAGATTATTACGCCCACTGATACTTTGTTATGCAGTGGAATAATGTTTCCAAATTAATTGTCAAATAATCTTTGAACCCAATTCCTCATTTTCTACATTTGAGAGGAATCGAAAGATTAATTTGTTGAATTTTATGAAAAAGAAAATTTTACTGGGTTTGGTCGCTGTATTTGTGATTATCCAGTTTTTCCGTCCCGCAAAAAATATCTCTGGCGAAAGTACCCACGATATCTCAACCAAATATCCTGTGCCGGAAGAAGTCGCATCTTTGCTGAAGGTGGCCTGTAACGACTGCCATAGCAATACCACCGTTTACCCATGGTACTCCAATATTCAGCCTCTGGGCTGGTGGTTGAGTAGCCATATCAACGACGGAAAAAGACACCTGAATTTCTCTGAATTTACTTCCCGCCGTATCGCTTTCCAAAATCACAAGCTGGAAGAAACGGTTGAAATGATCAAAGAAGGGGAAATGCCGCTGGAATCCTACACCATGATGGGCCTTCACCCTGGATCCAAACTTAGCGAAGACCAGCGACAAACACTTATCACCTGGGCAGAAGGCATCATGGATACGCTGAAAGCACATTACCCGCCCGACAGCCTAAAAATGCCTCGGAGGACACCCCCTCCTGCTGAAAAATAGCCTGTTAACCAGAAAGATTACCCATATGAAAAATACGCACCACACGCAACTGGATCAGTTGGCGGCAGGAAAAAAGCCCCGCAACCTGATATTCTGTTTTGACGGAACATGGAATGATCCTTCTGACAAATTTGAAAAAGGCTCTGACATCACCAATGTCCTGAAAACCTACAATGCCGCTGTTCAGGATAACGAACAAATGGCTTTTTATTATTCAGGGGTAGGTACCCAGGGTGGCAAACTCGACGAAATTGTCGGCGGTGCTACCGGGGCAGGAGCTAATAAAATCCGCAATCAGGGATATGTGGATCTTGTTCAGAATTACCGTCCGGGTGATCGTATTTTTGTATTTGGGTTTAGCCGGGGCGCAGCCATTGCCCGGCTTTTCGCCAACCAGATCAATGAAGAGGGGATTCCTCAAACCATACATTTCACCGATAAGAAAAAAAAATACAAAGCCGAAGGAGCGCGCTCTGCCATAGAAATTACCATGATGGGAATTTATGACACGGTTGCCTCCTTCGGGATTCCGGTAAATATTGCAGGTATTCCCTTTCAGCAAATCGACCTGGGAAGAGAATTGTCTATTCCTGCCAATGTGGGCAAAGTTTTCCATCTGGTAGCTTTTCATGAAGACCGGAATACCTTCCGTCCCACGCTGGTAAACTATGCCGAAAATGTGGAGGAAATATGGTTTCCCGGTGTGCATTCCAATGTGGGCGGCGGATATGCGGACAATGGCATGTCTGACATTGCCCTCAAATATATGGTCGAGCGCGCAAAAGAAAATGGGATGCGATTTAAAGAAACGGAGCTTGCCAAAATCCGCCCCAACTTCACCGGTATGATCTATGACCGCCTGAAAGAGGACTATCCGCTGGGACTGAGTCCCCGCGATCTGGTCGTGATTACAGACGGAGAAGCATCAGATCTTCCGCCCAAAATTCATTACACGGTTTTTGAATGGGTCAAAAGGTTTGCAAATCGCACCCCTCCCCACCTCGAAAAACTTAATGGTAATTATATCATTTCGGACCAGGCACTGGCCTGATATTTTAATTTGGAATGAGTCTGCCTATGCAGATAGTTTCAGCTTCGCTTCGGAAAGATTACTTTCTCCCAATTACTTTACGGAATTATAAACTTATTGGGACAAAGGATATAAACCACAAGGAACACAAAGGCAGTCACGAAGATCACAAAGAAAAAGCCTCTTAGTGCGTCTGCCTTAGCAGATGAGGCCTTTGTGTTCTTCGTGGTTACTCCTTTTCATTCAAAAAGTCTCTGCATCCCAATTACTTTATACTTCCGGTTTATTTTACTACAATACTACATTGAGGTAGTGCGGCCTGGAGTTTCTGAATTTCTCCTGCCGGGAAATTTTTGCCGGTAATTTCCACGTGATGAAGATGTGGCAGATTGTGAAGTGGCTTTAACTGCGTTACCGGTGTGTTGAGAAGCGAAAGCTCCTGGAGCTTTACCATATCTTTCAATGGCCCAAGGTCGGCGACCTGAGTTTGGTCGATATGTAGTTTCCCGATGGGTGCGCCGGCCAGCGGAGAAAGGTCAGAAAGCGAAGTGCGCCTTGCAGAAAGGGAATGTAACATCGGAAAAGAAGCCAGCACCTCAAAGTCCTCCACCGGGCTGGAATCACAATTCATACTGCGAATATCGGCAAGATCTTTTAATGGTTTCAGTGAAGGAATCTGTGTAAAATGAATGCTCAAGTCCTGCAAACGGGTCATCGTGCGCAGGGGACTGAGATTATTTATTTTCGAATAGCCGCAGGAGAGAATACGAATTTCTGTGAGCTCGCGGAGTGGACTAAGCGCAGAAACCTGGGTATTATTGAATATGAGCGTGTGAAGATTTCGAAGTTTGCGCACAGGGTTGAGATCCTTGACCCTGGTATGGTGAAAATTGGCTTTTTCCAGATCATACATGTGGTAAAGCGGACTAATATCTTCCACATACGTATTGGAAAAACTCAGTGTCTTCATCCGTTGCATACCTTGCAAAGGGCTGATATCCGCGACGCGGGTATCGTCGAGATTGAGCATGCGGAGACTCGTCAGTTGCTGGATAGGCCGAAGGTCTTCCACGGGTGTATTGCGGAGAAATAGCTCTTCAAGTTCACTCATCGCCTGAAGCGCTGCGATATCTTTGATTTGCGTATCTTCCAGGTGAAGGGTACGAAGGCTTTTCAGCGGGCGGAGCGCGTCCAGCTCGCGGATTTCGGTAAACCGGAGGGAAGTGATTTTTTTTAGTTCCTGCGGAATGACGGAGGCCGGATCGCGATTTTCGCTGTCACCAATGCGAAACTCGCCCTTGTTTTTACTTCGGTGAAAAAGCGGAAGTGTATTGCGGGAAAGGCAGATTTCATCAAAAAACGATCTCGCCTGGTCCATTCCCTCATAGCTGATACTGGCTGCAAAGGAGGCATCTTCAGTAGCTTCTGCTGCGAGAAAATATTCGAGAATAGACTTATGGGCAAATTTGTACTGGCCCAGGGCATTGCGGTTGAGCAACGACCGGCTTTTCATTTCGATTTCCTCCAGCTCGATCCTGTGCCTTTCAGCCAGTTGTTTTATGTCGCTTTCTCCGATAAATAGCCCGTTTCGGTGTTTCCGGTTGCGGTAAATATTAAGTGCCACTTCACGTGAGAAGCGATACAACTCTTCACGAAATTTAACTCTCCGCTCTTCGGGTACCCTTCCTGCTTCCCTGTCAATCCATTTCCCTATCAGTTCCTGATACAGATGAGACGTATATTCATATTTTTTTCCATCCTGTATGAGGTCGTCCATATAGCTAAGAATCATGGGCCTGACCATCAGGTTGGGAGATTGGCGGATAATGGTTTTGGCTTTCTGTTTTTTGTTGTAGTCAAACCAGCCATATTTTTTGTTGAGATATTTTTCTATATCTCTTTCACTAAATGGAGAAAGGTAGAGTTTGGCAAAAGTCTGATAGCCTTGCCTGATGCCAAATTTTACCACACCGGTTTCTCTCGGCTCTTCTTCTTCAGAAGGGAAAAATTGTGTCCGGCAGGTAAACACCACCACTCTAAAGTCCTGAACTTTGGAGAGAATTTTTCCCAGTCTTTGTTTGTAATCTTTCACGGCACGCGGGTCTTCATCCAATCCGTCTAACAGCAGGATCGTATTTTCCTGATCTTTAATACCCTCGATGCGTTTGATCACGTTGGGATAGCCGAGCGGCAAAAGATGAATATTGAAACGGGGGCCACGCACAAACCACTGCGTGATATACTTCATATACAGATTGATCAGGAAGGTAGTTTTTCCCATTCCTGACCCTGCAAGCACCATGTAAAATCGCTGCTCCGAATGACTGGGACTAAAGGCAAAGTTCAGGAAAAAAGGAATCAGCTTCTGCCTGGCCGTGACCTTATTGGCCTGAATCAGTTCGTTGTGATGACTGGGTGTATTGCTTTGGAAATGGGTGGGTACGTAATACTGGGTAGCATTACGGATGTCTGACTGAAGAAAATAGGGGTGAAGGTCTTTTTTGAGGCGCTGCTGGCGGTGTCTTCTGATACCCCATACCACCAGTCGCCATATAGTAGTAGATATACTCCCAAGAAGCGTAATGGCAAGAATCACCAACAGCGAATCAACTTCCTCACTTTCATTGGTCAGGGAGCCAAAACCCACATCAGCAAGCCATTTTCTCGTTAGGTCAATTAAATCTTTAAACATAGGTTTGGAGCCACCCACCGGACTCGAACCGGCGACCTGCTGATTACGAATCAGCTGCTCTACCAGCTGAGCTAGAGTGGCTGGTATTTGAGGCAAATATACAAGATTTCTCTCTAATATATCTGTCTTTTCATGAGGATTTTTCAGGCAAATTGTTCCCGCGAAACGAGGTTTCCAGTGGGCAGGCTGATAATGACTTCGGTTCCTTTCCCTTCCTGGCTTTCGACATTGATGCTTCCGTTGTGCTGCTGGATAATGCCATGACTGATAGACAGCCCGAGCCCGGTTCCCTCTCCGACATCTTTAGTTGTAAAAAATGGCTCGAATATTCTGTTTTGAATCTCCTTTGGAATGCCTGTGCCTGTGTCTTTGATTCGGATTTCAACGTTTTGGCCTTTTTTGAGGGTAGTAAGGGTAATGGTGCCTCCGTTGGGCATGGCCTGAATCGCATTGTCGAGCACATTCATCAGCACCTGATTGATTTTGCCGGGAAATCCATCTATTTCTGGCAGGAAATCAAAGTTTTTGACGATACGGATATTATCCATTTTGTGATGAAGCAGCGACACGGTAGAATTGATATTCTCCTCCAGACTGAATGTCTTCCGATCCTGCTCATCGAGACGGGCAAATGTGCGCAAGCCCCGTACGATCTCTGCCGTGCGGTTGGCACCTTCGTCAATGCCTGCCACCAGATCCTGGATTTCGGTGGTTACATAGTCAATGTCCAGTTCCTGCCGGAGTTTTTCCACGTGGGCAAACCGGCTTTCAAGGTTAGAATCTTTTACGGCAGATTCGTAGGCAGCCAGTATTTTCAACAGGTCGTTGACATCGTTTTTCAGCGGTTCGATATTCCCGCTGATAAAGTTGACGGGATTATTGATTTCATGCGCAACCCCTGCCGTCAATTGGCCGAGTGAAGCCATTTTTTCGGCGGCGACCAGTTGGGTCTGCGTATTTTGCAACTGGCGGTGTGTGTTTTCGAGGTCGTTGTAGGTGTGGGTCAACTGGGAATGCGCTTTCCGCTTATTGAAAAACAGAATGGAGAGAAGTGCTGCAGCAACCAAAAAGCCCAATGCAAGGATGCGGTTGCGCTGGGTTCGCAATTCGGCCTCGCGGATATTATACTCCTGAATTTCCTGCTCTTGCCGGAGAAGCTGTATCTGTCCCAATTGGTCTTCCAGCACAAAATTCAACTCCTGCGCCTCCAGTTCGCGCTCTTTTTCCATTCGCAGCAGTTTTTCCTGGAGGTCTGCATATTTTTTAAAGTAGTCGAATGATTCTTCAAATTTTCCGTCACGGGCAAGTTGTTCGGCCTTGCCCAGCGCATTCTCCTTTTCCTCGATGGTGCGCAATTCTTCCGGAGAAACCTCTCCTGTCGGGCTTGATTCAGCAAAAATATCGCGAAAGTCTTTATATACGCGCACCATGTCTTCTTTTCCTTTTGGGGCAGTATTGCGACTCATGGGCGGAAATTTCTGGGCGGCAAGTGCAAAATATTTTCCGGCTTCCTCCTTATTTCCCATCGAATCATACAGCCTTGCGATATTCCGATAGGAAATCCGTAGCTGTGCAGTATCTCCCGCAGATTCGTAATATTTGAGGTTCTTTTTATATAATTCAATAGCTTTTTCCGGATCGCCATTTTTTTCGGCATTTTTACCCAACGATTCATTAGTCCCGACAACCACTTCTTCTATGGTATTTTTTACCTTGTTGCTGGTAGAATCTTCTTTTACCCAACCATCTACTTTGGAGGCCTGATTTTTGATCCAGCGTGAGGCTTTTACTTCAAAACCTTCATCTTTTCCATTGGCAGCCAGACGATCCTCTGCGAGTTCTGCGGCTTCTTTATAATCCACCCATTCGGCCATACGGCGGGCCTGGCGATAGTAGCGAACAGCTTTCCGGGGATCTCCCAGCTTTTCAAGGGCAAGTCCGCTGTTGTTGTTTGCATCCACTTCACAAATATATATCTGGGTAAGTGTGTCTTCGCCCGGGTTTTTGGACTTCATCTCCTCCGCAATCTGCAATACCTGTGCACTATGGCCCAGTGAAGCACCGGCAGAAGAATTTAAATACGTCGCAGCCGCCTGGTTGAGGAGTTGCATTTTTTCGATGCCGGAAACAGCATTCGCCCGCGCCACCAGCTTTTGGGGGTCCTGCGCAAAAAATTGCCCACCAAAAAGCAGAACAAATATCACAGGTATAAAAACGAGTCGAAACATTTCGGTTCTCTTTAAAGATGCTTTCCGATAAAATACGGAAAATCTGCTCTAATAGTCTATTTTCATAGACAACCGTTTTTACGAAAGGTTTCGTCGAAGAGTGATTTAAACATGGCGCGATAAAAAAAATCGCCGGAACATCCCCTTTATTGTGAATACAGTGGGAACCGAAAGGGGCGTCCGGCGTCGTACCCCAAATGATCGCAGGATCGTTTGGGACAATTTCCTATATTAGACGAGGCTTTTTTCCGGAACTGACTTTTTGTACAACTTTCTATATCATACCATGCGATTTTCCCGACTTTTGCCCTTCTTCCTGATCATTTGTATGATCCCGGTTCTCTGGAGTTGTAAATCTCCACGCCAGGGACCCCCCAATGTCATTCTCATTCTCACCGATGATCAGGGATATGGCGACTTGTCCATTCACGGAAATGACTCTGTAGAAACCCCCATCCTGGATCAGTTTGCCCGTGAAGGCGCAAGACTGGAAAGATTTTATGTAAGCCCGCTTTGTGCTCCCTCACGCGCAAGCATTCTCACCGGGCGAATTCATCTCCGCACAGGCACATATTGGGTTACCAAAGGCACGGAAACCATGCGCAGCGAAGAAGTAACGCTGGCAGAAGTTTTTAAAGCCAACGACTATGCCACCGGATGTTTTGGCAAATGGCACAATGGCGCGCATTATCCCTACAACCCCACCGGCCAGGGATTTGATGAGTTTACAGGGTTTTGCGGCGGCCACTGGTCCAACTATTTCGACCCCCAACTCCAGTCGCAGGACTCGATGATTTCCACAAAAGGATTTATTACCGATGTGCTGACAGACTTTGCCATCAGTTTTATCCACCGCAATCAGGACAAACCTTTTTTCTGTTATGTCCCCTACAACGCACCCCATGCACCTTTTCAGGTTCCGGATAAGTATTTCGACAAATACAAGGCCCGGGGTATTTCCGACAAAAATGCGGCCATCTACGGGATGTGCGAAAATATCGACGACAATGTAGGTCGCCTGCTCAACACGCTCGACGAGCTTGGACTGGATGAAAATACCATCGTCATCTACATGACCGACAACGGTCCCAATGGCGACCGGTACAATGGCGGAATGCGCGGACGCAAAGCCCAGGTACACGAAGGCGGGGTGCGGGTACCCTGTTTTATCCGCTGGCCGGAGGTCATTCCCGCAGGTACGATCATTGAGGAGCTCACCGCCCATATCGACATTTTGCCTACACTCGTTGACCTTTGTGGGATCAAGGCCCCGCGTATGCCTCCGTCAGATGGCGTAAGTCTGGACAAAATCCTGCGGGGGAAAAAGGAAAAACTCCGCGAAAGAGAAATCTTCACTCACGTAAGTCTGAGTACGGAAATAAAACCTGTCCCCGGAGCCATTCGCAGTTCACAGTACAGATTTGTACTGGAAAAAGAAAATGAACCTCAGCTGTACGATATGACTGCCGATCCGGCGGAGACGAATAACCTTGCGGCGGCGGAGCCAGCTGTAACCCAAAAATTTCAGGAGACATTTTTGACCACTTTTGGCGAAGCCATCACTTATATGGCGCCCGTACCCCCGGCACCACTGGGATATGAAGCCGCAAAAACCGTTACGCTGCCTGCACATGAGGCCAATATTACCGGCGATCTGGCGTTCAAATTTGCCCCGCAGGGCTGGGCGCATGACTGGCTGATTAACTGGAAGTCAAGTAAAAACGAAGCATCGTGGGACATCGAAGTGATTCGCCCCGGCAACTACCGCGTGTCGGTACTTTACACCTGCAAAGCCGAAGGTGTCGGCACACAGTTGGAAGTTCAGGTTGGCGGGCAAAAAGTGTCGGGAAAGATTGCCGAAGCCTTTACGCCAGAGATTTCGGAAAACAGAGACCGCGTGCCACATCGTGTCGAAGCATTGGACCAGAGCTGGGCAGAAATTTCACTGGGAACCGTCGCCCTCGAACCCTGGTCAGGCAAGTTAATCCTGCGAAGCCCCGCCATCGTCGGCGAAGGCGTCGGAGAGATTAAGGGAGTAGTGGTGAGGTATGAGTGAGATTGATGAGGCTCCGCTCCTCGCTAATGCCAATGGTATGAGTCGTGTAGCCCATGTTTTGCATCTTATTTTTCCTCTTCATGAATTAAACCGCTTAATTCAATTCGTTTTAATATTTCAAGGTATTTTCCTTTGAATGAAAGAATATTTCGATTCTTTAGATTTTGATAATCCACTAATAATTGGAGGCAAACATCAATCCCTTCCATTTGATAATACCATCCCTTCCTGTTTGCCTTCGCTTTTTTATCTTCTAAGTGAACTTGGGTTTTTTCGATAAAACTATAAGATTCTGAATTGCTATTCCCATGCCAAGAGATAAAACCTACAATATTCCAGATCAAAGCAAATTCATTGTCTTTTGATTCTTTCCATTTCATTTCTAAACGATGACCATGCAAAAGTAAATCTTCTAGAATACCTTCTACAGGTTGAGTGAGTTCTATTTTGGATGGGAAATATTGTTTCTCTTTATGAGGCAGATCGGGGTTATGAAATTCTTTTATTGCTTTATTCCCTGCAGCACGTATTTTAGCGAATGCTTCTTTATGTGCGAAACTGCGATTTGATATTGATTCACAATAATCCAGGATTAGATCCTTCTCTTCCAATACTATCCCATTGACTTCTTGCAATACCCTTAAGCTGGGTTTAACATGATTTATTCCAATCCTAGCTATCAGTTTCGAATTCTCTTCAAAGTTCCTCAAGATTTTATTGAACTGCTTTTTGACTAAACTTCTTTCTGCCTGAATACTAGCAATTAAATTATTGATCTCAGGAATTAAATCAATAATTGCAAAAATCTCTTTTTCTAGATTTTTGATTCCCGTTTCTTGATTCATCCACTTATCCCAAAGATTCATTTTTTATAGATTTTTGCCACTGCAATCATCCGCCTCGGCGGATATGCGGAGCACGAAACCCCGCCTATTGTAAATGTGCTGTTATAGCGAGTTTTCATAAATCAGCATAGGAGAGTATAGAATCGCAAACATCTCTCAGTGGTCCTGGTTCTGGTGACCATCTGCAGATCAAATGATAAGTTCTTTTATTACATTGTAAGGCCTCTGGTCTGTATCCTTCAAGTAGGAATATTCGACCATCAAGTCCCCTTTCGCGAATTGGCTGAGATAAAGTCCAAAAATTGGAACCATAAATTAGATTCTCGAATTCTTTCCACTTTTCAATTGAAAATTCTTTGATTATCGTGTCAATCGCTACGGTTGTCCAAGCACTATCTATATAGACTTCATTCATTGATATGCATTTCAAAACACATCCTGTATTCGATTTCGAGATATGAATAATTTTCTGATAGTCCTCAAATGCGGCGCGATAAAACATCCGATAAGATTCTCGTCCCAATTCATCCAAATCGGGTTCGTTCAAATCATCATAATACTTCTTTAAATTTGATAAGGAATGAGAATTCAAAGTCAATGTGTCCGACTCGGAATAGATTTCGTTTTCAAATTTGCTGCATTTGTGACAGGCCACGAATGCTAAACTCGAGCTTAGAATAAAAACGATATGTTTCAGTTTGATCATTTCAAAAATACGCTATAACGTTTTGGAGCTTGGCAAAGAAGCGGTTTTCGAAGCCCTAAATCAGCCGATGCGGACACTGAACTAGATACGAAGCACAAAGCTTCATTTAAGCACTTCAACCGCCATATTGCCACGCCAATATTGTTCGTTATTTGCTTTTGTAATTTTCGATTTTTTCCAACAATCTGTTCGCCAAATATTCATTCCCTTCTCTTAAATAGTCATAAATAATTCTGGCTTCGTCTCTGTATTTTTCTTTTTTGGTTTTGTCCCAATAATAAGGTGGTGCATACAAATTACAGATTCGGTCTGCCAGCTTAACAGCCCAGATTTCTTTGGGCTGCAATTTTATCCTTTCCAGGCTATCTTTCATTTGTATCTCTTTGTCCAGTTTGACATTTTTTGTCAATGCAGAAACCCCATCTGAAACCTGTTTTCCAAACTCTTTTTCAAGGTCATTGATATTTAAATCGGTATCCTCCAATGTGTCGTGTAGCAGCGCACATTTTACTGCAAGTTCAAGATCAAAGTCTAAAGTGTATTGAGATGCATGGATGATCTCAAATACAACACTTCCGATGTGATTGATATATTCTATTTTTTCGCCTTGATTTTGTCCGCCATAAGTTTGCCCGTTATGTAAAATACTGACCTTTTGCCATAAGTTTTGGAAATCGTCGATTGTAAAGTTATCATTCATTGTAATTATTTTATGTGTCGGTTGTTATAATGAAACACAACGGTTTGGGTATTGCACATTGCCTGAATCTAATATCCTCCCTTTTCCCCGATATCACAAGCGCTTGCTTCAGGAATAGTCAGCCTGCCCGGCGACGAGCTAAGCAGGACTCTCCAAACATTATTTTTCGAAGGCAAACAAATATCACTGCGAATTTTCTAAATTCATCGCCGTGAGGCCTGTGCCTGTACACTCAGGTCTGATTCACTTAACCCAATGAATAAATTCATATGAAAAACGTCCTTTTTAAAATAGCATTTGCATTATTCGTAGTAGCTGCATACTCCTGCAATACATCTACCAAAGCGCAAAATCATACTAAGTTCAACTACAACGACTTATACAAAGTCTGGGTCGTCGATACCATCCTTGTCTTAAATACGAAGGATGTTTCTACCCCCGATATAGAAATGGACCAAAATGAGTACAGGTTTACCAAAGAAGGTACAAATCTTAATCAGGGAACCAGAACAAGCATTACTTCAGGTGCCAGTTTTGATGTAGCATATACGATTGTGAAAGGAACCATCAATTTTGGCCCGGAAATGACATTCCCCATATCAAAGTTTGATGAAAATGGGAATCTTATCAGTATTAATACCTATGGGGTGAGCCTGCCGCCATACAAAATCATCGAATTGAGCCCCACGAATCTGACACTGCAAAACAAGGACATTATGATGAAGCTGAAGGCTAAATAATACTGAGCAGCACTGATATTTCGTGGCGTGCCTATGAATTTCTGTTGTTTCTAATTGAAATGCGTGGCGGGTGGGCTATGAGTAGTTGTGTGGCTGAGCCCCTAACTCTGCAAGTACGCACCAAACAGAAAATCCGCAAGGATTTTCAGAATTAGGCGAGAACCAGCAATTATTTATCGCCATTGTTGTGCGTTTGGCTTTTATTTTCCCATCATTAATTCAAACTCTTTCGGTATTTCCACTCCACTAAACCCGTCTGTCAGTCCATAGAATATTATTAACGCTGAGATTATTCCGATAACCAGGATGATGTAGGATTGGTTAATCGGTTCAACTCCGAAAATGTTACTTTTCATTTTCTTGTTGTGAACCGAAGCTATATGACCGAAAAATGAAATAATTGCAAGTCCATAGTACGGAACGAAAAACAAGGTTAAGGGGAATGTATTCAGCCCGGCAACTCCAAAATAGAAATTTGTGTCAAGGTTCATAAAAATCCGCCCGCTCAAAACAGAACTGACGTGTATAACCAGAAAAAAAGCCAGGTAAAGTCCTGTCCAGATTTGTAATTTTTCGAAGAATCCCGAGGTCGATTTTCGTACTTTTAAGAATAGTGTAACCCCGGAAATTATTTGAGTTCCAACGACAAAAAGTAGAATGGTTTCAATAATCACATTTCTATAAACAACTCTTAAATCGTTCATTAGTTCAATATGGGCTTTTGCACCCCAAAGGCTATAAAAGTGGTTGAACAGGTGTATCCCTACGAAAATGGAAATCACAATTCCAGAGAAATAATGTAGTTTTTTTATATCCAAGCGCTTCAATTTTGAGTTTGTTGGTCAAATTACGCCCAAAATTTTGCAAACAGGCAAAGGCGCATAGAAAATAGACAAGGTCATTAAGTTAGGAAAAAAACGCAACCTGAAGCAACAAAAACGCAAGTGTTGTGGATCGGCGTTTACGAAGGGTAATAGGCGATTTCCGAAAATTTTGTCAGCTGGATACTACCCAACGGGCGCTGTATACGTAATTCCCTGAATAGTTTTTCTCACTCATTATGTCTTCAAAGTCTGCATTCCCATATTTTTCTCCCATAGATGACATATTGTAAACCCTTGAATGGTTGCCATTGTCAAGAAGTGGAAATAGATGATTGGTGAGTAAAAATGGTGTTAACACATTTACAGCTAAATTCATTTCAGTATTGTTGGTAGTCTTTATGTGGATGGTCGGTCATAGGGTAACGCCTAACGGTCAAGCATAAGAGCAGTAGCGGATTTCAAGGCACTTACTTGTCTGTGTAACAGTTGGTCTATTTTTTGTAATCACTTTTATATTAGCACTTTAGCCCGCATTTGCTATAGCCAATGTGGGGTTTAGTATTCTCATTTCATAATTTATTAATCATTAGAAACCCTAATAACATAGTGCTTAATATCAAATAAAGCGAATAGGTCATTAACGAACGTAAGATATTCATCGCTCGATTACCTGGTGAGAAAAATTGCCAAAACACCCAGAATGTATAAGAGACTGCAACAAAAGCTGGTAACATCTCAAATATAGGGCTGCCAGTAACAGTTCCAATAACCGCAAAAAAAGAATAAAGTAATGCTTGATGTCCTGTTATATAGGCATTTAAGACAACGTGTTCGAGATAGGTTTTTTGGAATGTTAAAAAGGCAATATAAGACGCTAATGAAAATATCGGAAGAAGAAGTAAAGCTGTATATGCATAGTTCGCCAAAAACCAGGAAGCAATGTTCGGTATTTCTACATTTGAATGTAACTCAGATGCCCCATTCATCCACCCCTGAACCAGGTCGCCTATCAGGGTGTTTTGATCTGTCACTTTTGTAATAAAAAAGTATACGGTTGATAAAGTGAGTAAATAAGCAATTGGCTTAAAATGGCTTATCCTTTTTCCGTCGAGATATTCTTTTAGCGTATTCCCTGGTCTTACTGATAATTCTTTCAATGTATAGAAGAAACCTTTGTCTATTTGAAGCAAACTCTGGGAAACTTCATCAATAAAATTGGTAAAGTTAATTCTACTGACATTTGACTTTTGACCACATTTACTACAGAATTGATCGTTAACAGTATGGCCACAGTTTCTGCAATTCATATTTCTATATTAAATACAACGGTTTGTCGCTTTGCGAAGGCGGGGTTTTTCAGCACTAAACTTTATTAGATGCACACAAAGTTTGAATTTAGCACTTCACTGTCATAGAAGCACGAAACCCCCGCTTTTGCAAAACGGCTGTTGGCTTTAGTGCTTATTTTACGCCCGTGTTAATTTCTGCAAAATATCTAATTGTTCCTTTTCTATAAATCAGCATAATTGAAATATTCATTCAGTTTCTTATCACATTCTTTACTTTCTTTAATCCTTCAGTTTAATTTGCGGTCTTTCAAGATATCTTCTAAATCCTTGTTCTGATTTGGAGTTTTAAGCATTCTATAAATGAAAACTACAGGAATCAACATTGGAATCAGGAATCCCAAATGTTTTTCGGAATTCAGGCTCCAAGCAACCACTCCGAATATGAGTATTCCTGCAAGAAAACCAATAGCGGTTGCATAGAAGATTTTAGATTTCATCAGCTTTTTTTTCTCGACTAATAGTTCTTCATCGGTCATTTTGAAAAGGTCTTTTTTTTCCATAATTCTATTGTTTTGCGATTTTTTAGCATTGAAGCCAACGACACGTCTACGCGCTGAGAGGCGTTCAGCCGAAGTAGCGCCGTAGACGATGTTACCTGAGTATCTATTTTTTCATTACTAGAATTTATAATGGCCTTGTACTTGATGGATATTTGAAAAAATACCAGATAACTACACTTATTTATTCGATAATTTCAAATAATCATATAGCGTTTCTCCATATCCTAGGATGAAATCACATTTTGCATAATAGGAACTCTTGATCTCCAAAATGGGGATCATCTCTAGTCCATGTTTAGGATGTTCATTTAATGATAATCTGACATTATCTCCTTCACGATATCCGTAGATCTTTACATTTGTTGATGAATAGCTGTTTAACTTTTTCACATCAGGAATAGAACTTCCATCGGAGGCAGGAATTTCTTTAAGTACAAATCCAATACCATCACTACCCTCACTTATTGTATCATTAGCTTCACCAAGATCCAGGTCCAATGTTAATAGTAAATCTCCATCTCTTTTTATTTTAATATGGCAGCTATTTCCTTCCATTTTGAATTCAAAGGAAGCATCTAATTTCGGAAATCCCCAAACTTCTCTTCCCGCTGCTATAGGTTCAGTCTGATCTAGATAGAGTAAGTACATATAAGACCCAACTTTTTCGTTATATTTTGAGGGAATACTCAGAACCATTTCGTGATAAGTCCACTCAGTTGGAGGCAAAGTCCGTTGGATATATAGGTCCAGGTTAATCAAGCCTTCTGTGTTTGCTTCTAATGGCTTAGGTACCAATTTATTAATCGTTTCCTGAGAGGTTTTAAAGGAAATGGATATTAATTCAGATCCGACATAATGATATGGAGGCAGATCATATAATTTCGAGAAGGTTTGACCAATTAAGTTTTGGCTTATGAAAAGAAAACATAAAGCGAAAGAATTGGTTATTATCTGTGCCATAATTAGGTAAAATTGGAGGTTGTTTATGGTCTTGTTCAGCTTTTTACAGCCAACGCTTAGAACAAAGAAGTTTCATTTATTGCTGTCTATGCTCATAACTAAGAAACTCAATTCAAGAATTATTTTAGATTAAGATAATAATACTTCTCAGGTAATACAGGAATTATTTTTGGTATAGAAATATTTCTCAGGTAACGTTTTGCGGCTTGGCGAAGGTGGCGATTTTACCTCAAATGTTCATACGAAGCACACACTTCAAATTTACAAAAAACTGTCATACGAAGCACTGAACCGCCACTTTTGCCAAACCGCTGTTATAAGCTGGCCTTCTGTCTGTCGAGGTTGTAAAGTCCTTGTCTGCTGTAAGTTTCGCTGTCATTGTCCGGTTGCGAATGGGGCTCTTTGTGTCGGCTGTGGGTAGCGGTTTTAAAAATTTTAGAAGGGAGGGGAATTTTAAAAAAATAATTTTTCTTTGTCCTTGGGTGGGAAAGGTGTAAGCTCTTTTGCAAGCTTTGGTCTGTGCTTAGGCTTGTGCGGCTTGCAAATGTGCTTACACCTGTGGGTTGGCTTCTTTGTTGTCATTCCAATAATAGCTGTCTGGAAAAGGTCGTTTGCCGAATATTGCAGTTCCAACACGAATTATCGTTGAGCCTTCTTCAATGGCTGTTTCTAAATCGTTGCTCATTCCCATTGATAACTCGTAAACAGGGAAGTCTTTGTCTAACATTTGTAATTGAATTTTTTTGAGCAATTGAAAGCATTTGCGAACTTTTTCTTGTTCAGTAGAAAAAAGTCCGATTGTCATTAATCCTTTAATGTTTAATCGGTCAAGTTGTTTTATTTGTTGAGCAAAATTCAAAGCATTTTCGGGTGAAACACCAAACTTACTTGCTTCATAAGAGGTGTTAACTTGGATAAAAACATCTAGGGTTCTATTTTCAAATTCTAATCTCTTTTGCAATTTTTCGGCTGATTCCAACCTGTCAACCGATTGTATGCAGTCGGCATATTTGATAACTTCCTTGATTTTGTTGGTTTGAAGATGTCCTATGAAATGGGTTTGGTGTGGCGTGTTTTTCAGTTCTTCATATTTGTCTTTCAGCTCTTGTACTTTATTCTCTCCAATCAGTGTTTCTCCTAATTCAATTGCAGTAATAATATTTTGAGCCGAAACTGTTTTAGTTGCTAATAGAAGTTTAATTTCATTGAAGTTTCTGCCTGAAAATTCGGCTGCATTTTTTATTCGTAGTTTAATTTTGGCTAAATTTTCAACAATTAAACTCATAGCTGCAATTCGTGTTCAGGGCAATCTATTCTTAATTGGTTGTTGGCAAGTTGACTTTTAAGGAGTTTGCAGAAGTGAGCACCTTGTTCAAGTTGGTAATTGGAACAAGTAAAACACATTCTTTGAATGGTAATGATTCCTGATTGGTTCAAGTCATAAATCAATTTCAGCAATCCATTAAGCATTATTGTTTTTTGTTCTTGTGTCAGTTTTTCAATGGGTTGTTTTATTGATGAAGCAAATAATGATGACTTTTTGGCTATTTTTTTTCCTTCGTTTGTGAGTGATAGCGAAAAACTTCTCGTATCAATGGGGTCAGTCTCCTTGGTTACTAATTCTTTTGAAAGTAACACTTTTACGCTGTCGCTAATGGTGGCTTTTGTCATATTGAACTCATCAGCCAAATAACCCACCTTACATTTTTCCAATGAATGAAAATAGATAAAAATTAAAATTTGAATTTGTATCGGACTTAATGAGTTTTCTTTGCTTTCATTCCATAGTAATACTCTGAATGCTTCTGAAATTCGTTCCAAAGCCACTACAATTCGACTTTCAATTTTTTGGTTTTGTTCGTTTAGGTTAAAAGAGGAATAGTTCATTTATTTACAATTTTCCATTTCAATAATAAAGTATCCTTTTTGTTTGATTTCTGCTTCCCATTGCGGTCTTACGGTTTCAATGTGACAAAAACTACATTCTTTTGAAGTTAATGGTTGTTCTTCTTGCCCTTTTGCTTTTAAATATTCTCTACCATAAGCGTATATTATGGTTGTCTCTTTTATTTCTTCGGGTGCGATAATGTCGAAGTGCATTATGCTACCATCTTTTTTTGTTACGTAGGTGTCCCAAACTGCTACTTTCATTGTTTTTGTTTTATTGTTTTGTGCGTTTGCAGAAAATGCAAACAACATTATTACTATACTACTTAAAATTCTCATTTGACCGTGATTCTTTAAAAGTAAAGCCCTGCAAAGATAGGAATCCTAACAATGCAGGGCAATTTTTTTAGCCTTTTACATCAGCCATAGATGCACCAAAATTAAGGTGAAGCACATTTCCAGTTGGGGTCAACAATGCTGGAACAGATTTTACACCTGCTTTTTCTGCTTCTGCAATTCTTGATTTGTCATTACCGAAGTGAACTACTTCTACATTGTCTTGACCTAAGAGGTTAATGATGTCGTGTTCTGCACTTACGCAAACAGGACATCCTGCGTGATAGAAAATTGATTTTGCCATTTTTTATGAATTTAAATTGTTGTTTGGCATTATTGCCGATACAAATATAGTAAGGAATCCTAACAATACAAATTATTTTTAAAGTTTTTGGTGCGTTCAGCTAGGAGTGTATTTTTATTTTAGAAATAGGATTCAATTTTCTTCCAAAACCGAAACTCTTGCCCCGTCCAAATCTGCTGAAATTAACAATTGGCAAGAAAGGCGAATGCTTGGATTATCTTCAAAACCAAATTTTGCAAGTGTTACAGGTTCATTCCTGTCTTTTATTACCGTACTTCCTTTCAATCCGGCTATATTCACAATGCAAGTAGCACATCTTCCCATTCCACCACATTCACCAAAGTCATCAAGATACATTTTGTCTTTTAGCAATTCCATTAAATTTCGATACTCACCTTTGTAGGTTTCAATGGTTTGTTCTGCCTCATTTTCAAGAACAGTAATTTTTATGTTACTTCTCTTCATTCCCAAAACGGATCTGATAAGTTTTCGTAAAAACTCTTGTCCGAACTATCCATTTCTATTTGAAGTAGTTGTTCGCTACTGGCTACTTTTTCTATTTCATTAAACAGCACCCGTTCTTCAAATCTGATATGCTTTTCCAATTCTTCTTCAATTAAACTAATGGTTTTGGAATGGTCATCTTCATTTTCAAAAAGGCGTTTTAATCTTCTATGTTCACTTATAGCTTGTTTTACCAAAGGATTATCTTTGCCTAAAATTGGAAACACATATTGCTCTTCAATTTCAAAATGTGGTTTTAAATAGCTTATCCAAAACCAATCCAAATATTTTATTATCCTTTCAGGTTCCACTTTTAGTTTAATACCTTGGCGTATTTTCCAACAGAGCAATAAGCCGTGATGATGGTCACGGCTTAAAGGTTTGAGTGCTTCGTTTCTTTTAATGGGTTTAGGCATTACATAATTGTTTTTCAAGCTCAATTGCCTTCGGAAACAAAATATTGTTCTCTAAATGGATGTGCAAGTGCAAATCGGTCTCAAACTCTTTAAGCAAAGCAAATGTTACTCGGTATGTATTGCAGGCATCCGTTGGAGGTGTGTAGTTGTCGCTCAATGCTTCTATTTTTCTGAACCGTTCGCCTTCGGCAGTGTGTTCGTGCATCATCATTTGAATAGGATTTTCTACTGTGCCAAAATGTGGTGCATCTAACTTCGTGTTTTCTTGTTTTGCTTTAGCCATTTTGCGAATGAAAGGAAACAAAATCAATTCTTCTTTTTTCATATGTGCTGCTAATTCACCGGCAGTCGCATTAAAGTGTTCATTGATTTCTAATAGTTCAGGATGGCGGTCACCGTGCACTCGGCAAATTTTGTCGAGATAGGGTTTTATTTCTTGCGTTTTGTCTTCCACATATCTGTGGTGTTTCTTTTCGATATAATCTGCCATAAGGTCTATTGGCCAAGATTGATAGTCGATGGCGCTTTCCGAGGTTGCTTTGTTTGCTTCGTTTAAATCTGTTACTACTGAAGTAGCGTCAATTTGTTTCGCTTCGCACGCATCTTGTATGGTACGATTGCCTTGACAACAAAAATCAATGCCATATTTTTTAAAAACGGAAGCAGCACGGTAATCCTGTGCTACCAATTCTCCGATGATGTTATTTTCTTGAATGTTCATATTGTTATGTTTTAAATGTTATTTATTATTTCCCCAATTGGTTATTTCGTCATTGTTCCAAAGCGTTGGGAAAAATTTACGCTGTTGAAATTTAGGATGCAGATACTTTTTCCATTCACTTCCACCTGTTGCTGCTTTGTTTTCGCCTTTAAGGTCGAGGTAATGTTGAGCGGTTTCAAGGTGCACCAATGGCCAAGCCACATTGTACAAATGGTCAAACTCTTTCAATTTAGTTTTCAGTGCTTCCGAACAATTTTGCATATTCAACACTTTATCTTCGAGCGTAGAGCCTTTCGTTTTGTTTGCCATTGCAATTAATCGGTCTAAATACTTCTCTTCAAACTGTATAAGTGTAAGTGACTTTTTACCTGTTTTTCTATTCAAACCTGCATCTTTCCAATAGATGTGTTCAAAAAAGTCGGCTGTTGAAGGATTGTTTGGCAATCTGGTTTTACCGTCTTCGTTGATTAGGTTTTCCAAACGGGTACAATAAATCTCAATCAAACGAAATGTTACCGATTGAAAACCACTTGCAGGCGTTAAACTGCTTCTAAAAGTGTTGTAATCGTCATAGTTCATTCCGTATTTCATTACATCAAAAGAACCAATAAGCATATTGGTGTAGCGGTTCAATCGGTCTAATTTTTCCAACCAAATGGTTTCATTAAAAGGCTCATACACCAATTGTTTTATTTCGTGAACCATCATTTTCAGGAAGAGTTCAGTTACCTGATGATACATTATAAAAATTTCTTCATCCTTAAAATTGGTTCTAGGTTTTTGAAGAGAAAGGAGTGTATCGGCTTCCACATAATCCCAATAATTAATGGGTTTTGCGTGAAGTAATCCTTTTAGGTACGTTTCGGGATTTTCGCCCAATTGCTGATATTTTGTTTCAATATCATTGATGATTTGTTCTTTGCTCATATTGTTGTGTTTTTAAAAAGTGTTAAACCAAAAATTGTAAGTCCTACTACTTTAACTACTTCCATTCCTACATAATAAAAATGAAGGTTAGAAGACGGAACGAACTGCCTTTGAATATGCAATTCAGCTCTAGCATCCAAAGCTGGTAAAAGCCAAAAAGTTTGTATTAGTAGAAGAATAAGAGGTATGACAAAAGATAGATTTTGCCATTTAAGAATTTCAGAACTATTCCAAAAAATGTTGATGATGATAACCAAAGCAAACACCCATTCAACTTTGTTGAGTGCATTGAAAACAATTCTACCTATCCCTAAACCTAAAGGAAGATTTATGCCCGGAGCACGGAATTTGAGCCAAGCTTCCATAAAACTAATGGCACACACAAAACCAATCCAAAGGAATGTGCAGATAAGAGCTATGGGCATTTTTACAACGGTCATAGGATCGGAATTGACGGATTGTTTTTGTAATACTCAATTTTTGAATGGAACATTTCTGCCATTCGTTGCCCTTGCCATTTCATACGTTCTGCTTTTTCCCCTTCAAAATTTTCATCTACCGTTTCGTAAAAGAGTTTTAGCCATTGGTTGAAATGCTCAACGCCAACTGGTAGTTTTGCGTGGGGTACAAACGGACTGCCGTGATAGGTGTGTTCATCCAACAAAACAGTTTGCCAAAAGCGGTACATTTTTTCTAAATGTGCAGGCCAACGGTCTTGAATAACATTATTAAAAACATCTTTCAATTGTTCGTCTTGTCTAACTTTACCGTAGAAACAATCCACTACCAATTTTACATCATCAAGATTTAGTATGTCGTTCATTTTAGAATATAGTTAATAATAAAATGGCTAAGTTGGTTATTACACTTGTGTAGAAAATTCCTAGACACCACTTTGCAGGGCTTTGTGCAATGAATGCGGAATTTGATGCCATAGTTACTGCTGCACAAATTGCAAGCAAAAAAATGTTGTCTGCCTGTAATGCATACATTGCCGCAATAGAACCCCAGCAACTTTGGGCAGTCATCATTATTGTCATGGCACCAAATCTGTTTACTTCAAAAGATTGAGCCTGTTTGTCGAACCAATTATTGGTTAATGTTTCTGATTTTGTTTCCATTCTTTCTGTTTTTAAAGCTATTTTTTTACTTTTTCATTATTTTTTCCAATAATTATTTGCTCCTGCCACAGTTTGAAATTCGATGGCAATTACATTCGCAGAAGCAATAAGCTGTGTGGTATCATTGGCATAATCGCTTCTTAATTTTTTTCTTGTTTCGGCATCCGTTTGTATGGCTGCTATAGACTTCCTTGCCATTTTTACAGCTAATTCTCTACCTTCTTGAGGCGTAGTGGTGATTAATGATTCTAACCAAATTTCTTTATTATCCATTTCTATTTTTTTTGAATTACAGACTAAAATTTGTGATGGTATAAAATGCTGCCCAACCTAAAAAAGCAATGAGCAAAATCCAAAGCCAACTCGGAATACTTTGAGGGGTTTCGCTTCCTTCAATAAGGAATTTCTTTTGATTTCCTTTGTCATAAGCATTAATCATAAGCGGAATAACTCCATCTACCACTCCATTGTCACTTAACCCTTCTACCGAAATTGCAGGGCCATTTTTGACAATAAATTTTATCTTCCGAATACCTTCTCTTCCTGTTGGCGATTTGCTAATGAGTTTCAACGTGTGCTCGCCATCAGTTAATTTACTGGTGTCCAAATCAAATTGTACAGGTGGAATTAGTTCAGCTATTGGATGCTGTTCGTCATCCACAAAAAGTTTTATTTTGCTTTTATATTCTTCCATCTTATTTAATTGCTTAAGATTGATTGTTTGATATGGTTTTCATTTTTCTCACCGGGTTTTATCAGATATTTTACGGAGTAAATGAGTGTTAAAATGGTGATAACAGAAATGATGGCGATAATTACCCAATCCCAATTGCTTTGAGGCCCTGCTCCGTGAGTTAACCCTTGCGTTATTTTTGGCTGTTGTTTTTCACAAACAGGACAAGCGGTTGCTATTTGAACTGTTAAAAAGATAAGAATTGATAAGAGATATTTTAATTTCATCGTGTTATTTGTTTGATGTTAATTTTATAAAATCCATTATCTTTTTCACTTCTTCAGGAGTTACCGTTTTGGCATTGTTTCCCCAACTTGTTTTTTCGTGATTGATAATGGCAGTTACTTCTTCGGGAGTTAGGTTATTATCCGTACCTACTGCATTCATCACGGCATATTCTGGTCTTGCATCATAACCAAGCATTATAATATTGACGAATAATTCAAGGTCATCACCCAAAACTATCGAGCTTCCTTTTAATGAAGGAAATGCTCCTTTAAGTCCTTCGCCATTGGCTTGGTGGCAACTCATACAGTTATTGTTGTACAATAATTTTCCGTCAGGTAGGTTGGCAGTGTTCCCACTTACCACCACAGGAATTTCACTTTTCTTGTATAAAAATTCCATCGGTACTTTTCCGTCAGGCAAAGGCACTTGCTTTAGACTTTGCAAATAGGCTACTAAATTGAGGGCTTCTTGTGTGGCTACAATTCTACCTGTTATGCCTTTTCTGTATGCATCAGGCACAACTACTTCTACATCTTTTTCACCCAATTCACTTTTTATTTCAAATAGCCAAGGGTAAGCAGGCATTATTGATTTATCCACTAATGCTCTGGGTTGATAGAGGTGTAATAAATTCCAAGCCAAACTAGGTTGTCGAGTTCCTATATTGGTCAAATCTGGACCAGTTCTTTCTGTACCCATTAGGGTAGCTGTGTTTGTCCAAAAATCTGTTCTCGAAATTCCTGCATAATCGGCAGGTATTCCTGGTCTGCTGCCCCAAACATTGTCCATATCTACATTTCTAACTTGTTGGGTGTGGCAAGCCACACAGCCGTTGGCGATAAAACTTTTTTTACCGAGATAGGCTTCTTGACTTAATGGCTCATAGCCGGGCAATGGTTCATTGTTATCTTGATTGTTGATGGCAGGCATTATTGCAACAACTATTGTAAGACCAACAAATAGTCCCAGTGCCGTTCTGAATAGTTTTTTATGATTGTCGAAAAATTCCATTTCGTATATATTAATTTGTTACTTCTTGATTGTCTATTGCCACCTTAGCATTTAAAATGTCTTTTGGCGAAGAGGGTATTTCTATCTCTTCTTTCTTTTTTACCATTACATAAAAGTTGTAGGCAAACAAAATATGAGAAAGCCACATCAATGAGCCACCAATGGCACGCCAAAGCCAAAACGGAGCCATCAATTCTACACTTTCAATAAATGATTTATTACCTTCCATCCACATCAATCCCCTGAGCGTAGAACCGTACATTAGTGGGAATGTATAGAAAAGCAATCCTATGAGTGCTAACCAAAAATGAGCACCAACGGTAATTTGAGGTGGTTCTTTTCCTGTTAATCTTGGTACAACAGTATAAATAAAGCCCCAAAGCATAAAGCAGATGATACCATACATTGTGAGGTGCGAATGAGCTACGGTAAAATCGGTAAAATGCCACACCAAATTGGTAAACTTGAATGCTTCGGCAGTTCCCTGTAGTGAACCCGTGAAGTAGAATATGATGCCAATCAAATAAAACGGTAGGGTATAACTGCCTGAAAGCTTGTGCCAAGATCCTTTGAAAGTCATCAAGAAATTTGTAGTCCCAGCAACAACTGGTATTATCATACCTGCACTACCTACAATGGCAACAGTTTGCAACCACCAAGGAATCGCACTAAAAATGAAATGATGCGTTCCAATTAAAGTATAAAAAAGGATTTGAACCCAAAACGCCAAAATACCTAAGCTATAAGAGTATATAGGTTTATTTAATTGTTGAGGAAGAAAATAATACATCAATCCGAGATTGAAAAGCATAAACCACATTCCAACGCCCTGATGCATATAGTAGCCTTGAACAATGGTTTCGCCCAATCCATTTTGCCAACCTGGCCAATAGGCAATTACGGCAATCACCAATAGAAACATCATTGCAGAAATGATGTACCAATTAGATACATAAATTTCTTTGGTCGTTCTTTTCGCTATGGTTTTGTAAAAGTTTTTAAGCGAAATGATAACGCCAACACCAAACAACGCCATCACAGGCCAGATGTATTCTCTGTATTCGCCACCACCATTGTTGATACCAGCCATTAAAAACAAACTACCAAGTACAACCGAAGCGTTTATAAGTATTAGAGTACGGTAGCCTGTTTTTACACTTGCAATTGGTACGTTGCTAACTCTCGGAATTACATAATAAGCTAAGCCCAACATTGCCAAAGATGCCCAACCCCAAAATACAGCGTTTGTGTGTACAGGCCGTAATCTTCCAAAGCTCAACCAACTGTAATGATCAACATCTGGAGCAACAAATTTAATCCCAACATATTCACCAACCGTAGTTCCAAACAACAACCAAAAAGTGGCACAACCTAAATACCATAGAATGAGTTTGGTCAAATCAGGTTCAATATAAGGTCTTGCCTGACTTTTTTTCTTTTGTTCAATAAATCGCAACGAACTTGCTTCGCTCACATTGTCAATCAAACCTTTTTCGTCTATAGGTGTCGTATCGCCAGCTAATTCATTATTAGTAAGAGAAAATTCAAGTTCCTTTTTTCGTTGCTCTAATTTTTGCACTTCTTCGGCACTCAAACCTTTCAAGTATTCATTAAATTTTTCGAGTTCTTTTTTCTTCAAGAAATTTTTTAGAACATTTTTCGCTTTTATGATTACTAATATCGAAGCAACAATTATTGGTATGGCAATGAGCAATAGCGTGATTATGATGCCTGATTCGCTGAATATATTTTTTGTTTCCATTTCTTATTTGTATTGGATAAAATTGTCCACTATTTATTCAAATTTTTTTAACGTTTTAAAAAGGTCAAACCTTTTTCATAATCCATTGCCAATGTTTTTACGGTAGTATTTTCAAGCATTTTCTTAAGTTCATCTCGTATCACTTTAAATTGATTGTGTACAGGACAAGGTTTATCAGCATTGCATTTTTTTAATCCCAAGCCACAACCATTATAAACCGTATCGCCATCAATTGCATAAACAATTGAATTTAACTTCACCTTTTCCAATTCACTTTTGTCCATTGAAAAGCCACCAGTTGGTCCTTTGTCGGAATTGATAATGTTGCTTTTTGACAATCTTTGTAATATTTTTGAGGTATATGCAGAGGGTGATTCAATAGCTTCTGCCACATCCTTTAAGCTCACTTTTCTGTCGAGCAGGGATTGCTCTGCAATGAAAATTGAAGCCCTAATACCGTATTCACAAGCTTTTGAAAACATCTTTTACTTTTTATCGGTGCAAAGATAAGTACTTTTTTTGAATAGTGGATATATTTGTCCAGTATTTTTTCTGGGCGAGGAAAATTGGCTCTTTTGGGGTTTGCCTGTGTGTCGGGTTGTGTGAGGGGGCAAACCCCAAATGTGCCAATGTGGGCAGGCATAAAATTATTTTTTAAAATGTGCGGTGGGAAAAATTTTTAAAACCATTTGGGTCGGATTGAGTGTCGGAAAAGTCAGGTCGGTTTGTGTCAAGTTACAGCGAAATTGTCTGCTGAATTAAGGTCGTCCGAGAATTTATTTGGAAGTCAAAGTCTGGTCGTTTTGGTGTTCGTTCGATGGTTGCACGGTCGTCTTTTAGGCTTGCTTATAACATCCATATATACGCCACCCATTGCGTTTATTTCCTTATTGACTGAGTCTAATATATCCCCTTTTACCCCCCGCTCCTCGCCATTGCCACAAGTTTGCCTTCCTGATTTTCGATTTTATGGAGAAAATGGCTGTCTCCTTCGGGCTGGCTCTGGCAACGCAGAATTTCCCCCGACAGGGCTTCGGCTTTAAAAATAATGTCTATTTCTTTTATCACTTTCCCCGCAACCACTTCATCGGGCAGGGCGTCGCATATCCACTGAAAATACCGCATATTGGTGACATGGCCGTTGAGGTCGAGGTCGTGGCGGCGAATGGTGAAAGTGGTTTCATAAAGAAAGTTTTCGCCCGGCGCCAGCTTGCGCTCCGCTCTGGGAAGATGCGCCACGCCTTCCGGCGGTCTTATGTCGCGTGCCAGTTCGGGCCTGATGCTGAGTTTGCGGGTCTGGATGTCAAACATCAGCCAGGTGCTGGTAGCCTGGGCAATTACTTCGCCTTTTTCGTCTAATGCGCGGTAATCTCTGTAAAAGTAAAACTTCTCCCAGCCCGACGGCCAGGTCTGAATCTGCACTTTCTCGCCAAGAGAAGGGTAACGAAAAACTTCCAGTTTCATCCGGTATAGTACCCAGGCCACGCCTTTGGCGTGGAGTTGCTCCATCGAGGCTCCCAGTGCAGCTGCGTGCCAGGCCGCCGCTTCCTGCATATACCCCACCAAAAAGGGCAATGTCAGCTGACCGTCAGCGCCCGTCTCGTACGTGCGCACAAAAAAATCTGCCTGATGTATGAAAGTCATAGGAGAAAGTTACTAATTCTTCACCACCCCATCAGGCGCCAGAGGCAAGGTCGTCAGACGTATGCCCGCCGCATCACGGATCGCATTGCCCAATGCGGGGGCAATACCTACAATTGGTGTCTCTCCTGCACCAGCCGCTGGCAGATCTCTTCGATCCAGCAATATGGTTTCGATCGGCGGAATGTCGCTAAACCGTGGAAGGCGATAGCCTGAGAAAAATGGATTCAGAATCCGGTCTCCTTCAAATTCTATGGCTTCAAATAAAGCGCCTCCCAACCCCTGCACAATCGCTCCCTCTACCTGATTTTTGAGATGGTCGGGATTGATAATGGCACCGCATTCAAAGGCCTGCACGATGCGCAGGACAGATAACTGCCCGCTGACAGGGTTGACGGCCACTTCGGCGCATGTGGCGACATAACCGCCTTTGTCATAGCCGCAGGCAATGCCTTTCCCGTGGTTTTCGGGTAGTTCTTTATCCTCCCATCCGTAAGTATCGGCAACGGCTTTCAGCACTGCGAGGAGGCGCTCGTCGGTAATATTTTTCTGCCTGAATTTCAGCGGATCCATGAATATGCTGCGTGCAAGTTCATCTATCTGGGACTCCCGGGCAAAATGGTTGGCGACGGAAGCCAGTGAGCGGTAAGAACCCTGGCGCAATGGGGATTCCACGGGGTGATATTCCGTAAGCTGATGGGCGATGTTGTATGCCGGGCGAATCCCCGACCCTCCGGAGTTGTAGTTGTGAAATTCCCATGCCGTGAGGGTTCCGTCTTTTTTGATTCCTGCCGAAACTTCCATTACACCCGCAGGACGAAAATAAGCCCAGGTAAATTCTTCCTCCCGTGTCCAGACGATTTTCACAGGTTTTCCCACAACTTTGGCGAGACGAGCAGCTTCGAGGGCGGCTTCTCCTGTGTGTTTTCCTCCGTAACCCGAACCGGTATCCGGCATGATCACTCTGACCTTTTCTTCGGGCATCTGGAAAAGTTGCGCAAGTTCGGTGCGCACGCCAAATGGCCGCTGGGTACCCACCCAGGCCGTGAGTTTATCACCTTCCCATTGGGCAATAGCGGCTCGTGGTTCGAGCGGGGCATGGGCGATATAATTGAGGCGATAGGTTTGTTTTTGACGAATGTCTGCCTCCGTCATCCCCTGGATGACGCTGCCGCTTTCATTTTGGGTGCGACCACCACCGGATCTGGCATTTTCTGTGAGATAGGTAAATATCTCCCGCTGGGAAGGTTGTGCGGTTGTGCTCCATTCGGCTTTGATCGTGCTGAGCGCGCGGTTTGCCAGCCCGGGGTCGGGCGCCGCCACGCCAACGAAGTTGCCGTCTTTGACGACTACCACGCCGGGCATTGCCTCTGCCTCATGGGTATCTGCTGACACGAGGTTTGCATGCCAGGCTGAAGGGCGCAATATTTTGCCATAGTACATATCCGGCATATACATGTCGGAGGTATAAACGTGTTTTCCGGTGACAAAGTCTCTGCCATTTACCTTGGGAATATGTTTTCCGATGGTCTGCCAGCTTTCCGCAGGTGTCAGGGGCTCGTCTTCGCGGATGGTGCGCAGCAGTTGTTTTCCTTTTACCAGCGAGGCGTAATCTTCAGATTTTCCTGATTTTTTGTACAGGATTTTTCCGCCTTCCACGGTGAGGAGATGTTTAGAAGTTTTCCATTTTGCCGCGGCCAGTTCGAGCAACATTTCCCTTGTTGCTGCTGCGGCTTTTCGCAACACCGGACTCATCGTCGGGGTTGTCAGGCTCCCAAAGGTGCCCCGGTCATAGGGCGTCAGATCGGTGTCGCCCATGACCATGTGAATGGCTTCTACGGGGACGCGAAGTTCTTCTGCTACTACCTGCGCCAGCGAAGTGCGTATATTCTGCCCTACTTCCACCTTTCCGGTGAATATGGTGATGATTCCATTTTCCCCGATATGAACCCATGAGGCCAGGTCGGTCGGGTTGTCCAACAGGGTTTCTGCGCCGGTCTCAGCAGACGACCACATCCATCCGGGCAAAATCACGGCTACCGCTGCGCCTCCGCCGAGGAGTTTGAAAAAGCGGCGCCGGTTGAGGGTATTTGTATTATTCATTGTTTTGGCCGTTGAGTTTGGAGGAAGCGAGGGAAATGGCGTCCACGATGCGATTGTAGGTGCCGCAGCGGCATACATTGCCATTCATAAAAGTGATAATCTCCTGCCGGGTAGGCGCAGGATTTTTTTTCAGCAGGGCGACGGCAGACATGATCATGCCGGAGGTGCAATACCCGCATTGCAGGGCTTCTTTTTCGAGGAAGGCTTCCTGTACAGGGTGAAGATTCCCGTCTGCTGCCAGACCTTCTATCGTGGTGATTTTTCTCCCTGCGGCATTCATGGCCGGGTATATACACGAACGCATGGGAATGCCATCGAGCAGCACCGTACAAGCGCCGCATTGTCCTTCTCCGCAGCCGTATTTACTTCCGGTAAGTTGTAATTCGTCGCGAAGAACAGAAAGCAGCGATTGCCCCGCTTTCAAATCTGTTTCGTAGGTTTTATTATTGATATGCAGTTCCATCAGACGCAGGATTGGAGTAAATGGAAATTTACAGAGAGGCAAAATTTACAAAAATATTCTGAAGGAAATTTGATAGTGGCCATTCTTCAGACAGAAAAACATGGCGCGGCAGAGAGCATACTCTTCCGGGAACAACTTGCTGAGGTTGAACTGGCAGCATCAAAAATTGAAGTGATGGGCACACGTTATACAGAACAAATGGAGAAAATGACAGGTCGCTGATCGATCGGGATGTAATATCCCGGCTTGTTTCAATTTTTATTTCTTTTCGGGTTGTCCTACTTTTCGGACAGGCTAAACTTCATACATTGGACTTTCCTTTTCAGTTTTTGGACACTTATCACCAACGAAATGTTGCAATCGGATATGGAACCTGTAAAAGCGAATGAACAAGGATTGGCGCTTCACCGGAAACTCGAAACCATTGATAAGGGGTTTAAGGAATTTGTCTATGCAGTATCTCATGACCTGCAGGCGCCTGTCAGGCATATGGGCAGTTATGCAAACTGGCTGGCAGAAGATGAAATGAAAAACTTGTCAGTAGAGGGACAAAATCATTTGAATAGAATTATTCAAACTTCAAAACGCCTTCAGAGTATGATTGATGAGTTGGTTGTGTATTCCCGAAACTATCACCTTACTCCCCAAAAGTCTCTGATTGATTTAAATATTCTGGTTGAGAGCATTTATACGTCTATCGGGATTAACACCAATGTAAAATGGGAAATAGCCACTTTGCCGACTGTCTATGCAGACAAGGCGATGATCCATATGGTATTCAAAAATCTCCTTTCCAATTCCCTGAAATTCACCACTTACACTGAAAATCCATCCATATCCATTCAGGTTCAGGAGCAGGAAGAGGAATACATATTTTCTATAGCTGACAACGGAATCGGGTTTGACATGGCGTATTCGGAAAAATTGTTTGTAGTTTTCCAGCGACTGCACAGGAGGACTGAATTTGAGGGAAATGGTATGGGGTTAGCCCAGGTCAGGCAAGTGATCGATATTCATGGCGGACAGGTGTGGGCAGAAGGTGTGGTCAATGCAGGGGCGACATTCTACTTTACCCTGCCCAAAGATATGTGATATGAAATAAGCAAAATTGTCAGGGAATATTTGATTGACCCAAACCTGAATCATCTTTTCTTAACTTTTTCAGCTTTCGGTTGACCATATCCAAAACCTCCTGGTTGGCTTTGATTTGTTGTTTTATTCGCAGGGTAGTCGTATCCAATAAATGAATATGCTCAATTTTTGGCGTTTCCCGGGACCTCAGCAGACAGGTATAAATGACTTCGTTGAGCTTGTCGAGATTGGATTTCAGTACGAAGCCATTGGCACCGCTCAGTATAGCAGCCGCAGCGAGTTCTTCTCCGATTGTGCCTGTGACAAATATGAAGGGTTGGGTTATATTCAGCGTTAAGGTAGCTTGAAGTGCTTCCATACCGGAAAACTGAGGTAGTCTGTAATCGGCAAGTATAACATCCGGTGCAAAGGTTTTCAGCAGATCGCAAAAATCTTTACGGTTATCTGCAACCCGAATATCCACAGCAATAACAGTAGATCGTTTAAGTATCCTTGTAACCATTACTACATCATCCAAATCGTCTTCCAAATATAGTATTTTCACCGATTCCATAACCCATCTTATTACGACTGATATAATATACGAATTTTATATTTTTCATAAAAAAATATTTATCCGGAATAGATTGCAGAATGTAATAAAACTTGCTGTTTGGATCCAAAGCAGGCCCTGAAGAACCTGCCTGCAATTTCATCAATTCGGTGTAAGAACAGAGCCCATATGGCTGGAAAATTTCCCGGTCTGTTTCATCCGCCCTAAATTTTGAAAAAATTCTTACATCTGAATAGTTGAAGAAGAGATCGTTAGTTCAACTACAACCGTCTGTAAATCTCAAGTTTGAGCACACAATCCATATTACCCCCAAATTATTTTCATCATTTCATCATATATTACACAATTAATTTATTACTAAATAATGTTTTATTCTAATATGGAATTACTTCTATATTAACCTGTTGCTCAGTCTTATTATTAATGGTAAAATCAGCTCATCATGACTCTTCCCAAAACTGAATTATACAGTCGCCCCATAAGCCCAGACTGGAGCATGATAAAATCGATCATTGATGTGAGTCTGGATTCGATTCTGGTGATTGATAAAAATTTAAACATTGCGCTTTTCAATCAGGCATTTCAGGCTTACTACAAATATTTTGACAATCAGATACTTGAAGTTGGGCAGGCTTTCGCCAAACTCTATCCCAACCATCATGCTTTGTCTCATCAGTTGGTTAGCGCTTTTGAAAGCGTGTTTTGTGGAAAATCTCTTACAGTGGAAACAGAGATAAAAGAAAAAGAGCAAGTCCGCTCTGAGTCTTTTCGGCTTAGCCCTGTTTGGGATGAATCGGGCAAAATCAGTGGCGGCACTTGTTCCATACCTCATCATACCCTTCAGCAAAACACCAGTGTACAGGTCCAGGATCAGACGGAGTACAATCAGGAAATCGAAAACCTCAACCTGATTTTATCGACCAACCTGAAAGATAGTCTGGTCGCGCTCGAAGAGGCGGAAAGGGTACTCAAGTACTCCGATCGACGGTTTAAGAGTATTTACGAATACGTCCCAACCGGGATTGGATTATTTGACAGCTCAGGCAAAATTGTAGAGGCCAATCCGGCCCTTCAGCAGATTTTGGGATATTCCATGAATGAACTTGCCCGGGTTCCACTCGCAACGCTGATTCATACCAACGGTATAAATAACGACTTTAGCCTATTTGACGAACTCCTTTCGGGCAAAATGCCTTCCTATCAAATAGAAAAGCAGTTTATCCGGTCTGATGGCAAAATGGTATGGGCACTGCTGAATGTATCTTTGCTGCATGATATGGGAGAAGAAGAAATTTATATCATCGGCACCATTCAGGATATTACAAGCCTTAAATCGCTGGAACAGACACTCCAGCAGAAAAATATGGAACTGGTAAAAGCCAATAGCTATCTCGACAATTTTGTCTATGCAATCGCCCATGATTTGCGCGCACCGATTGCAAACCTCAAACAAATCTCGCAGCTGATTATTATGAATTGCCATTCAAAAGATCCGCTGTTTGAAAAACTCCAGTTTTCTGTAGAGTATCTGGATCGGATCGCCAGTGGGCTCATTCATATCATTGATGCGCAAAAGGTAGAAGGAAGTCAGATAAACCGGATTTCTTTTTCAGATAAAATTGCTATGATCAGGGAAGACATGTCAGCCCAAATCAAAGATTTACAGGCAATGATCGAGCAGGATATTGAGGTCGGAGAGATCATTTATATCGAACCTTATCTGGATAGTATTTTGCGAAACCTGATTCAGAATTCTTTGAAATATGCACATCGAAAAAGAAAACCCCGCATCAGGATACATATATATCAACAGGCAGAATATATTGTCTTCTCCATTCAGGACAATGGCATCGGTATCAACCTCAAAGAAGCGGGAGAACTCCTATTCAGGCCTTTCAAACGATTTACCGCAGTGGCTTCAGGTCATGGGATCGGCTTACATCTGGTCAAAAATATGGTCGAAAAAAACGACGGGAAAATTGAAGTAACCAGTACTCCGGGAAAAGGAACGACCTTCACCTTGTTTCTCAGACCCTATAATCTTCAAAATGCCTTCCCCCAGGACTTATACTATTGACGCAAGCGATAACTTAAAGTCAGATTAATCTGGCGTCGCTGATATTGAGAAGTACGCTCCGTATAAAACGTTTCACCTTCGATCACCGTTCGCATTTTCCGGCTATTGAGAATGTCCATAACGTTGAGCGTCAGCCGCCCCTTCTTGTTCCACAGATCTTTCTGAATGGCAAAATCGAAATAATACAATGCTTTACGCCTTCCCTGTGGCATCAGCTCCGGCGCTTCGTAATTGCCTCTGAACTGTATTGAAATCTGCTTTGAAAGTGTAAATTTGGAAGTCTGCCGCACAAACCAACTGTAGGTGTCGCTGCTGAAAGTTGCGTCGATATTGGTTCCGTCTGTAATTGCCCGGAAAAAATTGCCGTTGGCGTCTAATTTCCACCAGGGAAAAAGGGTGTAAGCAAACGCCACATCTGCTCCAAATACCTGCTGTCCTGCCAGGTTTTCAGGCAGACTCGTTGAAAGGCCCTCTTCATTTACCCTGCGGATGCCCTGAATGGTTCCCGCTGAATTTCGGTAATACAGCGAAGAAGAAATAGAGCCATTCTCAAAGTACTTCAGATGCCCCACTTCCAGCGAGTGGGTAAATTCAGGATTCAGGTCGGGATTGCCACTGAAAAAATTGCGCCGGTCTGACAAAGTTATAAACGGACTTAAATCGCGGTACTCTGGTCGCCTTACCCGGCGGCTATAACTGATCTGTATGTCGCTGTTACCAGGCAGATGATACGCCAAATGTGCACTGGGAAACAGATTGGCATAGTTGCGCGGATTTACCTCATTGGTTTTTTCGAGTGTCGTCTTTACATCAGTAGCTTCTGCGCGAAGACCTGCCTGGTAGGAAATTTTATTCATCTTATTTCCTATGATCCCGTAGGCTGCGTGAATATTTTCGTTGTACACAAATACATTATCCAGCTCCGGCAATACGACCCATTCCTCAGGGTTTGATTCCTGCGTCACCACATAGTCATTGGTCATTTCCCGAAAGCTGCTGCGAATACCGGTTTCGATTTTCCCTTCTTTGCCGATTGGCTGCACATAATCCATCTGGATTAAATATTGGTTTTCATACTCATCATTGACTGCTCTTTGCCGGCTGATCGTACCTTGTTCTTTGGTTTGTGAAGGAAGGAAAGTATTTTCTGTAAACAATTGATCCGAATTTTCCCAATAATTCAGGTAGCGCGCGTCTGCATTGAACTCGTGGTTTTTTTTGGTAAATAGTTTTTTGTAGCTCAATACGTACTCGGAGTAGGGCTCTTTTTCCAGTTCATACTGATCCCGCAAACTTGTACTAACCTGATTTGCAGTGGTATTAAGATAGTCAAGATAACTGATGTCGGTGATTCGTTTGCCGTCATCCCGCTGAAAACGATAGGAAGCAGTGAGAATATTTTTATCATTAAAATAATAGTCCAGTCCGCCGCGGATATTGTTATTGATTCCCTCTCTTCTTCCTGCCGAGGATTGTTCCGTTATAAAAGTAGTATCATTTCTATATACTTCCTGATACAGGATATTTCTGTTAGGCAGCACACGGTAACTGACGCCGTAGTTGATGAAGAAGTTAAATTTTTTGACACGGTAGTTGATATTGAGCGATACACCATAATTGGCGGGCTCTCCTGTGATTAGCTCAAAAGAACCATTCAACCCCTTCTGTTTCTCTTTTTTGAGCACGATATTGATAATCCCCGAATTGCCTTCCGCCTCATACCGTGCTGACGGATTAGTGATGATCTCGATTGACTCTACAAGACTTCCCTGTAACTGCTGAAGACCTTTGGCGCTGGCCATTCCCGAGGGTTTACCATCAATCAGAATACGTACATCTGCACTTCCCCGCAGCTTGACCTGGCCCTCAGCATCAACAGAGACAGAAGGTATATTTCCCAAAATCTCGCTTGCATTGGCCCCGGAAGTGGAAAGATCCTGCCCCACGCGAAAGATTTTTTTGTCCATAGACATTTCCACCATACTTTTCTCACTGGTGATCTCTACCTCATCGAGGGTAGTCGGTTGGGGCGAAAGGCTGATAGGAGGAAGTACTACGGAAGCATGTTGTTCGTCCAGTACAAAAGGGGCCGAAAAATATATCTGATAGCCCAGAAAGGAGGATTTAATTAAATAATTGCCCTTCCCAGCCTGAATGGAAAATGCCCCATTATGATCTGTAACCGTACCCGAAACGGTCACAGAATCATCAGATTTGATCAGCGTGATCGTCGCAAATTCAAGTGGCAGGCTGGCGTCTTCAGAAATGATCGTACCTTCAACTTTGTACTGTGCGCTGAGAGGACAAAATAAAAAAATAGCCAGGGGGAGGGCTATAAAGTAAGGGAAAAGTCTGCGCATAGAAGATTTTTTGTATGATTTGCGCAAAGTAAAAACAGATTCTGATAGAAATCTGATGGAATGGATTGCCTGGGAAAAATCTCCGTACAGCATCTGGCTGCCAATATATTTTCTTGCAAATTAGAAGTTCAATTTCTAATTTGCAGATAATGATAGCACGAATTTTAAGTAAAAAAATAACTGAAGCTGCGAAAAAAATGCCAGTCGTAGCAGTAACCGGCCCCAGGCAGAGCGGGAAATCTACGCTGATCCAGCAACTTTTTCCCAATTATACTTATGTCAACCTGGAAGAAATCGAAAAACGCAGATTTGCAAAAGATGATCCACGTGGTTTTCTAAAAAATGTAGGAGAGTATGCCATTTTGGATGAAATCCAGCACATACCAGATCTACTTTCTTATATTCAGGTAATTGTTGACAGGGAAAAAGAAAATGGGAAATATATCATCTCCGGTTCTCAAAACCTTTTACTGATGGAGAGTGTTTCCCAAAGTCTTGCAGGCCGCGTAGCGATTTTTAATTTATTACCTTTTTCCCTTGAAGAGATACAAAATACACCTTTTGCCCTGCCTGACTACGAGCATTATATTTTAAAAGGGTTTTATCCGCGGATTTACGATTATGACCTCAATCCTTCTGAGTGGTTGCTTGATTATATTCAAACTTACGTTGAGCGTGACTTGAGGCAGGTAATAAACGTAAGCGATTTGGGTGCATTCAGGCAATTTCTTGAAATTGCTGCCGGGCGAATTGGCCAATTGGTCAATTTTTCTGACATGGCAAATGTTGTAGGCGTTTCGTACCAAACTATTAAAAAATGGCTGAGCGTATTACAGACCAGTTTTATTATTCATTTGGTACGCCCCTATCATCGCAATTTTAATAAACGAATCGTCAAATCATCAAAGTTATACTTTTACGACACAGGGTTAGCCTGTGCGCTGATGAACCTTCGGCAGGTGGACGATATTAACCGTCATTTTGCTAAGGGCGCGTTATTTGAAAATTTTATTATCAATGAAATTCTGAAATATAACTTCAACCGAAATCTGCACCCTGGCCATTACTTCTGGAATGCTGCGGGTGTTAATGAAATTGACCTTGTCCTAGATAAAGGTGGTCAGCTATTTCCAATAGAAATTAAATCCGGAAGAACCATCAATCCTCAGTTTTTCGACAGCCTCGTTTACTTTCAGCAGGTTTCCGGCGCAATTCCTGAGAATAGTTTTTTGGTCTATGGTGGCGATGAAGTACAGGAGCGTAGCCTTGCACAGGTTTTAGGCTGGCAGCACCTAGAAAAAATATTTAACTAACCCTACAACTTCCCGTCCTTGATTCTTTCGTAAATGTCGATCTGGGCGCGTACGGGCGGTTCGTTTTCTGCCCGCACGATGGGAACATTTTCGATATTCTCATTCAACCGCACGGCTTTGGTATTGTCACTCCACTGCAGGCGCAATATCTCCATGATCTCGCGTTTGATCTCGGGATCCCACACCGGGAACGCCAGCTCGATCCGCCGGTTGAGGTTCCGCCGCATCCAGTCGGCACTGGTGAGGTAGATGTCCATATCGCCATCGTTGTAAAATACCAGCACCCGCGCATGCTCCAGAAACTGATCTACCAGACGTATGACGGATATGTTTTCACTTATGCCGGGAAGCCCGGGACGCAAACAGCAAATCCCCCTTACAATGATTCTGATCTGTACACCGGCCTGACTCGCTTCGTAGAGTTTATCCACCATCACCCGATCTTCAAGGTTGTTGAGTTTGATCAGAATTTCGGCTTTCCTTCCTGCCTTTGCATTTGAGATCTCTCTGTCTATGAGAGAAATAAAATTGCCTTTCAGGTTAAACTGCCCCACCATCAGCTTGCGAAATTGCGGCGGCTGGTAGGTCTGATCTTCGAGATGGCGAAATACTTCTTTCAGTTCATTGGTGATTTCTTCATCCTTGGTAAAAAACCCGTGGTCTGCATAGATACGAGCCGTTTTCTCGTTGAAATTCCCCGTACTGAGGAACGCATAACGCACTTTTTCCCGTCCTTCCATCCGGGTTACCATCGCTACTTTTGCATGTACTTTGAGTCCCGGAATACTGTAAATAATATTGGCTCCGGCTTCTTTCATTTCTTTGGCAGAAGCGAGATTGGCGGCTTCGTCAAAACGGGCTTTTAACTCTACAAAGACAGTCACCCGTTTGCCGTTTTGGGCGGCACGCACCAGTGCATTGACAATGGCGGAGTTGGAAGCGACTCTGTACTGAGTTACACGTATGCTTTCCACCAGCGGATCGATCGCTGCCTGGTTGAGAAAACGCACCACGTAGTCGTAGGTGTGATAAGGGAAATGTAGTATCCAGTTTTTTTGTTTGATGGCCTCAATCAGGAAAGGGTAACTTTCCAATTCGCGGTGAGGGGCAGGTGGTGTAGGTTTGCGTTCCAGTCTCGCACCTGCCGGGTTGGGGAAGTTGAAAAAATCTTTAAAACTGTGGTGTTTGCCGCCTGGCATAAGCTCTCTCCTTGTGATAGAGAATGTGTCGCGCAAGTACTGAAGCATATTGCTTCCCATTTGCCGGTCGTAGAGAAACCGCGCCGGCAGCCCCGTTTTTCTTTTTTTCAGGCTTCGCTGGATCTTGTCCACAAGGTCGCCACTGGATTCATCCTCAATCACCAGGTCCGCATTTCGGGTGAGTTTGATATTGTGAGAACCGAGGATATCATAACCGGGAAATATTTTGCTCAGGTTGCAGTTGATGACATCATCGAGCAGCATGTAGTAATGCTCTTCCCCGATTCGGGGCAATTCCACAAACCGGGAAAAATAATGAGTGGGCACCTGTATCAGTGCATACCGGATCCGCTTTCGGTACAGTGCTGCCGGGTCCTTTACTTTGTCGGGGTTACGGGGCTGGTTTCGAAGTTTTACGGCCAGATATAAGGCGTCGTCCCGAAGGAAGTGCACAATTTTGTTTTTGCGCAAAAGCTCAGGATGCAGATAGGCCCGCACATCATCGAGAAAAAAGGTCTCCAGAAACTCTTTATGAATCGCTTCTTTCGGTGGTTTAAGCAGAAGATTGATTTTATTTTTCTGAAGTTCGACAAGGATATCATCGCTGAATACTTTGCCAAATACCTCTTGTTGGCGGTTGACTTCTGCATGGATTTTTTCCAGGAGCTTTTCAGCATCAAAGTCAAGCATTACTTCGCCTTGTTTTTGCAGTCTGACCAGACTTAGGGTATAGGCAACCCTTACATGGAAAAACTCATCAAGGTTAGAGGCGTAGATCGCCAGAAATTTTATTCGCTCATACAATGGCAACTTCCGGTTGGTTGCTTCAAGCAACACACGGTAGTTGAAAGAGAGCCAGCTTAGATCGCGTTCAAAATATATATTTTCAGCCATAGCGGATGTTCGGGAGAATTGTACATAAATAAAACAGAATTTCCCGAACCGCGAAAAATTAACTGAAAATCCTTACTGTTTCTGACTAATTGTCCTGATTTCAGCAGAAAACTCGGCAGCAATATCCATTTTGCGCTTTGCTGAACGGCTATACTCAATGGCTTTGGCAGCCCCAAACCCGGCATCATCGAGGAGATTCCATGCCCGCGAAAACCATGCGTAATAATACCAGAGTTCGCCATTTGCATCATTGTTGTTGATCGCAGTAGTGATCAGCAAATTTCCCCTTTCGTATTCTCTCTGAGCTGCATAAATGGAGGCAAGCGTAATAATCCATTCTGTATTCAGAGGTTCCATGCGGTGAAGGGAATCCAGCAGTACCTGTGCGGTGGATGTATCTTTTTGCATCAGCGCCTGTTGAGCTTGCAGGAAAAGGATTTCGGTTGAGTACGAGGAATCGTCCGCATATTTATTCACAATCTCTGCGCTTTTTTCGGCATTCCCTGCCAGTTGCCAGGCGCGTGCGAGCGCTAGCTGAAGCGGTATGCTTTCGGGGTTGACATCCAGACCAAATTTGATAGTTTCTATAGCAAGGGTGTCTGCATATTTATTGTAAATACGCCCCAGTTCGAGGTAAGGCACGATACTGGAAGAGTCCAGTCCCTGAACCTTCCGAAAACTTTCCAGCGCATTGATATACTGATTCATACTATCGGCGTACAGACCGATGCGCACATTTTCATCAAATGTAAGGGTCGAAAGATTCCATTCTGTTTGTGCGTAAAGGTCTTGTCCGTATGCTTTCAGCAACATGGCGAGTTCTCTCCCGCATGGCTCCCACAAAGACTGATCTTTGGCGCGGAGCATGCTGAGTTGCAAACTGGCAGAGTCCGCATTTCCCAGATCAATATCCATCTGTGCGGCATAGAGGTCACCGCGAAGATCTCCGGCTTCCGCCTGTGCGAGGAAATATTTTCTCGCCATCTCCGGAACCCCTTTTCGAAAATAGCCCACCCCGATCAGATAATTGCTTTGTGCAGCATATGCGGGATAACTGTGTTGCAGATACTTCATCCGGCTGATCGCAAATTCGGTAGAATCTTCCTCAAACATCAGATATCCATCCAGCAACAAAGCGTCGGGAGACTGATCCTGATCGGCCAGCTCCTTGAGTTTTTTCCGGTCAATATTGTATCCTTTTTTGCGCATCTGCCAGAGCAAATGATTATAGGCAAGGAAATAGTTTTCTGATGAGGTTGCTTCCGGCAGCGATATCCCCGGCAGTTCCTTTGTGTTCATTGCCAGCATCAGCGCATTGACCGCTGCCACATCGCTGCTTTTGCTGACTTCACCTGCTGCTTTGAGGAAAGAGGCAGCTTCCTCCGGACGTCGGTTGTCATGATATATCAGGCCCAGATTGCTGTACAACCCGGAAAGAGTTAAATCTGTCAGCAACCCCTGTTTTAGCACGAGAATAGCCGAATCAGGCATATTTTCCTTTACAAATATCATCGCCAGATTATTGGCGACATAAGGGCTGATTGATTGAGCCCCCATTCCTTTTTTCAGAATATTTTTCGCATCGGCAATCTGATTGTTGAGATAAAAAAGGTTGGCGGCGTTGATCCTGGCCGGAGGAAACTCAAAATTTCGCGTGGCGGCCTGATAATAATTTACCGCAGTGGCCAGTTTTTTTCTGTCAGAGAGATATAAAGAAGCCAGATTGTAATTTGCTTTGGGACTATACATGCTCTGTGTGGTTGCGACCTCATAAGCATGAATTGCGTCCCCGATCTGCCCTTTCATCACAGCCTGGTCACCTGTGTGATTGGCTAGTGTGTGGTAGGCCAGATGAATGCTTCCCCAATTTTCTTTTCCTTCCGCCGAAATGATTCCCACAATTCCTACAAGCCATACCGTGTATAAACTCAGATTACTTCCCTGAGTCATCAGGTAGTAGAGATTAATTTTCGCTTTCAGCAACTCGCGATGGTTGACAAATATGAAGAGGGTATGGGCGGCTCCGATGGAGAAGAAAAAAACCGCAGCGATCTGCTCAATGGCAAGGACAAATATGCTGTCGCCGGAGGCAAAATTCACAAACAGGAAACTCAGGATCATCAGCGTCCACCCCAGAAGAAAATAGGTAAACCCGGCAAGTGAGCCAAATATATTTTTCACCTGGTGGTACTGGTTCTGCGAAGTGAATACTGTAAATACAGCAGAAAGAAAGACCAGATGCCCCGGTCGTACAAGTGTATCAATCACCGGCAGACCAAATCGCAAAAACTCATTCATCCAAAGAAAACCAATCAGCAAATACAGAGAAATAATTCCGGCTATCCACCATATTCCCAACCTTGCCGCAGGTGCAGGGCGGTTGGTAGCAAGGAGAATGATAAGATTGGTAGGTTCTTTTCCAATAAAAAACAAAAAAATCACGCTCATCAAAAACATAAACACAAATACGTCTATGCTCATCTGATGAAGGGTTGTCCAGCCATGCAGAAACAGCGGAAGGGAGAATAAAATCAGCATCAGCCCCTGAAAAATCGCCCATCTGACCGGCAGCGACCAGCGCAGCGTACGGGTCATAAACAAATATCCCAGTCCAAGAAATGCAATAATCACCCCAAATTCGAGACTGGAAGTGGCAAACCCTCCTTCCGGTAAAATCGCCTGCACAACCCCTGAGAAGTGGATAAACAAAGCCGCAATAAAAAACAGGGCAAATGGCCACCGGCCTTTGAGACTGCTGGCTACAGTCAGCAAAAGCGACCACGCAACAGTCTGAAAAAACCAGAAGAGAATGACGGGAAATGCCTCAGGCATCAACGGAGACGCAGAGTAATTTACCCATTGCCGGAATGCATTCAGGCTTATGTCAAAGCTCCGGTAGTTTTCATGGATCGTAGTGACAAGTACTTTTTCCGTACTGGTTTCCGCTACTTCCGAGATTTGAAGTGCCCAGTACTCAGGGTAAATATAGGCAAACAGAAAAAAACCTGCACCGGTCAACAGAATTCCCATCAGGATGAGAAACATCCGGCGGTTGTCTGTAGACAACTGATGGTAAAAAAAGTGAAGGGGAAGATAAGGCAGTCGCTTGAGATCCATATCGGGTTGGGACAAAACGGGTTTATTTTTTCACAACCTTGGGTACAAGGAAATAATTTTCGTTCCGGGAAGGAGCATTTTTCAAAACCTCTTCCTGTGAAAGGGGCGGTTCTGGTTCATCAGGACGCAGCCTGTTAACCTCTTCCGTAATATGAATCAACGGAGCAACCTCGTCGGTATTTACCTCCTGAAGTTTGTCTATAAAATCCAGCATCCCCTGAAAATCACCGCGCAATTGCGCCATTTCAGTGTCTGGTATTTCGAGTTTGCTCAAAGTAGCGAGCTTTTGAAGGAGTTCATCAGTGATTTGCATGATGTAAAAATACACCAGTGGGCAAAAAGATACAACTTGCGGGAAGAAAGTAGGATTTTATCACCCAAATAATCCCTTCAAAAGGGCTTTGATCAGTGCCGGGTATCCGATCAGTCCGAAGATCAGCCCAAATCCGCCCAACACTGCCGGTAAAAGCCAATAATTTGTACCGGGAATAGAGACCTTTTCCGGATCTTCTTCCAGATACCAGACTTTTACCTGTTCCCCCACCTGAAACTCCGCCGGGTTGGTAAATGTGGTAGAAGTGTATTTTTTCATCTCGCCGTTTTTGTCGAGATACTGCACTACGGGTGCATACAGATACCTTTTTTTCCAGTTGGGATGGGGGTAGTTTTCCACTACCCAGCCGTTGACCTCTACGCCATTGCGTATGATAAAGGAAACATTGCGATAGTTGTACCATCCGATAACGGCGCAAACAGTGCCGACAGTAGCGAATACACCGCAGAAAATAAGCCAGGATTTGTCCTGCATGATGGGTCTGTTTTCGGGTTTACAACCCGAATTTACCGCATTAGCGTGACATTTCCACTATAGGATTTTGCCCCTATTTTTACCACATAATAGTACACCCCTTCACTGGCTTCGGCGCCTGTGGCGGTAAGGCCATTCCATGCGTTTTCGAACAGGCCTGTTCCTGAAAATATCGGTCTTCCCCACCGGTCAAATATTTCCGTATATACTGTTTCCTTTCCATTGTATTTGACCCAAAACAGGTCATTGATCCCGTCCTGATTGGGGCTAAATACATTGGGGATGAGTACATCCGGAGGGAATACCACCAGCGGTCCGTATGTCGTGGAGTCCACACATCCCTGCCCATCTGTAGCCACGAGGAGAACATAATAAGTACCCGCCTCCCTGTAACTGTGTACGGGATGTTCGGCTGTGGAAAATGCGCCGTCACCAAAGTCCCAATACCATGAAACCGCACCCGTAGAAAGGTTGCTGAACTGTACTTTTGCTTCGGGTAATGGGAGCGATGATCCGATTCGTGGGTCAGCGGCAAAATCTGCATTCGGACCACTGCCAACAGTGATTTCACCCAGACTTCCCGACACCTCACATCCTCCGGCACCTGTAGCGGTAAGGGTTACCACATAGGTTCCCGGGATTGAATAAGTATGTTGGGCAAATCCTTCATTGCTGATCGGCGAACCATCTCCAAAGTCCCAGATAAAGGCTACGCCTGACTGCGTGTTTTCGTAAAAATTGACCGTAAGATCTTCACAGCCATTTTCTTTTGAAGTGATATAGTCGAGAGCGGGTGTCGGGAAAACCCGTATGGTAACGCCTTCTGCGCCTTTACATGCGCCCTCGCTAACTTCTACATAATAGGTCGTTGTTGTGTCGGGCCTCGCCACCGGTGTCGGGCTGGAAGGATCATCTAACCCTGTCGCCGGTGTCCATAGATACGTCGCGCTGCCCGAACCGCCCTGAGCAAAGAGCTGTACCGGCTCTCCGGAACATATTGCGCTTGTATCTGCCGATACAGAAACGTCCACAGCACTGAAAACATCTATTTTCACCTCATCACTGGTCGAACACGCTCCCGAGGAAACCGTCAGCGTATATAACGTTGTCTGAGACGGGCTGGTGGTTGGTTGCGGCACATACAGTCCCGACATGCCGTTTGCAGGTGTCCATGCATAAAAAACAGGCCCGGCAGGCGGTCCGCCGATCATGGTGTGGCTACCCTGCAATACAATGGAATCTCCCAGACAAATCAGTCCGTCAGGCCCGGCACTGGCAATCGGTGCAGGGAGCACGTTGAGACCAATCTGGTAAGCAGGACTCTTACATCCGTAGTTGGAAGTAGCCACCAGCGAATACACGGTAGAACTGCCCGGACTAGCATACGGTGTGGCCGAAGATGGGTCATCAAGGCCGGTTGACGGAGACCAGAGATACGTATAGGTCGCAGTAGAATCTCCACCAGCGATACCGTTGAGCCTGATGCTGTCTCCGCCGCATATTTCGTAGTTACTGCCCGGATTTGCCGTCGGCAGCGTATGTACAGTGATCGTTACTGAATCTGCCACACTTGGGCAGGTATTGGACCAGGCAACGAGGAAATAGGTCGTCGTAATCGGCGGACTGGCAATGGGTGCCTGATTTGAAGAGTCTGTCAGACCCGTAGCCGGCGTCCATATAAAATCATAGGCAGGGCCGGCTTCCGTGGCATGGCCAAACAGTTGTGTCGTATCACCCAGACAAATCGAACGGTCGGGCCCGGCTTCGACAACAGGTCGTGCTCTTACTGTAACTACTACAGTGCTCAGGGTATCGAGGTTCGTATTATCGCTGGTACAGCCATTCGCAGAACCGACAATCACGGTGTATATCGTCGTGGAATCAGGCGTAGCATGCGGGTTCACAACATTGGGGTTATTGAGTCCCGCAGAAGGAATCCATGTATAGGTATAAGGTCCCGGTGCTTCCAGCGGATTTAAGACGGTACAATGCAGGCCAACGCCGGGGCCACCTTCGCATATAAAGGTATCCGGCCCGGCATCCACGATCGGCAGACGTTTGACATTGACGATAATGTTGTCAAATTCGCTGGTACAGCCGTTTTTATCCGAAATTTGCACAAAGTAAGTCGTCGTATCTGTGGGGTTTACCACAGGATTGGAGATATAGGGATTGCTGAAACCACAATTGCCAGGATCACTGCATCCCCAGTTGAAAAAGTAAGGAGCAACACCGCCAATTGGGACAACATTCAACTGAACGCCGCCCGTACCCTGGCAGAAAGAAGTATCTTTTCCTGCAAAGGCCAGAAAATTTGTATTCACCTTAATATAAACGGTATCGCTGGCAGTTTTAAATGGCGGACAGGTTTCTTTGTCAATACCTGTGATGATACTGCGATAAAGGCTTCCCCCATTGGAACAATCCGCTTTGAAACATATACTCCCGATAATAGAATCTCCGGAGAATATCACATTCGCAGAGGAAAGACCGAGGTTAGTTCCTCCCAGATTCTGGAATTCGTAGTTGTAATTGATACCGTTATTGACCGTCTGATCGACGATAAAAAAGTCATAACAGAGGCTGTCATTAATTTCAATATAAATCGTATCCCCGGCCACATATTGATTGCCGGAAAGATCGTGTCCGACAACCGGTGCAATGGTAAGCGGATCGCTGATTTTTACATATACCGTGTCAAATGCTTCCAGCGAATTATCGCAGTCTCCATTGTCTTCCACCCGGAGAATCATTTCTATCAATTGCCCCTCATTGTCGCAGGAGGGCGTCCAGCAAACCTGTCCCTGCAGAGGATTGATACCCGTATAGGTGAAAGTAGCAGGGTTTGCTCCCGTAAATACCGGACTGATCGCAAATGCAGTAAGCGTATCGATGGAATTGATATCCGTAAAATTTACCGTAAAACAGAAAGCTACAGAAGCGTCTGCAAAAATGGTATCACCCGAAAAGTTGAGCCCATTCAGAATATGGTTAATTTCCGGAGGGTCATTGGGTGGGGTAGAAATGACCACAAACACGGTATCCGTAACGGTTTTTTTGCTCGAACAAATACCATTGTCTTCAGCCTGCACAACTAATGGTACAACCTGCCCTACAAAATCACAGGAAGGATTCCAGCAGATCTGGCCGATTACAGGATTGGTTCCGGCAGAAGAAAATGTAGGCCCGTTGGGCAAACTGAATATCGGACTGATGGCAGCCGCAGTCAGAAGGTCTCCCGCATTGGGGTCGGTAACCAGATAATTAAAACACAGCCCCTCATTGGCACTTACAAAAATCGTATCGTTGCTGAAGGTATTTCCACTAAGGTTAAAATTGATTTGGGGCGGCGCATTGGGCGGAACAGAAACTTTGACATAAATCGTATCCCTCGCTTTCCCGATATTGGAGCAAACGCCCTGATCCTGAACACCAAATATCATTCTGATCACCTGATTTTCGTACTGGCAGCCCGGTGTCCAGCAGATTTGACCCTGAAGCGGATTGGTTCCCGTGGTAGTTACAACCGGGCCTCCGGGCCCGTTAAATATTGGGCTGAATGTCTGAAAAGAAAGCACATCACCCGGATCAGCATCATTGCCGGTAAAACTAAAACATAGGTTGCTCAGGGCATTGACGAATATGGTGTCATTGCTGAAGGTATTACCAGAAAGGTTGGTCGTGACTGATGGCGGATTATTGGGTGGAACCAGCACCTTGATATAGACAGTGGAAGTAACCGTCTTTGGCGCATTACACAGGCTCATATCAGAAGCCGCCATGGTAAACACAAACAATTGGTTTTCTTTATCACAGGACGGTACCCAGCAGATTTCCGCCTGCTTGGGGTTTGTACCCGAAACCGTTACCGTTGGCGCGTTGGTTGCTGCGGTAAATATCGGACTGATGCCTGTAAGAGTCAGAATGTCGCCGATATTTGGATCAGATGCCGTAACAGTATAACAAACCGTATCTGTCGCATTGACAAATATGGTGTCTCCGACCACTGTAAGCCCGGTATAGTCCGGGGTAATGACCGGTGGTTGGTTGGGCGGCTGGGAGATCACAACCCAGACGGTATCAAATGTATGCGCTACATTTTCGCAGTCCCCCACATCGTATCCGCCGATAATCAAGGGGACAATCTGTCCATTGTAGATACAGGCGGGCGTCCAGCAGATCTGTCCCTGTATGGGGTTAATCCCTGAGAAGTTGAAAGTAGCCAAAGGCGGAACAAAGTTGCCATTTCCAAATGCGGCGCTCACAGTATAGGCAGTCACAGTATCAGTTGCAACGGGGTCCTGTACCGTCACATCATAGCAAAACGGCACGCCGGCATTGACAAATATCGTATCATTGCTGAAGTTAAGACCCGTAAGGTCGTGAGTAATGGTTGGCGGTGCGCCCTGAGAGAGACAATTGATCACATGGATCTGAAAATCGCGGCGGTTTTCACTCAGGAGGATACCATTTCGGTATTCAAATACAGAAATCGAAAACACAAAAATCCCCACCTGATTGGGGGTAACATCAATAAAACCCGTCTGGGGATCAATCGTAAAGTTGCCTGAGCCAAAAGGGTCGAGGAAGTTGAATCCACCTGAAAAAACCACGTGGTTGTAGGGGGGCGGCCCCATAGGGTTGGAGAAAGGATCCACCGTAGGAGGATTGCCGCCCGGCAGCATGGGGTTTCCTGTACCGAGCCCGGCAAAGTTTGTTCCTGTATAGGGATTCGTAAGTGCATAAACGAGCGAGTCCCCATCGGGGTCCGTGGCGGAGTGGTCAAAGCTAAAAAGCTGGTTTGCACATAAAAACACCGGAGGAACCTGATCAAACTGCGGCATGGAATTGCAGGTGGCACTACCAGAGCCAGGGATATGCGCCAGAAAAGTGATGCCTTCACCCAACGGGTTGGAAAGATTGGTGATCGCAGCATTGCGGCAGCAGCGGGACCAGCCGAGGTTGTAGCCATTGACACTGGGAGGCAGCGAAATCGTGGTAAAATAAATTCCCTCTTCCACACATATGGATGGTGGCGTCGCCACACAGGCATCCCAGTCTTCCGGCTGTATTTCAGGTGTATTTGCAGGAACCGGAATTGTCAGCGTCTGCACGGTGGCTCCTGTAACTCCGTTAAAAATGAATAAAGTGATGGTGGGATCGTAGGGTGCCTGTCCATTTTCACAGTCACGATACATTTTTAGCGTAAGGTCATATACGTGATTGACAGAGTCAACACACTCATAATAGAGTTCCGCACCAACGATATGAGTTGCCTGGAGCCTGTGTATCCCAGTAATAGCCCATATTACCAAGGAGGTAATTAGTATTCGCTTCATTCGCAGAAGATTGTGCCCGTTAGGTCTTGGTTAATGAAAGTCTTTGGGTAAGTGTTTTGTCATAGGCAACACGTATAAAGATATATTTTCGTTGGTTACAATTTTTTTATGAAGATAAGACGAAGTCAGAACAACTTATGCTGCCTGCGATTTGTTCATAGAAAACCAAGGTACATATTTTCCGGTTAAATGTTGAAACAAAAATCAGTTTTGGTGACTTAATAAAGTGAATTCCGAGTGTCGGGGAAAAAGTATATTTTTGCACTCACTATGAGCAATGCTTTAGAAACTATACAGGCTCCGATTGCGCAGGAACTGATTTACTTTGACAAGTATTTCCAGGCTGCCATGACCCGGACAGATGTAGCCCTCCTTGACCGGATTACCCGCTACCTGATCAAGCAAAAAGGAAAACAAATCCGCCCCATGATGGTGCTCCTTAGTGCGAACTTGTGCGGGGGAATTACACCTTCTACCTATCGGGGTGCCGCATTGGTAGAACTTCTCCATACTGCCACCCTGATTCACGATGATGTCGTTGATGATTCCGATAAAAGAAGAGGCCTGTTCTCACTCAATGCGCTCTGGAAAAATAAAATATCAGTACTCGTGGGAGATTTTCTTTTGTCTCGCGGATTTCTGCTTGCGTTGGAATACGATGACTTCAAACTCCTCAAAATCCTTTCCAATGCAGTCAAAATGATGAGCGAAGGAGAATTGCTTCAAATGGAGAAGGCCCGGAAGCTGAATATCGACGAAGCCATCTATCTCGATATCATTCGCCAGAAAACCGCATCCCTTTTTGCCTCTTGCTGTGAGACAGGGGCAGCCAGTGCGACAGAAGATGAAGACAAGATCGCCAAGATGCGGATGTTTGGTGAAAAAGTGGGTATCGCCTTCCAGATCAAAGATGATTTATTTGACTATGGAGATGAAGATGTGGGAAAACCGCTTGCCATCGATATCAAAGAAAAGAAAATGACGTTGCCGCTGATCCATGTGCTCAATAAAGCCAGTTGGGGCGAAAGGCGGAAGCTCATCAACATCGTCCGCAACCACAATACTGACCCCGAAAAAGTCCGCTATGTGATCGATTATGTGGTTGCCAACGGCGGGATTTCCTACTCCCGCGAGGTCATGAATCAGTATATCAGTGAGGCCGAAAAAATTCTTTCCGGGTTTGATGCAACTCCGGCACGGAATTCGCTCATAGATCTCATGCACTACGCAGTAAAAAGAAAAAAATAAACTGAAAGTTTGCAATTTTAGAAAAAAACAGTAAATATTTTTTACATATTCGAAAAATTGCAATCTTTGTGCTATCAGATTTCACCTAAAGACAAATTTTGAATCAAATGAAAATGAAATCATCAAACTGGTTAGTAATGTTGGCAATCGTAGGTATGGTTGCTTTCGGTTGTAATTCCGCTGCTGAAGCTGAAGCTGCTGCTAAAGCTAAAGCTGACAGTATCGCTCAGGTTGTTGCTGACAGCATCAGCGCTGCTGAAGCTGCTGCTGCTGAAGCTGCTGCTGCGCTTGAAGCTGCTGCTGACACCGCAGCTACTGAAGTTGAAACTGCTATCGAAGACGCTAAGAAATAATCGTCTCACAGTTTTCAGCTAACTGAAAAAATGAAGAGGCTTCTCCGAAAGGAAAAGCCTCTTTTTTTTGTTTCCAATAAACTGCTATTTGTTCATTTTTCGGCCCTGTAATCAAATTTAAGCACATTTCCTTTCCCATCCCGACCTTCATTGCTGATAAACATATTGCCCGCAGGGTCAAAACAAATACCCTCTGGCTGCTTAAAAATATCTCTGGAAAGGTATCTCGCATGGGTCACCTGCAAGGCAGAATCCAGCACAACCAGCAGCTTTCCGACGGATGCTGTAATATAAATCTCGCCGGTAAGAGGGTGTACGGCTATGCCTGAGGGCTTAAAACTTCCTCCCTTCCGTGGATCAAATTCGGCCTTCCACTTCTGGGTTTGATCTGTAGTTTCCTCTGCATCCATGGCACGACTGATATCTCCAAAATCTATCGTTGCAAATGGTTTCTCCCCCATTTTCTTTTTGTCTATATCAAAATAATAAATCGTCCGGATTTTTGCCTCCTGTGGACTTTTTACGTCGGGCTCCTCTTTACAGGCAATCAAAAGATAATTTGTTCCTGGCAACCATGTGAGTCCTTCTGGTTCATAATTCCCGGTCAAAAAGGTCTGGAATTTTTCCAATTTGGGAATTTTTGTCTCAAATTGAGAAACTTTTGTCAGTATGCCATCGGTGGAAAGGGTAAAAATATTTTTTTCTACCATTTCTATTCCCTCGAAATCTCCGGCATCGCCAAAGGGATATACACCCGTCACAGAGTCTGCCGCTACATCAAATATATAAATAGTTGCCTCTTCATCCTGCACCATACATATTTGCCCGTTTTCCATAAAACCCAATCCCGAAACCTCCACCAGTTCATCCGGAAGTTTGGTTTTTCGATCAGGGTTATTCAAGTCATAGGGGAATGGTGTGCGGGCTACCCCAACACTATCCGCTGCAGATTCGGTGTTTACCGCTGTATCAGTACTACCGGGCTGATTACCGGGACATCCACTTAATACAAACGGTAAGATGATCGTAAATATAAATGCTGATGGTAGAGGCATGGCGGGTAATATTTCTGTGAAAACCAAAGGTATAAAAAGCTTACGAAGAATGGCGGGTTCAGATGTCTTCTCTTACATAAATTCTTCTCACCCGTGGGCTAATCCTGACCAGAATTTCATAAGGAATGGTTCCAGCAGATTTTGCCAGTTCACTTACAGATATAAATCTGTTGCCCTGACGACCAAATATCACCACTTCATCTCCGGCGGCTGCTCCTGGAATATCTGTTACATCCAGCATCAGCATATCCATACATACCCGCCCAAATATCGGAGCGGGTTTCCCTCTTACCATAAATTCAGCCTTCCCATTGCTGAGACTACGCGGGATTCCGTCTGCATACCCGATAGGAACCGTAGCGATTCGTGATTGCCGCAGGGTGCGTTGGGCACGACCATAACCAATACTCGTATCTGCCGGCCAGGTATGTATCTGGGAAATGACCGAATGGAGGCTGCCGATTTCATAAAAGGGCAGTTTTTTTTCGGCAAATGGATTCACGCCATACAAGCCAATGCCCAGTCGTACCATTTCCATAGAATATTGGCCAAAACGAAGCATGCCTGCGGTATTGAGGATATGACGCAGTGGGAAAATACCCAATTCTTCGCGCAGCCGTCGATCCATACGCAAAAAGGTATCTATCTGCCGCCGGGTAAAGGGATCCTCTTCGGGCTCATCTGCTGCGGCCAGATGAGACATGACAGAAACAATGGTCAGATCTGGATACTGTCGGATAAATGCAATCAGTTCGTCGAGTTCATCTTCGGTGAAGCCTAGTCTTCCCATGCCCGTTTCAAGCTTCAGATGTAGTTTGCTTCCCGATACTCCCGCAAGGCGGGATGCTCTGACGTATCGTTCCAAAAAATCGATATTGCTCACCTCCGGTTCAATATCGAAATTGATCAGTGCGTCTATCGAAGATAGATCGGGATTCATTACCATAATGGGTAAATCAATCCGGGCATTTCGAAGTTCAATCCCTTCTGAGGCATAGGCAACCGTAAGATAATCAGCGCCTTCACTGGCCAGCGCCTGCGCGATTTCCCAGGTTCCGCTCCCATAAGAAGCCGCTTTGACCATGCACATGGTTTTTGTTCCTTCGGGCACAAGGGATTTCAGCAGCCGGAAGTTGTGCGACAATGCCTGGAGATTGATTTTAAAATAGGTTGCATTCAGTTTTCGGTTGAGTATCGGAATGATTTTTTCCAGGGCAAATCCTCTGGCTCCCTTTAGCAATACGGTGCAATTGCGGAAATCGTCGTATCTCAGATTTTCCATCAGCGCTTCTGTCGTCTCGTAACTCAGGGGGTGCCCGAGCCGGGCAAATACAGGCCCTACCGTTCGTACATGATCTTTGCCCACCAATGATATCGCTTCTTCCAAAATCTGGCGCTGTACTTCTTCCTGCCATTCGCCCTGATGAGGAATATCAGAGATAATGATCTGATTGCCCGGTTTCGCCCGTGTATGAATCAACCGCCGGAAAGCACTTCGCACCGAATCAATATCTGAATTATAACTATCATTGATAATGGTGATCTCCGGATTGTCGGTAATCATCTCCAATCGCATGGACACCGGGTGAAGCAGTGGTAGTCTGCGGGAAATTTCTTCGGTTGAAAGTCCCAGAAACCGGGCTGCATGAATGGCCAATTGTGCGTTTTCTCTTTCTTCATCGCCATTGCCGGGAAGCGTAAATTCACCCTGAAGAGAATCAGCAACAGGAATTGCCGGCACATGATTTTCCCGCAGGAATGCCAGCACATCGGGTTGATCTGCACCGCAAAGCACCGTTTCTGTATGGCGAAACAGCCGGATTTTTTCTGAAAGTTTATGGGTAAAAGAGTCAAATCCTTCAGCATGGGCTATGCCCATATGCGTAAGTATGCCAATCGTAGGCTGAATAATCGCTTCCAGTATTTCCATTTCACCTGCGCAGGAAATTCCCGCTTCAATCAGCGCAAGATCTGCCTCGGGGCGTAGTTGGAGTACCGATAGGGGGACCCCCAGCTGGCTGTTGTAACTCATCGGGCTTTTGACGAGCTGGAAGCGCATTTCCACCAGGGTAGCCAGCCATTCTTTTACTGTCGTTTTCCCATTGCTTCCGGTAATTGCAATGACCGGATAGTGGAATTTCTGGCGGTGAGCCCGTGCCCACTGCTGGAGCGCAAGAAGAGTATTATCACAAATCAAATAATTTACGCCGCTTAAAGAGACAGGCTTCTCGACAATAAAATTTCTCACACCTTTTTCCCATGCATCTCTGATAAAATCATGCCCATCGCGATTTTCAGTGCGAATAGCGACAAATATTGTCTGGCTTCCGTGGCTGATAAAGCGGGAATCAAATGCCACATAGTTTACAGGCATGACAGGATATAAGCCCTGAAATAAGTCTTTGGCGAGGGCCATCTCCGCAATTGTCTTTATGGTATAAGGAATCCCCAGCATGAATTGAAATTAGTAAGCCACCGCACAATTTACAGTGCTTGCCGCTTATTAAAAAAGGAGAGATCAGAAGATGTTATTTTTCCAAAATATGCAGATACCGCAAAGATTGCGGTATATTGGTTGCGTCAATGAAAGATACAAGGATAAAAGTCAGTACAAAACCGACAAAAGTCATCTCCAAATGAAGAGACCGAAGTTGTGCAAAGTATAAAATCCTTTTATCTTCGGCGACAAAGGGAATATCCCGATACCCATTATATTCACTCACCATGATCATTGGTATTCTCAAAGAAACAAACGATGCAAGGGTAGCACTTACCCCTGAAACGGTAGCAAAGCTTATCGGCATCGGCCACGAAGTAAAAGTTGAAGATGGCGCAGGGACTGCGGCATCCTATATCAACAGCGGATATGCAGATGCAGGTGCAACGGTTGTCAGCAGAGAGGTTATCTTAAAGCAGGCAGACCTCATTGCTACAATTTCACCTCCGGGTGATAGCGAAATATCGGCGATGAAAGCGGGTACAGTATTATTGTCGCTCTTTAATCCGCTGGTAGAAAAAGAGAAAACAGAGAAGCTGAAGCAAACAGCCATATTGCCTTTCAGTCTGGACCGGATTCCCCGCACCACGATTGCGCAATCGATGGATGTATTGTCGTCTATGGCATCTCTTGCCGGATATAAAGCCGTTGTTATGGCTGCGGATCTCTTGCCCGGTTATTTTCCGATGATGATGACCGCTGCGGGTACCATTCCGCCGGCACGTGTGCTGATTCTCGGAGCCGGCGTAGCCGGTCTTCAGGCTATCGCCACAGCAAAACGCCTCGGCGCTACGGTCGAAGCATTCGACGTGCGTACCGCAGCGCGGGAGGAAGTGGAAAGTCTCGGGGCAAAATTTGTCGAAGTCGAAGGCGCCCGGGAAGATAAATCGGCAGGAGGATATGCCGTCGAGCAGACTGAAGAGTATTTGCGCAAACAAAAAGAACTGATCCATGAGCGTGCCGCTCGCGCACATGTCATCATCAGTACCGCAAATATCCCCGGCCGGAAAGCGCCATTGCTGATCGAACAACGCACCGTCGAGGCTATGCAGCCCGGAAGTGTCATCATCGACCTCGCCGCGGCATCCGGAGGCAACTGTGCCGTTACTGAAAATGGAAAAGTTATTGAGTTTAATGGCGTGACGGTCGTAGGGAAGTCAGACCTGCCTTCAGGAATGCCCCGCGATGCCAGTAAATTGTATAGCAATAACCTGTTCAATTTCTTCAAATACGTATTTAAAGAAGGGATCGAAGGACTTGATTTCAGCAATGATATTGTTTCTTCCACCTACCTGGGCGCGCCCAAACAGGTCTAAAACCCCAATTTTGATAAACTTCCTAATCTATTTCTGATGGAATCAATTATTCAGTTTATCGCAGAAAACCTCACAATGCTCTATGTATTGGTGTTGGCAGGATTTCTCGGTTTCGAACTTATCGCTAACGTGCCGACCGTGTTACATACGCCGCTGATGTCAGGATCGAATGCAATCAGCGGGGTTGTCGTGATTGGTGCAATCATTTTGGTCAGGCAGGCCGATTCCAGCGACTATTTAGCGCTGGCGCTAGGTTTTTTGGGAGTGATCCTTGGCATGATCAACGTAGTCGGTGGCCACGCAGTGACCAACCGCATGCTCGAAATGTTTAAAAAGAAAAAATAAAATATAACCGATATGATTTTGGATCAGATCGTAAACCTGGGATATTTGGCCGGGGTGATATTTTTTATCATCGGTCTGCGGCAACTTAGTAGTCCGCGTACAGCCCGAACCGGCAATTTATGGGCAGCTCTTGGTATGGCAATCGCCATTGTCGTGACGTTTGTCCTCCCTCTGGAAAAAGGGGATAATAATTTTCTCATCATATTGCTCGCAATGGCAATTGGGTCGGCAATTGGCTGGATCTCTTCCAAAAGAGTAGCCATGACCGCCATGCCTCAGATGGTTTCTATTTTCAACGGACTGGGCGGCGCCTGTTCTGTTGCAATTTCTATGGTAGAATTGTCTGAACATCAGGAACTCTATGCAGCCGGCGGCCCGGGAGCAGTAGGTGCAGGGAGCCATTTGGTCGGGCTGATGGCCATGTTTGTTGGCGCAATTGCCTTTACGGGTAGTCTCGTTGCTTATGCTAAGCTTGAAGACCTCATTGATGACCGCAAGGTGCGCATTCCGCAATCTACCATCGTAAACCTCGTCATTCTGGGACTCATTTTGGGTGGCGTTGTGTATAATATGATTACTCCTGCCGCAGACTCAGCATTTACGCTGGTGATCGTTGTTATGGTTATTGCGCTGATCTATGGAGTTACATTTGTTATTCCGATTGGGGGGGCAGATATGCCTGTGGTTATTGCGTTATTAAATGCTTTTTCTGGTGTTGCCGGAGCATTGGCCGGATTGGTTTACAACAATCAGGTGATGATTGTAGGCGGTATCCTCGTAGGTGCTTCAGGCGTTATTCTGACCGTTTTGATGTGTACTGCCATGAACCGCTCTCTCTGGAATGTGATCATCGGAGGATTCGGTTCTACAGGCCCGGCAAAAGTTCAAAGCGGTGACCGCATCGTCAGGGAAATCAGCCTTAATGATACCGCTATTCTACTTACTTACTCCAGCTCTGTAGTCATTGTCCCAGGTTATGGTATGGCCGTAGCTCAGGCGCAAAAATCTTGTCATGAGTTGGAAAGTCTGTTGGAAAAAAATGGCGTATCCGTATCCTATGCGATCCACCCGGTAGCAGGTCGTATGCCCGGCCACATGAATGTGCTGCTCGCTGAAGCCGATGTGGCTTATACAAAACTGCTTGACCTCGACGATGCCAACAGAGTCCTTTCTGATACCGATGTTGTCATTGTAGTAGGGGCGAATGACGTCGTAAACCCTGCCGCACTTGATGATCCTTCAAGCCCGATTTATGGTATGCCGATTCTGGAGATTCTTAAGGCAAAAAATACGATCGTAATGAAAAGGAGTATGAGCCCGGGTTATGCGGGAATTGATAATCCGCTGTTTTTCCATGAAAAAAATCGTATGCTGTTTGGCGACGCGAAATCAACCCTGGAGAAACTTGCCGCAGAGGTAAAAGCTGTAATTTAACCCAGTCATACACAAAAATTGATAAGTTTACGCACAGACATATTACGAAAAGGAAATATTTTGTAATTTGAGCATGTGAGATTGTTTATCCGGATTTTGTCCGCTATTGTCCTTACTTGCTCTATCTTCTATACACGTGCTGCCCATCCGGGAGATGGGCCAGGTGTGGATAGCCTTCAACAGGTTATAGAAGATTTGAAATCTGCCGGAAAATATGCACTGGTTGCCAGGATGTATATTCAACAGGGTAATTATTATGTTGAAAATGGCACATATCTAAAATCTAAAGAGCCTTATATGCATGCGCTGGAAGCTGCTGAAAAAGCTTCTTCAGACTCACTTATCATAGAACTACACTATCAACTGGGTTATATATCCTATCTCACCGGTGATTTCCCTACGGCACTATCTCATTTTAAGAATTGCCTGACTATAAATCAAGGCAATATTATACCTGGAAAAAACGCTAAAACCAATGCTCAGATATCCAGCATTTATCTGAGCATTGGCGATATCAAGAAATCACTTGAGTTCCAACAAATGGTCATGGAAGAGTTGGAGTCCACCAAAGATTCTGTTGGAATGGTCTACAATCTCTACCTCCTTTCGGTCACTTTTTTTGATCAGAAAGCATACGATCAGGCTTTGTTATATAGCGATTCCTCTTTTCATATCGCCCGAAGCATCAAATGGGAGCAAATGATCTATACCTGCCTGGCAGAGAAGGGAAATATTCTCCTGAAACAGATGAAAATTGATGAGGCTTTCCGTTATGCCCGATGGTCATATACTTATGCAGATTCCATTCAATATCCATACGGCGAGGCCTATTCTATCGGCCTGATTGGGGAAATATTCTCCTATACCGATGATACAGATTCTGCTGAATATTATCTGAGTGAGGGAATAAAACTGAATCAGGAACTGGGCTATAAAGCAGGGGAAATCTCCAATCTGGTGAGTATGGGGCGGATGTATGCCCAAGCCAAAAACTACCCGCTCGCACTGGAATCTGTGGAAAAAGCGCTGGAATACACCGATAGTATGGGACTCAGCCGTCACGGTGACAATATCCTGGGAATGCTGGCTGAAATTCACTTTAAGGCAGGAAACCTGCGCCAGGCATTTGACTTTCAGACCATGGATAAAAAACTCCATGATTCTATCTTTAATGAAAATGTAAGCAAACAAATCGCCGCTCTCACGGTCTCTCAGCAAATCAGGGACATGGAAAGCCGGCAGGAACTGGCCATTCAAAAAGAAAAAGCACGGCTATACCTTTTCGGTGGGTTGATTGCCTTTGTCTTAATCTCCTTACTCGCGCTTGTATTATTTAGCCGAAATCGTATTCAGGCCCGGGCAAATGCGCTTCTGAATGCCAAAAACTTCGAACTGGCTCGCACCAATAAAGAACTCGAACAGTTTGCTTACGTCGCTTCCCATGACCTGAAAGAACCGCTGCGAATGATTGCTTCCTACACGGGGCTGCTCAAACGCCGGTATAGTCATCTCTTTGACAAAGATGCACATGAATATATGGGGTTTGTAGCCGAAGGTGTAAGTCGTATGGATACCTTATTAAAGGATCTCATGATCTATGCCTGTATCGATGATGGCGATCAGCATTTTGAGCTGTCGGATGTGGAACAAATCGTCCACTCATCCATCAACCTCCTCCGACCTACCATTGAAGAAACCGGCGCACAAATTGAAGTATCCTGGCTTCCCAGAATCCATGCGAATGCATCTCAACTTAGTCAGTTGTTTCTCAACATGATCTCAAATGCCCTAAAATATAAAAGCTCAGACCCACCCAAAATCAGAATTGAAAGTAAAGAAACCGAAAAAGAAGTGGTATTCTCCGTTGCCGACAATGGAATCGGTATAGAAGAGGCGTATAAGGAAAAAATATTCTCCATTTTTCAGCGCCTTCACCAACGGGAACAATACGAGGGTACAGGTATAGGGCTGGCTATTTGTAAAAAAATAACCGAAAACCACGGCGGTCGTATATGGGTGGAATCACAACCCGGCAAAGGATCTACATTTTTTGTGGCGATCCCAAGAAATTTATAAATTGCTGGTTTATTGTCCCCCGACGAAATGAAAAAATGACAGCTGACACAAAAAATAAACGTATCCTGGTAATTGGTGCGCTGGGCCAGATCGGCAGCGAACTTACAGCAGCACTAACGGAAAAATATGGCAATGACGCCGTGGTCGCTACCGATATCCGTATTCCCGATCATAAGACAGATTTCCTTTTCCTGAAACTGGATATACTCGATAAGGATGCGCTTTTCCAGGTAATCTCTCAATATCGTATCGGCACCGTTTACAACCTTGCGGCGATTTTATCAGCCAAAGGAGAACAGCAGCCGCAGCTCGCCTGGGAAATCAATATGAAAAGCCTGCTCAATACCCTTGAAGCTGCGCGCGAACTGTCGCTGGAAAAAGTATTCTGGCCAAGTTCTATCGCCGTTTTCGGTCCGTCAACCCCACGGGTTCATACGCCCCAAAACTGCGAAATGGACCCATCTACGGTCTATGGTATCAGCAAACTCGCAGGAGAGCGCTGGTGCGCCTACTACGCCAAAAAGTACGGCATTGATGTACGCAGCCTGCGGTATCCCGGGCTTATCAGTTACAAAACATTGCCAGGCGGTGGTACAACAGATTACGCAGTGGAAATTTTTCACGAAGCTGTTAAAAAAGGGCGATATACAAGTTTTCTGCGGGAAGATACCGCGCTTCCAATGATGTACATGCCTGACGCAATTCGCGCGACATTGTCGATTATGGACGCCCCGGGCGAATCCATCAAAATTCGTTCTTCCTATAACCTGGCGGGAATCAGTTTTACTCCCGGGATGCTTTCCGCCGAAATCGCCAGCCATATTCCCTCTTTTCAATGCGATTTTCAACCAGATTTCCGGCAGGAAATTGCAGACAGCTGGCCTCAAAGTATCGACGACTCAGAAGCAACCAAAGACTGGGGCTGGAAACCCGGGTTTGATCTTTCCGGCATGACACGGGAGATGATTATGCATATCCGCGAATACTATACAGAAAAGGTTTAAAGTACGGCGACCATTCCGTCATACGCACATTCGAATACCGACGTCTCTTTTTTTGACAACATTTCTTCGCTCATGTGAGTAAGGATCATGCGGCGGCAGTTGAGCTGCTCACGCTTGGACAACAGTGTCTGGTAATCGAGATGAAAGCGAAGCTGTTGATCGTATTTATAACATTCGCAGACAAAAAGATCCGCTCCTTCAGAAAGCGGGATCAGGGTATCGGTCCACTCAGTATCTCCGGAATAAGCAAGAACTTTACCCTCGGCTTCGATCCGCAAGCCAAAAGACTGGCTGCCGCTGGGGTGTACCACCGGAAAAGGAGTAACCCTGATTCCCGGCAGAATACTTGTATTGCCTTCAGCCATTTCTTCAAATTCAAGGTCAAAGCCGCGATCTGACTGCCAGGAATTGGGGTAAAGTGCTTCACTGACAATGGCCGTTCTGCTGGCAATATTTTGCGGGCCGGCAATAATCAGATTTTTGGTGCGGTTTGATACATGTTTGCAATCAATCAGAAAAAATGGGATACCGCCAAAATGATCCCCATGGAGATGGGAAATGACAATTGCATCAATCTCTCCCGGAGAGATACCCATTTTCTTCATAGAAATCACAGCAGATGCGCCACAATCGACCAGTATTTTTTTCCCCGAGGTTTCGAGTAAAAAGCAGGTATAGAAGCGGCCACCACTACCAAAAGCATCGCCACAGCCCAGAAAAGTCAGCTTTACCATTGCGGTTGTTTGAGTAAAAACGTGTTTTTAGAAGATTGTTTTCTCAGGTAAAATAGCAGTTTTTTTTGAATAAGAGATTCAATTCCGACACATATAGAGGTAAGAGAATGATTAAAAAGTTTCTCAAACTCATGGGTACCCCCTTTTGGGGGCGAAAAAGCAGAGTTTTTGAGTAAAAAATGTGTGCAAGAGCCGCCTAAGAAAGTGGTCGGTTTACTTTTTTTTTGAAAGTGGGAAAGCGTTAGGTTTATGTTTCAGTTTATGAGCACCCGCCGCAACTAAAACAGATCAATAACTCCTATGAAGACTGCATCGGGCACCGGATATCTTTGCTCCTCCATATTACCGCAAGACCTGAGGTATGTCGGCCGGGATTCATCCTGCATGCTGGAGATTGAAATTATAGAAGATAAAATCTTGGTTCTGAGCTTTATCGGAGTAATGGATGCCGAAGATCAGACTGCCTCAGAAACACTGATCAGGAGCGTCTTTACCAAATACGTTCAGGCAGGTTTACCAACAGGTTTTTTTGTAATCGCGGATGTATCCAGACTCAACTGGGTCAATGTTGCTGCGCGAAAATCTTCTCAAATGTCGGTTGCGGATATGTTCTCTATCGGCCATGTCAAATATCTGCTAATCGTTTCGCCTAATTATATTATCCGAAACCTCTTTAATCTTTTGAGAAGGTTTGACAGGCAGGTATCCTTCACAACATGTAAAACCAAAGAAGAAGCATTTACGGGTATCAACCGGTATCGCATCCAAAATCAACTGGCTAAGATTCCCAAAACTCGTGTATCGGCTGACAAAATCCACCTTCCCGGGAAGATATATCCGGAAATGTCTCAGCCAAATACAAAAACGCCCCCGCAAAACTTTTGGCAAAAATTATCCCGCAGACTCGGTTTCAATGCTGCAAGAAAACAGTACACTCAATCCCTTCAGATAAAGTTCCTCAAAGAAGAGATTGAGAGTATCAGGCAAAATCAAAAAAAGCGAATTGATCAACTTTTCAGGATGATGAGCAGTATCACCTGGGACGAAAGTTTTACCCCCGGTAATTTTGAAGGCAATATCGAGAATGATCCGTTCAGCCTTCTTATTGATGCCGCAGAGATGCTTCAGCGCGATGTGAAGGAGATGATTGAGCAATCCCGTGAGATGCATGGAATACTGGAAGCACAGATTTCAGAAAGAACACGTGAAATTGCCATGAAAGAATCCAACCTCTCGGCGCTGATAGAAAATACTCCCGACCTGATACTTCTGGCAGATAGTAACTACAATGTGCTGATTGCCAATTCCTCCGTACAAAAAATCACGGAAAATGTCTTAGGATCTGCCCTCGTCCCCGGGATGAATCTTACCGAAGTTATAAAACCAGAAATCTTTGGATATTGGAAATCCTTAGTCGATAATGTGCTTGCAGGCGCTTCACATAAAGCGATAGGTAAACTTCCGATCAGAGGGAAAGACCATTATTTTGAATACTCTATCAACCCGGTTGTGGATATAGAAGGAGATATTTCCCGATTTTCTTTTTTTGCAAAGGATATTACAAGCAAACAACTGGCGGAACAGGAGGTACGCAAACAACAACAACTCCTTTCATCCATCAATAAAAGCATCAAAGAAGGTATTTTCAGAAGTACCCCACACAACGGGATTTTGTATGTAAATGAAGCCTTTGCCGAGATGTTTGGCTATGATTCCGTAGAGGAGGTATTGCCACTCGATCCGGATGCTTTATATGTCAATACGGCCCGCCGCCAGGATTTTCGGCAATTGATGCAGGAAAATACATATTTCACTAATGAAGAAGCTGAATTCAAACGAAAAGATGGAACGATTTTCTGGGGACTGATGAGCAGCATAAAAACAGAAGGTGAAAACGGGGAGATTTATTTTGACGGCGCTATCAGGGATGTGACGAAAATGCGGGAAGACGAAAGGCAAATCAAAGAGCAAAACCAAAAACTCATAAAAGTCAATCACGAATTAGACAAGTTTGTGTACAGCGTCTCGCATGACCTTCGCGCACCATTGGTGTCTGTAAAAGGGCTGATCAATATCGCCAGAATAGAACCCAAAGAAGATTTACGCAATCAATACTACGACCTGATGGACAATAGTATCAACAAACTTGATGCGTTTATCAAAGAAATTATGGGTTATTCGAGAAATAGTCGTACCCAGCTGATGAGTCAAAAAATCGACTTTCAGAGCGTGATCAGCGATGTGTTTGAAGTACTTCGGTTTGCTCCTGACAATGATAAAATTGATAAAAAAGTAACGATTGATATTTCGGGTGATTTCCACTCTGACCTGATGCGAATGAAAATGGTATTCAACAATATTATTTCCAACAGCTTCCGCTACAGCGACCTGAGCAAAAAACACCCTTACGTTTCGATCCAGGTAACCGGAAATGCAGACCTCGCCGAAATCAAAATCTGCGACAACGGAATTGGGATTGCGCCAGAGAGCATAAACAAAATTTTTGACATGTTTTACAGAGGGACCAAAAACAGCCAGGGCTCCGGAATCGGACTATACATCGTAAGTGAAGCACTCGACAAACTTGGCGGCACCATATCTGTAGACTCAGAACTGGGCATAGGCACCTGTTTTACAATAAAAATACCCGCAATTACAAATTGACTCATACATCCACCTGAAAATTAGCTTTTCTCTATCAAGGCTGTCTGAAATATAGACGGCCTTTTTTGTAATTGGTGCATTCCATTCAAAAATATTATCTTCACTATACAACTCCGGACGTGGATACCGGCACTTTAAGACAAAAGCAGATGGGTACAAGATGAACAGCGAAGGCTACAGGATCAGCGAAAAAGAGCAAAACCTGGTCGAAGGTTGCCTTGCGGGAGACAGACTGGCGCAAAAGGCCTTGTATGACAAATACAAGGATGCTATGTACACCCTGTCTTACCGGATCACCAATGACTTTGACCTTGCACAAGACGTGTTACAGGAGGCTTTTATCGGTGTTTTTAAGGGAATCGGAGGATTTCGGCAGGCGTCCAGTCTCGGTGCATGGATCAAAACCATCGTGGTGAGGACCGCCTACCGCCGCATTAAACGCGAGGTCGTACATCTTCCCCTGGAAGATGAAAAACACCAGGAAGTCGTGGACTGGAATACGCCTATTGATATTGGATATCTGGAGCAGGCGATTCAGTCTCTGCCCAATGGTTACCGGTCTGTATTTGTACTCATAGAAGTAGAAGGCTATTCTCATAAAGAAGTGGCAGAAACAATGGGCATTTCCGTTGGCACTTCCAAATCGCAGCTTTACTACGCAAAAAAACAACTTCAACAAAAACTTAAAGGGTTGGGTGTAAGATGATGAACGAAAAAAATCAATCAAATCTTCGGGATGCCCTGCAAAAATTGCCAGTGTATAAACCCGACAACCAGGTCTGGAACCAGATCGAAAAAAGTTTGGCAGAAGAAGACGCCGGCAGGAAACCTGTGATCCGGCGGTTTATCCCGGTACCATTCAAAATGGCGCATCTGGCAGCCGCAGCCACCGTCCTGCTACTGCTGACCGCAGGCGCTTTATGGTTATTCCGACCGCAATCCTCTATACCTGCAAACGCCGCTACGTTTTCAGAAAAAGAACTCGATCGGGCACTTCCGCTTTCAAAAGCAGAAATCACTGAGTATGAACACCAACTTGCCTCGCAGGAAGAGGAATTGAAAAATTGTATTGAAAAATTGCCGGACCAGGAATCTGAAAAAATTCAACCGGTGATGGAAATGCTTCAGTCTATCACAAAAGTACGCGACAGTATGATCCGCCTGCTCGATGAACAAGGCGACAACCCCGGCACCGTAAAACGTCTCCAAAGCCTTGAAAAAAAGCGGAAAGCACTGATCCTCGAATTGCGTGAAAAGGCCTGTGGAATCCGTGAATAAGTAAAACAGGGTTGTGAACCAACGTCGGGATAAAAATTATAAGAAAATATTAATCCACAATGTGAATTAATATTTTCTTATCTTTAAGCACTCCTGCTATTTAATTCTGGCGATATGAAGCATCTGTTACCCTTATGGATTGTTACGCTATTATTCTTTTACAGCTACTCTTCAGGCCAAAATCGCATTGCTCCTGAAGACTCTTTCCCTCCTTCAGAGTCCCGGCTGTTTTCACTTCGCGTGCCCGAAAAACAGATGATCAAGCTGGATCTGACAAATCTCATCCGGATCAGCAGAAACGGATATGTCCACGGAATCTTTCGCGCGGGGTATGAACGGAAGATTTTTACCACATGGTCGCTGACCGGAGAAATATCTACCTCATGGTACACGGCGATAGGCATAGGAAATCTCCGTAAACTGTATTACGCAGAGGAACAAGTTATCGGCGTGGCAGTGGGGCCGAGATATTATTACGGGATGCAAAAAAGGATCAGGGAGGGAAGAAGTGCAGATAACCTTTCAGCCAATTACCTTGGCCTCGTACTCAGCACGAGATTACAGCCCGAACAGAAAGGATGGACTGCTACCGATGATACCGGAATTCTTTACTCTGACAATGTTGCTATAACCCCTATGCTGGGGTTTCAGCGACGTATTCTCCGGTACGGGTTTCTCGACTTTAGCTTTGGGGCAAAATTTTCCTACGGAGACCCGGTTCGCTCAAAAGTATTTCACCCCAAAGGAGGCGAAATGGGCTGGCAGTTTCTTCCCATGACGAGTTTTCGTATGGGACTGGCGCTTTAGTACTTTCCTTTTTGCTTCCGGATGAGTACCTTCATGCAGACTACTACTTCTATGGCTACTATCTGGTATATTCTTGGTGGAATTGTATTGTTTTATCCGGTTATCATGGTGATCATTTACCTGATACAGGAATTGTTTTTATTCCATCCCGAAAAACTGCCGCTCTACTTCAAATTTGATTATCCTTATCCTTTTGAGGAACTAACTTTCGACACAGAACCAGGAGCCGTGATCAGCGGACTGTTGTTTCGTGTGCCCAATTCGCGCGGGGTGGTGTACTATTTTCACGGAAATACCCGCAGCATCAAAGGCTGGGCAAAATTTTCGAGAGACTTCACCAGCAAAGGATATGATGTCATGATGATTGACTACAGAGGCTTTGGCAAAAGCCGGGGCAAAAGAACCGAAGCCGGGTTGTTTCACGACGCATTGTATGGATACGACTGGCTGACTGAGCGTTATGGCGAAAATAATATCATCGTATATGGCCGCTCTATGGGCTCAGGTTTCGCTGCAAAAGTTGCCTCCGAAAATCACCCCCGTATGCTGATCCTGGATGCGCCCTATTACAGCCTTTTGCATTTATTCCAGCGATATCTGCCTTTTGTACCGGTCAAACGTATATCGAGGTTTAAGGTGAGAACCGACAAATTTCTGGAAAACGTCTCGTTCCCGGTTTATATCTACCACGGAACCAGAGATCTGACGATTCCCTACTCGATGAGCCGCCGGCTTGTGCGTCTGCTGGGCGAAAGAAGTACCCTGATTACCATCAAAGGCGGCGGGCACAACAACCTCCGCGACTATCCACAATATCACGAGTACATGTACCATATTCTCGGCGCCATTCCTGAAACAGAACTAACGCCCGAGCAGGCATATTTTCCCGGCACAGAAGAAACCGGAAGCGACTTGCTGGGATCATGGGCGGGACTACACCTCGATGTGTTTACCCGCCCTGAATTTCGGTAATGTTGTTTACCCGCAATGGGGATCCTAAAATTCAAACGTCGATTCATTGAACCCGGCGACGATGCCAAAACCGCCCTCGACATTGCTGTAAATAATAATGGCTTCCACCGGAACAATGCCAAAGTCATCGGTATCGCGATTTAGCTGCTGAAGGTCAAATTTGCTTTTAAAACGGTAATAATCCTCGTTTACCGCGATAGCCTTCACATAGATTTTTTTGATTTCCAGCGGTTGCCTTTCTGAAAGCAACTGATAATTATTGGGAAGGTCGGTCGCCATTTCAAGGGTTTTGATCGTACCGTCAAATGAGTCATCGACAAACGGCTTTTTATCTCCGGTATAGCCTTCACCCGGATTTCTGTACACGTTATTGGTAGTATAAAGATCTCCATAAAAAGGAACGCCCGGATAGCTGGGTAATTCAAAATCTATTCCCACCTCAAAATTGTAAAAGTTTTTTTCCCCGGCGGGATCTTCCACTTTTACCTTTATCAGTGACTGACTATAAACATACACCTGCCCATCAAAGTCGGTATTTTGAGACACATATACATCCTGCTCGATTTTTGTATCCAATACGCTGATCTGTCGGGGAATTACCGTTGTAGCTGTTGCAGTGCCATATGTAGGATGAGAAACTCGTACTGTGTAGGATTTTCCGGCCTCAGGTTTTACGGTTTCGGAATAATATTTCCCCAGCTTTATTGTTTTCGCAACTCCAAACGGGTCCTGAATAGTTGTATCCCGATAGGCCAGTGTATCCAGCACTTTGTCACCCTCCAGTATTTCCACACGGGCGTTTTCGACAAGGATGTCCTTTATCTCCACGTTTTCAATGATGCCATAACTGCGGGTCACATAAATGTCCACAGGCATCCCGGCATACAGGTATGCGTTGATCACAAGTTTGGACTGATGCTCCGGCAGCGGAATTTCGAGATCGCGCTCGCAGGAAACAACGGCAGATGCAACTGCCAGTATCAGAAATATATATATTAATTTTTTCATTACTTGGCGATTTATATATTCAATCAGAATTTAAAGCTATAGCTCACAGAAGGGATGATAGGAAACAGCGAAAGTTTTTTCAGTTTGGGGGTAGAAGTCTGATTATTGGAGTCGTAATCGTTGCGGATATAATAAGCAAACGGATTCAGACGATTGTATGCATTATACACCCCAAAGTTCCAGGTTCGTTCTCCCCAGCGGGTTTTTTTGGTAAGATTTACCCCAAGGTCGAGCCTGTGGTAAGCTTCCATACGGAAGCCGTTTCTCCCGTTTTCATAAAGCCTGCCGGAAAAATCTCCCCACAGCGATTGAGAAATACTCATAGGCACAAAGCTGCCGGTAGTATTATTGCCAAAGAAGTCCCAGTGTTCGATGGTCGCAAAACTACCACTGGGAAGCGTAATGGCATTGCCCGTGCCATATACCCATGTTCCCGATACGCTGATTCTTTCATTGAATGCATGACTGACAACCACGCTCAGATCATGGCGTCGATCATACCGGTCAGGGAATTTCACCCCGCCGTTTAATGCATCAAACTTGCGGTAATTCCATGAAAGCGTATAACCTACCCAGCCCGTCGTTTTTCCTTTTTTCTTTTGAACAAGAAACTCCGCCCCATAGGCTTCTCCCTCTCCGCCGGTTTCTACAATATTCTCCCATGTTCCTTCATTTATGCCACCCAGGAAAAAGTTTGTTCCTTCTTTAAAAGCGATAAGACCATCCATTTTCTTATAGTACCCTTCCACGCTCAGTTCCAGCTGGTCATCCCACAACGAAGTGGCAATTCCACCTGCTGCCTGCCACGAATGTTGTGAAGGCACTTTATCTGTTGCCGGTACCCAAAGGTCAATAGGAAGGCCAATGGTAGAGTTGGTCAGGAGGTGAATAAATTGGGTCATTTGCACATAAGAACCTTTCAAAGAAACTCTATCTGTCAGTTGAAGCCGAGCAGAAGCCCGGGGTTGAATGGAAAACATAGATTCCTCATTGACCAGATAGTTGACCGCGTGCACGCCGATATTTGCACTAAATCTGCGTCCGATCTGAAAATTGTCTTCGACGTAAACAGAGGTTTCAATCGTATTGTGAATTTTGGTTTTCAGGGTTGTGTCGATTCGGTTATTCCCGGAGTTTTCACGGTAACCGAGTGAACCGGGGGTAAATTTGTGCAGGGTAGAATTTATCCCAAATTTAATATCATGAGAAGGTGCCGGGTAGTAATCAAAATCCAGTTTTAACCCCCAGTCGCGGATGCCAGAGACATATTCGAAGAAACTGGAATAGCTGCGAAGGGTATCATTTTGGAAAAACTCATTCTCCTCATCATACCGTATTCCCAATTTGTATTTGGAGTAAGTGGCCGTAAGATTACTGAAAAGTCGCGGGCTCCAGATATGATTCCAGCGAAGTGCTGCCAGGTCATTTCCCCAGCCAATTCCACTTTTAAAAAAACTGTTGCTGTAATTATTGGTTCCAGGCTGGCCGTTGGTGTATTTTTCTTTTATGTCCAGATTGTCATCGCCGAAATAGAAGCTGAGATACAGCCGGTCTTTGTCCGAAATAATATGGTTCACCTTGGCATTCAAATCGTAAAAAGCATAACCAAAAGAGGAATTGCCTTTTGTAGCCAGTTTTGATATCGGTCTGGAAAAAAGATCAAAATAAGTTCGTCTTCCGGAAACAATAAAGGAGGTTTTCCCTTTAATAATCGGGCCCTGAAATGAAAGTTTGGAAGAAATGAGGCCGATATTTCCTTCTCCTTCAAATTTGTTGAGGTTACCTTCTTTCATTCGGATATCCAGCACAGAAGAAAGCCTTCCTCCATAACGGGCGGGGAAGCCACCTTTTACGAGTTTTACACTGCTCAGGGCATCCGCATTAAATACGGAGAAAAATCCGCCCAGGTGGCTGACATAATACAGGGGAACGCCATCGAGCAAAATCAGGTTCTGATCAGGTCCGCCACCTCTGACATAAAGACCGGTGGTGCCTTCACTGCCCGATTGTACGCCCGGCAGAAGCTGAATAGCTTTGATTACATCTACTTCTCCTAGCAGAGCGGGTAGTTTTCTAATTTGTTGGATAGGCACATCAATCGTGCTCATTTCTGTTTTCTGCTCGATCCGCTCTTCCTCTTCGGCGACAATTTCGACCGTTTCGAGGGCAAAAATTTCGAGGGAAATGGTGATCGAAGTATCACGGGTAAGGGTAAAAGTGGATTGAAAGGACTTGTAACCGGGGAAAGCAGAGATAAGATTTATCTGGCCGGCTTTTAAGGTAAGGCTAAAGAATCCATAGTCATTGGTTACTGCACCCTGTTTGGTAAGGTTGTCATAGACATTGGCGGAGATAATTTTCTCGCCGCTTTCGGCATCGGTAACGTAGCCGCTGATGGTAACTTTTTGTTGGGTTTGCGCCATCAGGTGCTGGGAAAATGCCATAAGTATCATGGCCATTCCCAGGCAAAATAAATGTTGTGTTTGTTGCATGTGAAAGGGTTAATTCGAATTGAGGTTAAATGGCGAGTGTAAAACCAAACTGGTTTCTCCATTGGTAAGGATACCCGCTAAATTCATCCAAAAAGTCTGTCTGGGTGCGTTTTAAGGGAAGGTTTCCGTAGATCACGGACTGATATTGAAAACTAAGTCTTCGGTAAAGACGGATATCGACGCCGAGTCCGCCTCCTCCTGTGAGGTACGTGTAGCGGAAGGGAGATGTAAATACTTGCGCGCCGGGTTCGGGGATCGTGGATTCCTGCTTACGGGCGCTCCAGCTATTGGGCTCCCAGTCAGGAAGATAAATGGTACTAAAGCGGGATTGTACCATATTCATATTATAGATCAGGCCAACCGCAAACGGACGAAAGCGTCGTTCGCGATTTTTGAAAAAATACCTGCGGTAAAAACCACTCCATTCGGTTGCAACACCGTAGAGATCGGTAAACTCATCAGGATTATCAGGAGATATCCCCAATGGTACCCAGATTGCGTCTATGCCTGCATGCAGACCAAATTCCCGATAACTGTTGGGGCGATACGAAATTTCAGCTCCTGCTCCCGGCATCACCGGTGAGGAATAAAGATATCTCACACTACCAACGGCCAGGCTCACAGGTTTTACCGGAACACGGCTAATGCTGCTGTTAATGCTAATAGCAAATTTGCTGCGCGCCCATTTCATTTTTTCGCCGGGGCCAACGGCCAGCGCTACCCGATGTGCTGCCAGAGATGCGTATCTTCTCACTTCGCTGCCAGGTCGGCTACCGGGAAGTGTGGCAAGTTCGGGTAATGTATTTTCAACGGATACCGCGGAAAGCAAGTTTGCCGGAGCGGGTTGCAACCCGGTAATTTTGGGCAAAGTCTGAAAAGTCGAAGCGGTCTGTAGAGATTGTGGTTGGGCGTCAAAAGTGGGCGCTTCCGGTTTTTCGTTCAATTTTGGCATTGCCATACCGGAAAATTTTCTTTCAGGCAAGGACTTTTCCTGCAATATAATCTCCGGACAGGGTTCTGTCTGTATTTCAATGACCATCGGACTTTGAGCCAAACCAGGGGCAGGAACAGACGCTGCTTGTACTGCCCTGCCTGCCTGATCCGGAGAAAGCAACGTCAGGGTTGCAATAAGTCCTATGACCACACAACCCGCCATCAACCAGAATATCGGAAAAAGATATTTGGCCTTTTTACCCTCCTGCGGAAGCGCTTTGTCAAGCATCCCCGACATCTTTTCCCAGGAAGGCGTAGGCTCATAGGCCCGGGCGGCCATCGCTTTTCCTTTGATTATATCTTCCCACTTATCCATGATACAACCTCCTTTCGGTTTGGTTTACTACTTTTTTCAGTGATTCCCTGAGCAATTGTTTGGCTTCTGTCAGATATGCCCGTGAAGTGGATTCCTTTATTTTCATCATCTGTGCGATATCCTTGTGCGGATACCCCTCGATGACATTAAGGTTAAAAACCGTGCGGGGAATGGTAGGCAATTCTTGTATTTTTTCGAGAATATATTCGGCCTGTAAGTCTGCCAGTGCGTCGTGCTCGTCTGATTGCGGTTCGGCTACACCTTCTACAGAAATCTCATCCGGTCGTCGTTTTCCTTTTCTTAAATGGTCGAGGCAGCAATTGATCATAATCCGCTTTACCCAACCTTCAAAGGAGCCCTCATTTTTAAAGGAATCGATCCGGCGAAATACTTTGACAAAACCCTCATGCACCAGATCATCTGCGACTTCCCGATCCCGGACATACCGGTAGCATATCCAGGCCATGGGACGAAAATACTTCTCGTACAACTGTCGCTGACAATTGCGGTCATTTTTACGACAGCCTTCGAGCATGTATTCGTCATTCATGCAGATAATCTTTGCTTCCATTTCATGACGTTTTTCCCATAGACGAGGGTTGCATGAAATTCGCTGGTTTTTTTTTCAGAATAAAAAAATCAGCGTGCCGGAACTTTTATAACGACAATTTCATAGCTTTTGTCACGCAGGGAGCTATAGGCAATTTTACGCCCGTCTGGCGACCAACGGGCATCATTGTCGTTGAGGGGATAATCTGTCAATCGAATCTGGTCGGATCCATCGGCATTCATCAGAAATAGTTCGGGTTTATCGCCGGTTCGCATGGTAGAGAACACAAATCGTTTTCCATCAGGAGACCAGTCCGGGCAAAAATCATGTCCGGGCATTTCGGTAATCCGCACGACATCCGTACCGTCGGCTTTCATGGTGTAGATTTCATCATTATCATTGCGGGTATCGCGGCGGGAGAAAAAAGCAATTCGCTGCCCGTCGGGAGACCAGGTTGGCCATAGTGCACGGGTCGAATCCTCGGTAATTACCTGTTTGCCTGTACCGTCTGGATTCATCAGCCAGATTTCCCACTCAGGGCCTTTCGGTGAGCTGCACCATGCGATTTTTTTCCCATCCGGCGACCAGGCGGGAAAATTGTCCATGGTAGAATCGCTGGTAAGCTGGATCAGTTCAGATCCGTCGGCGCGCATCCGGTAAATGTCTCCATTGCCGGAACGGAGCGAAAAGAAGGCAATATATTCTCCATCGGGAGACCATGCCGGCAATTGGTCAGTGGCTTCATGGTCGGTAAGGCGCCGCACATCTGAGCCATCGGCATTCATACGGTACAGGTCAATATTCCCGTCACGGTTGGAGGCAAATACCAGCTCCGAGCCGTCGGGAGACCAGTCCGGATACCGGTCATAAAATTCATTATCCGTCAGTTGAACCTGATCCGGCGTTTGCTTACAGGAAGCCAGCCAGCAGACAACCACACACAATACACAAGCAAGGTAACGCATTGGTTAGTTTTGGTAAGTCTCCAACAATTTCTGGAATCGCTCTTGTTCTTTATAGACCTTATAAGCAGGGTCTTTAGAAAGTTCGATGATAGGGTAATTGTTTTTGAGTGCCAGTTCTATATTCTGATAGAAGAGATCATCTTTGTGTTGACGGGCATAAATTTTGGCCAGAAAACCGTAGCGAAGGCCATCGTTGGGTTTTAATTCCAGTGAACGCTGGATATCGGGAATGGCCTTGTCGTAGTTTTCCTGCAAAGCGTAGAGAAATCCGCGGTTGTAAAATGCATCAGCCTGATAGGGATCAAAGCGAATAGCTTTGGAGTAATCGTCCAGCGCGCGGGGATAATCCCCGGCTTTTCGTGCGAGATTGCCGCGATTGGTATGGGCATCCGCATTGGTCGGGTCAAGCTTAATCGCTTCGTTAAAGTCGAGAATGGCCTTATCGTAGGATTCGAGAATGAAGTAGATTTCCCCGCGTTTGTTATAAGCATTGGAGTAAGCAGGCGCCATTTCAATCGCACGGTTGTACTCATCGAGGGCTTTCTGATACCCTTCCTGGCCACGTGCCTGATACATCATGCCCTGGCTCAATGCAACTTCTGGATCTTTGGGGGCAATTCTTGCAGCCATTTCAAAGTCTGTTTCCGCCTGGCGAGATTTCCCCATTTGAATATAGAGCAACCCCCGGTTGATATATCCACTGACTGAGTCTGGATATGCGCGAATCACCTTGCCAAAATCAATCAGCGCGTCATTGTAGTTTTTCAGTCTTGCATATACAATTCCCCGATTAAGGAAAACATGCGCGTCGTTTGGAGGACTGAGCTGAATAGCCTGATTGTAGTCGGCCAGTGCATGTTCATAGTCGCGAAACCGGAAATAATATTCAGCCCGCAGATAAAAGGCATCTGCGCGGGTAGGGTCAAGTTCTATTGCCCGGGTATACAGTTCAAGCGCATTGCTAAGATCTTTCTCCTGGGTGTAAATTTCTGCGCGCCGCAGATAAGCATTGACTTCATTGGTACCGTAACGGATAGCTTTGTCGAGGTCAGTTTTTGCAAGAATCAGCCGGTTGCCCTTCAGGTGATCCAACGCCCGGTGGTAGTAGGCATTCGCAAAATCGGGGTTGATGAAAATCGCTTTGTCAAAATCACGGGCAGCTTTGCGGCTATCACCCAAATCTGCATAGATAATTCCCCGGTTCATATAGGCTTCGGAGCTGTTGGGATCAATATTAATTGCTTCCGTGACATCAGCCAGGGCCTGGTCAAAGTTTTTCAACTGAAGATATAACAAGGCACGGTGAGCGTAGGCGTCCGGATTTCGCGGGTTAAGCGTAATAGCCTGGTTGAAATCAGCCATTGCCTCTTCAGATTTATTTAAGGCCATATAGATTTCGGCTCGCTGGAGATATGCTTCCGGGTAAGAAGGTTTTTGTTCAAGGACAAAATTCATATCCTTCAGCGCATTGGCATAGTCTCTGGTCTTGAAATAGGTAACTGAGCGATCAAAACTTGCAGGAATAAAATTCTCCTGAATCTGAATAGCCCGGGAAAAGTCTGCAATTGCTTCACTGTATTTTTGGAGTGTCAGCAGCACTTTCCCGCGTTTATAATAAGCATTGGCGGATTTTTGCTGTTCGAGTAATCGGGTAAATGCAGCAATCGCTTTGTCGTACTCTTTTTTGCTGACGTGTACATCTCCCCTGAAAAGATTCGCTTCAATATAATCAGGATTGATCTCCAGGGCATGGTCAACGTCTGCCAGTGCTTCCTTTTCTTTCCCCATTTTTTGAAGGAGGATCCCCCGACCGTAAAAAGCTTCAGCGTAATCAGGCGTAATTTCAATGGCTTTATCATAATCGCGCATGGCGTCATTGTATCGCTCCATACGCGTATATACGCTTGCCCGGCTGGCATAAACCGGCGAAAAATCGGGGTTCATCGCCAATACCGCGTCAAAATCTTCCAGTGCTTTCTGGTAATTTTTCATGTCGGAGAAAAGAATTCCCCTGCTGATCAGCGCTTTCATATTATTGGGTTCTTCCAACAGCACCTGAGTATAGTCTTCCATCGCTTTTTCATAGCTACCCAATTGCTGCAAAATACCGGCACGCTCATAATGCGCTTTGGTATCGCCCGGATTCATTGAAATCAGGGCATCGTAATGAGAAACAGCTTTTTCCAGCTGACCACTGCGGCTGTAACATTGGGTGAGCATAAGCGAAACCGCAGACTGTGCATCACTGTCGCGGGGGGTCATCCGGCTAAAACCGGCAATTGCGGCCGGATAATTTTCCGAATTCATATTGCGGATGCTCAGTGCCCAGAGAATGATATTTTCTACATTTGCAATAAACTTCCCATCTGCTTTTTCGGCATCTTCGAGCCGGATTTTCCCTTGCGAATTTTCACTGCCCAGGAAGATATTTTCTCCGTACTTATTGGCACTGTAGTACTTCATCCCCATCATAATTTCCCCGCTGACACTGTCTACCCCGTAATTTCCCCAAATGATCAAGTCAGCATTGCAGGAACCTGCGATAGATTTGCTCATCGCCGGGATTTCCTGACAATTGGATACATACAGGTATCGGGCAGAAACTTTGACATTTTCTTTAGCCAAAGACTCAATCCGACTCATTATTGCGTCTTTTACGGCCACCTGATCGCTGCCGCAATCGGGATAGCTATGAAATGGAAGTACTAATACATGATAATAATCATCTCCATCAGGAAAAGGGCAACCGACATTCTGATCTGATTTCCCAAATGGTAATCCCAGCTTTTGAGGTATAGAAGGGAAAATAAAGGACAGAATGACCAGCAATACGACCAGCCCACCGATTCCGCCGCCTACACGAAACAGGTTCTTTTTCAACCGGGAAGGCTCTTCAATCTGCTCACGGTTTTTTTCAGCCTGGCGTTGTTTAATTGGCTGCTTCTGTGGCGGTCGCTGGCGATTGGTTCTATTTCCACTTTCCGGACGCCGGGTAGCAGGTTTTCCTATTTGCCGTGGTTCGCGATTTTTTTCTTCAGGAATTTCTACCTGGTTTTTGTCCTCAACCGGCTCCTTTACAGGTTCTTCGGCGATCGGTTTCTCGACGACTGGCTTTTCTTCAACTACAGGTTCATCTATTACCGGCTTTTCTACTGCCACAGGTTCCTCCACAACCGGTTCTTCTATTACCGGTTCTTCGATCACCGGCTCATCTTCTACGAGTGGCTCATCTACTACCACTGGCTCATCTACTACCGGCTCATCTACTACCCGATCTTCCTCTATGATTGGTGTTTGTACTATTTCTGGCTCATTCTCTCCTGTAGGTTTTATTGGAGGTTCTTCTACGACTACTGTTTCAACCACTACGGGCTTTTCCTCCACCAATGGTTGTACAACCGGTTCCGGTTCTACTACTGGCAGGGGATCTTTAACCACCGGCTGTTTTGTTACGGTTACAGGTTCCGGCTCAATACGTGCGGTAGGAATCTGTTTTTTATTTTCAAGCAGGGGCGATTTTTTCTGGCTGTTTTGCTCACTGAGCGGAATCAGCAGGGGGTTTCGCAGCCGCCATTTAAGATCTCTGGATTTATTTTTTAGGGAAATGAGGCCATTGGTGATATCCGGTTTTCCTCCGCCGGGCCATAAGAGCTGTCCGGAATCGAGAAAAGCTTCCAGAATATTTAGCGGGCTATAGGCTTCAGCTGCGACCAGGTCAAACGCCTGACCTACATTTTTACCCTGAAGGAGATAAAAATAGAAAGCCTGAGCCATCAGGCCCAGATCCGGTTGGTTTTTGAGTGCGATCACGACCGGGAGCCCCTGCCGGAGCAAAGCCTGAACAAAATTTTCTGAAGCGGGACCGTGCAGGAATACAAGCTGAAGGTTGGGGAAAGTGCCCAAAATACCAGCCAGGTCTTCTTCTGAATACTGGCCGACTCCCGAACGGGAGCGAAAATAGAAGTTGCCATCAAGGATGGCTTCTCCAATTAAATGGACAACGGCAACCTGTGCCTTGGCCGATTTTTGGGAGAAAATATCCTCCACGTATGTCTGGGATCCCGGGACATCCAGTAAAATCCCGCATCCATCCTGTTGGATGTAGGCGTGCAGAGTCTTCAGAATGTCTTCACAATCTTTCAGCGACTCCTTCGACTGATCCCCTTCTTTTTGATTAGACGGACAGGCAAGGAAAATGAAGGGTTTGTTTGAAGCAGCTGGCATAGATACTTATGCGGAAAATCAATACCTCAACAAAGGTACATAAAATTTACAAATGGTTCAGAACCATTACCTAAGCTGTAAATAAGAACGTTAGTTTGGGTAATTATTCTATTTTTGCTACGAATTTAAACTTTATCAATCCCGAAATCCAGACAAATTCTGTCTTTATTGAAAACCAGGCAAACGTCAATTATGCCTGCAAAGACGCGCTCTTTGAATAACAATGGGGAGGGGGCGCGCTGGTTAGCTAAAATAATTTCACCCCTTTGGCGGTAGGCTTTCGGCCAGAAAAACCCCGATCGTTGATCGAACCCCGAAGGGCACGCCATTGCGCGTAAATCAGCAATTAAGACATTTACCTAACCAACATGACTACACAAAACCAATACCCGTGGTTTTCGTACATATTTAATGTTTAAACATTGATAATCAAATTATGGCAATCAAAATTATCCCCAAACCCCTTCAGGCCAAAGGCCAGTTCAACGGCGGTGCGATTCTTGAAAACAAACCTATCGGTTTTCCCCGTGAAGGCGGGGTCGGAATGCCTTATTCAAACCTCTTTTACTGGGCGCATGCCTGGTCTGATCAGGGTAGTACCATTGGTGAACACCCCCACCAGGGATTTGAGATTATGTCTTTTGTTCTTAAAGGAGATATCGAACACTATGACAGCAAATATCAACGCTGGCTGCCACTCAAGGCGGGTGACGTACAGATTATCCGCGCCGGAAGCGGCATTTCCCATGCAGAAAAAATGAATGCTGGTTCGCATATTTTCCAGATTTGGCTGGATCCCAACCTCCGGAATACCATCAGTCAGCCTGCTTCCTATGACGACTATCGAAGCGAAGATTTCCCGGTTACGACAACAGCCGGTACAACAACTACATGGTACGCAGGAAAACAGGGGCCCATGCGAATTGAAACCCCCGGCGTGGAAATAAGAAAAATATCCTTCGAGCCAGGTACCTACACCCTGCCAGCTCTTCAGGATAAAATATATTCTTTTTATCTTATTGAAGGACAAGGCGCGCTTTCAGGCGAAACCATGAATCAGGATGATTTTGCCATTATCAGCGATTCGGATACAATAAATTTTGAGGCAAATACGTCAACGGAAGTGTTTGTCATATCCTCACCAGCGGTACTGGAATATTCCAGTTACGCAAAATTGAGGGGGATAAGGCAATGATCTTGCAAAGGGACTTCAAACACTCCAAAACATTTACTAATTTCATCCCGGAGGTTTTCCCCCGCAATCATTTTAGCCTAAATTATTTATGTCCACCGAAACACAAGATAAACCCAAAGTAATTGTTCCTGAATGGGTTCAGGAGATCAAAAGAAAGTACCTTTCTCAAAACGTCTCGCAGTTTATCGTACATGGAAATACCAATGACTACGTCAGGGTAAATCGCGATTCGCAGGATAAGTATTACCGCATCCGCGATTTTCTCAATGAAGAGATGTTTAAATATAAGGACGTAGTGATCTACTATGACCGCGCTGCCGGTATTCGCTTCAAAGATGACCGTACCTTTGGCGGAGATAGTGCGACGCGCAAAGAGTTTATTTCTACGCTACAATTGTTTGACGAACTGACGGACAACAATTTCAGCGAACTGACGCGAAACCCTGCCCGGTCGTTTTTTACGCTTGATACATACTTCAATCTCATGGTCAACCGCGATTTTATCGACTCGTGGTTCAAGGAGGTAGAAGCTAATCTTTCAAACCCTTCGGCTGCCATCAAATCAGTCAAAAGTGAAGGACAGCCCAAAGATGATGATCTCATCGATAAGTTTATGCGCATGACGCTGCCCGACTTCGATGAGGATGAAAAGAAAAATAAAAGTAATCTCAAGACCTTAAAAGAACGGCTGGACAAACTGAAGCAAAAACTGGCTAAACCCAAGTCCATAGCCTTCGTTATCGATTATGCAGAAACGTTGATTCCGATGACGGACAACTCCAGCTACCGTCCGGATGATCATATGCTGCTGGTCTTTATGCAGAAATGGGCAAAAGAGGAAAAGTTTCTTTCCGCAGACCTTACCATTCTTGTACTCACAGAAAATATCGCCGACATCAATGCGCAGTATGTCCGCAACCCGTTCACTCATGACGTTCAGATTCCTTATCCTGTAGAAGCCGACCGCCTGGCATTTATCGAGTACTTCTTCAATAAAGACAAAGGGAGCAAGGAATATTTCGAAATGAGCGCGCAGATTCTGGCAAAAAATACTGCGGGTCTGGGGTTGGTTCACCTCGATATCATCATGTCGGAAGCTGCACGCAACAAGTCGCCCTTCACCAATGAGATGCTCACCAAGCAGAAGAAGGAGATGATTGAGGCTGAGGCTGGCGGTTTGCTCGAATTTGTAGAAACCAAATTCTCCCTCAAAGATGTGGCAGGGCACGCGCAAGCCAAAAAACACCTCCTCGACGCTGCAAATGCATTAAAGAATGGCCGTCCCGACGTCATGCCCATGGGGTATCTCGTATCCGGCCCGGTAGGTACCGGTAAAACTTTTATGATTACCGTATTTGCCAATGATGTAGGGGTTCCTATGGTCATTCTTAAAAATTTCCGGGGAATGTATGTCGGGCAATCTGAAGGAAACCTGCAAAAGGTGCTTAAAATCCTCAAAGCCATGTCCCCGGTTGCCGTAATGATTGACGAGGCAGATGCTTATCTCGGCTCACGCAACGATGGGGGCGGCAGCGGGGTCAATAGCCGGATTTTCTCTATGCTCGCCAGTTTTATGAGTGATACAGAAAACCGTGGAAGAATAGTATGGTTTCTCGTTACTGCCCGCCCTGATCTTATGCCTGTGGACTTTAAGCGGCAGGGACGAGCAGAAGAGCATATCGCGCTCTTTTACCCTGACACAATGGAGGAGAAAAAAGAGTTGCTGGAAGTAATGCTCAAAAAAACCGGGCTGAAATACCTGGATATCAACGAGTTTGATGACGAATTTTTTGAGGATATTCCGATACGTTCAGGCGCCGACATGGAGGCCGCGCTTACCCGCGCCAAGTTTAAGGCTGCAAGTCTTGGTATTGAGAAAGTGGATATCGATATGATCGCCAAAGTTTTCAACGACTTTCTCCCGCCGACTTATCCGGAGGAAATCGAACTGATGACTTATTCGGCAGTCCTCGAATGTACTTCCAAGGAATTGCTGCCCGAAAAGTACCGGAAACTCACCCGACAGGAAGTACTCGATACGGTCGAAGACCTAAAGAGCAGAGTAAGATAAATAGCGGAGCGGAAAGAATTTCTTTCCGCTCCTTTTTTTTATCGCCCGTTTAGCTCCCTTTCAAATAGTTTGAGTATCCGCTTGTATTCATCGGTCCAGCTGGAAGCCTCCACAAAACCATGACTTTCCATAGGGTAAGCGGCGAGTTCCCAGTTTTCTTTGCCAAGTTCGATCAGACGCTGCGATAAACGCACCGCATCCTGAAAATGAACATTGGTATCGATCATACCGTGACAAATCAGCAAAGCACCCTTCAGCCCTTCAGCATGGTAGATGGGAGAACTGCGTACATAGGCGATGCTGTCATCCTGCGGCGAATTCAGAATACCGGCAGTGTATTGGTGATGATAATGAGACCAGTCTGTTACCGGACGAAGCGCAGCTCCGGCAGCAAAAACATCAGGCTCTGTAAACATGGCCATCAGGGTAATAAAACCACCGTAAGAACCACCGTAAATACCCATTCTTTTGGCGTCTACACCATATTTGTCAACAAGCAGTTTTGCTCCGTCGATCTGATCCGATAAGTCTTTGCCGCCCATGTGACGGTAAATGGCCGTTCGCCAGTCTCTGCCATAACCCGCGCTTGCGCGGTAATCGATATCAAGTACAGTATATCCCTTGTCAGCCAGCAGGTTGTGGAACATATATTCGCGAAAATAGCTGCTCCACCATTTGTGGGCATTCTGCAGATACCCGGCACCGTGAACAAAAATAACCGCAGCACCATTTTTTACCGAAGCTTTTGGCTGGTACAACCTTGCGTGAACGACAGCTCCATCACGTGCTTCAAAAGTGATGTATTCAGGTTCGCGCCATGGGTATGCCTTAAACTCTTCCGTCAGGGAAGAAGTAATTTGCCGCGCTTTAGCGCCGGGTTTGTTGGGCTGTAGAAACAATTCCCATGGCCGGTTTCCGGTTGAATGACGGATGGCCAGATATTTTTCGTCGGGAGAAAGGAAAACCTCGTTATTTCCCGCCATGGACGTCAGCTTTACGGCTTCCCCGCCTGCGACCGGCATTTTATAATAATGCCTTTCCCCCGGGTCAACGGCGCTACTGGTGAAATACCAGTATTTTTCATCGAGGGAAAGTTTCGGGTCAAATACTTCATAATTGCCTGCGGTCAGTTGTTTTTTTGCTCCGGTGCGCACATTTACCGAATACAAATGCGCATACCCGGTAACTTCAGACATAAACCAATAGGTCTGATTGTCGGCAAACCAGCCCGCACGTGATGGTGCCCCCATAAACCATGGGATTCCGGGCCCTCCAATCCATGCTTCGTCGTGCTGGTGGTCAACATTCACAAGTCTGCCAGTTTCGAGGTCAACACGCGCAACCCAGCGATCCTTAAAGTCGAGCGAACGCACTTCTGCAATAGCGACAGAAGCATCGGGGGACCAGTTGATACTTACGATCTGGGTTTCCTTGGGAGTTTTTGATGTTACGGGCTTGTCATATTCGGCCAGAAAAGCAGCAAGGTCATAGATGCCGGGTAAGCTATCAGTTGCCAGTGCTATAGCCGTGTCTTTTGTCAGGTCGTAAATAAAACTCTGATACGTAGTAAGCGGACTACCTACTTTGGGGTAGGCGCGAAGTTCTTCCGTATATCCGGATTCGCGGACATAGGCAGGAACCTGCGTATTTTCCACACCAGATGGCGCATTGGCGAGGCGAAAAGAGACATATCTCCCATCAGGAGAAATCTGCAGCCCCTGGAGGTTTTTTTTGCCGTAGTAGTAGGGTTCCGGGCGATCGGGGGAAAGCATTTCCCGTTGTTCGGTAGCTGCCTCATTCTGGCTTTTCCGCTGGCGGAGCACTTCCATCATAGAAAGCTCCTGTTTACTGATCCATTGTTGCTGAGGATCTTTTTTCTCGTCGGTATTTTTGGCGGAGCCTGAGCGAAAGTCAGTAAGCTGGGAAATGGCTCCAGAGCTGATATTCCAGGAAAACAGGTTATCGCTACTTTGAAAAAATAAGTGTTTGCCCGAAAGGTCAAATACAGGTCGGGACTCCCGGTCAACGGTATTGGTGATCTGCTGTATTTCGCCCGTAGCAACAGTGAGGAGAAAGATATCGCCGTTTTTTTCGTACACCATCTGGGTTCGGTCGGCATTCATACTGCCGTCGGGGTCTGGCATTTTACGGCGGGTAGCGAGATCAACTTTGCCGGGTTTGGGGTCAGAGACAGCGATTGCATAGAGTGAGTCTGAGGGTTCTTTTTCAGGATTCCAGTCAAAATAAACCATGCGGCTATCGGTGGACCATTGAATATTATCAGGCGAAGTGCCGATCCATTTGGGATCGCGCATGATAGATTCGACGGAGAGTACGGGCTGTGCAACGGCCTGGGAAAGTCCGGTTGCGAGGAAAAGGAAAACAAAAATTTCCAGAATCAGGTGTTTTTTTGCAAGGGTCATGGAGACTGTTTTTTTTAGATAAAAAATGCTTCCGGTGTAATAATAATGATAAGTTCGTAAATGATTGGGGAATTTACACAGAAGGTTATTTTATCGGGGTGAGTATTCGCTGGCTTTTCAAGTTACATCTTGGCTCCACCGGTGAAAGAAATTTTGTAACAACCCCATTGGAAATACCTGTGCATGGCGGATCTGATTGCCAATGGCAGCCAACCGCAACCCGTATGGTCAGGAGCGTACAGATCAGACTTTTTTAGACAGGGTACGATTTAAGGGAAAAGAAAACGCCCACTTGCATATCTTTACTTTGGGTTCATAGCGAATTAAATGACCTGATAATCAGTCATGTAATGTAAAATCGAAAATAAAACTAAAGATTTAGTTGTAATAACTAAGGATTTAGTTTAAAATTGTATGTAAATTTATTTAACACTAAAAAAACGCGTATGAAAACTTCACTTGTTTCACTGTTGTTTGCTTTTGTTTTAATGGCTTCCCTTTCTGCCCAGACCATGTTTAATGCAGAGCCTGTATTGGCACTTGAGTCTGTCGGTCGGGAAGCTGCAATCTCTTTTGATGAAACCGAATACGATATGGGGCAGGTTCTTCAGGGAAAACCCGTATCCCACACATTTACCTTCACCAACACCGGTAACGCCGACCTGAAAATCGAAAGCGTAAAACCCGGCTGCGGTTGTACCGTGGCTGAGTATACCAAAGAATCCATTGCGCCCGGAGAAACAGGTTTTATCACAGCTACCTACAATGCTGCCGGGATGGGGGTTTTCACCAAGACTATTTCTGTAAAAACCAATGCATCTGAAACCAGTATGATCCTTCGGTTTAAGGGGGAAGTGTACCAGTAGCAATTTTCTTAGATTGAAATTTAAGAAGTCTCGTTGTCAAACTTACCGTCAGATTTCTTTAGCTTAGCCTTATGATCGATTGGCTATCGTTTATATTGGGCATTGCCGCCGGGATACTTGCCGGCGGTTTTGCCGTATACGTCCTGCTCAATGGAAAAACCATGCGGCAAAAGGCCGAGAATATCCGTTTACAGGCTACCCTGGATGCAAAAGAAAATGTGGGCGGACAGTTTCGCGCAGAATTTGAAAATCTGGCGGGCAAGGTACTGGAAGCCAGCACGCAACGTCTTTCCCATGACAACCAGACCAGTCTCAACCATTTGCTTCAACCCCTGAAGGAAAAAATATCCGACTTTGAAAAAAAAGTAGAACATACCTATCAACAGGAGGCCCGTGAGCGCTTTAGTCTTCAAAAGGAGATCGAAAAACTCGCATTGCTCAATACCCAGATGGGCGCCGAAGCCCGCAATCTGACCAAAGCACTTCAGGGCGACAGCAAAGTACAGGGCAACTGGGGAGAACTTGTTTTGGCACGTGTCCTTGAGAGCAGCGGATTGCGCGAAGGGGAAGAGTTTATCGTACAGGGGAAAGACATTCAGCTTACTTCTGCCGATGGAAAAAGACTACAACCTGATGTCATTATCCAGTTGCCCGATGACAAACATATCATAATCGACGCCAAAGTATCTCTCACAGCCTGGGACCGGTTTGTCGGTGAAGAAGATACCGCCCGCAGAGCGCTGGCGCTGAAACAACACCTGGAGTCGGTCAACAATCATATTCACCAGCTCAGCAGCAAACACTATCCGGCCATAGAAGGACTGAAAGCGCCAGACTTTGTCCTTATGTTTATGCCGGTCGAACCGGCATTTGCACAGGCCATCCAAAACCGGCAGGATCTGTTTTCCTATGCCTGGGAAAAGAAAATCGTACTGGTCAGCCCGACCACTTTATTAGCCACCCTCAAGACCGTCGCTTCTATCTGGAAACTCGAACATCAAAACAAAAATGCCCAGGAAATTGCCCGGCAGGGAGGGGCATTGTACGATAAGTTTGTGGGCTTTGTGGAAGAGATGCAAAAACTGGGAAAAAGTATTGACAGAACCTCCCAAACCTATAGTGAAGCCATGAATAAGCTGGTTTCCGGCCACGGAAATCTGGCCACAAGGGCCGAAAAACTAAGGGAACTTGGCGCAAAAACCGCCAAAAAGTTATAACCTAACGGAGAATTTGCCTGATAAACAGCTACTTAATTTTTCCGCTTGTACAGGTAGCAAGTATTTGCAAAAGCCGAAATATTGGTGGTTCTTTGTGTAAGCAGACTACTGAAAGATTAACTTAGGATAAAGGATGAAAATGAGAGCAGCAATCACTGCGGTTGGCGGATATGTACCGGAAAGGGTGCTGACCAACGCCGAACTGGAAAAGATGGTTGATACCAATGACCAGTGGATCAGAGAGCGTACCGGAATAGAAGAACGGCGAATTCTGGATAAAGACAGAGCTACTTCTGATATGGCTGTAGAAGCCTTAAAGGATCTTTTCCGCAAAACTGACTGTAAGCCGGAAGAAATTGAACTGATTATTGTATCGACAATTTCCCCAGACTATGTATACCCTGCCACTTCCAACATCCTCAGCGAAAGGATTGGGGCGGTCAATTCCTGGGGATTTGATATGAATGCCGCCTGTTCGGGTTTTCTGTATGCCCTTCGTACCGGGTCTCAGTTTATCGAATCGGGTATGCACAAAAAAGTGCTCGTCGTAGGTGCTGACAAAATGAGTATGCGCGTGGATTATGAAGACCGCAATACCTGTATTTTGTTTGGCGACGGGGCCGGTGCTGTTTTACTGGAACCTTCTCAGGATGAAAATGGCATAATTGATTCAGCATTCAGGGTAGATGGTACGGGGGAACAGCATCTCCTTCAAAAAGCAGGAGGAAGCAAATATCCCACTACCGTGGAGAATGTGCTTAACAAGGAGCAATTTATCCGTCAGGATGGCAAGAATGTGTATAAAGCAGCGGTTCAGGGGATGGCAGACATCACCGAGGAGGTCATGAAGCGAAATAACCTCACGGGCGATGATGTAACGTTTCTCGTACCTCATCAGGCCAACAAACGAATCATTGACGCGACAGCCAAGCGTGCAGGTCTTCCTCCTGAAAAAGTAATGGTCAATATTCAGCGTTATGGCAATACGACCAATGCAACCATTCCGCTCTGTCTGTGGGATTGGGAAGATAAATTGAAAAAAGGAGATACCCTGATGCTGGCTGCCTTTGGCGGTGGGTTTGCATGGGGATCTATCTATCTGAAATGGGCATATTAATGCGTATTTCAGCCTATGCGGTTATTCGGAATCATATTAGCAGGTTTGCTGCTCACAGGCTGCGTCTTTGACGAAGACGTGCGGTTTATTCCGGAAACCCAGACAGGATTTATTCTCAATCGACAGGCCGCTACAAAGTCTGTGATAAAAATAACCGGGGATATAGCGGAAACGCATTGGCTCGCTTATCCGGGAATGGGCGAAATTTCAGATTTTTCAGGATCTGAAAAAACGATATGGTTTGCAGAAGCCATGGCTCACAAGATCTTTGAATATGACCCGGGAAGTCAGGGCGTTGTACAGTCATTAGAAACGCAATCACTGACCCCGCATTTTATATGCGCGGGAGAAAAAGTGATTCTTCTCAGTGATTCTGCGGCTGATCAAATCGGCTTTTTCCGGCTGAAAAACCAACAACTTACCATTGTCGGTACCGAATATAAGCCCGGGCAGGCAGTATACAGAAGCGGGAAGTTTTATGTTCAGGCAGGCGATAAGACGGTGGATATCTATGATGAACTGGCCTATGCCAGCATAGGAACAGCTATCTTTGACCATGCGATAAAATCAATTGAAGCAGATGCCCGAAGCAGAATATTTGTTCATACGACAGAAGGGAATAATGCCTGGCAGGGACTTATTGACTATAATTCGAATAGTATATCAAAACCAGAAGCAGCCGTAAATTACGAAAAAGTGCGTTACACCCCTTACGTAGAAAGGCCTCTGGGAAAAGAATATTTGCGGGATGTGCAAAAAATAAACGGAAAATTAAACACAGCAGTGACACAAGCATGCAGTGATTTTGAAGTCGATTTTTTTGAATCTATTATTTATTTTCTAAGACAGGATTCGCTGTATTCACTTAAAATTGCTGACAATTTGGTACGCCCCCTGGCACCCCTGGACGGCGAATTTCAGAAAGCCTGGTACTTCATTGAAGAGATTCCCTGAATTTTTCGCCAGAATTATTAAATTTGCGTCCTGATTTTGATAAAAGAACATTATAAATTCTATATGGCAAACATTTCAGACATTCGGAACGGGCTTACTTTCAGGTATAACAGCGATATTTACTCTGTCATTGAGTTTCAACATGTGAAAGTAGGGCGGGGAGCAGCTTTTGTCCGGGTAAAGATGAGAAGCCTTACAACAGGCAAAGTAATTGAGAACTCTTTCAACAACAGCGCAAGAATCGACGATATACGGGTAGAACGACTTCAGTTCCAGTTTCTGTACGCAGAAGGCGATTCTCTGGTATTTATGAATACGGATACCTATGAGCAGGTATATATTGGAAAAATGATGATCGGAAACCTGGATTTGCTGAAAGAAGGCGAACTCTGTGAAGTTCTTTTTAACGCTTCCGATGATACTCCTCTTACCGTAGAGCTTGCGCCCAGCGTAATCAGAGAAGTTACCTACACAGAGCCCGGCCTGAAAGGCGATACCGCAACGAATACATTGAAACCTGCCACAGTAGAAGGTGGTGCAGAAATTCGCGTGCCGCTTTTTATTAACATCGGCGACAAAGTGAAAATTGATACAGCTACAAAGGCTTACGTAGAGCGTGTAAAATCCTGAATAAACTAACCCTGTTCAACTCACTCCTATGGATTTTAAAGAAATACAGGACCTGCTAAAACTGGTCAACAAAACCGACCTCACAGAGGTCGAGATTGAAAGAGAAGATTTCCGGATTCTTATCCGTCGCGAACCTGCTGAAAGAAATGTTGTGTACACAACTGCTCAGCCTATGGTGACTTCGGGTATGCCGTCTTCGGTTCAGACTCCCCTGTCTGCTGAGTATCACGAAACCAGCAATGACAATTCCGTACAGGAAAAAAAGCCGGCAGTTCCCGCCAGCAATCTTTTTGAGTTTAAGTCGCCCATGATTGGCACATTCTACCGGTCTTCTTCTCCTGATTCTGATCCCTTCGTGAAAGTAGGCGATTATATCGAAAAAGGACAGGTCGTCTGTATCATTGAGGCAATGAAGCTTTTCAATGAGATAGAATCTGAAGTGGAAGGGAAAGTGGTGAAAATCCTGAATGAAGATGCACAGCCGGTTGAATATGACCAGGTTCTGTTTCTGATAGATGTAAATGGTTAACGGTCCTGATCTGTAGTTATGCTAAATAAAGTACTTATTGCCAATCGGGGTGAAATCGCCCTGAGAATCCAGCGTACGTGCCGTGAAATGGGTATTAAAACGGTAGCCGTTTATTCTACTGCTGATAAAAACAGCCTGCATGTCAGGTTCGCCGATGAAGCGGTCTGCATTGGCCCTCCCTCCAGCCGGGAAAGTTATCTCAATATGGCCAATATTATCTCCGCTGCTGAAATATGCGGTGTTGATGCCATCCACCCGGGCTATGGATTCCTCTCCGAAAATGCTGAGTTCTCTCAGCTTTGCGAAGATCACGGGATAAAATTTATCGGTCCCAGCGCGGCAGTCATTAACGCTATGGGGGATAAATCTACCGCCAAAGAGTTTATGATTAAAGCGGGTGTACCTGTAGTTCCCGGTTCTGATGGTCTGCTCGAATCTCTGGAACAGGCATATGAAATTGCCGAAGTCTGTGGCTACCCTGTCTTGCTGAAAGCTACTGCCGGTGGTGGTGGAAAAGGTATGCGTAAGGTGCACAAGCCGGAAGAAATGGAAGATGCATGGAATAGTGCCCGTACAGAAGCCGGAGCCGCTTTTGGCAATGATGGTCTCTACCTCGAAAAATTTGTGGAGGAACCCCGCCACATTGAAATCCAGATCATGGCCGACCAACATGGCAATGTGTACCATTTAGGGGAAAGGGATTGTACGATCCAACGCCGCCATCAAAAACTGGTAGAAGAAACCCCCAGCCCGGTTCTCTCCGCCGAGACCCGCGAGAAAATGGGCGACGCAGCAGTTAAAGCTGCCAAATTTGTCAACTACGAAGGGGCCGGTACCGTAGAGTTTCTCTATGATAAACACGGGGATTTCTACTTTATGGAAATGAATACCCGAATACAGGTCGAACACCCTGTAACCGAAGAGTTGTTTGATGTGGATCTGGTGGGTGAACAAATCCGTGTAGCCGCCGGTGAAGAGATCAAAGAACCCTACAAAATGATCGAAAACCGCTGCGCCATGGAAGTTCGTATCAATGCAGAGGATATCCTCCACGATTTCCGCCCTTCCCCCGGCTCGATCAAATACTTCCACAAACCTGGTGGCCTGAAGGTCAGGGTCGATACTCATGCTTTCTCCGGTTATGTGATTCCGCCATATTACGACTCCATGATTGGCAAACTGATCGTTTCCGGACCGACCCGGGAAGCTGTGATTGCCAAAATGGAAAGAGCACTGGAAGAATTTATCGTCGAAGGTGTGAAAACTACCATTCCCTTCCACCGCCAACTGATGCGGGACGAAAGATTCCGCTCAGGTATCTACTCTACCAATTTCCTGGAAGGATTTAAAATCGATCCCGACGACGCGTACTAATCCTGTAGCTGATCGATGATGCGATAAAATCGCAATTCATCAGACATAGAAATTGAAAAACCAACCCGGATTACCTATATTCGTATAATCGGAAAGTTAAGATTTCATTGCCTATGTCTCAAAATCTGAATAACCCTGTCTCCGGATCCGCAAAACCTCAAAGCAGAGTGATCAATGTCCGCATTATGGACGGCGACGAACTGCCCGAGTTTCCCATACCGGTTTCTTTCGAAATTGGCCTTAATGCAGTCGCTTCTGCTGTCATCGCCGGTATCAATGGCATGGCTAAAGAAGGCGCAAAAAGCTATGAGGACTTTAAAGCAGGGAAAATTGATCAGACGCAGATGACTTTCCGTGTGGTCAGCAAAGGTACCGAGCAGGCGCTTAAAGGTGGCGCGCGTACCGCTTCCGGCCTGGCTATTTCTGAAGGTGCGAAGCGTGTCCTTAAAAAAAGATTTGGAGAGGCGGTCCTAAAACGCCTGAGCCGCCACAACGCATTGACCGCTTTTGCTTTTTTTATTGTCGATCAGTCGGCAGATACCTATAAACTCTATCAGGGGCAGATTCAGTCTGACCAATATAAAATAAATACACTCTCCAATCTGGGTACTACCGGCGGTTCTATCGGTGGTGCTGCTGCAGGTGCAGTGCTGGGTTCGGTGGTACCCGGACTAGGTACGGCCGTAGGTGCTATGCTGGGCGGGATGCTGGGCGCGATGAGCGGAAGCGCTGGCGGCCAGTCACTGGGAGAAGTATTATTTAAGCTTCCTGAAAAGGAAGAAAAGGCATAGGTTCTGAGTAGGAATATATGCTATTTCCATGAATCAGCTATTAAAACAAGCATTGGTGCTTAATGCTCTTCAATTTCAGGCTCATGATTCTGATTTCATGAGCGCTCATCAAAAAAAAATCCTATACGATTTTTTATAAAGCCTATAAATCTGAAGATATAGTTAAAGTTGTTTCAGTATGGCATCAGGGTAGGTTAACAAGTAGTTGGAAACCCTATATTGACGATCTGATTATCCTCTCTTTTTGTTCTGAATTATTCAGAACGCTTTTCCAAGTCCGCATTTTTCATACAGACAGGTCTTCCGTCTAAAATAATTCCCTACATTTGTTTTACACTGGAAGATGTTGACAAATGAATCCCGGAGTTAGCGGATGGTTGAAACGTTTTGTTACGCATAAAGCAAAGGCCTTCCTTGAAGCGCCTGATGCCTCCTATACACGCTCTCAGCTGGAACTGGATTTCAGCAGTTATGAATACCTCTATCATATTATTCAGCCTACCGGATTGATGTACGGGTATCCCATTCGATTTATTGAGGCGCCTCACCCCAAAGCCAGTGAATGGACAGAAAAAGATAAAGTAAAAGTTCTACTCGCCGAAAGTTATATCAGCAGTGGATTGTACTTTCGCTATGACGAAAACCAGGATATGGCTGTAACTGTGCAACAGGTACTCGAAGATATCCGCAACTACTACGCAGAAAACTATCACCTATACAGCGAAAATCGCAATAGCCTTTTTGGCAGAAAACGTGAAACCATTTCCCAAATCGAATATATCCTCGATCAACGGATCAGCATAAAATACGACTGGCGAAATTTCTGGACCAGTTTTTTTCACAACAGCTTCCTGTTTTTTGATCTGATCAACTTTGTGCAATGGATGGAAACACAGGGTGATCCGCCCCTGCCTGAAAGCGAACAACAAAATATTAAAATTCAGCGGCAAAATCTCCGGCTTCTGATCCTCCAGGTCATCGCTGCCGCCGCTCATGCCGATGAGGGAGTAAAACGCGAAGCCCGCGAACTCTTTAATTACTTCCTGCAGTCGGCTAATTTACCCGCCCACAAAAAAAAACAGGCTGAATCCGCTTTTAATAAAGGAATCAACCTTGAAACCCTTAACCTCTCCGAGGTAAAAAGCTGGGCGATGAAAAAGTATTTCCTCGAACTGGCGATTCTCACCACCTGGGCAAACCGACATATCTCTGATTCGGAAAAGGCTTTCCTCTCTAACCTCGCCAATCAACTGAAACTTACCCCCGAGGAACTTACCCATAGTATGTCCGCCGTAGAAAATTTTGTCTTCGAATACTGGGATCAGGTTCATTATCTTCAGATTAAACAAAACTATCGTATTGTGAGCGAGCGGCTCATCCAGCGGATGGGACAAACTGCCCGGAAAAATCAAAAACGCATTTCTCTGGAAATCGCTGAAAGCCGCGAGCTGGTCATGTTGTTGCGAAAAGGTACCACCCAAACGCTCACTGCCGAAGAGAAAGAAAAGGTCAGAGAACAACTCCTCGATATTCTCAGGGCGATCCCGGCATTTACCTTTCTCCTGCTGCCAGGTGCTTTTATTACGCTGCCGATTCTGTTCAGAATTATTCCCAAAAATATACTCTATCCCAGCTCATTCCGAGATGAAGAATAAAACCTGCAGCCTGTAATTGAGTTATACTGCCAAAATCGAATCATTGTCATGCCTAAGGCTTATATTCTTACTATTTCAGATATTGTCAGGGAAACGCCGGACGCAGTAACCATCCGGTTTGAGCAGCCGTCTTTTGGCCGAATCTGGTACTACCCCGGCCAATTTATTACCCTTAGGGTTGAAATAGATGGCGTAAATCATTACCGGTCTTATTCCATCTCAAGCGTACCTCAACTGGATAAGTTTTTGTCTGTGACCGTAAAACGAGTGGCCGGCGGATTGATTTCCAACTATATTATCGACCATTTCGCGCCCGGAAAAAAGGTGGTTGTGCTCGAACCCCGCGGAAAGTTTTACCTGGAGACCGGGTCAAAAAATAAACGGCATATTGTACTTTTTGGTGCAGGAAGCGGCATTACCCCGCTGATATCCATTCTTCGGGCTGTATTGTATCAGGAACCTGCCAGCAGCGTGTCGCTGTTTTACGCCAATCGTGATGAGGCGCAGGTGATCTTTGGCGAATGGCTGACAAGGTTGGAAAAACAGTTTCCGCAAAGATTAAAAATATGGTACGGATTTTCACGGCCTGATAACCCCTTAGCCGGGAATTTTTATCAGGGAAGAATTACGCCTGAAAAAATGCCGCAGTTGCTTGCTGCGATTGCTCCCGGGGAGAAGTCGATATTTTTTCTTTGCGGGCCTTCTGGCTATATGGATGCCGTAAGCCAGGGTCTTGCAGCAGCAGGGATAGATAAGGAAAATATTCACCGCGAACTTTTCTTTGCAGATAAAGACGAAAAAAAGCTGACCGCAGCATTTGGCCCTTCCCGGGAAGTTACGGTTATGACAGCGGGACAAACCTATCACCTGACCGTACCGCCGGGCACTACGATATTGGATGCTGCACTCAGTCAGAAAGTATATTTGCCTTATTCCTGCCGCCGGGGAGTGTGTTCTACCTGTATGGGAACCTTAAAAAGCGGGAAAGTTTCGATGGATCAGGAGGATGCTTTGCTCGATTTTGAGAAAGCGATGGGATATGTTTTAGTATGTCAGGCACATCCGGAATCAGATGATGTATGCATTGATATTGGGGAAAGCTGAAAAAACGACTACTTTTGCGGGCCAATATTCACCAGAAAAGAGAATCCTGATTTATGATTAGTATCCATATCGAAGACAGAGACGGAACAAAACGTACACTGGAAATAGAAGAAAATCCCTCAGGCAGCCTGATGGAAATACTTACTGCCGAAAATTTTGATGTACCCGCGATCTGTGGCGGCATTGCGGGTTGTGGCACCTGCCATATAGCGATTTTGAAAGGTGGTGAAACACTCGAATCTCCCGAAGAAGATGAGGTGTTTATGCTGGATTCATTGTCCAACTATACGCCTCAGAGTCGTCTTTCGTGTCAGCTTCCGCTTACACGCTCACTGGATGGAGCAGAAATCAAGGTGCTGGGAGACGGCGACTAAAAAAAAGGGGACAATCCTTGTGTGGATTGTCCCGGCCTTCAATGAAGATTGTACTTACTAAAAAGAGTCTGGAGTTGTGTTCAATGGTATTAGTCTGTTACAACGACCAGGTACTTGCTGTTTTTCCAAAACTTATCAGGATTGGTAATTTCTAGTACCTCGGTGTTATTCTCACTGGCAATCACGTAAGAGTCTGCCGGATGGTTGGTAACCAGTTTAGCTTTTTTGCTTTCAAGCGGAATGCTGAATACTTCGGTGATATCAATTTTTGTAAAGTCATTTTCAGAAATATCACTTCCCAGCTTTTTTGTTCCACCGATTCCGAGGAAGCCACCGTCTTTTTCAAGGATATTTTTTTCCTTCAACATTTTCGCCGAACCTTTTACGAAGTAGGCAGTGTGCAAAGCCATGGTTTTGGCGTCGATTTCTTCAGTCTGGACTTTGATCTTCTGATCCTGCTCTGTGATGCGCATGGATTGAGATTCGGTCTGACGGGTAAGGTTTTGGGTGATATGATTTAATGTATCAACCCGCATATTTAATTCTTCAATGCTGAAGTTTTTCTGAACGAGATCTTCTTTTAACATAGCGATTTCACCGTCTCTTTCAGTGAGCTGACGATTCAGACGGGCAATCATATTTCTAAACTGTGCGAGTTTGTTGTCAGAGTTTTTGATTTTTTCCTCAAGCTCGGCAATCATCGATTTGTTTTGAGCCATCAGTTCATCGATCATCTGGATATCTCCGAGGATTTTATCTTTGCCGGTTTTTCTCAGTTCCGGATCATCAGATTCCACTGATACGAGGTTTTCTCTTTCCTTAATCTGGTCGAGGTTTTCGCCAAATGTGTTGAAGGTGGAAAGAAAGTCATTGAGCACAGAGTCCTGCTGCTGACTTTGCGTGAGGAGGATCTTGTTTTGTTCTTCCAGTTGCTTCAGTTTATCTTTATTACAGCTAAACAGAACCATCGAGAGAAGCATTACAGCAAAGAGAGAGGTTTTTGGGAATATCATAACTTTTGAATTTTTCAGTTTTGGCTAAAAGAACCTTTCCCCTATAATGGCAATCGGAGTGCCAGTATGAGAATCGGTGTTAATTTGCTGATAGTCAGTATTTTGTTGTTTTTTGACTGGTGTATTTACTTATCGAATTGAGAAAACGAGTATCAGATTGAGAAGAAAAACACCCTGTTTGGCATAAATCGTCAAGTCCATTCGCGTAAAAAAAACCACAGGTTGAGAGAATGATTGTAGATTTGGAATAATTTATGAGGATAATAAATCCTATGATGTTATTTACAGAGCAGCTATGAGAGGCGAAAAAATTCAGTTTCTTTTATTGTGGTTGGTCCCTGTTCTGTTCTTACTTAGCTGTAACCTGGGTGATCGGAAGGTATATCCTGCATTCTATCACTGGAAAAGTCAGTTTGCACTGGAGGCCGCTCAGCAATCCTATCTGGAATCGCTGAAGGCAGAAACGCTATACATCCGGTTTTTTGATGTGGACTGGAATATTCCTAAAAATGAACCCGTACCGATTTCCAGTGTCTCCATAGATACTACCGGGCTTCGGGGCAGGCAAGTCATTCCCACTGTGTATATCACCAACCGGGCAATGGCTAATATCAGCTATGAAGATGTGCCCGCACTCGGCGAGAAAATCCTCCACAGAATAGAAAAAATAGCGGGAAGTCTTCCCTTTCAGGAAATACAGATGGACTGCGACTGGTCGGAAAAGAGCCGCGACAATTATTTTCGTTTACTTGACCACCTTCGGACCAGGCTTGTATCGAGGCAGATTCAGCTTTCCGCTACCATTCGTCTCCACCAGATCAAATACTACAATATCACGGGCGTACCGCCGGTTGACAGAGGGATGCTTATGTTTTATAATATGGGCGACATTCGCGATATGGCAGAGGAAAACTCGATACTGAACCTGAAAACTGCCGAAAAATATCTGGAAAACTTTGATGAATACCCGGTGCATCTCGATATCGCATTGCCCGTCTTTTCATGGGGCGTGGTCATGCGAAATGATGAAACCATTCACCTGATCAATAGCTTGCGGGCAGAACAACTAAAAGATGAAACCAGGTTTAAATTCCTTCAGCCACAGATCGTAAAGGTGATTAAAAGCACCTATATCAACGGATATTATCTTTATCAGGACGATTTTATCAGGCTCGAAGGCGTCTCAATGGGCGCGCTGGAAGAGTCCGCAGAAATGCTTGCAGAGCTGATTGAAGATGACAGCCTGCGGGTTTGTTTTTATCATTTAGATACTCCCACAATGGAAAGATATACATTTGAAGATCTTGAAGGAATCTGTAAGGTATTTTATTGATTTACATCCCTGTTTTTCCCAACTTCATCCCCGGAAAGCATAACCCGCCAACCCAAACCCATGAAAAAAGTATTTTCTCTCTTTCCTTTTGCTCTGGCTATTTTTTTTACCGTAAAACCCATTGAAACCTCACGGGCCTGTGGTTTTGATCCTGAAGATTTTTTCTTTGGTTATTCCTTCTTCGATCCGGCCCTTACAGCCCAACCCGATTATAGCGCCCTTTTCCTGAGTTTTGACCGGTTTTATGATTATAACTGGAACTCCAATGAATTCCGGCAAAACTACAATCTCCTCGAATGGCAGGACTTCTATCAAAACAAGCCTTCTGTAGAAGATATATCTTATGTCGTGTACAAAGCTACCGACGATGCCTTGATCGAGACCAAAAAATATGTAGATGGTAAAACTCAATCTCTCCCGGCTGACCTTCAAAATAACTCACTGGTAGAATATTGGGTAAAGAAGAATATGACCAGCCCGATCTGTTATCTGGTTTTTGCCAAACAGTGTGAGCCTCATGTCAACTGGGATCCTTATGCCTGGGAAGAAGACGCGCAGACGCGCGATGAGTCACAAATGGAACAACTGCTGGGTTCAGGCATTGAACAATATGAGGCTGCCAAAAATCAGTTTATCAAAATGCGGTTTGGTTATCAGGTAGTAAGGCTTGCCCATTACCTCGGTAAGTATGAAGATTGTATCCGCTTCCACGATGAAATGGTAGAGCCACTCAAAGGTCAGGTCAAAAGCGAAATCTACTATTGGTCGCTGGGACATAAAGCAGGTGCATTGCAGGCAATGGGCGACAGCAATCAATCTGCCTACTTGTTTTCTCTCGTTTTTGACCATAGTCCGACCAAACGAGTACCCGCATGGCTGAGTTTTCATATTGAAGATGATGCGCAATGGGAGGCTGTCATGAACCTTTGTCAGAGTAAAGAAGAGAAAGCCAATCTTCTGTTTATGCGTGCCATTGACTTCAACAGCAGATCTGTGGATGAAATGGCGGCAATATATGCTATCGATCCGGGGTCTGAAAAACTGGATATACTACTTGCCAGAGAGATCAACAAACTGGAATACGATTACTTTGGCTGGGACTTTGACTTTGCTTTTCCGCTGAAGCAGGAATACAACGGCGTATCAAAGGAAAATGCCCATGAATATCTGGAAAACCTGAGCGATTTTGTGCAGAAAGCCAATTCGGATAAAAAAATCCATTCTCCCCAGCTATGGCGGTTGGCGGAAGGATATCTGGCGTTTATGAATAGCAGCTTCGACCGGGCAGATCAACTGTTTGCGGTGGAAGCAAGAAATACAAAAGATGCCCGTATCCAACAATCGGCGCAACTTTTCCGCTGGGTAATCGCTGTGAGCAGGCTAAAATCGGTGGATCTTCGCACGGAGGATAAATTATTCAGCGAATGGGAGCAACTGACCTTTGAACCGGATGCCCACGAGCTGAAAGAAAAATCAGGTAAATATCTCCTGAACACCCTGGCCCGGTTGTACACCCTTCAAAATGAACCGGGGAAAGCTTTCCTGTGTAAGGGAGATGTCTATTCGCTCTTATATCAACCAACAGAATCGGTCGTGGATAATCTGTTGGGATGGACAAAAACGCTGGAAAGCCGCCCGGCAAATTCCCTCGAAAAACACCTGCTAAGCAAACTCGCAGTGGATCATCAACGGGAATTTTTACAGATGATGAAAGCGACATTTTATCTGCAGGCTCATAAAGAGGAAGAGGCCGCAGCACTGATCCGCTCAATACCTGCCAGCGTAAGAGAGGGGATCACCGGCTATTATATACCCAGTGATCCGTTTGTGGCCCAGACCAAAGACTGCCTGGACTGTATGGAAGATCAGGAAAAAGGGCCTTACAATAAGCTGACTTTTGCCGAAAAACTCATCGCTCTCAAAAAAGAGGCCCAAAGCAATTCCTTCAAAGCTGCGGAAAATTACTTTTTGCTGGGAAATGCTGCGTACAACATTACCTACTTTGGTCATGCGTGGCAGGCTACAACCTATTTCCGTAGCAGCATCGACTGGTATGGGTTTGGGCAGTCCGAAGATGACCCATATTATCAGGATCAGCAAAGTATTTTCACAGATATGGACACCCCTGAGGCGTATTATGAGAAGGCCATCGAAGCCGCTGAAGCTTCAGGAAGTCGCGAACTGGCCGCCAAAGCTACTTTTATGGCTGCCAAATGTGAGCAAAACAGGTTTTACCTCGCCGGACTTACGGACTACGATAATCTTGATCAGAAGCCGCAATATCGCACGCGGTTTGATCAGCTTATTTCTGATTATTCGGATACAGATTATTACAAAGAAGTTTTGGAGGAATGTTCGTACCTCAATTTTTATGTCTGGCTGAAAGGCAACTAAAATCCATACTGTAGTCCAAAACTGTGCTTCAGGTAATAGTTATAGCCCCAGTACTGGTCCGGATTGTTGAGCCGGTCTTTATTGATGAGCATATTGGCGTATAAGACCGAGCACATAGTAAAACTTACCCTGCGGTATATCCGGAGCTCTGCGCCAATACCGCCGGAAGAAGTCATGTGTATATATGTCTCAAAGGGATAAAAATTGATGGATTCCTCTTCCAGTCGGGATTTGCGTAAAATCCACTGGGTTTTGGGATCATCATACGGGTTGTCAATCCTGCTGATATTGTAGGCATTCATGCCCATCACATTATAACCCAGCCCCGCCTGCCAATAGGGCCTGAAACGCTTTGCCAGATCGTCATTCATATACTGACGCATAAAAAATCCCAGGTCCCAGCCTCCCCCCCACATTCGGGAGTAGGCAAAAGGGTCGTCAGGAGAAGTATCCACCGGATAAGAAGGTACATCAAGGTCAAGCCGCAACCCCCAGGTGTAGCGATTACTTCTCCGTCGGAGAAAGCTGATGCCAATCCCGGGGTTGTTGTAGTTGCTGAAAAACCTTTTCACAGAGTCCTTTCCCCAATACACTGGCGCATGTACATTGTTGAGGTGAACTTCCAGCGCCCACCGGCTTCGCATCCATCGGGGCTGTAGAGGATCTGCGAGTGCATAAGCAGAGGGTTTGAGTGGCTGATGTTTGAAAAAAACCTTTCGGGAAATTTCTCCCCCCGGGATCAATCGGATATGTTGTAAAGGCAGCCCAGAAACCGCAGCGGAATCGCGTTTAGCCAAAGAGGCTTTTCCGTCGTCCTGTTTATGGGGAGCAACTACGAAATCAGGCGTTATATCCGCAGAAATCTCCTTTGCAATTGAATCTTCCGGGGAATGGAGAGATATCCTCCGGCTTATTGAGATAACAGCGCCATTATTTTTCGAAGCAGAAACAGGCTGCGAATAATTTACTTCCGCCGGAGGTGTGAGTTCCGGGGCCACAGTTTCTGGCGGCAGGGCAGCGGTAGAGTGGTCGTGATGATCATGGGGGATACCGGGTATGTTTACCTCGCAGAAAATCACCCATACCAATAGAAGAATCAACCCGGCATCAGCAAAAAACAGCCATCCACCCCGTCTTTTTCTGCTTTGTGCTCCTGACAGCATAGCCTCCATTTCCTGCCAGTTTGCCCCTTTTATCGGGGGGCGCGCATCGAGGACCTTCTTTTTAATAATTGAATCCAGTTTAGCCATTATTCACCCTCCTTTCCCGTTGGTCAATCACATCTGCCAGCAAGCGCCTTATCTGCTTTTTGGCAGATGTAAGATATGCGCGGGACGTCGATTCCCTGATTTTTAACATTTTACTGATCTCTTTGTGTGCGTAGCCTTCGATCACACAAAGGTTAAATACGGTCCTGTACATAGGACCCAGTTGTTGTAAAAGCGCCAGAATATATTCAGCCTCCATATCTGCGACGACATCTTCGGCGACTTCCAGATCATAGATTTCCTCAATCGGCACATCAGGCAGACGCCGGTTGATTTTCCGAAGGTAATCCAGACACAGGTTGATCATGATCCGTTTCATCCATCCTTCGAGAGACCCCTTTCCCTCAAATTTTCGGATGTTCTGAAAAATTTTGATAAACCCTTCCTGCACCAGATCGTACACCTGGTCCTTGTCTTTGAGGTATCGCATGCAGATATAAGACATCGCCCCGAAATATTTTTCGTAGAGTTGTCGCTGGCTGTCGCGATCCTGTTTGCGACAGCCCTCCAGCATTTTTTCCTCAGTAATGTCTATCACTCTGGCCTCCATTGCGGCGCTTTGAAAAGAGACGCCGGGTAAAACATAATCGCTGTAGTCAGCCAAAAATAATTGTCACATTTTCTTTTGGACGGGTGTTTTGTAAGAAACGAATTTATGCAAACATTCATTTATTCAGACCAAAACCTTTCGGAAGGGCAGTCCCACAATAGCGGGGAGAGGCCTTCTGACGGAGCTTTGCTGGATGCTTATTCGCAGGCAGTGGTATCCGCTTCGAGAAAAGTAAGCCCGGCAGTTGTCCATATTGAGGTGAAAGGAGAAAATAACAAGTCTGCCCGCAACCGCCGGGGTCAGGGCTCCGGAACCGGGTCAGGTTTTATGATTACACCTGACGGATTTTTAGTGACAAACAGTCATGTCGTAGAGAAAGCAAAAGAGATAAAAATTTCTTTAGCAGACGGGCAGACATTCCTTGGCGAAAAAGTAGGTGACGACCCTGCAACAGATCTGGCAGTAGTAAAGGTATCGGGGAATGGATTGCCAGCAGCGAGTTTTGGTGATTCGACCCTGCTTCAGGTGGGGCAGCTGGCGATTGCGATTGGCAATCCTTACGGATTTGAATATACGGTAACCGCAGGGGTGGTCAGCGCACTTGGGCGGTCGCTTCGGTCGCAGTCTGGGAGACTGATCGACAATGTGATTCAGACGGATGCAGCCCTCAACCCCGGAAACTCCGGCGGGCCGCTAGTCAGTAGCAGCGGGGAAGTCATTGGGGTGAATACGGCGGTGATTTTACCGGCACAGGGAATTTGTTTTGCCATCGCTGCGGAGACAGCTTCCTTTATCGTAAGTCGCCTCATTACTCAGGGGTATATCCGCCGGGCATGGCTGGGTATATCGGGGCAGACCATTCGATTACCCGAACGCACAAGAAATCTCCTGGGCCTTACCGGAAGAGGCGGCGTATTGATCAGGGGGATAGAGGCTGATGGCCCGGCCAACCAGTCTGCATTGCGGGAAGGTGATGTGATTATTGGGTACGATGACCGCGAGGTGAGTAGTATCGATAGCCTCCACAAATGTCTGGATGAAAATGCTATTGGAAAAGCGGCGGTTCTCACATTGATTCGTGAAAGCCGGAAGGTGACCGAAATCGTTTTGCCGGGAGAAATCAAGTAAATTATACTCATCATATTAAGAGAGAACAGCTGCGAATGGATCGTGGCTGTTTTTTTGTGGCATCTTTTCACTCAAATTCGAAAATATCACAATATTTAGCTTATATTAAATGTTGGATAATATGAACTTTCTGCAAAAGCGATATATGCTATCAGATGTTCTACCCTGTCTATAGCTTTTCCCGTAGCTTCCTGTACAACTAAACAAATTACATTATGAAGATGCCTTTTAACGTACCGGCTGGTTTTCACGAAAGAAGTGCGGTAAAGTCCCGAACAATTTCCCGGAGTGGATTCGCTGACCAGGGCGTAATCTTTACCACCAGTGATAGCCCTTCTGAAAATGATTTCCCGAATCCATCCCAACTTATCGGTATGGAACTCGAAAACACAAAAAAGGGAGAAAGCGATCCCGATCGTTTTTTTAAGATTCTGGGTGGCTATTTTTATTCATTTGTCAATGGAACCCATACCACGCGCAAGGTTTTTGGAATTTGCCTGAGCCCAGCTGACGGTTTTGATATGACAGAAGGCGGGTCTGTTTTTATAAAGGAACATTGGGAAACCCCTTCCCATACAGATAAAGGGCTCGATGAAACCCTGCCTTATGAAGGTAGTTTTATTCAGGGCTGGACCTTTATTGTCGTACCCAAAACAGGGGACAAAGTGTATCCCCTTAGCGGAGATCCACTGCGTATTTTTTCTGATTGTGGTAAGGTTACCGGATTGGCGGTTGAAAAAATAGAAACTTCGTCTTCGGAGCAGGTCGTGAAGGCTACGGCTACGGTTTCGGGTACACAACCCGAACGCTATATATGGAATTGGGGCGATGGCAGTCCTGAGACGGAAACTTCTTCCCCCGAAGCAACCCATACTTACAATAAACCCGATGGCCGTGCGGCTACTTATACGATTGTCTTAAAAACAGAGGGCCCGGGTAGTTGCGGAAGTGAAGGTGAAACCTCTGTAACAATTGAACCAGCACAGCTTATAACCGTACCATGCCCTGAGCTTGAAAGTTTGAAAGTCGCTGTCACCGGCGAAACAAATATTTCCGTAACGGTATTGGTCAAAGCCTCCTTTACCGGAGGTATGCCTGCCGAATTTATATGGGAATGGGGCGATGGATCTGCCCCGGAAACCAGCCGGACTGCGGAAGCCACTCATTCCTATCAACGGACGACCACCGCCAAAACCTATAAAATCGGACTCGCCGCCAACGGCCCCGAAAAATGTACTTCGGGAGGAAAAGCTACCGTGGAGGTAGGCGCTATCATTGAAGAGCCGCAGGAGTGCCCGGTGCTTACAGGCGTAACAGCAGCCATAACAGCTCAGGATGAGACAACCGTAACCGTCGTGGCTACGGCAGCCACATCGGGCCCTGCCCCCGAAAAATACGAATGGAACTGGGGGGATGGTTCGCCAAAAGAAACAACCACCGGCCCGGAGGCTACCCATCATTATTTGAAACCATCTGGATCGTCGACAAATAAAACCATTTCACTGGAGATCTCCGGCCCCAAAGATTGTAAATCTTCGGGAGAGACATCTGTGGTGATTCCTCCAAAAACAGTCGTTACGACCACCTGTCCCGATATTACCGGTGTGGTTGTCCGTTCCGCCAAAGCGCTGGACGAAAAAACCTGGCAGGTCGAACTGGAAGTTACTTATACCGGTCCCAAGCCTGATAAATTTGAATGGACATGGGGCCAGGGAGGAAGTCCGGAAACAACTACGGGTGCCAAGGCGTCTCATAAATTTCCGCGAAAGGCCAACGACTACACAGCAAGTGTTACCGTGAAAACTACAGGCCCGGGCTCATGCAGCGGTATAGCGAGCAAAGAGGTAACGATCTCCAAAGAAGAAGTCAAAGAAGTTTCCCTTTGGTGTAAACTTATGTCTTACCTGGTCGCTTTTCTGGCTTCGCTGGCATTGGGAACCCTGTTGGTGTGTATTGTCGCCGAAACGGTCGAACAAACTACCGACCCCGCCATACTGATTGTAACAGCGCTCACGCTGGCTATGTTTATGGTTGCAGTTGTGATATGGATGATACAGGGCAAAAAACGCGGCTGCCCTCCCGGAAAATGTGACTGGCTGGCTATCGGATGGAGTTCTATGCTTGCAGGACTGGGTACAAGCTTTTTCATGCTCAATTGTATGGATTCATGGATACCTATGGCCATCGGTTTTCTGGTTGCAGGTGGAATTTTCGGCTTTTTCTGGTTTAGAGACTGTGCTGCAAAAGTCGGGGCAAATACCTTTTTTGTCTACTTTTTCCTGTCAGTAATCGCGACACTGATCGTTATGTTTGGGATTGCCGCGCCGATTTTAAATTGCGCATAATACACCAGGTTTTATACGTGAGAAAAAGCTCCTGATATTCAGGAGCTTTTTCGTTTTCTCTTGTCAGGGTTTAACACTATATTTGCACAGTAAATACTCAGGTCTATGAAGATGCCGGAAATGATAACTGGGGGTATTGTAAATGAAAAAAACCTGATATGTCGCAGACAAAAGTAATGATTGTTGATGACGAGGTCGATATTCTCGATCTGTTGGAGTATAACCTTGAGAAGGAAGGTTATAAGGTGATCAAAGCAATGGATGGTGAGGAGGCAGTAAAGCAGGCACGAGAGCATAAACCTGATCTGATTTTACTTGATATTATGATGCCCCGGATGGACGGTATTGAAACCTGCCGCCAGATTCGTGAAATCAAGGGGATGAAAGGCGTTTTTATCGTATTTCTGACGGCAAGATCGGAAGAGTATTCAGAGTTGGCCGGGTTTGATGCAGGTGCAGATGACTATATTCCCAAACCTGTGAAGCCCCGTGTACTGCTCAGCCGTATCAGAGCAATCCTCCGGCGGGATATGGAAGAAGGCGATACCGATAAACTGATCGTTCACGATCTCGAAATCATTCGGGATGAGTATATCGTAAAAAAAGGCGAAGAGATCATTTCCTTACCCCGGAAAGAATTTGAGCTGTTGCAGTTTCTGGCTTCACATCCCGGAAAAGTATTCAAACGGGAAAAACTGCTGGAAAAAGTCTGGGGAGATGTATTTGTCGTTGATCGTACCGTTGATGTGCACGTGCGAAAGCTGAGGGAAAAGATCGGCGAGACTTATATTCAGACGGTCAAAGGGGTAGGATATAAATTTATGAAGGAAGAGTAATCATCTGTCCATATACTGGTTGCTGAGGTTTCTGCATTTATCGTCATCCTTTAAATATGACTCAAAAAATACCCTCCTCGATTTTTGTTTCGCTATATCTGGCAATTGGATTGTCTGGCCTCTATATCGTACTGAGGGAGGTTCTGGAGCCGGTTCCGGATACGTTGGTTTACGAGGCACTGATTTTTTTCTTCGTGAGTTTTATCGTGCTCGTGGTAACCCTGGAATGGGTCGTTTTTCGCCGGTTAAAGAATCTTCATCTTGTCAATCAGCGGGAAATTAAAAAACTCAAGGATCTGGAAGCCTATCGTCGCGAATTTTTGGGGGAGGTATCACACGAATTAAAAACTCCCATATTTGCCGTCCAGGGTTTTATCCATACCCTGATAGATGGTGCGATGAATGATGAGAAAGTGCGGGTGAAGTTTTTGAAAAAAGCCATGAAAAATGCCGATCGCCTATCCAATCTGGTAGAAGATCTGTTGATCATTACCCAGGCAGAGTCAGGCGAAATGGATATGAAAATCCGGAAATTCCCGATATACGAACTGGTGCGGGATGTCATGGACTCACTCGAATATAAATTCAACAAAAAAGGTCGTACAATCACCTATCACATTATTTCTAATAATAATGAAGAGGTAATGGTGCTTGCTGACAGAGAACGCATTCATCAGGTATTGTCAAATCTCGTCGACAATGCTGTAAAATATGGAGATGCAGGAGGCACAGGAAATGGAGAGGTCCGGATCATTCTTACAAATTCTGGTGATAAGATGTATATCAGCGTGGCCGACGATGGCCCGGGTATTGAGGCAGAACATCTGGAGAAGATTTTCAGAAGATTTTACCGGGTAGATAAAAGCCGGTCAAGAGAAAAAGGCGGTACCGGGCTTGGACTGGCCATTTGCAAACACCTGATCAAAATGCATGGCGAACAGCTCACCGTAGAAAGCGAAGTAAATAAAGGAACTACTTTCCGCTTTAGCCTGAAAAAGGCAGCATAATCAGATTAAAACTTTTTTAGTATAGGGTTAATCATCCAGCCCTAAATAGTTCATTTTTCGATAATTCTGCATCGTGAAACAGGCGCGCTTTTTATTTGAAAAGTTTGTTTTTCGATGTACGAGTAGTAATTTTAAGTCCTTACTAACCAAAAAACCCAGCATGAAGCATTTATTTACTCTCATCTTCACGTGTCTGTTGAGTGTGAGTGTGTATGCACAGTATTGCATACCTGCCTACTCAGTAGGTACAACAGCGGGAGACTCGTTGACAAACGTCCAGTTGGGGACGATTAATGCGAGCTTTCCCAACCCGCCGTCCGGCTATGGAAACTATACGGCACTTGCCAGTACAAACCTTTACACAGGAGCGTTTTACAACCTCAGTGTAACCGGCAACCCGGTATTTTCCATCACAGTTGAAGCCTGGATTGACTACGACATTAACAGTGCATTTGCGTTAACTGAAAAATTGGGTCACCTCAACCTGACAGCAGGTGCTACGGGGGTGATTACTTTTCAGGTGCCAACCACTGCGACTGTCGGAACCACCCGTTTGCGTGTAATGGGCGTATATCCTTCCGGGATTGCAACGCTTGACCCATGTGGAACAACCTTTACCTTTGGAGAGACAGAGGACTATGGAATCGTGATTTTACCTCAGCCTCCCGAAGATGCGGGTGTACTTGGCATTGTGCCTTTTGCATCCTCATGTAACTTTGGTTTGCAGACCATTGAAGCTTCTGTTTACAACTTCGGATCACAAACACAGGATACCATTCCTATGGCTTATTCTGTAAATGGTGGTACACCAGTTATCGATACATTGTTTGCGCCTGTGGCAGGCGGTACTGGTTCTACCTTTGCCTTTAGCCAGCCAGCCAACCTCTCTACTCCCAATACTACCTATACTATTCAGGTATGGAGTCAACTGGATGGAGACTTTGATGCCGCCAATGACACTTCTACACTGGTATATAATAGCCAGCTTCTTTTCCCTCTGGCCTATGCAGAAGACTTTGAATCAGGTTTTATCAAAAACCCGAACTTTGGTCAGGCAGATGTATTGGGTGCGGGATGGGCTGCTACTACTCCCAATCCAAACGCCGGATGGAATGTAGAGCTGGATGGCGTACAAAACAATACACTCACCGGCCCGATCGATGACCATACAGCAGGTGGAGTAACTTATCTGTTTACAGAAACTTCCTCTGGTGTCGCAGGTGATACCTATGTGCTTACTTCGCCATGTATCGACCTGACAGGTTCTACTGCTCCCCGGTTGTCATACTGGTACCATATGTATGGAGCAAGTATGGGTACGTTAGCAGCTTTTGTAACTACTTCCGGTGGTTTTGACTCACTGGTTTACGGTTTGTCAGGTCCTCAGCAGTTTGCTGAAACAGACCCATGGCTTGAAGCCATCGTGGATCTGGCCTGGGCAAAAGACTCTGTCATCCAACTTCGGTTTGTGGGTATACGCGGTACATCTTTTACGGGCGATATGGCCATTGACGATATCTCTCTCTATAACGCTTCACCGATTGACGTTGCTGCCGTTTCTATCGTTTCTCCTACTGACCCTGCCTGTTACAGTACTTCTGAAGCCGTAACCGTAAGGATTCAGAACGTAGGTACTCAGCCGCTGAACTTTGCGACTGACAACGTTACCATTACCCTGAATATCTCAGGAGCAAGTTCACAGACTTTCTCTCCTACACTTACTTCAGGTACATTGGCGGTACTCGCAACCCAGGACATTTTAGTTACTTCGAATGCTGACCTCTCCAATGGTGGTACACACGTGTTTGAAGCCATTGCTTCTACCCCCAATGACCCGAATGCATTTAACGATACGACCAATGGCTCAGCCGTAGCGCTTCCCGTTACAACCGGCCTTCAGGAAAGTTTTGAAACCTTCCTCGTTGGAAACCCCGGTACGCTGGATAATGGCTGGACAATGGCTTCCAACAACCCCAGTACCTTCCTCGGCTGGACGGTAGAGCAGGACGGCGTTGCCAACTCCTTCGGTACAGGTCCGATCGATGACCATACCCCGGGTGGCAGCATCTACATGTACACAGAAACATCCGGTTCATTGACCTCCGATGTTTATAGCCTGTTTAGCCCTTGCGTGGACCTCGGCGGTGCCCCAAGCCCAATTCTTACCTGGTGGTACCATATGTTTGGTGCTACTATGGGTACATTGGAAGTACACGTACTGTGGAATGGCCAGGACTCACTGGTATGGACCAAATCCGGTCAGCAACAAACCGCAGAAAATGCTCCGTGGCTGACTGATACAGTAGATATGGCCTTCTGGATTGGAAATACCGTTCAAATTGAGTTCAGAAGTACCAATAACGTCAGCTTTACATCTGACATGGCGATTGACGACATTCTGTTGTTTAGCCCATCACCGGTAGATGCAGGTGCAACTGCCCTGACTTATCCGACAGATGTGAAATGTTATAGCACTTCAGATTCACTGAAAGTAGAAATCACCAATTACGGTATTGCACCCCTGGACTTCAGCGTAAACCCTGCAACGGTTACTGTGGATGTAACAGGTGCAAGTACTGCGACCTACTCCACTACGATTAACAGTGGTACACTGGCTTTGGGCGCTACTACAGAAGTCATGGTTTCAACTACTGCTGACTTCTCTGCACCTGGATTCCATAACCTGAAAATCTATACCTCGATAGGGGCAGATCCTAACGTTTTCAACGACTCTACAGATGCAGTGGTTGAATCCGTACCTACGGTTTCTCTCCCGCTTCTGGAAGATTTTGAGACATTTACCCCAGGCGTATTGTTTGCAGATCCCGGTACCGTAACCAACGGCTGGACCCGCTACTCCAACAATACCAATACCGGTATCGGATGGTTTGTCGAAACTGATGGCGTTCAGAACAACTTTGGCACCGGCCCGCTGGATGACCATACCTCAGGCGGAAGTATCTATATGTATACACATAGTGCCTTCCCTGCTGTTACAGGCGATACCTTCAACCTGGTTTCTCCATGTATTGACCTTACCACCATCAGTGTACCAAAAATGAGCTTCTGGTACCATATGTTTGGCCCGAATATGGGTACGCTTCAGGTTGTGGTGAAAACGGATGTGGGTGAAACTACCATCTGGTCACTCTCCGGTCAGCAGCAAACAAGTGAAAATGACCCCTGGCTGGAAGCGATTGTTGACCTTTCGGCTTTCAATACGGTCTCCAATGCTCAGATCATTTTCCGCGGTATATTTAATGTCAACTCCTTCCAGTCAGATATGGCAATCGATGATATTAATATCTTCGAACCACCCGCATTTGATGTGAGAGCGGGCGACGTACTGGCTCCTGCCAATGGTTGTGGTCTGACTTCGGGCGAAACAGTAACCGTCGAAGTGGTAAACTTCGGTCTCGATACACTGGACAATGTAATCGCTTCCTTCTCTGTTGACGGTGGCGCATATACTACTCCGGAATCAGTTCCTGGTATTATCCTTCCCGGCGATACTGTTGCGTATACATTTACAGCGACTGCAAACCTGTCAGTACCTGGTGTTCATACGGTTTCTATCGTTACTACCCAGCTTACACCGGCAGATGGTAATCCGCTGAACGATACAGCAACCGTAAGCATTACCCACTACAATGCTTACACAGGTGCATACCCCTACTTCGAAAACTTCGATGGTGCGGGATGGGTACCTAACAACACTGCATTCAATCCAGGTAACCCGATTATCAACCTTGCCAACGGCTGGCTGAACCTTCAGACAGACGCTCCATGGGATTGGGCGGTAAGAAGCGCACCAGTAGGTACCTCTAACGCTGGTCCTCAGTTTGACCATACTACAGGAAGTACCAACTACGTATTTGTGGATGATGATAACGACTACGATTCTGTCATCATGATTACGCCATGTTTTGACATCAGCGGCTTTAATCAGGCGCAGATGGAGTTCTGGTATTATTCCAATAATGGCAATGACCCGAACAACGAAAACACCCTCCACATTGACGTGATCGATGGTACGGATCTGATTCTTGACATCATTCCTCCGCTGGGACACAAAGATCCAAACTGGAACTTTATCAGCCTGAATATGTCTGCTTATGGTCCAAGTTTCAGCGTGAGATTCCGTGTAAATACCAACAACCAGTGGTTCCAGCACGATATCGGTATCGACGACTTCGGTTTGTTTGATGTGATTCCTCAGGATGCCGGTATTACGAATGTATTCACGCCAACTGATGCCTGCGGTCTGACAGCAAGTGAAGACGTTACGCTTGGACTTTCCAACCTGGGTACTGACTCGATCCTGACAAATGTGACGATCAACTACCAGATCAGCCTCAACGGCGTACCTGGAGCAGTCAACACACTGCCTAGCCCACAGGATACCATCGCACCAGGTGTGACAATTCCGGTAATCATCGCTGCACAAAACTTCAGCGTACCCGGTACTTACACCGTAACAGCATGGACTTCCGGTCTGGCCGGTGATAGCAACCAGTTCAACGATAGCGTTTCCGTTGATATCAAAAATATTCCGGTTGTTACCAACTATCCATATGTACAGAACTTCGAAAACGGTGATGGTGGATGGACAGTAGAAGGAACCACTACCTTTGAACTGGCTACTCCTGCTGGTGCGGTAATCAACTCTGCAGCTTCCGGTGTGAATGCATGGGTTACCAACGCTACGGGTATTTACAACTCCAGTGAAGATGGTTGGGTCATGGGGCCATGTTTTGACTTCTCCAACCTCTCTGCACCCAAAATCGAAATGTCGGTTTGGTGGAACTCCGAATTTAGCTGGGATGGTGGTGTGCTTCAGTCCTCTATCGACAATGGCACTACCTGGCAGAATGTAGGTGCATTTGGTGATCCTGACAACTGGTACACAGACAATACTGTCAATGGCGCTCCCGGTGGATCTCAGGAAGCCTGGACAGGCCGTAACAGCAGTAATAACGGCTCCGGTGGATGGGTAATTGCCAAACACGCACTTGACGGCCTTGGCGGACAATCTGATGTGAAACTTCGGGTTGCATTTGGATCAGATACGTCTGTTGAGGATGACGGATTTGCATTTGACGATATCTTCATCTACGATACACCTGATGATGACATGGGGGTAGTGGCCTTTACACAACCTTCTGGTATAGATTGTAGCTCTGATTCTACCGTAGTAGAAGTGATGCTGGTCAACTTCGGTCTCCTGACTCAGCAAAACATACCCGTAACGGTCAATGTCACAGGTGCGGTCAATACGACACTTACAAATGTGTATACAGACTCGATTGTATCGGGTGATACAGCACTGTTTGTTGTGGGAACTTTCAACTCCAATATTGGTGGAACCTTCAACTTTGCAGGTTATACCGTACTGGGTGGTGACACATTGTTCTTCAATGACAGCACGCTGTTTATTTCCGATATCACGACATCAGCGCTTTCGCCTTCAGTAACTCCTGATTCTATTTGCTCCAGCGATTCCGCATCCTTCATGCTGGTTGCCAATACTTCCGCTACGACCATTCTTTGGTATGACGCGCAGGGCGGCCAGGTTATCCATACAGGAGATACGCTGATTACGCCTTTCCTGACAAGTACGACTACGTATTATGCACAGGCTACAGATCAGATTACCTACTCCGGATTTACGCCTGCTGATAATACATTTGGGGCAGGTGCCGCTTATACATTCTTCCCTGACGGTCTGACCTTTGATGTCGGACAGGATATAACGATTAGCTCTGTGAAAGTATATCCGGGCAGTGCAGGTACGATTGTGGTGAATGTACTGGACAATACGGGATTTGTTGTAGAAACAGCTTCCTTCCCATTTGGTGGTACGGTTACTGATACGGTTCTGAACCTGAATTTTGATATTCCGGTCGGCACAGGCTATCAGATGAATGCCAATGGTTCTACGGTTACTTCCCTTTTCCGTAACTCCGGTGGTGCAGTATTCCCATACGAAATACCAGGTGTAGTCTCCGTTACAGGTACGATCAATGGCCTCGGTACTTCAGGGTTCTACTATTTCTTCTATGACTGGAACGTTGTTTCCTTCGGATGCCCCAGCCCGCTGGTGCCTGTACAGGCAGTATTCCTCCCGGATGTACCTGTCAACCTCGGTCCTGACGGAACCGCTTGCGAAGGCACTACGCTGAACGCATTCCTTCCACAAATCGTCAGCTACCAGTGGAGCACAGGTGATACCATTCCAAGTATCTCCGTCGCTACTTCAGGTACTTACTATGTAGATGTTACTGACGTAAATGGTTGTGTGGGTACTGACTCCGTTATTCTGTTGGTGAACCCAAGTCCTACCGTTGACCTTGGTCCAAACGACACGGTAGCGTGTGATCAGATCGTACTCGATGCAGGTAACCCTGGCGCTACTTATGTATGGTCTGTACCGGGTACCTTTACCCAGACGCTGACCGTTACCGACAGTGGTACCTACTATGTGGAAGTAACCGCACTGGGCTGTTCCGCAAGTGATACGATCACCATAGATGTGAAAGATGCACCGGTTGTAAGCCTTGGCGGCGACCTGACTTCTTGTAACCCTGTTCCGCTCGACGCCGGCAACCCTGGTCTGAGCTTTAACTGGAGCACCGGTGACAACAGCCAGACGATTGTGGCGCTTCCTCCTGTAAGTGGTTCTGATACCGTTTCCGTAACGGTTACCGATCCAGCCAGTGGTTGTGCAACAACAGATGCGATTGTGATTACCGCGGGTACACCGCCTTCAGTAGACCTCGGTGGCGATCAGGCAGGTTGCGATGTTATCATCCTTGATGCAGGCAACCCGGGAGCCAGCTACCTGTGGAGCAATGGCGCAACAACTCAGAGCATCACAGTTACCTCAGCGGGTGTTTACTCCGTAGCAGTAACAGATGCCGGTGGTTGCGAAGGTGCAGACACCGTAACGCTGAGCCTCGAACTGAGTCCTGTGGCAGGCTTTAACTACAACTGGGTGAACTTCGGCTTTACCTTCCAGTTCAACGATGCGTCAGCCAATGGCTCATCCATCAGCTGGGATTTTGGAGACGGAAACACCAGTACAGATCCAAGCCCCACCCATACGTATCAGTTTACCGGTTCATTCCAGGTAACACAAATCGTAACCAATGACTGCGGTAGCGACACACTGGTACAGGTGGTAGGTCCGACAAGCATTGGCGACGAACTCTTTGGCAGTGCAATCAGCGTCTATCCGAACCCGACCGTCGATCAGTTCTGGATCGAAGGGCTGGATATTCAGGCTGAGACATTGACCATAGAAGTGAGCGACGCACGTGGACGTACGATCATGAAGCAGGTGGAAAACCACGTCTTCGGCGGATTTAAATACAGATTCGACCTTACCCAGCATGCGGAAGGTGTGTATGTAGTGAAAATTTCCGATGGCGAACGCACCGCTTACAAGCGTATTGTGAGAAAATAACCGAAAGGTAATTCTGAAAATAAAAAACCGGAGAGGAGGGTAAAACTTCCTCTCCGGTTTTTGCATTTTGTATATTTGGCAGGTGTTATCGTTGAAAATTCCAATAATTCTTTTTAAGTTGAACGAGCTAAATCGAAGAGGGCTACTGTTACCTTACAATTTCACCTAACTAAACGAGCTTGTGTATGGCGCATAATTCCTTTTCCCTATATTTTCCTCCCACCTCTTTATTTTCAAGGTAATCTCAATTGGAAACGAAATCCAGCAACAACTGGGGGTTTTCCTTTTGTGTATTGGAAATAAAGCCAATGTTCTGGTCTGTGCAATATTTGCATGGATGGTACATATTATTTTTTCCCTAAAAATTTCCACCAAAATCTCACTAATGAAATGAAACGATTACTTCTGACCTTTTTCTTAACCCTTACAACAACGTTTCTTCTGTTTGGACAGTCCGTCCCGGAGTTGTTGTATTTAAAATTTAACGGAACGGGGACTACGGCAGTCCCCAACCTGGCCTCATCGCCCGTAGGCACCAATCCTGCACCCTTTGTGGGTACCGGGGTATCTCAGGGACCTACCGGGCAGTTTGGCAATGCACTTGTAGGTACGGGTGTGGCATCTTCTTATGTGAATACAGGCTGGGTTACCAGTTTGTCGGGAAGCTGGACCATTTCCTTCTGGTGTAACAACATACAGCCCAGCTCTACTTTGTACTATATTTTCGGAGATGCGTCTGCCGGAGGATTCCGTTGTTTTACCAATGGAGTTGCAGGGGCAAACAACTGGATTCTCCGTGGTACAGGTATTACGGATGTACTGGTAACCGGCGGTGCAGTAGTTACACCGAATGTGATTCACTTTGTGTATGACAGCCCAGCAAACCAGATCAAAGCGTATCTGAACGGAGCATTGGTAAACACTGTAAATCAGGCCGGACCGATTACAATTACCGCCGGTACAGGTACCTTTACGGTAGGAGGCTATGGCGCCAATGTTGGTCTTAGCCCTGCCGGATTGATGGATGAATTTCGTATTTACAACCGTGCGCTGACAGCTGCTGAAATTACAGCAACGTGGAACCAGACTCTGCCCTTGGTGGTTGGTCCGAAAGATGTGTCAGTTACCAATCTGATATCACCGGTTTCTTCGAATACAGCATGTTATACAGACAATGAGACCATTGCTTTGAATCTTTACAGCTTTGGTTCTGATACACTGAACTTTGCTACAGATAACGTCAAAGTTACCTGTACAACATCAGGGCCCAATCCACAGACGTATTCTACTACCCTTACATCGGGAACGATGCTTCCCGGTAGTTCGATGGCAGTAGTGGTAACTACAGCATATGATATGAGCGCACCAGGTACACATGTATTTGATGCGTATGCAGAGTTTGTCACCGGTGGACCTGATGCAAATCTGGCGAATGACACCATGTCTTCCGCCAATATTGTCAACAGCAGCGCAGTCCTTGGTTCAGGGGGAGCCCTTTCCGAAGATTTTGAAACATGGGTTGCCGGATCTCCGGGCACATTTGGTCCCGGTTGGTCTGCCACTTCTCCCAACGCTAATGCTGGCTGGTGGGTAGAAAATAACGGTATCCAGAATACCACACTTACCGGGCCACTTAACAATCACACGCCAGGCGGGAATACTTATATTTACACAGAAACATCGTCAGGTGTAGCAGGAGATATCTATACACTTACCTCGCCATGTATCGATCTGACTGGGGCAAGTGCACCCCGTCTATCTTTCTGGTATCATATGTATGGAACAACTATCAACACATTGGCTGTTCATGTGATTACTTCCGGCGGGTTTGATTCACTCGTATACGGGCTGCTTGGGTCGCAGCAATTTGCCGAAACAGATCCATGGCTGGAAGCAATTGCCGATTTGGGCTGGGCAACAGATTCTGTTGTCCGGATTCAATTTATCGGAGTAAGAGGCGCCGGAGGTACAGGAGATATTGGTCTGGATGATGTCCTGCTATACAATGCGGTACCTATAGATATTGCGGCTGTACAGGTGGTGTCTCCAACAGAAGCCGCTTGTTATGACGCGTCTGAATCTGTAACTGTGCGAATTCAGAATATTGGCACGCAGCCACTGAACTTTGCGACAGATAATGTGACACTGACATTAAACATAACCGGAGCAAGCACACAAACCTTTTCTCCAACGCTTACTTCGGGGACGCTGGCTGTTTTGGCTACTCAGGATGTGGTGGTGACTACTAATGCAGACTTCTCCAACAGTGGTATTCACAATATGGAAGTTATTGCCAGCACCCCCAATGATCCCAATGCATTTAATGATACGGTTCAGGCTTCGGTGGAAACCCTTCCGGTAAGTTCGGGTATTCAGGAAGATTTTGAAACTTTTATAATAGGAAATCCCGGTACCTTCCAGAATGGGTGGTCAACAAATTCGACCAGTACAAGTACCACGATTGGCTGGACAGTAGAGGCAGACGGTATTCAAAACTCTACGGGTACTGGCCCAATTGATGACCATACTCCGGGGGGAAATATTTATGTGTATCTGGAATCTTCAGGTATTATTCCCGTGGATACCTTCGGGCTGATCAGTTCTTGTATCGATTTAAGCTCAGCCACCAATCCTATACTGACCTGGTGGTACCACATGTTTGGTTCTACGATGGGAACCATGGCTGTAAGAGTACTATGGAATGGTCAGGATTCGACAGTCTGGACACTCAGTGGTCAGCAGCAAACCGCGCAGAATGACCCCTGGCTTTCCGATACAGTGGACATGTCTTTCTGGGCAGGGAACACAATTCAGATCGAATTCCGAAGCTATGGCAACAGTAGCTTTACTGCCGATATGGCGATTGATGATATTCTTCTCTTTCAGCCTTCTCCGACAGACTTAGGCGCTTCTGCATTGCTGGATCCGGATCCGCTGGGAGTTAAATGTTTTGCCGGTGCAGACAGTCTCAGCGTGGAGATATCCAACTATGGTACTTCAGCGGTGGACTTTTCTACAAATAACCTTACTGTCACGGTAGATGTAACAGGGGCAAGTACCGCAACATATTCTACAGTCGTCACAAGCGGTGTATTGGCTTCTGGCGCGACGACCAGTGTTCTGGTTTCTACCAGTGCTAACTTTTCAGCAGCGGGTAACCATAACCTTTCTATATACACCAGCATTCCCGGTGATAATAACGATTTTAATGATACGACAACCGCTGTAATACAGGCTCTACCTGTTGTTTCATTTCCCTATATCGAAGATTTTGAAAGCGGATTTACCATAGGCTCTCCCGGTACATTTGGCAATGGCTGGACGACCAGTTCCACCAACACCAGTACGACTGTTGGCTGGACGGTAGAAACCGATGGTATTCAAAACTCCACCGGTACAGGGCCACTTGACGATCATACAACCGGTGGATCTATTTATGTGTATACAGAAACCTCAGGCGCTGTGTTGGGCAATGTGTTTGATCTGATCTCCCCCTGTGTGGATTTAGGTTCGGCCAACCAGCCCAAACTCGGCTTCTGGTATCATATGTTTGGTGCGGCTATGGGTACACTGCAGGTAGTCGTACGGTCTGATACCGGTGATGCCGTTGTATGGTCACTTTCCGGCCAGCAGCAGACCGCTGAAACCGACCCATGGCTGGAAGCTACCGTTGACCTGTCGGGTTATACTTCACTGGGAACGGTTCAGATTGTATTCAGAAGTATCGCAGGTACCACATTCACCAGCGATATGGCGATTGACGATATCAATCTGTTTGAGCCACAGCCTTATGATGTAAAAGCCGGAACCGTATTGCTGCCCAACGATGGTTGCGGACTTTCTTCCGCAGACTCTGTAAAAGTAGAAATCTACGGTTTTGGTCTTGATACGCTGACCAATATCATTGCATCCTTCTCTGTTGACGGTGGTGCATTTACGACTCCGGAAACCGTGCCCGGCATTCTGCCTCCCGGCGATACAATGGTGTACAGCTTTATAGCAACCGCAGATCTTTCTGCTGTCGGTCCTCATACGATCACTGTAGTTACCACCCAGGTTACGCCTGCTGATAACAATCCCCTGAATGACACCACCTCTAAATCGGTTATTCACTATCAGGCTTATACCGGTAACTATCCCTACTTCGAAAACTTTGATGGTCCGGGCTGGGTTCCCAATAACGTAACATTTGGCCCCGGTGCGCCGGTAATTACGCTGCCCAACGGATGGTTTAACGTACAGTTGTGTGCAATTAAAACTAAAAACTTAATGATTGACTTTAGACATATATTCCTATTTCTGACTTTTATCCCAGTGATTATATTTGGGCAAAGCAATACTTTTAGCAAAGAAATGATACTTGAGGATTTAACATACCTTCAGTCAGCATTAATTGAAAAACATCCAAACATTAATATCTACACAACGAAAGAGGAGTTTTCTAACTTCTTCAACAATTTAACTATAGAAGATAGTTTAACGGAATTGGAAGTGTATAATTTGTTATCCAATTCAAATGGAGTTATCAAAGATGGCCACACATTATTCTATCCAAATAAGAAATGGATGGAAAACAATAATGCAAACAAATTATTTATCCCGTTGCAGCCGTTTTGGGATGGCAGTAAATTGTACGTTTCTAAAAGCTATAGCTCAATAGGCAAATTGGAAGAAGGAACTCAAATAATTTCTATAAATGGAATAAAGTCATCCGAACTAATTCAAGAAATGCTGAGCAAAATGATGCGAGACGGAGACAATTACAATTACCCCACTTGGGTTCTGAATACGTATTTTTACGAATATTTCAGTTATTTCTATGGTTGTAGTGAAGAATACCAAATAAACTTTTATGATGGATTAGAAGAAAGGGCAATATCTTTTAAAGGTATTTCCAAACCTGAACTTTTTAAACAAATCAGAAAACTTCAAGAACCAGATGAAAAAGGAATAACACTTGCAATTGACGAAGAAAAAAGCATTGGTATTTTAACAATCAAAGACTGGCATAATAATATTTTAAAGAAGTATTACGGACAAAAGTTTGTTCCTGAAATTAAAAAAGCAATTGAGCAAATTAGAGATAAAAGTATTCAAAATCTTATTATTGATGTGCGTAATAATCAAGGAGGTGATACAAGGAACTCAAATTACTTACTTAAATATTTACTAAACGAACCATTTGTATTGGTAGAACAATATTATAGAAAGAAAAAAGGAATTATTGTAGAATGCAATGGTCCACAGAGTGGATTACATCAACCAATGTCTCAAAACTTCAAAGGGAATATCTATGTGCTAATAAATGGTGGTAGTTTTTCAAACACAGGGATATTCTGTTCCGTGCTTAGAAAACACAAAAGAGCAATCTTCATAGGTGAAGAAACGGGAGGAAGTGAGTTTGTAATTTGCGGGAGTCCCAAAAATATTACACTCCCCAATACTGCTATCCAAATCGAGTTGCCACAATTACAATATATGATTAAACCTAACGAAGATGACAAACTTCATAGTGTTATTCCAGATTATTACATTAAACCCAAAATCGATTATATCATAGAACAAAAAGATAAGGATTTGGAATTTGCTTTAGAACTAATAAGTAAAAGCACACAACAAAGGCTAAAACGACAATAGGCTCGATTCCTCGCCTCCTGCGTTTAGCCAAACCGAAAGATGCACCACAGGACTGGGCGGTGCGTAGTGCTGCTACAGGTTCGGCAAACACCGGTCCTATTGCTGACCATACTACCGGCAGTACGAACTATATCTTTGCTGAAGATGATTTCAACAATGACTCGGTGATTGTGATCTCTCCATGTTTTGATGTGAGTAGTTTCAACCAGCCGAAGATGCAGTTCTGGTATCACTCCAATGACGCCAACTTCCCCAACAACGAGAACACGCTGCATATTGACCTGATTCAGGGAAGTGATCTGATCCTTGATATTATTCCTCCGCTGGGACACAAAGATCCCAACTGGAATTTCATCGATCTGGATATGTCTGCTTATGGACCGGTATTCAGTGTGCGGTTCCGGGTGAATAACAACAATGGTTCATTTGTCCATGATATTGCTATTGATGACTTCGGATTGGTGGATGTAATTCCTCAGGATGCCGGTATTACTGACGTGTTTACCCCTGTAGGTGGTTGTGGGCTCACAGCAAGCGAAGACGTTACACTTGGCCTTTCCAACCTGGGTACGGACTCGATCCTGACAAATGTGACGGTAAGCTACCAGATCAGCCTCAATGGCGTGCCTGGAGCCGTCAATACTCTGCCAAGCCCGCAGGATACGATTGCTCCTGGTGTTACCATTCCGATTATCATTGCTGCACAGAACTTCAGCGTACCGGGAACTTATACCGTAACCGCATGGACTTCCGGTCTGGCAGGTGATACCAATGTCAACAATGACACTACCTCTGTTGATATTATCAATATTCCGGTTGTTTCCTCTTATCCATATTCGCAGGATTTTGAAAATGGCGATGGTGGCTGGACAGTAGAAGGAACTACTACTTTCGAATTGAATACCCCTGCCAATGTTGTTATCAACTCCGCAGCTTCCGGGGTAAACGCATGGGTTACCAATGCTACCGGACTGTACAATAATGACGAAAATGGCTGGGTACTCAGCCCATGTTTTGATTTCTCCAACCTCTCTGCTCCCCGGATAGAGATGGCCATCTGGTGGGAATCAGAAATCAGCTGGGATGGTGCTGTGCTTCAGTCAACCATTGACAACGGTGCTACCTGGCAAAACGTAGGTGCCTTTGGAGACCCCGACAACTGGTACACCGACAATACGATCAATGGTAATCCCGGAGGTCAGCAGGAAGGGTGGACAGGAAGAAATGGTTCCGGTTCCAATGGCTGGGTGATTGCTAAACATGCCCTTGATGGTCTGGCAGGTCAGACAGACGTGCGTCTGAGAGTGGCATTTGGTTCTGATGGATCTGTTCAGGATGATGGATTTGCTTTTGATGACATCTTTATCTACGATACCCCGGACGACGATATGGGGGTAGCGGCATTTACACAGCCCGCCGGACAGGATTGTAGCTCTGATTCTACAGTTATTGAAGTAATGCTGGTGAACTATGGTGTCCAAACCCAGCAAAACGTACCTGTAACAGTCAATATCACTGGCGCTGCAAATACCACGATTACGAGTGTTTTCCCGGACTCAATTGCTCCCGGAGACACGGCATTCTTTGTTGTGGGAACATTCAACTCCAACGTCGGCGGTATCTTCAACTTTGCGGGTTATACAGTACTGGCGGGAGATACGCTGTTCTTTAATGACAGTACACTGTTTAGCTCCGATATTTCGATCTCTGCTGCACCACCTACGGTATTCGCTGATTCGATCTGTTCGAGCGACTCTGCATCCTTTATGCTGATCGCCAATTCTGGATCTACCTCTATCCGTTGGTTTGATACGCCGGGTGGTAACATCATCGCGACAGGAGATACCCTGATTACTCCCTTCCTGACAAGTACCACCACGTATTATGCTCAGGCTACCGATCAGGTATCTTACAGCGGATTTTCTCCGGCAAATAATGCCATTGGAGCTGGTGCCAACTACACCTTCTTCGCCGATGGGCTTGTCTTTGATGCGCTTCAGGCACTGACGATCAATTCACTGAAGATTTACCCGTCAGGTGCCGGTAATATCGTGATTACAGTTTATGACAATACAGGCGCTATCGTTCAGACCGGAACTTTCCCATTTGCCGGAACGGTTCCTGATACCGTGCTGAATGTCAACTTTAGCGTTCCTGCGGGTGTGGGGTATGAAATCAATCTTGCGGGATCAACCATACCGAGTGCTTTCCGGAATACAGCAGGTGCTGTGTACCCCTATGAAGTCCCCGGTGTGATTTCCATCACCAATGCAATCAATAACCTCGCAGGGTTTTACTACTTCTTCTACGACTGGAACATTACACCATTCGGTTGTCCGAGCCCGTTTGTTCCTGTTCAGGCAGTATTCCTCCCGGATGTGCCTGTCGATCTGGGCCCTGATGGTACAGCTTGCGAAGGTCAGGTACTTGATGCATTCCTCCCACAGATTGTATCTTACATGTGGAGCACAGGTGATACGACTGCCAGTATCACAGCTAATGCCACCGGGTCTTATTATGTAAGTGTGGTGGATATCAATGGCTGTGTGGGTACTGACTCTGTGAATCTTTTGGTCAACCCCACGCCTACGGTTGACCTTGGTCCAAACGACACGGTAGCTTGTGATCAGATCGTACTCGACGCGGGTAACCCTGGCTCTACTTATGTATGGTCTGTACCGGGTACCTTTACCCAGACGCTGACTGTTACCGACAGTGGTACTTACTATGTAGAAGTAACTGCGCTGGGCTGTTCAGCAAGTGATACGATCACCATTGATGTGAAAGATGCACCGGTTGTAAGCCTTGGTGGCGACCTGACTACTTGTAACCCTGTTCCGCTCGACGCCGGCAACCCTGGTCTGAGCTTTAACTGGAGCACGGGCGACAACAGTCAGACTATCGTGGCGCTTCCTCCTGTAAGTGGTTCAGATACCGTTTCCGTAACGGTTACCGATCCAGCCAGTGGTTGTGCAACTACAGATGCGATTGTGATTACTGCGGGTACGCCTCCTTCGGTTGACCTCGGTGGCGATCAGGCAGGTTGCGACAGCATTACCCTTGATGCAGGCAACCCGGGAGCCAGCTACCTGTGGAGCAATGGCGCAACAACACAGACGATCACGGCAACATCCGCAGGGGTTTACTCTGTAGCCGTAACAGATGCTGGTGGTTGCGAAGGTGCAGACACCGTAACGCTGAGCCTCGAACTGAGTCCTGTGGCAGGCTTTAACTACAACTGGGTGAACTTCGGCTTTACCTTCCAGTTCAACGATGCGTCAGCCAATGGCTCATCCATCAGCTGGGATTTTGGAGACGGAAACACCAGTACAGATCCAAGCCCCACCCATACGTATCAGTTTACCGGTTCATTCCAGGTAACACAAATCGTAACCAATGACTGCGGTAGCGACACACTGGTACAGGTGGTAGGTCCGACAAGCATTGGCGACGAACTCTTTGGCAGTGCAATCAGCGTCTATCCGAACCCGACCGTCGATCAGTTCTGGATCGAAGGGCTGGATATTCAGGCTGAGACATTGACCATAGAAGTGAGCGATGCACGTGGACGTACGATCATGAAGCAGGTGGAAAACCATGTCTTCGGCGGATTTAAATACAGATTCGACCTTACCCAGCATGCGGAAGGTGTGTATGTAGTGAAAATTTCCGATGGCGAACGCACCGCTTACAAGCGTATTGTGAGAAAATAAATGATGATCTGATGATTGTCAGACAGAAGAAGGGGGCGTTATGCCCCCTTTTTTTTTATATTCTTATCATTTCAGGGGTAAACTTTTGTAGTTTAGGCTTTGTTTTATTTGTTTTGCAGACCAGATTAATATGCAATAAACTATGGCAAGCAAAGTAAAAGCGAGGGATTTGGACGACGAAGTATTGGACAAGGGCAAAGAAGTGTCTGAAGGCGGGTTTTCCATCGAAGAGTTTGTCGTGAAAAACCGAAACCTTATCATCATAGGGGTTGCAATAGTTGCCATCGTAATAGCGGCAATTGTTGGCTATGATGTAATGCGCAGCAGCAAACATACCGAAGCCAGCAGCGAGATGTTCCAGGCTGTAAAGTATTTTGAAGCTGATTCGCTCGACCTCGCATTAAACGGGGACGGACAATCGCTTGGTCTGCTCGATATTGTCTCTGACTACAGTGGTACAGAAGCCGCCAATATGGCCAACTTCTATATCGGTTCGATCTATTTACAGAAAAACGACCTGGAGTCCGCACGAGAGTATTTGGAGAAAGTCTCCCTTGGAGATAATCTTTTCTCCATGTCTGTACTTTCTGCATTGGCTTTCACCTATGAGGATCTCGGTAATCCGGAAAAAGCAGCTTCTCTTTTTGAGAAGGCCGCTTATACTCCAGCAGAGAACGAAGCCACGACTCCTACCATGCTGTTGAATGCAGGTAGAAACTACGAGGCTGCCGGCAAACCTCAAAAAGCATTGGGTCTTTACAAAAAGATCAAAACGGATTTCCCGACCAGTACCGAAGGGCTGAATATCGATAAATATATCGGAAGAGTATCAGAATGAGCGACTCTAAGGCGCACGACCTTTCTGCTATCCGTTACTCCGGAGGTAAAAACCACGGGGCTGACCGTGTAGTAATCGCTGTAAGCAACTGGCATAAAGAAATTACGACCGCACTTTTTCAAGGTGCGGTCAATGTTTTGAAAGAAACGGGTGTCCGTCCGGAAAATATTCTCCGGTATGATGTGCCTGGCTCTTTCGAACTGCCCATGGCTGCCAGCATTGCGCTTGCCAAACACTATAACCTCGATGGGGTCATTTGCCTCGGTTGTATTATTCAGGGTGAAACCCGCCACTTTGAATTTATCGCTCAGGCTGTAGCCAATGGGATCATCCGTGTTGCGCTTGACCACAATAAGCCTGTGATATTCGGTGTGCTGACTCCTGATACTCTGGAGCAGGCAATGGACCGTGCAGGCGGTAGTCTGGGAAATAAAGGCGCAGAAGCCGCCGTCGCACTTCTGGATATGATAGATCTGGAAAGAGGCTAAAGTTTTACCAGTAGAATACGGCATTCGCCAACAGCAACTTCCCGCTATACCAGAATCCCCTTATCACAGGTGAATCGGTAAAATAGATAATGGTTCCCCTCCCGTATTTCTCTACTCCAACTGCCATGCTATTGGGCATGATGTCTTTTACATTCTTTCCCGTAAAACCATGCGTTTCCAGTGCTTCCGGAAATTTTCCGACATTCCACCCCGAATCTTCTAATAGGGGAAACGCTGTAGAATTGTGCTTTAATAAATAAAAATGATCGCCCATCCCAAATGCCAGCGGATGCGTCGGGTCTGTATCTACACGGAAAATACTACCCGGAACCGAATTGCTGATCGCTAATCTGGGCATTTCCTCAAAAAGCGTGGCTGGTGTATCCTGCATCATAAAGTTGCGGGTAAGGCTCCTTTTCCCCCTTTCAATGGCCGTATATAATGCTGTCTGTTGTCTGTTTCCCGATTTTCCAAACAGATCCATGGCCTTTTCAAGGGCGATAACTGTGCCTCCGGTTTCAATGAAATCCATGATTTGATCGTAAAATCTTTCGTAGTTGCCCGATGGCAAAATCAAAAGATCAAAGGATTCTAAATCGACTTTTTCCAAAAATCGTGTATCCAATACCGAAACAGGATAACCCAGATCCTGCTCCAGATAATACCAGAGTTCGCCAAAACTAATCACTGACATCTCCGCTCCACGAAGCAACGCAACCTTTCGTTTTTGTAAGGCCTGGATCTGGTCAGACCCCAAATCGTTCCCTTCATCTACAAGGCCGCTCGCTACCGGAAATAATTCCACTCCACTTTCGGCAGCCAGTTTTTGTAGTTTTGAACCTGATGCATCTCCTTGTTTTCCTCCATAAAATATCAATGTACCCCGCTCAAATTCTTTGTCCCCGATACGAAAGGGCGCCGTAGCACGTGAGGGCACAATTCCGGCCTGGATCGCTGTGGCGAGAAACCTCGCATGGTGAAAGTCCTTCCATTCTACCAGCCATGCATAAGGATTGGCAGGTTGCAGTTTATCAGTTGGGTGGAAAGGGCTTCGATAGGGTTCCGGGTTGATCCGGCTTTCCAGTGCATAACATGACAACCCGTAGGCATACGGAAGTGCCCATGCCGTAAGATCATAGGTGAGAGAGTCTTCCAGTTGAGGTGAAGGTTCAAACAAGACCTGAAGTAAAAGGCTGTTGGGTTGATAGGCAGAAATGACAATGTCGTCCGCTGAGAGCTGGAAATTTATTTCTGCATTGTCCGCATAGCTGAATCCTTTCAAGGTTTTGGTTTCCCCCGACGGGCTACCGTATTGAATCTGGTTTTGATCCAGTAGCCGAAGCAATTGCCCGGCGCGTTCGGGGTGTGTACCTGGTTTTATTATATAAGTTTTGTATGAACCATAGGGTTTCTGGCTATTATTCTCAAAGTATTTTTGGAACTCGCCCAGGAGTTTTTTCCGGTTGTTATAGGCCGACTCAATGGTGGATATACCAGTCGTAAGGTGTTTGGCGATTCGGTCAGCGAGGGTTAGCGTATCGCCGTTTGCCAATAATACTGCCCTGCCCGCACCATCGCCACCGGTCTGCTCATAGGTAAAACCCATTGCGCCCTGAAACGAAGGCCAGGTATCACCATAGCTTGGGTAAAACAGGTCGTAAACTTCCTTGGAAAAGTATAACCAGTAGTTTTTATCAAACCATTTTGCATGGTTTTTCCCGATGATTGTGTGAAATTCTCTTTGCCAACCGGTGATGGCCGGATGGAAAGGACGGGCCGAAGGAGGGAAGAAGTACGTGGCTTTATCGGATTTCATTTCGTGGAAATCGACATGAATCTGGGGCATCCACTGGTAGTAAAGAGCGGCACGCTGGCGGCTTTCAGGCTGAGTTTGCCAACACCAGTCGCGGTTCAGGTCAAAATGATAGTGATTTTCTCTTCCACCGGGCCAGTCTTCGCTATGTTCGACGGATTGAGGAAAAAGATTCGGATTGGCTGCTCCGGTCTGATATTGCCAGTTTACATAGCGGTCGCGGCCATCGGGGTTCATACATGGATCGAGGATAACGACCATAGAATCAAGCCAGGGCAGTGTATCGGCAGTTGCCAGAAAGTACAGCATTTGCATGGCAGCTTCAGAACTGGAGGCCTCGTCTCCGTGTATATTGTAACTAAGCCATACAATCGGAATATCGGCTTTTTCCCCTTTGGATATTGCCCCCATACCTGCACGGACGAGGTTGGAAGCCTGGATTTGAGGCAAATTTTTATGATTTCCGGGAGAAGTTACTACTGCCACCAGCAAAGGGCGGCCTTCCCAGGTCGAGCCATAAGGAATAATCGCAACTTTGTCTGAAACCGAAGCGACATGAGAAAAGTAATCCGTAATCCTGTGATGAAAAGTGAAACGACTGCCAGGCGGATAACCAAGATATGCTTCCGGGGAAGGAACCAGACCGGCAAAGGAGGAAGGAACTATGAAAAAACACAAAAGCAGGGTATAAAGCCGAAGCATAAATAATTTTTATCCAAGCTAAGGATTCTGGATAAATTGGCCAAACAAAATTCAATCCAATCTTAAAGTGGATTATTTTGTTATTTTTTTTAAAAAATTCAACTTTAAAGTTTTATTATTCAATCTTATTTGTATATATTGCGTATATAAAGTTGAATTTAGGTGGAAGTTCAGGTGGAAACTCGTAACATACCCAATCTGGAAGAGATCGATTACTTTCTCTACGGCTTTCGGGCGTTGAAGAAAAAGTTTGGGATGATCATCTACGATCGTCGTAAAAATTTCAAAGCGCTGCTGGACCTGGAGATAACTGCTGAGGAGAGAGAACATATTCTCGACAACCTCTCAGCAAGAGATTACTACAAGGGCCCTAAGCCCGACGGAGTAAGGATCGGCGCCATGTATTGGGAGTTTGGTACGATGGTAAACGGAACGGAAGTCTATATCAAAATTTCCAAAGGATTGGGCAATCAGGCAGTGGCTTGTTTCTCTTTTCATCCGGCGGAAAGGAAAATTAAATATCCATATAAGTAGAAATGAAAAAGCCGCATATCGGGAAGGAATGGGTACTGAAAAGACAATTGGCAGCATCTGAGCCTTTCAGGAAAGAGGTGTTTGAAATCTGGGAACATTTTTATGTGCATAAGGAAACCGGTGAAGAGATTTCAACGACAGAACTTGACGAGATCAATATCCGGCAGGTATATAATCTCTACCGGGAAAAACATCATATTCCCTTCCCGGAAGAAATCAGACAAATTCGTGAACAGTACGGGTTGTCTGCTGCAAAAATGTCTGAAGTACTGGATCTCGGTGCCAATAGCTTCCGCAATTATGAAAATGGAGAAATCCCCAGCCTCGCCAATGCAAAACTCATTCGCCTGGCCAAAGCTCCGCAAAATTTTCTCAATTTTGTCAATGAAAAACGTGAACTCTTTTCTCCTGCTGCGTTTGACAAATTGATCAGACAGATTGATACCCTGATGGGTAAAGATAAACTGGATACGGTGGTGGAATATATCTGGAACTTCCACATGGAGGCCAATGAATATACTGGCTATACCCGGCCTGATTTTAAAAAGGTCGCCCATTTTGTCCTGTTTTTTGCAGAAAAAGTTCGCCCGCTAAAAACACGCATGAATAAGCTGATGTTTTACTGCGATTTTTTCAACTTCCAGCGAACGGGCATCTCAATATCGGGCTGCAATTACCGCGCGATTCCCTTTGGCCCTGTACCTTCACATTTCCATGAGTTGTTTGGCGTATTGGAAGCCGAAAAATTTATTTCTATTGAAGAGGAAATGTTTGATCACGGAGGCACAGGCGAGCGGTTTGTTGCTACTGCCCCCTTCGATCCCAGTCTCTTTACAACCGACGAGCTGGAGACAATGGAGCAGGTTGTGAAGGCCTTTGAAGATGTGCGTACCCGAAAGCTGATTGAACTTAGCCACAAAGAGGCTGGTTGGGTTGAAAATCAGGAAAAAAGAGAATTGATCAGCTATCAGAAATATGCTTTTAAATTGAATGAGTTTCCCGAAGAGGAATAAAAATATGCGTTTGATTTTTGGAACAGGAAGCAGAGAATTGTTTGTCCGAGATACTCACTTCCCTCCATACGTTCTTTCTATGATATCAGAACCCCGGTTTGCCGGGGTTTTTGATTTTACCTCTCTGACCGGGTGAGCCAGCCTGCTACCGACAATCGGTTGATCCGAAGCAATTCTTCAAATGTGGGGATTTGTACGTCCCTGGGGATTTTGATCAGGCGGTGGTCTTTTTTTTCAAATGGTGGCGGAACTTTTGACTGAAACAAAAGTCCCCATAAAGTAGCTGTACAGCTATACAGGATTTTTTGTGGTGCGTAGTCTTCCTCCCATTCGGTAAGCCGTTCGTTGATTTCCTCAAAAAATGTAACGGTATTGGCCAGCCTGACGCGCGAACCGGCTTTGGATTTCCCCCGGGTTTTCAGATAATTGATTTGAGATTTTCCCTGAGAGTGGCGTTTCATATACTTTTTGATCGCTTTGTGTTGCACGGCTTCTCCTTCTTCAAAATATCCAAGCGCGGCGGCGCCGGCCTGAACCAAAGCGATCATGTATGCGGGGATCTCCTCAGGTATAGACTGAAGGTATTGGGAAAGCGGAATATCTCTGTCAGAGATGGCCGGAAAGGGTAACGGCAAACGCATTTCCCATTCAATATTGGCATCTTTCCGCGCTACGATAAGATGCTTATCAGGAAATAGTTCTACCGAAAATTCAGAAACCGCCGGAGCCTGGAGGAAATCCAGACATTCAGCATAGGAAAGTCTCTGCGGTTTCTGCGGTGTTTCCGTAAAAATTCAATTAGTCGGCTTTTGCGAAATCAGCAGTTACAGGCATGGCTTTTTCTGCATGGTGCGTATCACCAGCATCTCCCACCACCTGCTCCACTACGATTTTGGCGCTTGGAGCGATTTGCTTCAGGAAAGGCGTAGCGTAAAAACCCATCCAGAACATCAGGATAATCAGCGGAAGCATAACGGCTATCTCACGGCCATTAATATCTTCAAGGCTGCGGTTTTCATCTTTATCAAGCTGGCCAAACATGACCCTTCTAAACATCCAGAGGAGATATACCGCTGCGATTACAACACCGGTAGCTGCGAAGATTGGAAGCGCATTGGAAATCGACTCCGATTTAAATGCACCCATCAGCACCAAAAATTCTCCAACAAAACCATTTAAGCCTGGAAGCCCTACAGAAGCCATGATCGTGATCATAAACAGGAGGGTGTATTTAGGCATTACGCGGGCGATACCCTGAAAATCGCTGATTTCACGGGTATGGCGACGGTCGTAGATCATTCCCACCAAAAGGAAAAGTCCTCCGGTAGCGATACCGTGGTTGATCATCTGAATGATTGCCCCGTTCATCGCTTCCTCTGTAAAGGCAAAAATGCCCAGTACGATAAATCCAAGGTGAGATACGGAGGAGTAGGCAACCAGTTTTTTGACGTCTGTCTGCACCATAGCGGCCATTGCGCCGTAAATGATTCCCACCACTGCAAGGGTTGACATAAACCCTGCGAAGTAAAGAGAGGCTTCCGGGAAAATCGGCAAACAGAAACGCACCAGACCATAAGTTCCCATTTTCAGCAATACACCTGCCAGAATCACAGAGCCGGCAGTAGGCGCCTGTACGTGCGCATCGGGCAACCAGGTGTGGAGCGGGAAAAGCGGAACTTTTATCGCAAAGCTGAGTGCAAAGGCAATAAACAGCCATTTTTCAGCTGAAGGTGTGATCGAAAGATGGTTGAGAATCAGGAAGTAGTCGGTAGTAAAAATCACTCCCTGAAGATCAGGACGCTGGCTCAGCAGTTCTGGTGAAATCGCCACGTGTGTGCCCAGATAAATGATGGCAATCAGCATCAGCAGAGAACCAACGAGTGTATAAAGGAAAAACTTAAGCGATGCATATACCCTGTCTTTTCCGCCCCATATCCCAATCAGGAAATACATGGGGATGAGCACCATTTCAAAGAAGACATAGAAAAGCAGCATGTCCAGGGCGATAAAGAAACCGAGAATACCCGCTTCCAGAATCAGAAGGAGCAGATAATACGCTCTCGGTGCTTTGGATACATCCCATGAAAAGTAAATACAAATGGGGAAAAGAATCGTGGTGAGCATCACCAGATAAACTGAAATTCCGTCAAGGGCAAAAGTGAAATTAATATCCACTCCGCCGGAAGACAGCCAGTCAAAGTTGAAAAAATAGACATAACCCGGAGCACCGCTGACGAATTCGCCTGCGTTGGAAAGAGAAAGGTAATCTATATACATTACCACACTCAGCACGAAGGGAACCATGGATACCCACAGGGCGATTTGCTTCGAAAGATTTTCCCGGGATTCATTGAGAGCGCCAATCAGGGCTGCGCCAATAAGCGGAGAAAAAACCAGAATAATGAGTAGCGTGCTCACAGGCTTTTATTAATTAGTATTTGATTTCAACGGCTCTTCGTTGAAGGGGCTAAAGATATAGACTTTTTCATATATAACCAATGGGAGAATGCCCTTACTGCCGGCCTGATGCAGAATTAATCGCAAATTCTTTCTCAGTATATTCTTTCACTGCCTCCACATATGCGCGGGCAACCACTTTTACCCGTTTGGAGACCGTAACTCCTCCGATATCTGTATCTTTTGTATTGAAAGTCCGGCTTTCTGAAATATTGTCCTGACAAAGACTTTCTCCATAACATACGGGCCCGTTGATCAGGCGGGTAAGGCTGAGGTTTCTCGCATATACACCGGGATATCCGGTATATACCGAGGCATTATGGAGGTAGCGGAGGGGGTATTCCTGTGTAACGATGGGCACGCCGGTAATTTGGGTGGAATGATGGATAAATGCCCGTGACAACTCGATAGACTGTTTTACATCATTGGTAAGCACCATTCGCAAAAAGGCCAGTCTGTTTTCGGGCTCCGCCAGTTCGCCCGCCATAAATGCACCTGGAACAAATGCCATACAGTAGTTTTGCCCGGTAGGCGAAAAATTTCCTTCTGCATCCCGGTTTTCCCAATTGGGTGAATCTACATTATAGTGAATGATGAGCGTCAGGTGAGGGTGGAAAGCATTGACAAGTTTTGCTCTTTCCCGAAGGTCTTCAGGGGTGAAAAACCGGCTCATGATGTCTTTGTCCTGCGCTTTGGTTTTCCACTGCCGGATTTCTTCAGCCGTCAGGGTACCTGTTTCTTTTTCTGCCTGCATCAGTGAATCCCACCGGTAGTTTTTCCATTCCTGAAATGTCAGCCCCAGCGCACCTCTGCCGGGCTGTGTACGTGTCATCAAAACGGTTGCACCCATTGCCTCCAGTTCTTCTCTGATCACCCATGCTGTGGCAAGCGTAAGCCCGGCTTCAAAAAACTGTATGGGTTGCATATAGGTAGCCGGAGAGGGTTTCATATGGATATATTTGCCTTCTGTAACTGCTGTTTCAAAATCGCCGGCTACATGCCCGGGGTCCAGGGCAATACGAAGACCTTTCAAAGGTTGCAGTGAGTCCTGTCCATAATGAAATATCGTTTCTTCGGTTGTCTGATAGGCGCTGAGAAGAGAATCAGGCCAGCGATTTGTGCCCTTTTTCAGGTAGAGACCAAGCATACTATCCGCAGACAGGGTATTGACCAGAGCGGCAAATAGTTCATATTCTTCGGGATAAATGACCGCTTCAGGAATGCCTGATTTTTTGTTTTCTGCATTTTCATACAAAAAAATCCCTTTTTCCGTCATGGCAAAATAGTCGTTGATGGCAGAATCTTTGACCAGAAAAGCAGTTTCATCCCGCAGTTCATCATAAGTGTCTGCTATAGAACTTTTCCCGGAAAAAAAGCAGCCGGCTACCCCGCAAAGGAGGACGGCGATGAAGAAGATGTTAGCGTGCGGATGCTGGTATTTCATGATTCGAAATTAACCGAATCCCTGTTCCTGCACAAATAAAAAAGGACCCTCGACAGAAGGTCCCTTGGCAATGACATATAAAAACTACAACTACTACTATCAGGTGGTATGATACAAAACTATGCATTCACCAGGGCTGCATCCAAACGAATATCGCATCTGACCTAACCAACAGGAATCCTGTGCACCTGCGCTCAAATATTCGCTAATCATCAAGCAAGGGCTGTCGTCCAGTGATTTTCCTTCGGTTCTCCTGATAATATTACAGTAGGTATAAATAGTTCTTCCGGACTAATTTGCTGCTCGCGACAAAGCTGAAAAATCACCGGCTGTGAGGTGCCCGGGAATGACGGTTTCGGCTTCATACATGATCCTCCCGCCTTCGGCTGAAAGTACGTACAATGTTTTGCCTCTGGGGTCAATATGCAAAAAGGCTGCATTGGGAAGCTGCGCATCTATCGCAGCGGCGATTGCCGCTTTATCTACAATACTGACCTCGTATTTGTAATATTTTTTCAGCGTTTCCAGATCTTGCAGATCGGTGGAAAGTTGTTCTTCCAATAAAAACAGGGTTTTCTCGTGAAGGGTATTGGCGAGGGCATTGTCAAATTTTTTGAGAAGCTTGGGGTGATTGTCTTCCGTGATTTTATTTGTGTCGAGAAAAACCAGGTAGTTGTGCATAGACTGGATGATCGCCGTAAGCTTATACAGGTATTCATCGACATTGTTGACATCGGTAAACTGATACTGGGCAATAGCTTCCGCTCCGGGGTAGTTTCTCATATCAGCTCCGTTGCCACAAAGGTAAAGTGCGATATGGTTACTTTTGATGCGGTCTGTGCGGCCCACCCGGTTGATAAAACGCTCGGCATCATTGCGCACAAGCATGGAGTAATCCTTACTCATCGAGAGTTTGAGCAGCTCTTCTGTGGTCGCAAATTGATACGGCGTCACCTTCCAGTATTTTTCTACCGCATCTTTGATTTTTTCATTATAGGCGTCCTGTCCTTCATAAAGTATGACAAGGGTAGTGGTTTTTTTGATTTTGGGCCATTCTTCCACAGCTCTGGTGCGGCCATTTTGTGCAAAACCCAAAGACAGGGCGACAACCAATAAGAAGCAAAATGATAGGATCGTTTTCATTCTGGGTATTTGGTAGTGAAACTAAGGATTCAAATTTTTACTTTATACGTATTTATCCCGGCAAAACGTGTAAAAATTATTCATTTTCGGTTGGAAAGGTACACCCCAGCGAGGATAACGCCCATTCCGCCAAATTGTGCCAATGAAAAACTTTCGCCATCCAGCAACCCCCACATGAGCGCTACTACCGGAATAAAGTAAGTTACCGAAGAGGCAAATATGGGACCACTTACCTGCACCAGGCGGTAAAATAAAACCAGTGCAACGGCAGTTCCAAATCCTCCCAGTATTACAATATAGCCCAGTGAAGCCCATGCGTGGTCATTGGTCTCAAAAACTTCAGGAAGACCGGCAAACAGCAGATAAATACTATAAGGGATAGCAATGGTTAACAGCGCAAATCCCGAGGCCTGTACAGACGGCGCATGATTGAGATACCGCTTCATAATATTGGTGCTGAAACCATATAAAATAGTAGCAATTACAACGAGGATGGAGTAAAGGGCATTTCCCCACAGATCGACCTCTGCTCCCCCTGACAAGATGAGGATCAGTGCTCCTGCAAGCCCCAGAAAAACGCCCGCAACCTGGCGGGATGAAAACCGAAACTCAAACAGCAAAAAGCCTATAAGCAGCACAAATAAAGGGCTCAGCGCATTCATTACTCCGGCAGTAGCGCTATTGATATGTGTTTCTGCCAGGGGAAAAAGAAATGCGGGGATTCCGTTTCCGATAAGGCCCATGACCATGACAAATTTCCATTCTGTCCGGGTGAGTTTTTTGGCTTTTCCAATTACGAATGGAAGTAAAAATAGTGCGGCTAACACCATTCGCAGCCCGGCTATCTGGAAAGGGTCAAATGCAAGGAGTGCTTTTTTTATCAGAATAAAGGAGCTGCCCCAGACCAGACAGAGAAGCGTAAAGGTGGTCCAGGCGATGAGATTGTTTTGGCGGTTATCCAAGGTGTTGGTGGTTAGGGATATTTAGGTATGATCGGGTCGGGGGCCTCTTTTGGCGCGAAAAAATTCCTGCATCAGCGTGCGGCAGTCGGTTTCCATCATTCCTGAAAGAATCTGGGTTTTGGGGTGAATAAGGCTGGGCGAATGTCGGCTAAAACCGGTTTTGGGCTCGTCTGCACCATATACAATTCTTTCTACCTGAGACCATCGGAGTGCACCTGCGCACATAGGGCAGGGTTCGACAGTGACAAACAGGGTACAATCGGTGAGGTATTTGCTTCCCAGATATTCGCAGGCTGCGGTGATGGCAATCATTTCTGCATGTGCAGTAGGGTCCTGTAATTTTTCCGTTTGGTTATAGCCTTTACCGATAATCCGGAAATTACTTACAACGACTGCCCCGATAGGCACTTCACCTTCTTCATAGGCGCGTTCTGCCTGAAGAAGTGCTTGTCGCATGAAGTATTCATCTGTATGGATAGAAAGCATATTATGATAATTCTATTTGGGTAAATGACTTCAACTCCGCATATAATCTTCCCGCGGGGAGTCCCATCACATTATAAAAATCGCCTTCAATCGCACGAACGCCAATCATGCCAATCCACTCCTGAATGCCATAGGCGCCTGCTTTGTCGTAGGGTTTGTAATGATCTGCATAATAGTAGATTTCCTCATCATCCAGTGTCCGGAAGCTTACGAATGTCTCTTCTGCAAAGCTGTGGAACTGCTCTTTGTATAAAATCGTGACTCCGGAAATAACGGAGTGTGTTTTCCCTGAAAGTTTGCGCAGCATATCGACTGCATCTTGCCGGTTTGCGGGTTTTCCCATTATTTCATCGCCGGAGACGACGATGGTATCGGCGGTGATGATGATATGATCGTGGCTGAGATCGCGGTAGTTTTCGGCTTTACTTTGGGCGATGGAAATGGCAACTTCTTTTGGGGAAAGATTTTCCTGGATATGTTCGTCTGAAGGGCGTACTACAGTTTCGAAGGTAAATCCCATGTCGCGCAGCAATTGCTGCCGCCGGGGAGACTGTGAAGCCAGAATAATTTTATGTGGGGTATTCATGGTTATCAATCGTCCTGACGCAACAGCCTTGGGATAAGATACCAGCGGAGGTGAATGGTCCTGACATCAAAGTGGGCCCAGTTGTCGGAGCGGCTTTCCATACAGGCCATGGCACAGGTGGGCATATAAAATGCGGCACTCATCTGAAGCAATTGTCTTACTGTATCTTCAAAGGTCGGGTTGTGGCCAAATAACATGACCGTATCTGCGTGGTCGGGAAGCTGATGAATCAGCTCCAGGGTTCCGGAGACGCCAGATTCGTAGATTTTTTTTTCAATTTCTATCTCCCCCTGATAATTGATTTTCCCACTGACAATCTTTGCCGTACTCAGCGCGCGGTTGGCGGGGGAACTGATAATCAGGTCTGGCTCAAAATTTTGTTGTCCGAGCATGGTACCCAGATATTTGGCGTCGTTGATGCCTCTTTGTTGGAGTGGTCGCTCAATATCCGAAACGCCGACCGGCCAGTCTGATTTTGCATGGCGGCAGATGACAAGGGTTTTCATTGATGCAGCAAATTGAGTGAAAAAATTTTGGGACAAAAATACAAAAAGTGTCCCGATAAGGGACACTTTTTATCTATAACCAATATAATGTTCGGATCAATGTACCACAACCGACTTCAGTGTTTGTGAAGTAGAGGTGGTTTCGTTCTGAATATCCACTCTGATAAAATACATTCCCGGCGAGAGGTGGCTGGTTTCAAGATTTACTTCATGAATACCCGTATCATAGTTGCTGTTTTGTGCCGATATGTTTCTGCCGTCAGCACTGTACATCATGATACGAACCTCCGCGGCTTCGGGAAGTTCAAACTTCACTGTGGCGATATCGCGGGTTGGGTTGGGATAAAGCGTAATATTTAATTTCTCTATGACAACAGGATCTACGGGTGCAGATTCCCTTCCAAGGACAGTCGAGGAGGTGGACCATAAACCCAGACCATGAGAAGCGATATATACCGTATTGTCCAGACTGAGGAAATGACCAGATTTGGTGACTTCCACTTCTGTGGTATCAAAACCTCCACCCGGAAGCGGATTGATTTTTACTTCTGTACGCTTCAGCGCGTCGGGGGTGAGTCTGGACTTATATTTTCTTACAAATATATCATACACAGGTGCACCGCTGAATTCAGCGCCTGACTCGTCTGTCCATGGAGAAGAGAGGTAGAGAGGTATAGAAGGACCTGCACGAACGATATCGCGTACGGACCATAGTTTGGTTTCTGTTCCAATCAGCAATACTGACTCGCTTTCAGCAGGATCTTTTACAAATTCTACAGAATAAACGGGTTCTTTCACAGCATGGCCTGACAGCAGCCCAAAAGAAGGACTGGTTTTGGCGGTTTCAGTCACCCATACAAAGCCTTGGGTTGCCTGGACATTTCCTCCGTAAGAGCCAAATGTTACGGCAATTCTATTTGGATTTTGTGGATCAACAGAAATATCCGAAACCCATCTTCCGGTCATCGGTGATAAGTTGCTGCCACTAACGTTGTCAATACGCACCACATTAGTCTGGACATTAAAGTTTTCCAGATCGTGTGCGCGGTCAATTCTCCAGATTTTACCACGGCTGGAACCCACGTATAAAGTGTGATCTGTGTCGCCGGATGCCGTGATCGTTGTCAGATATTCTGTACCTCCATCGACAAGCAGGTTGGTAATACGGTTCCATTTTACCTGAAGACCGTCGCCAAAAGCACCATTACATATCCATACATAGTTGCGCGAACAGAGGAAGAGATAGCTATCACTTTGGGCTTCAAGTTCTTCTTCTGTAATCTGATTATTGTTGAGCAGATTTGCCGGAACCACTTCATCAAGCACCCATGCAGTCTGGGCCGGAGTCGGCGAATTAAACAACGCACCTCCCTGGACATTGATGCCAGATCTGTCGACATAGACGTTATTTGCTGTGTCAAGATTTGCGACATTGGGGCGGATGGGCAATCCATAGAAACGCTCAGAGTTTGCGCCGGCATTAAAAGAGCGTACAACACCATTGTCTGTTCCCTGAAGAATCAGGGCTCCGGGGTGGAGGTAAGATACTGCGACGTCGCCAAGGTTTGTGGTTTGGATGGTACCAAATCCCTGACGCGTGGGGCTATCGCTATTGTAGTGGCGGTTGAGAAGGTAGCCTGCGGTTTCTGTTCCTGCAATGACTGCATCAAATAAGGGATCATCTGCGCCGACGGTTTCTACAGAAAGTGATGCGACACTATAGGCGATAGTTGCCTCATACCCTTTGGATTTTTGAGAGAAGGTAACACCACCATCGGGAGAATGCACGATCTGGCGGTCTGTTCCGACAAACAATTCATTTGGGTTTGAAGGATTATAGACAATCGTATAGATTTTCCGGGGTACATAATTGCTAAGGGTGGGAGAGGTCTGCTGAGCGGTGGGGGTCCAGCCTTTACCTTCTCTGAAGGTAAACCAGGCATTGCCCGCAACGATCAGTTCGTTGGGATTCGAGGGCGAAACCACCATAGCAAAAGCATTTTGGCCGGTAGATCCCAGAGGCGTAAAGCCGGGGCTTCCTTTGGGGCCATATACGCGCCAGGTTGCGCCATTGTCATCGGAGCGGAAGACACCACTGATTTCGTTATTGGCCTGAGTACCTGCTACATAGATCGTGCTTTTTGCACTGGGAGCTACGGCGATTTCACTTCTGGAAGTGCTAAATGCCCCCAGGCTGTAGAGCGTAGGATTTTTTACTACGGTAAAGTTTATTCCGTCAGCAGAAACATACAGAGAATCTCTGAATCCGGTTTTGGCAGTTGCAAATACGGTCGTACCGTCTGCCCCTTCCACATCGAAGACAACCCCTGCCTGAAAAGTCGGGCTTCCGCCACATTTTACCAGAGAGTTTGCTGTTAACTTTTTATCGTTGGAGTAAAAAAGCCCTTCTGCGGTTGCAACGTAAATGCGGTTGTTGATAACCGCTACTTTTTGAATCGCAGAGAATGGCCCTTTATAGTTGACGGTCTCGGCTGTATTGGTCGCAGGTGCCGGTTTCCAGGTTGCACCATTATCTTCCGAGAGAAATACTCCCCCACCGGGAAGTCCCGTCAAATAACCTTTAAACCCATCGGGGTCGGTACGCCAGTTATAGCTGCTGCTTCGGTTGAGGCGGGTTACAAAATAAGACAATTCAAAGGCGGTGGCACCTGTACCGACGTATATATTATTGCCATCAACGGCCAGCGAGGTAATGTTTGGATTGCCATTGTAGGAACTGGATTTTTCCCAGGAAACCCCGGAATTGCGGGAAATCCAGAGCCCGCCTCCCTGAGAACCTGCAAGCAGGTTTCCACTGTTGTCAAAAGCCAGTGCCCGGGTACGGCTACCACTATTGTCTGGGCCGAGGTTGCGCCAGGCGTACTGTGCATGGAGATTTATCCCGGAAGAAAGAATAAATATCACCCAAAAAGCTTTGTAAATATTTCTAATCATACAAACTACGGTTATCTGTCGTCTGGTAAAATAAGTATTTTCAACCTAACAAAACAAAATCACAGCCGGAAACTTGGCTAAGTACGAAATTAGCGGACTTACATCAACAAAGCCATATTCAAAACTGTTGCTGAATTACACAAAACAGGCAGCAATACTGCGCTTTTTTCAAAGATAAGTTTTATAGATGCCTTTCTGAATGGTAGCTCGAACGAACCAGCGGGCCGCTTTCCACATAGTCAAATCCCATTTCCATCCCGATTTTCTGGTAGTGTGCAAACAGATCAGGGTGAACGAACTCATGAACCGGTAGGTGCATTTTGGTAGGTTGGAGGTACTGACCGATGGTAAGCACATCACAGTCGTGTGATTTCAGATCGCGCATCAGTTCGTACACCTCTTCTACCGTTTCTCCCAGTCCAACCATAAATCCTGATTTTGTCCGGATGCCTTCGGCTTTGGTTCTTTGGATTTGCTCCAGGCTGCGTTCATAACGCGCCTGTGGGCGTACCCTTTTATAGAGCCTTTTCACCGTTTCCATATTGTGTGAGATGACGTCGGGCTTTTCGGCGGTGATCAGTTTCAGCATATCCCAGCGGGCCTTTACATCGGGGATGAGTGTTTCCATAGTTACCCCCGGACAATGTTTGTGAATAAGATTCACGGTCTGTGCCCAGATATTCATGCCACTGTCTTTCTGCTCATCGCGGTTTACAGACGTGATCACCGCATGGCGGATGCCCATGGATTTGATCGCTTGTGCTACCCGCTCGGGCTCCATTCCATCCATAACATCGGGACGGCCGGTAGCCACCGCGCAGAAGGAGCAGGAACGGGTACAGGTATTGCCCAGGATCATAAAAGTGGCCGTTCCGGCACCCCAGCATTCACCCATATTGGGGCAGCGGGCACTTTCACACACCGTATGAAGTTTATTATTATCAATGATCTGTCTCACATTGGTATAACTTTCCCCGTAAGGTAGTTTTACCCGCAGCCAAGACGGTCTCGGGCCATTGCCGGGAAGGTTCTTTGCCGTGAGATCGGTATATGTTGTTGTTATTGCCATGTAAGTATTAACTAAAATCCCCTACCATCTGTTTCCAATCATAAACCCTATCGAAAGTGCTACAAATATCCGGTGATTTTCCAACTTATCCAACCCGGTCATTATCGGTACGGGCTTCGCAAAAAAATCGGCATGGGCACCGAGTTTACACCCTGAGATATAACGGGAAGAACGGGCGAAATCAACCATGAGATATCCCTTGATACTTCCCCCCAATGTCGGGCGAAACGCGGGTTTTCCGGCAAAAAAACTGGCCCGTCCAAAGATTTTGGAATAGGTGTGAATGCCTGGATCATAAGCTTCAACCTGCCGGTCATTGGCGGTAGGTATCCCCAGTCCTGGCCGGAATATCTCCAGATAGTAAGGCGTAAGCAAGCCGATTGCCGGACCGACCTTGATTCCTCCCCGCAGATTGATAAGGTTGATGGAATTTAACCGGAAAAGATTTTTCTGAATGCCCGCAGAAGGGGTGAGTACAAAAAAGTAATTCAATTTCCCGTAAACGTATTTTCTCCCCAGTTCGGCACCGAAAGCTGGTTCGATATTCGATTCGTTTAATTCTTTCAGTGCAAAAAGATCAAGCCCCAGCATAATCTGTTTTTCATCGGGCCCGATCATATAGTTTAGTTCCATCCCCGCCCCTCGGTTGGTCTTATGAAACCCCAGCTCAAATCCTCCGGAAATAGGCTTTTCCTCCTTTTTTTGAGAAAAGAGAACCAGGGGAATCATAAAAAGGGCGATCAGATAAACGTTTTTCATAGGAGAGGATTTTTCCTCAGCCCGCATGGGCCATTCCCTAAATATAGTTATTAAACGCCAACATTCAACGATTTGCCCATGTGATTTTCTGCTAGGCCATAGCATTGGTGAGGAGAATTTCCTTTTTTTCTTCCAGCAAAGACATCAGCCGTTTTTCCGTCTCTTCCAGCGAATCTTTGCTTTTGCCGCCAGCGGCGTAAAAATGCCCGCCTCCGTCAAACTCTCTGGCAAACTCACTGGCAGAAACCTCTCCCCGGCTGCGAAAACTCATTTTGACCAGATCGTCCTGGGTTGTAATCAGGATGGCGAGATTGATATCCTTTATACTCATGGCATAATTCACCAATCCCTCGGTATCCCCAGCCTTTACATTAAACTGCCGGAAAACCTCTTTCTCCAGCTTAATATAGGCGGTTTTGTATTCGGGGAGTACATGCAGACAATTGAGCAGGCAGTAGCCGAGAAATTTATACCGCTCCGCACTAAAATTGGCAAAAAGCAGATCGTGAATACGATTGACATTGATGCCGGTTTCTATAAAATGTGCCACCATCCGGTGGACTTCAGCCGATGTATTGGTATAGCGAAATGAACCGGTATCGGTCATCACTCCTGTATATAACGCCTCCGCAACCGGCAGGTCTATCTTGTCGCTGTCTCCCAATGCCACGATGATCCGGTAGATCATTTCTGCAGTGGAGGAAGCCGAAGTATCGAGAAAGGTGAGGTCTTCAAAACCTTCGGGCTCAGGGTGATGATCCACCACGATTTTTTTGGCATAACTGTCTCTGACCATGGGCTCAAATTCGTTGATACGACTCAGTCCGTTGAAGTCAAGACAGAAGATCAGGTCGGCACCGTCAAAGGTCCAGCGGGCGAGGTCAGGGTCACTCGGCCCTACCAGCACCTTGTCCGAACCGGGAATCCATTTGAGGAAGTCGGCATATTCGGTGGGAGAAACAACCGTAACCCGGTGTCCGCATTTCACCAGATAGTGATAAAGTCCCAGGGAGGAACCCATCGCGTCTCCGTCTGGTTTTTGGTGTGTGGTAATGGCAATGCGTCCCGGACGGGATAAAAGAGATGCTAACGCTTCGATTTGTTCCATGAAATGATTCCCGGTAATTTTAAGACTGCGAAAATACGAATTGAAATTCACAGTATAAAATTGGATTATCAACCCCGTTGACCTAAGTTTGCACCTTATTTGCATTCCATAAGCAGAAACATACTTTAAAATGAGCAATATCACGCTTACGATCATCAAACCGGATGCTGTAGCCAGCGGACATACCGGCAAAATCATCGATCACATCCTTGCTTCCGGCTTTAAAATTAAAGCCATGAAAATGATCTACATGAACGAACGCGAAGCCGGTGGCTTCTACGATGTCCATCGCGAACGTCCGTTTTTCAAAGATCTCGTTGCTTTTATGACCAGTGGTCCCTGTGTACCTATGGTACTCGAAAAAGACAATGCTGTCGCCAGCTTCCGTGAAGTAATCGGTGCCACCGATCCGCAGAAAGCGGCAGAGGGCACAATTCGCAAACTGTATGCAAAATCAATCGAGGCAAACGCCATTCACGGCTCTGACTCTGATGAAAATGCACACCGCGAAGCGCACTACTTCTTCTCTGATCTGGAGATTTTCTAGCAAAAAAAAGGATGGCCATGCAACTGTATGGCCATCTTCATTTCCACTAAAATGTGTAACTTGAAAGCCGTAGCTTCAGTTGCATATTATGTCCAGTGATTTTGTTATTGTAGATATTGAGACGACTGGCGGAAATCCCAAATCTGACAGGATTACCGAGATAGCCATTTACCGCTACAATGGCGAGCAGGTGGTTGCGAAGTTTGAAAGTCTCATTAACCCGGAAATGCCTATTCCGGATTTTATTACCCGTATCACCGGCATCGACAATGATATGGTGCGCGACGCGCCCCGGTTTTTTGAAGTCGCCCGAGAAATTGTTGAGGTTACCCGCGATGCGGTATTCGTGGCGCACAATGTCCGGTTTGATTATAGCTTTGTGCAGAAAGAATTTCGCCAGCTGGGGTATACCTTTTCCCGCAAACAACTCTGTACCGTCAAGCTTAGCCGCAAGGTATTTCCCGGAATGGCTTCCTATAGCCTGGGTAAACTCTGTGACGCGCTCAATATATCCAACAAAAGCCGCCACCGCGCTGCCGGTGATGCCACTGCCACCCTGGAGCTTTTTCGGATGCTCACCGCACCCGAATCTCCGGCTTCCGAAGATGACCTGATGAATCAGGAAATCGCTATGGCTAAACTTCCGCCAAACCTCAATAAAAATGTACTTGAAGCGATTCCCGATGAGGCCGGAGTATATTATTTTATCGGAGAAAAAAGCGAAATCCTCTATGTAGGCAAAAGTAACCAGATCCGAAAACGAATTCTCTCCCACTTTCAGGGTGCCTATAAAGCAAATCGCAGCATACGGATGCTGGAACAGATTGTTGATATCGGCTTTGAAGTTACCGGCAGCGAATTGGTAGCGCTTTTGCTGGAAAATGAGGAGATCAAACGCCTGCAGCCGCCTTTCAACCGCGCGCAGCGACGGCGAAAGTTTAAGTATGCTGTCTATAAAGAAGAAACGCCCTCCGGCTATCTCAAACTATTTGTGGATAAATACGACGAAAACCGGAGACCTCTGGCAGGGTTTTCGCAAAAAACTTCAGCAGAAGGTATGCTGGAGCGTAAAGGCAGAAAATTTGAACTTTGCCCCAAACTCTACGACGCCGAAAAGGGCCCGGGCCGTTGTTTTCACCATCAACTCCATATCTGTAAAGGTGCCTGTGTCGAGGAAGAATCTGCAGAAGATTACAACGAACGCGTGCTGAAGGCGGTATATGAAATCAGTTATGGCAGAGATCAGATGGCAAGTTTTCTTATCGTGGGGGAAGGCCGGGATCCTTCAGAACAATCCGTCGTGTGGGTGGAGAATGGGGTGTACCGGGGATATGGTTTTCTGGATCTTTCTCAATTTTCTGCTGACCCGACTTCGATTACAGAGTTTATTCCGTTAAGAGAAGATCTTCCGGATGTAAGCAGGATCATTCACTCCTATATCAAAAAAAATCCGCGGCAGGTAGTCCCGATAAAACGCTGAAAATTCCGTTATTAACACTATGATCAGGAAACTTTCCATTATCTACTCCTTTCTTTTACTCATTCTCCTGCTACCCGCTCAGGCTCAGGTCTATAATGTCACTCGCTATACTACGCAAAATGGGCTGATTCAGTCTCAGGTGATGACCATGATGCAGGATCATCGCGGTTATCTCTGGCTGGGTACTCACCGGGGCATCAGTCGTTATGATGGCAATAAATTTGCCTCATACGGTGCAGAACAGGGGTTGACCGGTACATTCCTCTCTTCTATCATTGAAGATCGCGACGGGTATATCTGGGTGGGCTCTGATGCAGGGCTCAACCGTTTCGATGGCTACCGGTTTATGGATTTCTCCAGCCATAAAGAAATTGCAGATAAAGTCGTGGAGGTTTTGATGGAAGACCGCCAGGGCAATATCTGGATTGGCACCAAGTCCAGCGGAATTATTCTTTATTCAGACGGAACATTTGTCGAAAACCCTTTTCAATGGCCGGGAGAAAATAATAAAAATATTCTCTCTTTTCTCGAAGATCAATCGGGCAAGGTATGGATTGGCACGACACAAGGGCTGTATATGAAAGACCACTCTTCCGAAGTCAGGGCGCTTCGTGATTTCCCATTTAGCGATGATCTGGAGGTATTTTCGCTGACCGAAGATGGGCTGGGTGCTGTCTGGATTGGGACCAGCCGCGGGGTGTTTCGCTATTTCGAAGCTAAAACTGAGCATTTCGACCTCCTGAAACTGGGGTTTTCTGACAATCATGTATATTCCCTGATTGCAGATCTTCACCAGCAGGTATGGATGGGTACTGGTAAGGGAATTGTCAGATATCACCAGGGGCAGTTTTTTCCTTTGGTGAGAAATGACCGGATGCTTGATTTTCAGATGCGCTCCGCCTTACTGGATGCAGAGGGGAATCTCTGGTTTGGCACTGACGGCGGGGGCGTGCGAAAAATTACCGAAGGCGTTTTTGAAACCCTGGACATGGATGACGACCTATCTTCCAACCTGGCCAAGTCTTTCCTTCAGGATCGCCGCGGCAATATCTGGATCAGTACCAAAGACCGTGGTATCAATGTGTATGACGGAAAAAGAGTAATACGGAAATACCAGGTGACAGACGGGCTGGGGGGAAATGATATTTGTTCCAGTTTTCGGGACAGCAAAGGACATTTTTGGTTCTCTTCCTATAATGGTACTCTGACCCGCTATGATGGCGCACAGTTTCGGGTTTTTGGCCGGGAAAACGGATTGGAATGCAACTCCGCTTTTTGCGTGACGGAGGATAAAAATGGCTATATATGGGTAGGGACCGACAATGGTATTTTTGTGTGGAAGGGGAATGGCGGCTTTGTTCGATACTCTGTCGATCAGGGTTTACCTGACAATACCGTTTACTCTTTTGAAATGGATTCTGTTTCCGGTGATATATGGATCGGCACTTCTCTGGGGTTATGCCGGTTTTCAAAAGGTAGGTTTGCGGTGATGGACTCCGCCCGTTCCATAGGTAATAATGTCATTACCCTGCTTCGCGACAGGCAAAACCGCCTGTGGGTGGGAAGTGCTGAGGGATTGTCCTGTATTTCCGGCAACACAGATTACCGTATCCGGATCAGTGAGACACCCGGCGCGCATACAGTTGTAGGGCTGGTGCTGGAAAAAGGCCGGTACCTGTGGGTGGCTACGGAGAATGGCGCTTACCGTCTGGATCTTTCCGGTTTTTCTCTGGGAAGTGCAGACCGTGCCCGGTTTGAACATTATACCCAAAAAGACGGACTCCCCAGCCTCGAATGTAACGCAAATGCTGCCTTTCTTGACAATAAGGGCAATATTTGGCTTGGAACAGCGGAAGGTGCAATTTCCAAACCGGTAGGCACACAGCGCGATGAAAAAGATTATCCGCCTCTTGTCTATATTACGGAAGTGCGATCTGCCGCCGATACCAACTGGGCACAGGCGCAGTTTATGCCCCCCAAATCAGGTGTGCTCTTTCACCCGCCGCAATTGCAACCCAATGACAATCGGGTAGATTTTGAGTTTATCGGGCTGAGCCTCAAAAGCTCACAACAACTTATCTATAAATACAGACTGGAAGGGCTGACCGGCAAAGACTGGGACAGCCTGCCGGGACAAACACGGGTTTCCTATGCACACCTTGATCCCGGAGATTATACTTTTCAGGTAATCGCCAAAAAAGAAGCCGATGACTGGGAATACAATAATCCTGCTTCTTTTTCCTTTTCGATCAAATATCCGGTTTATCAGACCTGGTGGTTTATTTTGCTCATGTCGCTGTTAGGTTTGTCAATCGCTTCTGGTGTTTACTGGGTATTTTGGAGCCGGCGGAAACAGCAGATTGAAGAACAAAAAATCAGAGATACAGCCGAAAAACTCCAGCTCGAACATCAGGCATTATATGCCATGATGAACCCCCATTTTACCTTCAATGCACTTCAGTCGATCCAGTATTTTATTCATCGGCAGGACAAAATCTCTGCAAATAAATTTCTCTCAAGTTTTGCCAAACTGATTCGCAAAAACCTCGAAAGCACCAAAAGTGACTTTATCAGTTTGGGGGAAGAAATCGAAAGACTGAAACTGTATCTTTCGCTGGAGAAAATGCGTTTCCCCGAAAAATTTGACTATGTAGTCAATGTTGGCCCCGGGATTGAATTGAGCGAAACGCAGATTCCACCGATGCTTTTGCAACCGTTTGTGGAGAATTCCATCAAACACGGCATTATGCCGCTTGATGCCAACGGCATGATTGAGGTGAATCTCTCCCGAAAAGATGATGACTACCTGATGATCACCATCAGCGACAACGGGATCGGGATTGAGGCCAGCCGCAAACAACGCGCCGACCGGCCCAATGACCACGTGTCAAAAGGCATGCAGATCACGCTCGACAGACTTTCGCTGTTTGCCCGGATGACCCGCAAGAAGTACTCTCTCGACATTCACGAAATCGTCGATCCTGAAGGCAATATCAAAGGTACTATGGTGGAAATGCTGTTGCCTGTAAAGCAGTGGTAGCGCCTGAAGTCAGTTGGGTTGCCGGCTATCTATAATTCAAATTAGCATACAAGACGCCTTCATGATTCATGAAAGTGCTATCCTTTCTGTTGAGGTCCAATTTTCCTCCTGCAAAGTTTGTCGCCGGCAAGCCCAATTCCTGGTATATACAGGCCGTAGCTGCATAGTCCCAAATGCTCCCGCCGCCGTTTTCTTTTTTCGGAAGCTTTAGCATGCAGGCAGGGCCATTTTCGAGTACACGAATGGCATTCAATACGGCGCCGGCTCCTGCAATTTCCTGTACCCCATTCAACCCCAGCTTTCCTGCCTGTTGGTGTAGCAGGCTTTCTATTTCATCGGCATGGGGAGTATCCTTCAGCTTTCGATCTGTCACGTAGGTCAAATGGTTATTTATGGGATTGATTTCCCAAAGGCTGTTATTTTTACAGACTCCGTAGCCTTTGATTGCATGGTACAAAGTATCTGTGCTGGGATCAAACACTACCCCAATGTATGGCGTACCGTCTTTTGCAACTAAGGCAATCGATACAGAAAAACCTGGTTGTTTATTGATAAAAGGAAGCGTTCCGTCCATCGGATCGATGCACCAAAAAAAATCTCGCATGAACCGGCTCCCATCATCTTCGGTCTCCTCCGATAACAGGGCTATTCCAAACTCATCGCAGGCGGGAAGCAGATGAGCGAGAATGACGGCTTCAGAAGCTCTGTCTACTGCGGTTACGACTTGAGAGGCATAGCTGACGCCTCCCTGCTTTTTCTCTACAGCCACGTCTTCATTCATGTGTTTTTTAATGACTTCCCCTGCGGCAAGGGCTGCGTTGATCGCCATGTCGGTAAGTAGGTGTAGATCCATATTCAGAGGTTTTTGATCACTTCTGCGGTTACTCGTTCGCTATAACTATTGATTTTCCAGTGGCTGGGGCTCCAGCCTTTTAAAAAACGATGAAAGTCTGCCCAGGCTACCCGGTATAAAGACCGCCATTCCTTTTCCAGTGCTTCATTTCTTTCATTCAGTTCGCTTTGCAAATACTCAAAATAGGTATCCAGGATTTGTGTTTCCAGGCGTTCACACGCGCTTTCGTCGAGGCAACTCCCGATAAAATAAGCCACGTCTTTCATTCCACAGCCGCCCCCTGTATACTGAAAATCTACCCCGGCAACCTGCCCATTTTTCGCAAAACAGAAGTTTGCCAGCTTGGCATCGCCGTGAACAAAGGTTTTGTAAGTACAGCTATTGAGCTTCTCATCAATAGCAGGCGCAGCCTCTCTCAACCTTTGATCATCCAATGCGGCTAATTCCTGCGGTCGGGTCTCCAGATGCCAGTAGGTGCCTGCTTCCCAAAGCCCGTGTGGAATTTTTCCCAGATAACTTGCGTGAAACTGTGCCAGCCACGCCAGACAGGACTGTATTTCTTCCCATGTGAGAGACCGTTTGCGTAAGGGAAAACCAGCGATATCCAAATCCTCCAGCACAATCAGCACCTCATCATCTTGCGTCTCGATGGCCAGACATAGCGGCAGCCGGGCAGCGCTGCTTTGGCTGTATATGTCATACCAGGTAGTTTCTACTTTGTACGACTTCAGCTTTCGTTGATGCCCGATATCGGTGTTCCATCCGCGGGGGTGATTGTTAGATTTGGACGACAGCGGTGACTGAACGAGTTTGATTACTACGCTTTCGACAGAGGCATTTTTCAGGCCGATTCGCATGATTTTTCCGTAGCCACTCCACAATTTCTGGATGATCTCTTTTTCTACCAAAGAAGAAGCACCGGTTTGCTGCAGAATGATCGATCTGAAATATTCATTCATATTTACCCATAGATATTGTACACATCTCAAAAATCAGGATGGAAAGAAATGATTCCAAATTTAAGGATAAATCCCGCCGTTAAATTTTTTGCCTGTACTAAGGCCGTATGAAGTACCTTGTGTAAACCCTTTTGAATCTGCGCTTTGGGGAGTTAATGTAATGGGGCTGAGCGTTTGCCCGCAGCAGGGTTATTTGACATTTACAAGTTTCAATCTTGCTTCATGGTTTTGATTTTGAAACACAATATGATAATATCCTTTTTCCAACGCAAAAGTTATCGGTTCAAGGTTATCTTCTACTTCAACAATATCGACCGGAACTGATTTTCGGTAATCCTCATTTTCTTTAAAAGCCATTGCCAGAAAAGGTTTACCTATCTCAATTTCCTTAACATCAATATTCACTTTCATTTTGTCATTTCTTAAAATCCAGTCCGGGCGATTATGGACCATTTTGGTTTTTGGGTGAAAAATCATAATATCAAACCATTCAGGATTTTCCTCAAGTTTGAAAGAATTACCCATTCTGTCAATAAATACACTTGTTTCTATCAATGACAAATTTTGAAATAAAGGGTTTTCGAGGCTATCTACACTTCTTTCGGTAAACTCCGTTTGATTAATAGTCAATGGATTTATTCCTGTAAATTCTTGCAATCTCCCTGCCATGGCTTTACCCCAGGATTTATACTCCCCTTCTACAGCATGATCAAATCCGCAGTGAATCAAATATTTAGTTGTCGAATCATTTTTAATTTGGCTTTCTATATTTCTTGCTTGTCCTATTTCTCTTTCTCTACCATTTCCTTCTGATTCGTAGGCGAACAAATAATATCCGATGTCTAAAGCGCTCCTAATCAAATTCCCAAACTGGGGCTCTATTGAATATGTTCCACTGGAATATATAGGATATTTTCTTTTATTAATTTCCGTATCACTTTCCTGCAAGGTTTCTAATCCCAGGTATCTATATCCTTTTCCGTATAGTTCTTTCAGAAGTTCTGTTGTAAATACTCTATGTAGGGGTTGATGATGCGCTTCGTTTATAATTATTATTTGAAATGAATCTGCCTGACTTACTATATAATCTTTAGCATTTTTCCTTTCATACTTTTGCCTAAAAGAGTCAACCACTTCCTGGTTTACTGTACTTCTATTATCATGTTCTGTATCCCAGATATTTAGCATTTCTTCATACTTGCCTATATAAGAATAGTCCCAAGCCGCAACTTGATATTTCCAGGGTTCAGAACTCGTTTCAAGGTTTGTCAGTATCTCCTGACTAAATTTGTAAGGATGATCAATGGGTTCAATTTCAATCAATTCCGGAGAAGAATCACATTTTGTGGTTACAATTATTGTTGCAATTCCAATTAATTTAATCAACAGGGATTTCATCATCATTTCGGTTCATTTTATTGCTGCGAACGTTTCCTCACCTGATGTTGAGGCGAATACAAAGCGCCGGGATGGCACTTCACTCCGCCTGAGGCAACCCCCGGGTTGGGGGCTATCTGTATTTCCTTCCAGTGATTTGCCATTCGCCTCATAGAGCTGCTTCAATATTCTTAAAAAGTATTTCGTGTTGCTTTTTAAAAGTACGTTCCATAACGGATTTTACTGGAAAAGGAGAGTTAAAGTCAACTTGTTCTTCAATGATTGTACAATCGTCGTCTGCTGTTAAGACGAATATCATTTCAATCTTCGTCAGTTTGAACACAATTGCTCGAATAGAAACGGTTTTTTCAATTATACTCTTGTCTATTGTCACTGGATATGTAAACGGAAAAGGAATAAAACCAATTTTTAATGTTTCGTGAACTAAATAGGTTCCGCTTTCTATTTTATCCATTTGAGAAATAACCGGATGGACTGAAACAAATTTCTTCATATCAGTCAAATAGTCAAAAACAAAGTCAATGTTTTTATGTATTCTAAATGATAGTTTCATTGTGGTAAATGGTTTTGATTGTCGTGCGAATACAGGGTAAATGCCGTAATCTTAAAAAAATCAATTTCTATACGGTACTGTGCCAGTTGAATCAACGGCATACCCCCATTTTTCTAAATAGGAAGGCCCCGGTAAAAATTCATCGTTTAGGCGATTGAGCTCCTGAGTAAGTAAACCTGCTAAATTTTCAGCTATTGATTGATATGCAGGGTTTCCTGCGAGGTTATTTACCTGGTACGGGTCTGCCACATTATCAAAAAACAACCATTCTCCGGACAAATCGCGCGCATAAGTATATTTTTGGGTAATAATTCCTCTAAACTCTTTTCCCCCATGGGCCCTGGACCATTGCCCGAATGGTTGAACACAGGCAACAAGCGAAGCTTTTCGGTCATCTTCCTTTTTCCCAAGTATTATTTCTGTTATATCTTCTCCGTCCAAACCGGAGGGAATATCTATACCCGACATACCCAACATGGTCGGTAATATATCCATTGTATTGAGGAGGAAGTCGCTTTTCTTTCCCTCTTTCCCTAATAATGCCGGATATTTAATGATGAAAGGCACTTTGGCCGATTCTTCAAAAATTCTCTGCTTTTTCATTTGCCCGTGACTATTGATCAAATCGCCATGGTCTGAAGTAAAAACAAAAATGGTGTTGTCTTCAAGATTACTTCGCTTGAGTGCGTCCTGCAATTGTTTTATATAGCTGTCAAGCGCCGAACAGTGTGCATAATACCCTCTCAGGATGGCTTTTGTCTCCTCGGCTAATTCTGCCGGAACATTTGGTCTGAGTTGCACATCCATATTTTCGTATAGGTCCCTGAATTCTTGTGGCGCAGAATGATAGGGTGCGTGAGGCGGCCCCCAGGAAAGCAGTAAACAAAACGGGTTGCCGCTTCTTGACTGTTCTTCTATATATGCAATAGCATCTTTCGTTTGAGCCTCTGCATCATAACCTTCCCATGTATGCAACGCGTCATCATTTCCCCAGTAATTGGAATTATTATAACTATGCGAGCAGCCCAGGACCTTCCAATAATCGAAGCCTTGTCGCCTTTCTTTGGGAATAAAAGCTGAGCGGGCATTACCGTCAACGTGCCATTTTCCTATATAAGCAGTATTGTATCCATGTTGTTTAAATAGTTTGGCAAAACTCCTGGCTTCAGGCTCAAGCAAAACATCATTCATGAACATGCCATTTTTTAATCCATATTGCCCTGTCAACAACATCGCTCTGAAAGGGGTGCATACCGGAATAGTTGAAATTGCATGGGGAAAATATACCCCTTCAGAAGCAAGTTTATCAAGATTAGGTGTTTTAACATCTGGATTGCCAGCATACCCTAAGGATTGTGCGCGCCATTGGTCCGCAAACACAAATACGATATTAGGCTTTTGGGTTTTATCGCTACACGAAAAAATGAATAAGAATAAGCAGGCTATCAGAATACTATTTTTCATTTTACCGATGTTGAAGTTTGTATGAATAAGATAGCTGTTGGGGTGCCCGATGAGGCACTCTTTGCCTATTTTTTCTCACGGTTTTCCAAACGGTCTTTATCCTGTTCTTTGCTGTCGCGGATCATGTCTTCCACATTGTCGATTTCCGGAGATTCTTCCAGGGCTTTCCAGTTAAAGTTTTCGTCAAATGGATCTAATGCCTTTTGAGGATCGAAAATCCGGCCATCGATATCCACGGCATTGTACGCTGTGTAATCCGGATTTTCGGTGAAAAAATCGCTTAAGTCTGTCGCTCCGGCATCGTATTGATTTAAATAAGGCATTCCCAGAATATTCCAAAACGTTTTAAACAAGCTGCCAAAACTGTAATGCGTATGACTGACATAGTCTTTTTTTACCCAGGGAGAAATCAGCATTAAGATACTGCGGTGCGCATCAATATGGTCTACACCATTTTGCGCATCGTCCTCCGTAATCACGATCAGCATGTTTTTCCAGTAAGGGGTTCTGGAAAGATATTCCACAATACGGCCCACCGCCAGATCATTATCAGCCATATAACTTTCCCGGAAAGGGTATCCCGCTTCCGGCCGATCTCCGGCTCCATGATCATTGGGGATAATGACGGTTGTGAATGCCGGCATCATATTCTGCCCATCCATCCATTTTTCATCAAACTCTTTGATAAACTGATCCACCCTAAACTGATCCGGGATAGCGGTATTATACGTTGGATACATTTTGGAAGTACGCTCAAAAAGCGGTTGTGGCATGGGGTAATTCACGTATTGTTTTATCCCCGTATATTTATACTCAGCCTTGTAAAGTGCCGGCTCAAACATGATGCTAAACCCAAAATTATAGAAATCCACAGCATGGCGTTCCAGATGATCCCACATAGAACCCGCTTCGTTATAATCTTCGGGATAGATGGCACCTGCTGCGCCATTCATTGCAAAAATACCGGGAGCCTTTGAGTCTTCCTTAAAGTTTCGGTTGCCGCCATAACTGGCCGCTGTGGCTGTTTCACACCATTCATTCGGATAGGTATTTACCAGCCAGCGATGACCATCGGCTGAGACATCTGAATCCACATAAAAATTGTCGGAAATACCAAACTGCCTTGCTAATGCCAGGTGGTTGGGCATAACCGTTGCCTGAGAAACGGAGGCTGTTTTTTCATTGTTGGAAAAACTTGCGTTCCGGCCATAGCGAGCAATGGTGGAGTCGCCGTTGCCATTCTGTATCTGTCCAAAAACTTCATCGTAGGTTCTGTTTTCTTTTGAGATAAATACGATATGTTTGATTGGACTCTCTTTTTCTCCCGGATAGAGCGGTATGGGATTGTTTTCGCGGGTTTTATACACAGGATCAGTAGCTTTGGTGAATGCAAAGTTGTTTGATATTACCTGTTCTGTCATGGCTTTCAACCCGTGATCATCCGGGATATCTACTACCTGTACTGTCCCTTTCATCAGCGATCCGATATAACTGCCCTCCTCACCAGGGGTGAAGGCTGCCCCGCCATTAGGGCCGCTCCCAAAGCCTTTGGCATTTGCGATAATCAATTTTTTCCCATCGCGGCTTACTTCAACTTTTGAGGGAAACCAGCCCGTAGGAATATGCCCCAAAACCTTTTGCGTGGCAATATCTATAACCCCAATGGCATTGATCCCCGATTCTGCGACGAACAATTTTTTTTGATCCGGGCTCAAAGCCAATCCAAAAGGAATGACGCCCCGGAATTGTTTGATGCGATCATCCGGCTTCAGATAAATCGTGTTTACCACCGTATCTTTTTGGATGGAGATGACCGAGATATTATCATTTGTGCCATTGCTGACAAATACATATTCGTCAGTAGCTACCATTGAATTGGGACTGGAACCTCCGACTGCGGGAATATCCTCAACCATCGCCCCGACTAAATGACCAGTTTTGATTTTTGCTACCACCTCGGCGGCAAGTGGATTTTCGACACTGATGGCAAATACGGAAAATGCCTCAATGGCATTCATATCCCCTAAACCTTTAACTGAAAGGGTATCATTTTCAATACCCTTTTGCATTTCTTCTGAGCCATATGCAAACACAGGGTAAGGAACGGGTTTTATGTTGGCATCTTCCTGGGTACCATCTTTGATAAAGGAGTATTGAAACATGCCGACATTGGCTACATAAACCTTTTTTTCATCAGGGGATAAACAAATCCCAAACGGATAACGACCCACCGGAACAGATTTTTTAAGCGTTTTCGAACCTGTATCGATAATAATCATCCGAAAACCTATCTGATCTACGGCATACAGCGTTTTTCCGTCTTGTGATAACTTCAGGTCGCCGATATATCCGGTTGAATAATCCACATTTTCATCGCTGAATGAACAATCAATCATGCCTTTCTTTTCACCTGAATTCACGTCAAATATATACACCACGTTCTCCTGACCACCGGCAACATAGACTGTTTGGTTGTCAGGTGAAATGGCCAAACCCATAAAAACTGAAGCCAATACCCCCTGGTCAGATGAAGGGCCGGGGGGGATCTGTTGTACTTCCGGATTTTGGGATAAGATATTTCTGATGATGGTAATCGATAGGGGATTGGTTCCCGAATTGGCGGTAACCGCAACGTTGCCATCGGGGCTTAAGGTTAGCCCATAAGGGTGTGGGGCCGTTATAATACTGTTGCCGGCAGGCGTAAGGTACCTTCCGTTTGGGATGACCGTTTTTCCGGTTTTGTCAATTTGGGTGAATTCATTGCCTGCGGGTGCTGCGATGATCCATAATTGTTTTCCCTTCGAATTACTTTGAAATTCGCATGACGCAAAAAGTAATACTATCAGTAGTGGGACTATAAATTTCATATAGGATGATTGAAATTGAGGATTTGATGTGCATAATACAAAACATCCGCTCAACGCACAGGGTTTTATGGATAGCGTCGAATATCCTCCCTTTTCCCCGAAATCACAAACACTTACTTCCGGAATATGCAGGCCGTCGGGAGATCACACCCGGACGCCTTTTCCGGCGGTACGCCAGGGGGGGCTGTATTTTCACTCGTCATTCAGTGAGTGAATGCCTTGTTCTTTAAGTTTTTCCAATGCGTCTTTCATTGCGTCAACTTGCGCAGCCGGGTGTCCTTGCCAAACCGAAACTTCACCTACAATTTTAAAAGGTTCGGTCGAACGATAAGATTTTGTGGGATTGCCCGGAAATTTTTTATCTGTCAGATCCGGGTCGTCTTCAATTGCTCCTGTAGGCTCAACTAAATAAATTCTTTCCCGCCCTGCTCCAATGGCGAGTTCGGCACCCCAAATTGCCGCATCTAATGTGGCAGACAAGAAAATATATTTTGCATTTTTCCTTTGTCCAAAGTTTGAGTTGTTGCCAACTGTAATAAAGTCTCCAATTTTCAGGTCTGCCTTTGTACCGTGAAAATATGTCTGGGCAAAAGGCGTCGCACCTGGTCCGTTTGATTTCGCTTCTTTTTTGTTTTGTTCCATTGCCAAAGTCAATATTTAATTTTATGTCTGTAGTTTTTTTTCGGAATTGTAAAGTAATTGAGAGAAAGTAATCTTTCCGAAACGAAGCAGAAACCATCTGCATAGGCAGACAAAGGGCAAAAGGAAACGGCGATTTGTGTCCCTCGTGGCTTCCTGGGGTCCTTTGCGGTTTATCCCAATCAGTTGATAATTTCGTATTTCTTTACACAGAAATTATGGATTACAGTAATCACAGTACATAGGGTCTTCTTTTGTTTTTTTATGTGGATACATTTCTTCTTTGGTGAAATCACATTTTTGGCAGCGATAAATATAACTCAAGGTAGAGTTGGTGGGCGAACCACATAAACTACATTCTAATCCTTTTTTTGCTTCGGTAATGCCAAAACCGGGCATCTTGCATTGAGGGCAACAAGAATTTACTTTGTCAACTAATTTTTGGGTTGCAGTTTCAATTACCTTCAAACGGCTTGGGTTGTACATCGCTCTCATATCGGTTTCAACATACACCCTGCTGAATTTTTTATAGAGTAAATGGAATGCTTTTTTTAAGTCTGGTAAGTTTGTAATGCCTTTGATTATATCGCTGTTGTCTGTTTTCGACTTGCGAAGAATTAGCCCATGAGAAGGGAATTTTACTGATTCCGCAAAGTTTAAGAGGTCATTTTCATTTTCAATTTCTTTACCATTGAAATTCGTTTCTGTACTTAATTCTCTGGCTATTATCTCTAAATGGTTTGCTTTATCAATAAAAATAACAAACTCATCATCTGCATTTGCAAAAAACATTGAAGGATGAGCACCAAAAGAACCTTCACTTGCCACTCCCAGATCGCAGTTGCTTAGTGCCATTGCCATAAGGCATTTTTTTCTGACTGTCGCTACGGGATCAAGTTCTCTTTCAATCTCTCCTGTAAAAGTTCCTAATGTGTCAGTATCGAAGGTTTCATCTGTGAAGCATATTACGCCCAACTCTTTTTCAAGAATCGGTGCGATTACACTTTCCTTTTTGTGTTTCGTGGCTATGATTAAATTTCTACCATTAAACATAATAAGAGGGTAACAGCAGACCACCAGGCAATTTTGAAAAAATGCGGAAAAAGCAAGCGTATTGTGTTTACCACAACAACGATACTTATGCTTTTTCCGCAACTACTCAAATTTAGTAAAATCTACGAAGACTATGATTTGAGGGTAGCAAAGAATTTTTACCTGCTTTTCTTGCTGACCAGCCAGAAGTTATATGTGTTGTTGGGAATAATTTTTTATTTCATTTGTCGGCAATAACCTGGAATCTTCCAGGGCAGCTGTACGGTGTCCCGCTTTTTTCAAATAGTCTGGATTTTTCGCAAATTCCATAAACTTCAAAACAGATTCGTGTTCTACTAACAAAACTGCGTCCCATTTTTCCGAGTCGGGTCCAATCAAAAAGTTTTGGCTCTTTCCAAAATAGATAATTCGGCTACCAGCTTTCTCTAGTTCAGGTAGAGTATGGTCCATATACAACTGGTAGGCATCTTCTCCACTGATTTCATTCGCAGGTTTTAGTTCTTCCAGATCTGTATAGTCAGCGATTGCTTTAAATTTAAGTAAGTTTAGCATCACGATCTTTCCTTTGTTGTGGAAGTTTTGATAGAAAACTTTTCCAGCTTCAGGATTTGCGTCGATATATTTATTCATAACTTAACGTGAGTTTTGGATAAGAAAGCTTTAATATAAATCATATTTTATTGATAGTGAATTGATTGTATATTTTACATTCTCTATTGAGACGCAAAAAGATTAGACCCTTCCTTTCCCGGGGATCTGCGACCTTTGGCCGTCAGGTCCGTAAGGACTCCTTCGGAGGTGACGCCTTGCGTGGTTAAACCTACGCTTCTCCTGTCGGAGAAGCGCTTTTTGGGGCGATAGATCGTCATCCTGTGCGATAGCGTTGCAAATCCCTTAGGGAAAGGATCTTTCCCTTCTTTAAGCAATTTTGCTTATCCAAAACTCACGTTAACTTAATCGTCTCTTTGATGCCGCTGCACATCGAATCTTTAGCATCCTCCATTTATGGGTATGGCATAAATCACGTTGCCTGAAACTTGTAAATTGAAAACCTTGTCTTCTATGGAAGGAAGTAGCAGTTTCCAGGTTTTTCCCTTGTCCGATGATCTGAAAATGCCTTTGGGATGACCGCAAAAGAAGTTTTCACCAACCTGTATAATGGACGCAATGGAAAGCTGCGGCGGAAGGTCAGCATCAATGGGCTGCCAGGTTATGCCACCGTCGTAGGATGTTCGCACTCTTCGGGTTCTGGACTTTCCATTGAATGTGATCGCAGCAAATCCACCTTCGATGCGTTCTACCTCGATGCCTGCGCCGCCTTCGCTGATTACCAACGCCCAGGTTTCACCATTATCGGTCGATCTTACGATCCCTTTCGAGGTGGTCCCCAGCAATACGCCATTCGACTCTACCAATTCTCCGACCATGTCACCAACATGTTTCCATGATTTTCCACTATTGGTAGATCTAAAAAGACTTTTTTCGGCGTTGATGAAAATAGTGCCTGTGGCTGTTTCAAAAACGCTATACACCTGTTTCTCCTGGAAATCTGCGAATACCGGCGCCCATGCGTTCGTTCCATATTTTTTTTGGAAAACTCCGTTGCTCCAGTAATTGTATGCAAATATGCCGGCCCTTCCGGGAGCGATATTGCAGTGATTGTCGGGGAAAATATCTTTCTTCCAAATAGGAGCAGTAGAATGGGGTTTATTGTGATATATCCCATCCCCGACAGATACATAGAGTCCATGATCATCGGCAAACGAAAAGATCTTGTCTACACCATAATCATCTTTCACCGGCTCGGGCAAGCCTGCACTTATGTCCTGCCAGGATTGTCCGCCATCGGTAGATGTAAAAACAAGGTTTGCAGTTTTCGCGTTAGCGCTGTTTTGTTCAAGCTGACATTTCGGGAGATCAGATGACGGAGTCAATGCTAACTGCTCCTCAGAGGGGAATAAGAATTGAAAAAGAAGTAAGAAAGAGAGATTGTAGATATTCATTGCTGTAATGATTAGGTGAAACAATAAAGCAAATATATCGGGCATCAGCTATCCAGAACCTTTTTAACTGTAAAGAAGTGTAAAGGATATGTAAAACTTTGGGGGGAGTACAGTTGATATTAATCAATTCTATCAAAAATCGTATCAGTTGTAAAATTTCCTGTCGTCAATTCCATTTTATAACGAATTGTTTGATAATAAAATTTAGAAGGACTGTTTATGCCAATCCGGTATTTATAGTTTATATAAAGGTCATTCCTGACAATCGAATCAATTTTAGATCCTACACCATAAGGCCAGGGTGAAAGCTCGCCATATCTATTTTTCCATTTCTTGTCATGGTGTAAATATAACGGTGAAAAAGTGGTGTCTTTAAATATTTTTAGTTTTTGATTAGTCATTAAAATTATTGAACGAGAACCTTGTTCTATAGGTAAAACAATCCAATCTCCAATTTTAATTTCATTTAGCGTTAAACCCTCATCCCAGTTTTCATTTGAAAAAGTTACCTGACCTAAATTGATATCTTCTTTATTTTTTTCTTTAAGGGTAAAGTCCACATCGTAGAAAACTCCGGCAAAGTCTGCGCTGTATGTTTCTTTGCAAATTATTGTTTTGTCATTATTCACCTCAATTTCAACTGTTCTGTATATTGGCCCGAATGCCCCCCTAAGTATCCATTTTGCTACTAATAGAAATCCCACAAAGGTCAAACCTATTATCAATACCAATTTGAGAATTTTCATTTTTACTGTCTTTTTGTAATGCTTGCTGGAACATCCCTATATCCGCCGTAGCTTAAACCTGGTTTTCATGCTAGGCGCTGCGCGCAGCACGAAAATTTAGTTGTTGGGGACTGTTTTTCTTGTCAGACCGCCGTAACTAAACATTTCTTTTTCGTTATACACATTTTGGTCCAGGAATAAATCGTTTTCCAATTACAAGTTTAAAGCCAAATGAGAAGACCTGTTGCCAAGTTTTAAATAAACGTTGAGTGAAATTGTTTGTGAGTGCAAATTGTCCGCGGCAGTTAGTCGATTCCAAATCCTCCATGCATTCTTTGCCAATTCTTTCCAAATTCAATTTTTTCCAATGCCGCTTTCCGCTTGTCCTGGGGCAAACATTGGATACAGGTCGGATATTGAACCCCTTTGTAATATTCTTTGCATTTTGGACATAGTTCCATGTTGTTTATATCATAGTTAAATGCACATTTCTTACATGCAGTTATTGTATCCTCAAAGGAAAGATACTTTATGTTGTCGTCTAAAAATTGCAAAAATGCCTCTTTTCCGATGTCTTCGCTATTTTTAGCTTTTACCCTTTCTCTTTGCAACCAGTATTTTACATTTGGTAGGTTATGCTGATTCTTCCATTTGTCTTTTGAGACAAAGCATTTATCACGAACTTCAGCGACTTCTTCATTTTCATAGAAAGTTGCAATAAGTTCTTCTACTGATTTATAAGATGGTTCATCAAATTCGTATCGGCATACTGTGCAAAGATATTGTGGAACCTTTCTCATTCTCTTGTTTGGGTACCTACTTTTACAACTGGGGCACAACGGAACAGGTTCGTAATCATATTTTTGATTTATGTGTTCGATAAATTCAAATTTGTCAATGGTCGAATTAGAGTCTCTGAAAGATTGGGTATGCGTTTTAATTATTTTTCGCTCGAAGTCATTATATTTTTTCGGATGAGAACGATGCTGCAATGTCAATGTTTCTTTGCTTCCACATATTTCACATTTGTCTTTGATAACCCCACTTCGTCTTTCTTTCCAGTCCTTTGTATGCCATGACCGCTTCCCTTCCTCATGATCCTTACAATAAATTTCTTTTGCAAGCTCTTGCGTAATCTCTCCATTGGTCAGCTTCTTTCTTAATTCGATGAGTTCGTTATATGTCAACATATTCCATTTACTGTTATCTCAAACTGTCTGGAAAACTTGCCGCTAACATCCATATATCCACCACCCGTAGCGCGGATTTCCTTATTGACGCTTACTAATATCCTCCATTTCTCGCAGACTTACAAGTAGCTGGTAGAGACAAGGCCAGGCAGTAGGGTCTTGTTGGATTTTGGTAGCAGCAGATTTTCTGTAGTAGAGGTTTGCGTTTTGCCGCAAAAATCCTATCCGCCTGAACCGGGGGCTTAACTTAGTGGGGTGAGGGGAGGTTGGCGGAAATCAGGATATTTGTTCTAATGCGGTAATTGTCTCTTTGATGCCGCGGTACATAAATTGTCCCGAGTCGATCTCCTGTCGAATCCGCTTTATCACATCAGCAAATTCCGCCGCCGTCTCTATTGATATCGGCATATATCTCAGCGTCGCGTAAAATTTAAAGTAGAGATATTTTCTGTCCGGCTGATCGCTGAGTTTGATAAGCTTGATTGCTTTAAATTCGTATTCTTCCTCCATAGAATCTTCAACCCAAACAATGTCTCCGGGGTAGAATTCGAATAAGACAGTCGGATCGTCATCAATATACTCCGCATCGTCAAGAATTGTATAATTCAACCTGCCGGATGCAATGGCATTAACAGGAACCCAGTCTTCCACTCCGTCAATTATGCGTACATATACTTTTGTAGGCATGATGTTGGTATGAAGGGTTTGGGGGCTTGGCGTAGGTGGGGGTTTGGGAGCATCCGCCCCTGCGGATCAACATAGCACTGAATCCGCCTGAGGCGGACACAAAGTTCCAAGTTTGCACGTCACCCTGCCTGACGCAAAACCCATGGTGGTGCTGGCTTTCTCACGGTGTCAAGGTTTGAATAAAGTTTCTCATTAAGTCCACCGAGTCCTTGAGTTGTTGAAACGAATATCTTGCATTGTTTGTGTTTTCTGGGTGATGAATCTGATGTCTTATGTAATCTGTCAGCGCTACATTCTCAACAACTACGGTAACACCGTCTTTTTTCAGTCTATTGTAAGGCATTGTCGGTTTTCCATTTCTATAGTTTGTCATTTCGCCTTCTAACTCAATGAAGCCATATAATTCGTTATGATATTCTTCTGTAATCTCTGAAAACGCAAGGAAATTTACTTCATTTAACGATGGGTATGGTAGTCTGTTTGGCAATACTTTTTCAATGGTTTTTGTGGAACTGTCTGATTTTACAAGTCGTAAATGCTGAAACTCTAACTCTTTTACTAATGTTGCACTATGAGTAGTAATTATTACTTGAGTGTTTGGTGTGTTCGATAAGTCTAAAAACGCTTTTATAAGTTTCTTTTGATGCGCGGTGTGTTGTGATGTTTCAGGTTCTTCAATAGCGTAAATGATACTTGGAATGTTTTCAGCTAATTTTCTTCTTTCAGCTTCGGCTCTGAAAAAGTTCAAAAGAATAAGTCTTTTTACTCCGCTACCTCTTTTATTTATCGGTATGTTTTCGTCCCCGGCAATTGAAACACTTTTGAATACGTCTGTCCACTTCAAACTTTCTGTTGCAGGAATTACAGGTTTTAAGCTACTTGCAATTTCAGGATTCATCTCCTGAATTTTTGCTAATGTCCTTGAAGCAACGTCCTGCAATTTGGTTTTTACTTCTGTTGCTATTTCGTCAAACTTAGCCTTCAGTGCTGTATCATTTAGAATTTGTTTAACTGCTTCTTTTAGTGGGTCTTGGACTTCATCGTCTCCGTCACTATTTTTCCTGTCAGATTGGAATAAAGAGTAAAGAGGTAGATATGTTTGAAGTTTATCCCAAATTGATTTCGTGTCTCCTTTAGTAACATCAATTTCAATTTCCTGCAATTGAAGGTCTGAACTAAAGTGTTGCCAAATCGCAGTTCTCATTACTGCGTTTATTGTCTGATTGCTGCAAGTAACTGTAAGATCTTTGATGATTTTTTGAAGGTCAGTATTTTTCTTTTGCAAAAGGTCTTGACAACTGTTACTTGTCGGATGGTATGCTTTTACAAAGACTTTTTCCTTTCCACCGTTTGAATACTTTTTAATGATTTCAAGTTGATTATTTGAGTTTAAAAGGTATTCGTCTTGAAGTGTAGTTTGATTTGTGCTGTCAATTACGATACTCGTTGGCAACTCTTCAAAACAAACGGATATAACCGTTTCTGTATCTCCGTCTGCGAGTGCGTGTTTATTTACATCGTCTTTGTCAAGTTTGATTACGCCTTTGCTGTCGTTGAAGAAAATGTCTAACGCTTCTAATACTGTTGATTTGCCAATATCGTTTTTCCCAACAAATGATGTTAAGTCACCCAATTCGATTTCAACTTCGTCTTTGTAGCTTCTGAAATTTTTAATTTTTATCGTCTTAATTTTCATATTCCAATGTTATGTTGTCTGTTATGCTTGCTGCCAACGGTTTGGGGCTACCCGAAGGTGGCGATTTCGGAGCAATTCACTGTCAACCAAGCAGAAATCCGCTTGAGGCGGACACAAAGCTTGATTTAACCACTGAACCGCCACTTTTGGGTAGGTGCTGTTAGCAACAGTTACATTTCGTCATCTTCTGTAAAAATACCATCCTGAACATATTCAACTACAATTTCAATTACCGTCTGAATTTGTTCATTACAATTTTTGAAATTGAGTCTTTCTAAAACATCAACGCCATAATCACGAATCGTTTGACTGATCAAGGCATGGATGAAGGATTGAGTCGCAGAGGTAACTTTATCAAAGTCAATAGTCACCTCGCTCTCCTTTTTTAATTCAGGTTCAATCTCTTCTAATCGCAAGTTTCTCGCAATATCTTTATTCTCTGCAAAGTCTCTTGAGTAATTATGTAGCGGAATTATTTTCATGTAAATTTGGGTTTGCGATACTTGTCTTTATTTGCTTTTTTCACATCGAGATGATATGCATCCCGAATCATGGAAAGTAAATCCTGAAAGTCTTGATTTATGTCCATCGAAATATCAATTCCTACAGCCGTGCCTTTCCAATATGGAAGACCTTCTGATTTAAAATTAGCTTTGTCCGATTGTGGATTAGCAAATAGCTGGACATTTTCTTTGCTACTTGTCTTATGCAATTTGAAAAATGAATTGCCACTATAAATTAAGAAAAAGTCTCGGCTTACTTTTGCAATACTCTTTGTAAAAAATAATCCAGCTCCAGCATTAAATTCAGTTCCGCCAATTTTTGCAGTTGTACCAGTAATGCCTGGTCTAAGTGCGAGATCTATTGCAGCATAATCTGTTTCAGCATTATAAGATCTATTAATGGCTTGCCTTACACCCATTCCTCTGTCAGCTACACCGATTGATATTCTATTGCTTTTTTTAAAGTATTGAGCACAGACGATTGCGCCAATTTCAGATTGGGAATGTTCTAGTACATTTCTCACTAATTCACTCATAACATATTTAATTGGATATGCTTGTTCTGGTGTCGTATGAAGTAATGGAACCATATCCGTAATGAACTGATTAAGCTGCTCAGAGGTAGTGATGCTTCTTGCTTGGATAAATCTTCCAGAAGAATCATGCTCTTCAACGTTTAAATTGTGGTTAGGGTCTAGTGAATCGATCAAGCCCATCCTCAATAAATACGGTCTTGACTTAGCATTGAAAGTATCACAAGTTATAGGATTGTTGCTTCTTTTCATTTCCTCAGCAAGAGCAATTGCCATGGATATAACTATAGGATGAACTGAAATCCAATTTTGATTTGAAGTAACGTCTAATCTGGTTTCATCGCTTGGGTCAAAATGATTTAAGAAACTTTCAATGTTCCCTAAAAAGGCACTATTGGGTATATGTATCTTCATTTGTAATTGTTGCTAACATCCATATATCCGCTACGCGTAGCGTTTATTTTCTTATTGACACAGTCCAATATCCCCCATTTCCCCCGAAATCACAATAGTCTGACGAAGAAATTCCGGGCGCAACACGCTTTTCCGGGTAAAGCCTGAATTTTTGAAATGTCTGCTGGTGAATAGGGTTAAGTAGTTGTAGTGTTACCGCTAAAATTTTCGTGTCAGCCTGAACGCCATTCCTGTGTCGGGAAGCTGTGAACATCCCAGGTTAATTTGCTTTTGGGTTTGCGGGTTGGGCTTTCGCCGCCATGTGCGTTCATGCTTTGTTCTACGGTCTTATATTTCGTCAATTTCGGCACTTGATAAGCCCAAAAGCCGAGAAATTGTATCATTGTCAAAGCCTTCGACTTTCATTTTTTTGGCTACTTCCAATTTTGTTCTTTTTTCTGCTAATTCAACTTTCCCTCTTTCGTCCTGCTCCCGCATGGCTGCGTAGTCGTAGGCTTCTAATTCTTCTTTCGTCCAGGAGTGTTTGTTTGCATCTTGGTATGCGGCTTTTAAACCTTCATCGTCCACATTTTCAGGCACTACTTCCAAATTTTCAGCCTCTTTTATGAAAAATATCCACTTGTCCGTCACCTCCTGCAAGTCAGCCAGCAACTTTTCAAACTTCGGAAGTTCGATAAAGTAGAAGTCCATATCTTTAATCGTGCGCTCTCCGTTCTCAACATCGCAGACAGCATGGTGAGCAAGGTATTTGCTACCTTCCGTAAACTTAAAATCAAAAATGCCAATAAAAATTACTGGTTTGAGTTTGGTGTAGAACTCGCCGCTCTCAATTTGTTGGGAATACTCCTTACTGGCGTAGTAAAGCAACCTTTTGTCCAAGCCGTCCGGCTCGGCAACCTGCATCTCAATGATATAGGTTTTACCTTTTTTATCCCTCGCCTTCACGTCAATGATGGATGCTTTGAGGTTTTTGATGATGGGAAGTTGATAGGGGTTGAGGATTTCCACATCCTCAATGGCATCTTTGCCCTTCAACTTCATCACGGCGTTGAGGAAGGAAATGATGATGATTGTCTTGTTTTCGTTGCCGAAAATCTTCCGAAAAGCAATGTCATTTTTTATATCTACGAATTGCATAAGTTCAGATTTTCAGCAAAATTACGAAAAATCCGTCACTCCATTCATTTATAAACCTTCTTATCTATCTTAAAAAGGCTGTTGCTAAATTCCACTATTTTCGAAAATTAGGTAAAACGCCACAAAAGCTTAACTTAGGTTACCAAACGCTTTCCCAGGTAAAACCTGAATTTTGGAAATGTCTGCTGGTGAATAGGGTTAAGTAGTTGTAGCGTTACCGCTAAAATTTTCGTGTCAGCCTGAACGCCATTCCTGTGCGGTTGTCCTGTGCCGGAAAGCTGTGAACATCCCAGGTTAATTTGCTTTTAGGTTTGCGGTTCGATATTAAATTCCAGGTACTCAAAATCATGGTAGTTGTGCCAAGTCCAATGTTTACCATTGAAAGTACATTTTTGCTTTCGTTTATATAGCTTATTCCTCCCTGGGCCGGTTCAAACATAACAGCGCCAAGTACGATTTGTCCGGCCCCTGATATAAGGCCAATAGCCGGAGCAGTTTTGGTAGAGGTACCGTTTCCAATATGAATTCCGTTGACTGTATTAAGCGACAAATTGAGCCCGCCAATAATTGAAGATGAAATACCGTATCCTGGGGAAATATAATTGTAAGTATAAGTCGGCTGTATCATTGCACATTCCTCTTTTGTAAGCCCGCTTGCCAACACCCAGTTGTCAACCGTTTGGTCATTCATTGCTAAAAGTTCATCGTATTTAAACTTGCTGTTAATACCCTCTGCAACTTGTCTGTTTGTGGTTTGCTCTATCAAATACCCAACTGCGCAAATTGTCCCGTCCCTGTCTATAAAACAAGGTTTTCTCTGGTCAGGGTAGTCGTAATTTTTAGGGAAAACTCCTTTCGTCCAATAGTCGTGGAGCAGGTCTAAAAGATGGTTGCGTTTTGATTTAAGTTCAACGGAAAGATCTGAAACGTCCCTGGCTCTTAATAAATTTTCGACATACTCAAGATGAGTTCTGATTCTCAGGTCGTTGTCAGTTGTTGCGTCAGGTTTGTGTCCAAACTTACTCTCATAACTGATATCCCCGATAACGGGATTTACCATTTGGCTTTTGTCAACCGATGATTTGTTGCAACCTGAAAATAGCGTCGCAACTGTTAGTGTGATGATGGCGGCCAGGCGGCGGGTGGACATAATAAAAGAAAATTTGGAGGTTTGACGAAGTTAAACAAAAATCACATCTCCCAGCCTTTCCTCACCGGTTCCCTGATAATAACGTCAGCTTCTGGCAATCCTTTCACCTTCATATTTTCCGCATCCCATTGAATAGCTTTTCCACCCAAACGCAGCGACAGGACGCCCAATAAGGTAATCTCCGTCAAATGCGCGCCATATTCAAAATGTGAACTGGCCTTCGCTCCGCCTTTCATCGCATCTACCCAATCACGGTGATGTCCATTGGATGGGTTTAAAGTCGTTTTTTTCAGTTGAAACGAAACATCCAATTCTTCCGGGAAGAGTCTGGGCCTGGGTGCACCCCCCTGATACAGCATCATGCCCTTTTCCCCTATGTACAAAGCGCCACGTCCTGAAAGCGTCAAATCTTTGGGTAACCCTTCCGGAATCTGTGGTTTAAGTCCTCCGGAATACCAGGTCAGTTTGACCGGAGACTGTTTTTTATTTCCCGGGAAATGGAAATAGCCAATTTCTCCATAAGGGATAATATTTTCATCGCTATAACCGGCGGGATACATCACTACACTTTCCGGTGCGGGCAAATCCAATCCCCAAACCGGAGCGTCCAGATCATGGCACCCAAAATCTCCCATGGCACCACATCCAAAATCCCAGAAATCCCGCCATGAAACGGGTGCATACGCATGGTTAAAGTCCCGCATCTCCCGGGTGCCGATCCATTGATCCCAGTCAAAACCGGCCGGAAGGGTATCTTTGATCGTGGGTACGCCCTGCAAACCAGCCGTCCAGCGGGTTGCTCCTACCCAGACATGAATTTCACTGATTTTTCCAATTGCCTCAGCCCGGAGATATTCAACGGTCTGCCTAAGGTTTTGGCTACTGTGGAGTTGGTTGCCCATTTGGGTGGCGAGACCGGTTTCTTTGGCAACTTTTGCCACTTCCCGGGCTTCCCAGATATTGTGAGTGAGGGGTTTTTCGCAATAGACATGTTTCCCGGCTTTCATCGCCATCAGGGAAATATAGGCATGCGTATGATCCGGAGTCGCGCATAAAATGGCATCCAAGGAAGATTCCTTTTCCAGCATTTCCCTGAAATCCACATATTCAGCGACTTTAAAATTGGGGGTTTTTGCCTCATAGTGTGCTTCTGCTATGTCTTTCGCCGGTTTACGACCCGCAACAGAGTGGTAATAAAACCGGTTCAAATCCCAGTATTCCGCCGGATCTGCAATGGCAGTAACCTGCACATCATCCAGTTTGAGCAACTCCCGCAGGTTTTCGGTGCCCCGGCCACCAGCGCCAACGAGCGCGATATTCACTTTATCACTGGGAGCGACAAAACCCGGGCCGCCCAATACGTGGCGAGGCACGATCATCAAACCTGTAGTAGTGAGGGCAGAGCTTTTAATGAATGATCTGCGGGAGGTGGATTTGGGAGAATGGTCTTTCATGCTTCTTTGAGTTTCAGGAAAGTTCTGAAACTTAAAGCTCCGGTGCAAATTTTGGGGGTGGGGTCAGAATAAGGCTAATACTGCTCATAAAATCCTTTATTTTTGCAAAAAAAGTAAATATAAGCAGATTTCAACCTTCTTATTTATGCAAAATTTGCAAGGATAAGCGAAATTCTTATTTCCAATACTTCTAATTGGATAGGTTAAAGCTAGTCGTTGTCTTGATGATTCGTTATACAATGACGCACAACGAACGGTTTGCGGCTACCCGAAGGGCGGGGTTTTCAGCTATTCCCACCATTCAAAATTATCCGATATTATGATTTCATTCTTTTGAATATGGTGTGTAGTTTTCATTGGAATTGTCCGGAAGTCAAGCTTGTACTTGTTGGCCAAGGCTCTTATCTCTTCCGTATCATCATACGTGAGCATAAACTTTCCTTTCAGTTGTGCAGTCAAATCAAACAGAGCGTCATGGTGGATTTCAAAATGTGTGTATAGTCGCTTTCCTGCAACAGTGTATGGAGGATCAATGAATGAATAGGTGTTTTCATCATTCTTGATCTTCTCTAATTCTGCAAATGCATCACCTGTTACAAAATTAATTTTTGATTTAACATGTCCAACCGCCATGATTCTGTCTCGCAAGGTTTTGGGATACCAACGAGATTTGATTCCCTTTCCGTTCTCACCATTTTTAATTAGCCCCGAACCTTTCGTAATAATGCCACCATGAAAGATTCTGTTCTTAAGAATTGTGCTAAAAGCTTGTTCCTTAATCGTTTTATCTTCTTTTTGAAGTATTAAGTTTGCATTTTCAGGGTTTAGGTCAAATGAATAGATTTTGTCTGCCAACCAATTGTGGTCACCATTAATTATTATTTCCCAAACCGCAGCTACTTCAGGGTCAAGTTCAACCATTACAACCTTGTCCGCTAAATTTTCAAATGCTGCGGTAAGGCTGACAATTCCACCACCTGCAAAAGGCTCGATTAATATTTTAGTATCTTTTGATTGCTTAAGCCATTTTCTTACGACAGGAATCAACCAAGTCTTTCCACCTGGATATCTGAATGGACTTCTTTGTGGCACTGAAGCAACATTTACAACCTTCGGGGCTGCTTTCCTATTCTGAGTTTCAAACATTGATAATTGTCCGTCCATGTTTAACTGCTTATTATGTCTGTTAATGACGGAGCATCTGGCGGATTCTTGTCCAAATGCTCGTCAAGACGGTTTTGTAAAACATTGATGAAGTCTGTAATGTGTCCGGGTTCGGGAGTGGTTACTCTTACAAGCGCTGGTTCAAACTCTGTGTAAACCGTTTCACTTAGAATAAGATTGTTTTGTTTTTGTTCTTTATCAAATACAAGGTCGTACAAAAACCAGGCAATGTCTGCTTTTGATTTAGTGGTTGTTGGCAGTGAAGGGAGCGTTTCAAAAAATGATTTTTGTAGAACTACTGCCTGCTTCTTCTTCCATGATTGGAAAATACCTCCCTTATAAAGCAATTGAGGAATAAGTCGCTTTCGAGACGACGAAAGATAATCAGGTTTGGGATAATTGTATCCTGTTGGCCACTCAAAGTCTTTAGATGGCTTTTTGATATATTCTTCAAATGGATTTCTAAGGTTACCTGAAATATAAACGCCTTGAACTTCAAGCGAGGCAAAGTCAATCAGTTGGCCTTTATCATTGTACTGGACAAGCACAAAATCTATATTCCCTGCGGATTGCCCGTTTTTATCCACAAGCTTAATTTCAGATAGGGAAGTCCAATTCGCTTTTTGTCCAAATGCAAACTCAGCCACATTTTCAACAATTACCCAATCTTCTCTAAATCTTATTGGACAAGTTATTACTGATGTTCCATTATGCCAAACACTACAAACTCCCAGTGGATTGTTTGCTTTGTCCTTCGTGCAGTTTGGAACTTTGTTATTGTAAGGACAAAGTTTCTGCTTTCGATATCTTTGTGCTTTTGAGCTGGTATTCTCAATTGGAAAGCCAAAAACTTCACCAAGTGGACTTTTGTTTTCTGCTTTTTTTGCCATGCTCAAAGATATGAAATTCTGTCGGCCGATAGAAATTTAGTTGGTAATTTTCCCATTGGACCCAACATCCATATATCCGCCACGCGTAGCGTTTATTTTTGATCGCATTGGTTTCTCGTCAGTCGGCTAGCCCAGCCTGTCTATGCTTTCTCCACCTCCGCCACAATCTCCCGCCAGGCTTCCATCTCCGGGATGCCGGGCTTGCGCTTGCCAAACAACTGGACGATCTGCTGGCCTTTTTCGTTAAATACTTCCAGCGCCGTCACGGTTCCGTCAACGGTGGGTTTTCTCACGATCCAGGTCTGCGAAATGGCCGGCTCCAGCACGTGAAGGTTAAATTCGGGATCGAGTACATTCAGCCACGCTTCGTGATCGACGATCTTATGGACCGTGCCGGTGTGAATCTGAATCATCCCCCGGTTGCCGACAAATACCATGATGGGAACCTGTCTTTCAGATGCGAGATTCAACACTTTGCGAAGGGTGTCGTTGCCTGCCTGAATGGCAAAGTTGCCTTCCGGCGCCAGCCGCAAAGCCTGCGTACGGCTGATACGGTATTTTTGCAACAGCCCGAAAAAGTCGTGGGTGTCTTTCAGATTCACCCAACCTTCGCGAAAACCCGCCACATCAATGGCTGCATCGGGAAGTTCGGGCGACTCGGGCGGAAAGGGCGTTACCGCCTGTTCTGCGGACTGGTCTTCGTGGCGGTATTTTTCTACCAGTTTTTCAAATGCTTCATGGTTGCTCTGCGGGACGAGATAAATTTTGTGAATGGCTTCTCCGTCTGCGGCAAAAAACTGAAGGCTGTACCGCTTTTTGTCGGGGTCATTGGGGAAGCCTTCGGTAACGGCAAAAACCGATGCCCATGATTTGGGGAAAATGCGGAGGTCAATGTCCTCGCCTACAAACAACCCCACATGCGGATTGGAGAGGCTGGGATTGAGGTAAACGCCTTTGCGCTCATGCACGACTTCGTCGTTGCGGGTGAGGGCCATGACTTTGCCGAGGGAAGTGATTTCACCCAGAATAGCCGCAAACTCGGGCCGCAGGCGGATGGCGGTTTCACCACAGGTGGTCGCCAGGAGTTCGGCTTCACTGACGTTCAGGGCTTTGGCTGCATTGCGGATGCGGAGATGGGGCTGGCCTGCTTTCATGGCCTCCCAGCGGGATTTGAGATCTTGGTTAATCGGTTGCATAATGTGTTGATATAGTTTGCTTAATACCTTATTTAGAATTAGTCTAAATAAAAATAATGGCAAATGTATATAATTATTCCCCCCATCACCAAGCCGGGTGTGAAATATTTTCAGAATTACCGTATTTCAGTTTTGCTGATTTCGTTGTTCCCGTTTTTCACCGGAGCGTACATCATTTCTATTTGCGCGGGATTGAGGGTATAATTTCCCGTATAGCGGGGTTCGAGTTCGATGCGAAAGGTATAACTGCCCGCCGGAAGGCGGCTGAACCAGAGATTTACCCGATCTTTATAGTATTCGGCGTGATCTGCATAGGGGAAGGCCTGTTTTTTTTCTCCGAATGAACAACCTGCCGGAACGGGAATCTGAAGCATCAGATATTCGCCTGCTTCTCTTACACGCAGATTCACCTGAAGCCAGGCTTTTTCTCCTGTTTTAAGCATGGGGATATATCCTTCTTCTCCGGCAAATGAGGTATGAATCTCAAACAGGCTGTCTCTGCGCGGTGGCTGTGGATTCCAGTGGTTTTGGGTGAGAGAGACAAAAACAGGCTGTAACCCCGTCTTTTGTATGCTGATCATCTCCTCATTGCCGGAATAGATTCTTTTGACCGGAAATTCTTTGACCAATTCCTGATTTTGCAGGGAAATGGTGGCTTTTGTATCGAGAGAAACAGAAGCCGCCGCCAGGTCAGGAAGCACAACGGAAAGAATCCGTGCTGTTTCAATCGTGTTTTTATTGGGTACTCTGAGCAAATAATTGCGAATCGCAGTTAGCTCTTCGGGTGCCTGGCCTTTTCCCCGGAGAATTTCATACGCTAGTGTGGTCATTTCCACATTTCCTCCATACCAATACCAGCTCTCCGGTCCCCAGTATTTCCCTCCCATCAGGTCGGTATGGCTGTCGTCCCAAAATTTTTCCATATCCACGGGCAGTCCCTGATTTTGGCGAATGCGGGTTATCAACAGTTGATGGTAAGGGCGACTGGCAAGCTTTTCGGCTTTTTCCAGTTCGTAAGGAAACCGCAGCACCGGATACATTTCCGACAGCGTGAGCATCGCGTATAAAGCCTCATCCGGACTGAGGGTAAACAGCCGGTCGAGCAGCCATTGTGCAGAAATCGCCAGATTGTCTTTTTCTTCCCCGGCGACCAGGAGGGCACGGGTGATATAGGCGGTCATCCACACGTTTCCCGATCCGTTTTCCCACCAGCCCCACGAACCGTCTTTGTTGCGGTTGCGAAGGAGTTTTCTTTTGATATTCTGAATGGCGATTTCGTGATCGAATGGCTGATTGAGGATTTGCCTGATTTTTTTCTCCTGTGACCAGGCGATGAGTTTGGAGGCGAGTTGTTCGTTGCATTCAAATGGATAGCGTTTCAGCCATTCGAGGTCTTCGAGCAGGACTTCCAGCGGATTGGCGTGGATTTGAAGGGTTGCGGGACCTAGATCGGGGTTGGGGCGAAGGGATAAAGCCGTGTCTCCTTCGAGGTAGTGGAAACTGCCTGTATGTTCTTCCAGCCCTACGGGCAGTATGGGCAGATAGCGTTGTTCTCCATCGGAATAGCCGTTGGCGAGAAGGGCCTGATAGGCGATTTTCATACTGTCGCCATTTCCCGCAACGAGAGATGCCGGTTCGACCAGAAAATTTTTCAACAGGGTATCGGTTCCCGCGGCAAGCGGTTTGTCGTCAGCAGTGAATATAGTTTTTGTGAGAATGGGTTCTCCTGTGTAGTTGACCACGCGGCCGGTAAGCGAGAGCGAATCGCCCGTCAGGGCAAACCGCGGCATTCCCAGCCGGGCGATGACTGGTCGGCTGACCTGGGTGGAGGTTTTTCCATATCCGCTCTGCCGTTTGTCATTCATCGCCAGCACATAGGTATTCCAGGTGGTGATATTGTCGGGGAATGTCAGGGTAAAGGTGGCAGTTCCGTCTGCGCCGGTGATGAGGTTGGGTTCCCAGGCCGCGCAGTCGGCAAACTCGGAGCGGAGGATATACGGCAGGAGGAAGATGCTGTCAGCTTCAGGAGCCCGGCTTCCGTAAAGTCCTGAAAGGGGATTCGTCCAAAAAAGTGCTTCTTCTTTTTCTTTCTGCACTCTTCCCGGAAGAAAAACATCTTTCTTTAACCCCGATGCCGTCACCACGACTTCATCCAGCATCATTTTATCGTTCAGGTTAATATCGGCTGGCCGGTAAGAACCTGAAACACTACTTGCCCCGCGAACCACTATTCTTGGCTGCTGAATTCCTTCATCGTTATCACTTTCCCCCCTAACTCTTACTCCGTCTATATAATAATTTGTCTGACGGTAAAAGTTATTGGGCACTTTTTGTATAGCCAGTTCCACTTTGAGCGAGTCTATTTTTCCCGACAAAACGGGTTTAATGGATAATTTAACTGACTTTCCCTTTTGCCATTCTGCCGGTTGAAGTTGAATGGAATATCCTTTCCTGAGCGCCATCAATTCGTAGTGCCGTGCATAGATATCCGGAAAAATAAACCGTCCGTCTGCATCGGTTACGCTGCCCATAACTTGTTTGCCTTCTGCATACAAAATTACCTTTGCGTCCCGGATGGCTGCGCCGGTTTCGGCGTTGTTGACTGTTCCGCTCAAAGTATCTGCGCCAAACTGCACGGCCTCATTGAGAAACCATCCGTCAGGGGAAATCCTGGCGGGATCTGTGATATTACGGGCAAAGTAATGATGTTGCTCAAAAATGATCGTATCGCGCTGATCAAAAAAGATATAGTCTTCTTTGATTTCAAATGACCAGAGTGCAGCAAATTCTCCCTGATAGTTTTCGACTGTCATTTCGTAAATGCCCGGACTGAGGTTGGGAATGCGCAGATTTTCGGCGGGAATCGTCCATACATTTTTCCTGTCTCCGTATCGCTGGAGGTGGAGGAATCGAATCTTGTCTGGATGCTTACAGACCAGCCTGTATTCGCCCGAAGCTTTTAAAAAATCGGGCCTCTGGCTGGTATTCCTCGCCGGAGAATGGGGCATCTGATCGCTGAGAATATCTCCTGGCAAAAGGGCTGTTTGTCCAAAAGTTTGCGACCTGCCGTAGGGGAGGTAAGTATAAGGAATAAGATCTCCGGCGGAAAGCAGCGTGCTTTTTTCCAGCAGTGTGATCTTTTCTCCCACCTGGTAATTGTACCCCGGCCGCAGGGGCAGTTCTTCTCTGTATTCGCCACCTGAAAACACTGCCCGGAATTGGAGCGGTTCATATTGGGTAAATGGCCCTGCTAACAATGAATTCCCATAATTTACCACAAACCCCTGCCGGCTCTGCCAGAGATATACCCGCTGGTTAGGCCTGTAGTCGGGCGAAATGCTAACCAGCGAGCGATTGAGCGCAGATGCCTCTTTTTCTGTAAGCCATCCTGCCCGATTCAGCTTATACACGCCTTCGGGAAGATTTTCTGCATTCAGCGAAATTTCGAGCTTGTAGCCTTTTTTTAATTGTATGCCGGGAAGGGTGTATTCTGCATCCCTCGTCCGGAGGGTGAGGGTGTGATATCCTGATTCACCTATAAAAGCATAGGGACTGGAAACCTGTACGCCTGAATAATACACGGGCTGGTCATCCAGCCAGATCATAAGCAGCAGTTGTTGTTCGCCTTCTTTATACACATAAGGCGAAAACTGCGGGAGATAGTGGGGAATGGGTTCGTATTGAAGATATAGCGAATCGGGGTATTTCAGTTTGAAGTAGACCATCGTATCCAGACCCATGGGATGGAGCCACCCGGATGAAAGGGCCGGCCTTCCCGTATGGAGGTCATCTTTTACCGAAAAAGTAGTACTGTGTAAACCTGCTTCCTGCGGTTTTCCCAGATAGGGCGGATCGGGGACGTGGTTTGTTTCAAACTGGTTGCTGACCGTGAGCGCCGTCAGGTTTACGCCTGATACCGGCTGGTTTTGGTAGTCTTTGACAGAGATCGTTACCGGAACTTTTTCCCCTGGTGTTGCCTGGCCCGGCTGGCGGATTTCAATCGTAAGTGCCTGGGTAAATACCGGCAAAAGCACGGTATTGTTTTGTTTTTTCCCATCGCGCAGGTAATCGACCTGAAAGCGGTAGGGCGCATCAGAATCATCATTGATTGCTATCTCCAGATCAGTACCGGTAATAGCTGCTTTCACCAGCGTTTTCCCTTTCCACCACTGATAGCTGAAGGTAATTCCCGCCGGATTGGTAAGGTGAATGAATACAGAATCGGCGGTGCGGTTGCCGCTGAGGGTGATGTCGGGGGTGGGGAGAACAGGTTTGCCGGCGATTGTTTCCTCATCCTTTTTTTCTTCCGGCGTTTTGACTGTGAAGTAAAATGTGGTATCCCGGGTTTCGTTTTCACTGTTGGTAAAAGTAGCCGTAACCGCGTATGCAGCCGGAACGTGTGGAATCGCAGAAGGCGGAAGGGCAAATTTCCATTTACCGGCATCGATTAAAGCAGTGGTATCGGCAAGCAAAGAAGCGAGGTGCATGGAAACATCTGGCGGCGAAACAACGCTTCTCAGACGGATGGCAAGTTGGATGCGGGTGTCGGGTGCGGGTTGCCCGTTGGCATCAGTAGCGGTGGCGGTAAAGACGAGGGAATCATTCCATGTGAGGACAGGCGAATCATTGTTCAGCAGGTAGGTGACATTTTTGAGCTGGTAATCCTCATACAAAAATTCACCTCCGGAGAGAGAAATCCATTTTTTATTTTTTGTCCTGCGAACAGTCAGTTGATATTTTTTGTCAAGCGGCAGTGAATCAGGGATAGGAAATTGCCAGATATAGGCGCCAGGTGTGGAAGGTGAAAGTGTTGTGAGGGGCGATTCCTGCCAGTAACGGTTTTCTTTCAGGCGAAGATTAATGACCTCCCGCAAAGGTTTCCCATTTTTGCGGAGGATAAACGCCTTTAACCTGACGGTATCTCCCGGCAGGTATTTCGGCTGGTTTGTGATGATGTAGCCTTTAGCTGAAGGCTTGGTTTGGCGGCTGTAGGGGCGGAATGACCCGCTTTGGGCAGACCATGTATAGGCTGATATGGTTTTGCTGTGCCGTCGGTGGGAAATGGCATAAAATGCTTTTTCCTCAGTTGTTTGTACGGTGATTATACCTTTGTGTTTGCTTCCGGGCAAAATAAAAGTCTGAAATTCTGCTGACCAGGAAAGGGGGTTGTTGTCGTACAAAACTTTAGCCTCACCCGGAGGCACATTCAAATACAAAAGGGTCTGGTTTATGCCCGGCAAATAGTCGAATTGCAGTGCCGTAAGGTGGTACAATTTCAGTACCCATTGTCCTTTTTCCACCCATGTGAAGAGGTAATAGCCCTTGCGGAGCGTTTCTTTAAAAGCCTTCAGCGAGTCATTATTGGCTGTAAATCGCAGCGAGTCAACTTTCGAGTGGAGGAAAGTCGTATCGGGAACTACGTCCGGATTGGCGACCATATTGTTTGCCTCATCATCAGACAACCGGTACGCATAGATATACGGGCTATTGGGCGCAGTCGAAAGTTGCGTCTGGGCAAATAGATGACACAGGGCGAAAGAAAACAGGAAAAAAACGGCGTAGTTTTTCATAAGAAGTGGATCCTGTATTTAGATTTCAAATTTCCGGTATTTCCATAAAAAATTTCTATTTTGGGAAATCAAATAGTTCCTAAGCAGGAAACACAATATGCAATTGAAGATTACGCTAAAGGTAATGTATCCGGGGCAATTATTACCCCTGTCTTACCAGTATGAACTTAGCGCCTGGATTTACAAACTTATCAGCAGTGCGGACACTGATTTTGGTGCTTTTCTTCACGCCGAAGGATATAGTCAAGGCAACAAAAGATTTAAGTTATTTACCTTTTCCAATCTGTGGATTCCCCCCCGATACGAAATTCTCGACGACAGAATAAAAATATTCAGCGAGGAAATTTCTTTTGTGGTGTCTTTCCTCGTGCCGCGAGCCGCAGAGGAGATGATTTCGGGCTTGTTCAAAGAGCAGCGATTTGCCCTGGGCGACCGGATCAGCCGGGTGGATTTGCAGGTCTCAGCTGTCTCCATTATTTCTGCAGAGACATTTACAGACAAGGCAGTGTCTTTTCGCACAACGAGTCCGCTGCTTGTAATCAAACCAGAAATCCGGAAAGACGGGAAATTGTGGCAGAAATACCTTTCACCACAGGATGAAGATTATGCAAAGTATTTTTTCAGCAACCTGCTGGAAAAACATGAAATAGCGCATCATCATGGGTTGGTTGAACCGATTCCTGCAAACCCTGAGCTGAAATTTCGGCTGCTATCAGCAAAGCCTAAAAAGAATGGCATCCGCATCAAAGCCCATACACCGGAGGAAACCAAAGTCATAGGTTATATTTTCGATTTTGAAGTAATCGCACCTGCAGAACTCCTGCGTGTGGGCATGCTCGCAGGTTTTGGCGGTGAAAATGCTTTGGGATTTGGGGCGGTAAAAGTGATAGGGAGAAAATGATTTCGCTCCCCGGGATTTTAAACACACTCACAAAACATATATACCTTTATGGGACAAGAACCAGAAGACAGAACAAAAATACGACTACTCCGCGTCATGAGAGCGTTGCTGGAAAGGCCGTTTGGTTATACAAAAAAAGAACTGGCCGAACGTTACAGCGTAAGCCCCGACACAATTGGGCATGATTTGGAAGCTTTTCAGAATGCGGGGTTTGTGATTAAATACGACAAACGCTACCGATATGCTTTCGTAGAAGATAAGCCACTTAAGGCGCTGAAAAACCTGCTACACTTCTCTGAGGAGGAACTTGCCATTCTCGATCAGGCGATTGATCAGGTTTCTGATCATACCCGTATGCGCGAACAACTCAAGCGAAAGCTTGCCGCACTGTATGATTATCACCGGCTGGGACATTCGTATCTGCGCAAACCCTATCTCAACAAAGTAGATGCCCTTCAGCAGGCACAAAATGAAAAGCGGCGGGTGATACTGGTCGATTACCACAGCTCCAACAGCAATGTGATCAGTGATCGAATCGTGGAGCCTTTCCACGTCAGCCCGCCCGACGACATGGTCCACACCTACGATCTGGAGAAGATGGATTTGCGCCACTTTCAGATTTCGCGGATTAAGAGAGTGAAACTACTCGATGAGCCCTGGGAGCATGAAGGCAAACACAATGTCATGCCTACCGACACTTTTCGGATTGTGGATGGCAATCAGGTAATGGTACACCTCCGGATTAAGGTGGGCGCATACAATGACCTGATTGAGCGATATCCCACGGCAAAAGGATATATCGTAGAAGCCAACGAAGCCGAAATGTTTGACTTTCAGGCAATGGTCAACCACAAATTTCTTGGGCTTATCAACTTCATCCTCGGCAATTATCACCAGGGAATAGAAGTGCTGGAGCCTGATTCGCTGATCACACGTCTGCGCGAGGAAGTGAAGAGGATGAATTTTTAGTGTTTTCCCTTTGCAATATCTCCGCGAAAGGCAAAAAAAATCAAAAAAAATTAAGGGGTACCGCAGCCATTGCCATAGGTACCCCCATACACTTGTAAATAAATCAAAAATTTCTCCCATGAGAATCTACATCCATACTACACCCAATACCCAGATGGTGCCCTTCAACTACCAGCCGCAGTTGGTGGGCGCCCTGCATAAGTGGATCGGAATCAACGATTTACACGACGACCTCTCCCTTTATTCGCTCTCCTGGTTGTCGCACGGGCAAAAAACTTCCCGGGGATTTAACTTTCCCGAAGGATGTACCTTTTTCATCAGTGCACCTTCGCAGGAGCTGATCCAGCAATTGATACGCGGCATACAGATGGACACGGAAATCTGTTACGGCATGCGGGCTGCGGAGATTGTGCTGAAACCCACCCCAGACTTTGGTCCGATGCAGACGTTCTTTTTGCAGAGTCCGGTGCTGATCAAACGCACGGTAGAGACCCGTACGCAGTTTTATTTTCCGCAGGATGCGGAGTCCGACCAATTGATGACAGAGACCCTGGCCCACAAGCTGAAAAAAGCCGGACTGGGCGACCTGCCTGTAAAAGCCCGGTTTGACCGTACCTACCGCACAGCCAGAACCAAAGTTGCCGACTACAAAGGCATCAAAAACAAAGGCACCCTTTGCCCCGTGGTCGTCGAAGGCGACCCCAAAGCCGTAGCCTTCGCCTGGGAAGTAGGATTAGGCAATTCGACAGGAATTGGGTTTGGGGCGGTGAGATAATGGTTAATTTTTAATTGTTAATGGTTAATGGAGATGAGATATTATGTAGTCAAATATTCGGGGCCGTTTGGCTTTATCAAACCCTGGACGGCAGTCAGAGATGGCGAAACCTTCAGTCAGCAGTTTCTGACACCTTCGATTGTAGAAGGGATAGAGAAAAAAATATTTCCGGAGCTTCTTGGCCACCCGGGAATACATAAAATCCTGAGGCACAGGTTAAGTTATCAGGGGTTGGATATGCAGCAGGAGCGTACCTGGTCTAAAGGCGGAATTGATGTTTATAAAGATAAAAATCAGTACAAAACTAATCTGGGGATATTAACCAGAGGTGTTATGCTATACCCCAATTTATATCTCGCCTTTGCGGAAAAGTCCGATGTTGAGCGCGCATTATCACAAACTCTGTGTCTTTGCCGCAATGAGGATATTGTTTTTCCAGAGCATGCTTTTGAAACTGATGAAGAAGCATTTGATGAAATTGATGGGTTTGAACTAATGTTCTCAGATTTCAGATCAGGTTTTAAAGTAGGGCACAATCGTTTCGACAGCGCGGCAGACATGTATGGTGAATTAAAAGTTTTTGGAAATCCAATTCGCAGCCATTCATGAAGCCATTGCACGAAATCCTGGCTAAAAGTGCCAATTATGGCAGCCTGACTTTATTGGAACATACACAGCAGGTAACGCAGGCAATTGAATTGTTTGCTGAAAAATACGCGTTCGGATTTGACGTAGAAATGGCCCGTAAAGGAGCGATTTTACATGATCTGGGAAAAGCGCACCCCCATTTTCAGCGAAAAATACATCAGGCAAACGGCGAAAGTCTGGTTGAAAATATGGAGTGGGATTTTGCTCACAGACATGAAATTTCCTCTCTGGCTTTTTTGCCATGTTTCCCCAAATCCGAATGGAATACCCTGATTGATCTCGTAGTTGCCCACCACAAATCTATTCAAAACGATCCGAGTGGAAGGGGAATATTGGATCTTTTGGAAAATGACAGAGACTGGGCTGAAAATCATTTAAAAGACTGGGAAGAATGGTATCCGTATGGACTGCAAATTTTGGAAACATTTGGGTTGCCTGCAATTACCATATCAAAAGAGGAAGCGGAGAATACCCTGAAATATGTAGTTGATTACTGCGAAAAGAAAAAACGAGGGTTCTCACCTTTGAGAGGATTGCTGAAGTCTGCTGACCATTTTGCCTCTGCGTTTATGCACAATACCGAGAAAATGCTTAAGCCGTTGTTTGTTATTCCGGATTTGAGCTTTTATCGTGATTCGAATAGAGTTTCCCCGCTTTATCCTTTATCTGAAATACCCGCAGACGACAGTAGAAAACATACACTGGTAGTTGCGTCAACCGGGGCGGGGAAAACTGATTTTCTTCTAAGGAGATGTAAAGGCCGGGTATTTTATACGCTCCCTTTTCAGGCTTCCATCAATGCGATGTATGAGCGGATCAGGGATGCAGTCCACAAGTTTCAGCCGGAGGCAGATATCCGTTTGTTACATGCCACTTCAAAAGTGGTTGCAAGGGGGAAAATAGATGAACAAATTTTACAACCGCTGGCAGGTTCTTCGGTAAAAGTACTTACTCCTCACCAGTTGGCAGCTATTATTTTCGGCACTTCCGGATTTGAAACTGTGATGCTGGATGTGCAGGGGACAGATATTATTCTGGACGAAATCCATACCTATTCAGACTATTCAAGATCAATGGTTTTGGAAATAGTGAAAGCACTTTTGCGTCTGGATTGCCGGATTCATATCGGTACAGCTACCATGCCCTCTGTGCTTTACAGCGAACTTTTGACACTCTTGGGTGGAAAAGAGCATGTTTATCAGGTTCAATTATCGGATACTGTTCTCGACACCTTCGACCGCCATTTAGTAGAAAAATTAGAAGATGAAAGTGTAGTTCCCGAAATTCTGGAAAAAGCTTTTGCTAATCGCGAGAAAGTATTGGTTGTTTTTAACACGATCAAAAATGCGCAGGAATTTTTTTCAAAATGTCTCGAAACCTATCCCGAAATTCCTAAGATGTTGATTCACAGTAGATTTCGGCGAGGCGATCGTGTAAAGTTGGAAACCCGGCTCAAAACAGAATTTAACGGTGACGGCAGCGAACAATTTGGCGACGGGCTAAAACCCTGTTTGGTAGTTTCCACGCAAGTTGTTGAGGTCAGCCTGGATATAAGTTTTGATCGAATGATTACCCAATGTGCGCCTTTGGATGGAATGATTCAGCGGTTTGGAAGGGTAAACCGAAAACGAACCAGCGAAACGATTGGCAAATACAAACCTGTCCATGTAATCAAACCGGTCGGAAGTGGGAAACCATATAATAATGCCATTCTTCAGGCGAGTTTTGACCAGTTGCCTGACAATTTCGGTTTGTTGCGGGAGCGTGAATTGCAGGAGAAAATCAATAACGTATATCCGGTTCTGGAAACCAAAGAGATTGATATTCACCTGATTTATCGCAACGGGGATTATAACATCCGGGAATTGACCAATCACAAAAAAGCAGTTTTGGTAGAAGCGCTTGAGATTGAAAGTGCTACCTGTATCCTGGAATCAGACCGGGAAAAATACCTGACCGCCAACTGGGAAGATCGCCTGCAAATGGAGATCCCCGTCAACTATAAAACCATTGCTTACCGCAAAGAAAAATATGAACAATTGGAGGTTGGGGCATATCCGTTTGTCGTGTCGCAGAATGAAGATTTGTACCAACTATTGGGATTTCAATTAACCGAACACAATCAATTCTTATAAATTATGTACACCAGTTATATCGGAAAAAAATTCCTGAAACTGTACAAGGAGGAATATCAAAAACCCGACGATTATTCCGCCCGGCAGTTTTTTGACGAAGTGATGTTTCCGCTGTTTTTTGAGGATGAAAGCCACCTTTTACATGTCGGGAATTCCCCGTTTTTCCAGAAACCCAAAGAATCTGATGTCCTTGAAAGTGGAGGAAAAGCTTTGGCTCAAAGAAATAATCTTCGAAATAAAATTAAAAACAACGCGGTAAGTGGTTCTATTTATGTCGGCTTTGCTGCTGAGGGAATGCAGGCAACTTCTTCCGGACAACTTACCAACATTAATTTTTATATTGATGAACAAGAGATTTACACTTCGTGGATTGGCGCAGCTTTGGGAATCGGGGTTAGTGGCGGTCTGGTAATGCTGATAGACGAAAAAGAAGTATTGCTTGCACTTTTTCATGGATGGGAACATTACCGGAAATTTCTCCGCCAAACACCGGGCGTAAAGGACAAACAAATCGAAACCTGGAACGGGCACTGGCTATGCTTGTACTTTAGCAATGACTTTGATCCTGATTTTGTGAATTATTCCGCGATTGAAACGGGAGAAGTGGTCGGGAAAATGGCTATTCAAACTCAGAGATGGTCTCATGTGATATTCTCACTTTCTAAAAAATACCCTGATCAGACAATAATCGCCTACTCTTATAATCTTTCCCAGACGAATACTACGTTGGGATTTATCAATGTTTTTCTCCCTCAGGTTAGAAGGCTGTATGAATTAAGAGATAAAATATTTTTGAATGAAAAGGATGTGATCTTAAAGGATAAAGAGATCGAAAAACTAGAAACCTTCTTTACCTTCAAAAACGCCTGCCGCTTTGGCGTAATCGGCCTAAAAGCTCTGGAACCCGCCAAACTCCGCGAGTTTATGCCCAAAGGATCGGTCTTATACGCCCAGGGCAAAGACTTCAAATTCACAGACGAAAATTCATATTTCACTTATCAACTCTATAAACTCTGGATAATTGCCATGTTAAACAAAACTGAACTTCTCCAACTGGCCTCCGATATAGCTGCGGCTTTGCTGGAATACGAAAAACTATCAGAAAAAGGGAAAAGCACACACTCCCGATTGACTGAAGAGGTCCGAACTTCCTCAAATATTAAAACCTTCATTGATAAACTCACTGAAGTACTGGACAATGCTTCCGAACACGCAGAAACCTTTAAAAATGTGGTTGACCAGGTTTTGAAAATGCCTGCCGACAATTTTCCCCTTTTTGCGACCCTCATCCGTTTTGAATACACTTATCAAAAATCTAAAATCTAAAAAATCATGATAACGTTACCTTTTATTTACATCAGAGGCCTTCGCCATGCAGAACATACTGTCTTCGCTGTGAATGATGGACAGAAATATTATGTTGATCCTCAGTTTGGAAAACGAATGGCCTATTCAAGCGGTCAGCAGGTTAAACGCTCCATTATCGAAGCATTAAATATGCCTTTTGCAGCCATGACTTTTAACTGGGAAATTGATAAGAAGGAAAACAAAGCCAGTCAAAAAGAACCGCATTCTCCCTGTGATCCTACGTTTGCAGATCAGTTGTTGGGAGGGTATATGAAAGCTGAAAGTGGAGGTTCTACAGTAAAACGCAGAAGCCCAATGTCTATTTCTGCCATGCGTCCCCTTCATCCACTTTTAGGCGGAATAGAATATCCAACCGAAAACCTCACATTTGACAGAACTTCCCACCCTGATCATCACGAAGTCAAAGTTTTCTGGCTTGACAACAAAAAACGCGGAAACCAATTGACTAAAGAAGAACTGGATGAATGGCTTACTACCAACAAACGCGCTTTACCCAACCGTGCGTTTATTCAGGATCAAACCCGCGCCTCGGGCCTTTTCACCTACGACATTGCCATTGACCTGCGCACACTGTTTTGTGTATCAACCAACAAACTCGAACCCGAGCTTTTCCCCGAAATAGAAGAAAAACTCAGAGCCGAAGGCTGGGTGGACGGAGAAAATATTTTTGGAAAATGCCTGATTTGCCCCGAAGAAAAACGCAAACAAATCATCCCTGCCCTGGCAAAAGCGATTGTCAACTGGCGAATCACTTCCAATCAGGCGCGCACTTTCAGTCTGATGGAAACCGTAGCGCTTGCCATCAGCGATAATGCCAACCAGATTGCCTATGCCATTCGCGGCGAACTGAGAGATGATACCGAGCGGCCACAGGCTGTACCCAAAATTGACGAAACTACAAAGGCTGATCTGTTTATCACCCCGATTGCGTCTGCATATATTGCTGGTTCTGTAGGCAGCGCTGATGCGCTTGACAAAGCCGAAGCTCACCTTGTCAGAATCTTGTCTGATTTCCCTTATGAAAATCAGTTGGAGAAAGCGTAAAATTTTAATATAAATTTATTCAGTCCGGGCGTCATTCGACGCCCGGAAACTTTTTGGGGTATCGCTACTTTTCTACAAACATAGTATACCTCCGGGTTAGCTGGCTTCGCCACAGCCATTGAGTTCCCCTAACCAAACACCTCCGTCAAATCCACCTCAAATCCCGGTATCGATGCCACGGGCACTTTTTCGGGAGAGGTGAAGGGTTGAGGGCGGATCGGCTGGTAGAGGCCTGATTCGTTGAGTGTCCAGGCGATGAGGGTGCCTTCTTCGGGGTGGACGACCCAATATTCTTTTACGCCGGCGTGCTGGTAGAGGTCAAATTTTTCGATCAGGTCTTTGTGGGCTGTGCTTCGGGAGAGAATTTCAATGATCCAGTCAGGGGCACCGTTGCAGCCCTGGAGGTCGAGTTTGGTGAGATCGCAGATGATGCTCAGGTCGGGTTGTACTACTGTGTCTATTTTCTTTGAAGTCTGCCGGTCGGGAGGAAGGGGAAGACGCACATCAAAAGGGGCGGCGAAAACTTTGATTGGGCTCTTTCGGATGAATCTGTGAATTTGAATAAACAGATTTCCAGAGATCTCCTGATGGTTAAGATTGGGTGTGGGGATCATGCTGACGACCTTGCCCCGGATCAACTCTACCCTTTCGTCAAACTGCCAGGTCAGGTAGTCTGCGTAGGTGTAACGTTTGTTGAGATCCAACTGGCTGATGTCCGTGATCATGTTGTGATTTTACTGTAAATATAAAAAGAAACCATGAATAAAATCCCGGTTTTCCCCATCACTGGCACCCAGATCGCTTATCTCCACCTTTGCCAACGCAAGCTCTGGTTGTTTGCCAATGGCATTGAGATGGAGCACAGCAGCGAACTCGTCGCTCAAGGGCGGCTCATCGGCGAAACCAGTTATCCCCAGCGTGCGGAGAAATGGCAGGAACTTGCGGTCGCCGGCATTAAAATAGACCATTATGACCCCAAACACGGCATTGTCAGGGAAGTGAAAAAGTCCCGCAAACGCGAAGACGCACATATCGCCCAGCTCAAATATTATCTGTATGTACTCGAACAACACGGTATAAAGATTTCTCACGGCGTACTCGAGTACCCAAAGTTGCGTCAGACCGACCAGGTATGGCTGAGTGATGCTGACAGAGCGGCGATTCCCCAATGGGAAACAAAGGTGCGCGAGATTATTGCTTTGCCTGGATGCCCGGTATTGGTCAAGAAAAAAATCTGTAAAAAATGCGCTTACTATGAATTGTGTTATATCGGAGAAATATGAAAAAAACCTATTATCTGTTTAATCCGGGGCGCGTGAGCCGCAAGGACAATACCCTGAAATTTGTCGCTGTAGATGCGGAGGGGCGGGAAGCCCCTGCCAAATATCTGCCTGTGGAAGCCATCGAGGCATTGTATATATTTGGAAGCATAGACACCAATAGTGCTTTGTACAACTTTTTGGGCAGGCAGCATATACCGGTTCATTTTTTTGATTATTACGAGCATTATACCGGCTCATTTCAGCCCAAAGAATACCTTTTGGCGGGGAAGATGCAGATAGAGCAGACGCGTGCTTATTTACAGACCAAAAGGCGGTTGCACATAGCCCGCGGATTTGTGGATGGGTCAAGTTTTAACATTCTGAAAAACATGCGGTATTATCACAACCGGGGAAAACAGATGGGCGAGTTGATAGCGACGATTGAGGCGTACCGGGAGAAGATCGGGGCGGTGAGTGATATTGCGGAGTTGATGGGTGTGGAGGGCAATTGCCGGCAGGTATATTATCAGGCATGGGAGCGGATTGTGGATCATTTTCCGATGAATGGCAGGCAGATTCAGCCCCCTTCCAATGAAGTGAATGCATTGATTTCGTTTGGCAATATGATGTGTTACAGTTTGGCGTTGGACATGATTTATCATACGCAGATGAATCCGACGATTAGTTTTTTGCATGAGCCGGGGGTGAGGAGGTTTAGTTTGGCTTTGGATGTGGCGGAGGTGTTTAAGCCCATATTGGTGGACCGTACGATATTTAAGTTATTGAACGGTCGGGAGTTGAAGGAGAAGGATTTTGAGCAGAAGATGGGCGGATGTTTTTTAAAGGAGGGCGGGAAGAAGATATTTATCCAGGCATTTGAGGAGCGGTTGAAGGAGACGATCAAACACCGGACTTTGGGGAAGAAGGTGAGTTACAAGCGGTTGGTATTGTTGGAGTGTTATAAACTGGTGAAATATATCTTGAAGATAGAGGAGGAGTATAAACCATTTAAAATCTGGTGGTAGAAAGGAGTGGCAAATGTATGTAATATTGGTATATGACATAGGGGAGAAGCGGGTTGGCAAGATGTTGAAATTGTGCCGGAGGTATTTGAATTGGATACAGAATTCGGTATTTGAGGGAGAGATCACGGAGGTAAAATTGCGGACCTTAATTTTGGAGGCGGGGATAATTATGGAGAAAGAACAGGATAGTTTGATTATCTTTAAGAGCCGGGAGGAGAAGTGGCTGGAGAAGGAAGTGATTGGGCAGGAGCGGAACGATTTGGGGAATATATTATAGGGTCGTCGGGAGTGAGGGAGGGTGCAGGGTTTTTGCGGGAACCATCGGTGTGAGATTTTGTAAGTAATTGATTATTAATTTTTTATCGAGTCGTCGGGTCATGGGGTAAAAAATAGGAACAGGAGGCGACGACAAATTCCGGTAGAAAGAGCGGAAAGATCTTTGACGTATTGAAAATAAGCACGATTTTTATTGTAAATATGGCGGGGGCCTTAATCGCACCATTCTGGAATTGAAACGGCAGATCAGGCGGGCGAACCAGGCCAGGCAGATCAGCCTTAATCGCACCATTCTGGAATTGAAACTGTGGTATTGCCTACCATATACACCTGTAGATCTGTGCCTTAATCGCACCATTCTGGAATTGAAACATTTTGTAAAGTTCCATTGTTCGAGTGTGAAGAATGGCCTTAATCGCACCATTCTGGAATTGAAACAATAGGTGCGGGCTTCTTCCTGCTTCTGCCAGGTGGCCTTAATCGCACCATTCTGGAATTGAAACAGACTGCGGTAAAGGATAACAAGGGTCTTATCATTGCCTTAATCGCACCATTCTGGAATTGAAACTTAATAAATTGTGTGATATGGAAACTTTAGTTTTATGCCTTAATCGCACCATTCTGGAATTGAAACAAATCGACATCAACAAAGTATGGGCACAGGCAAAGAAGCCTTAATCGCACCATTCTGGAATTGAAACCCTACAATAGCCCCCTCAGATGTGTTATTTTTATCGCCTTAATCGCACCATTCTGGAATTGAAACTTTTAGAGATTTTACCGGGAACAGAAGGGACAAAGTGCCTTAATCGCACCATTCTGGAATTGAAACATTGCCGGAAACAGAAAACAAACTTCTGTACCAGGTGCCTTAATCGCACCATTCTGGAATTGAAACGTATTAGCAACACTAGCAGCCGCAATATTCTGCAATGCCTTAATCGCACCATTCTGGAATTGAAACTCAGAAGAATCATTCTTTCGACCCAAGAAAAAGACCGCCTTAATCGCACCATTCTGGAATTGAAACTCGATGCTGACTACCCGAATATTATCGGCTGGTCTAGCCTTAATCGCACCATTCTGGAATTGAAACAAGTTGATCGGAGATCGTCAAAGTAGTGAAGCGCAAAGCCTTAATCGCACCATTCTGGAATTGAAACTCATTATAAAAGTTTCCGGATCGAAGGGTAGTAAATGCCTTAATCGCACCATTCTGGAATTGAAACGGTGAAGAGGACCATATCCAAAAACTGGCCGATACAGGCCTTAATCGCACCATTCTGGAATTGAAACCAAACAACTTGCTGAAGCTGCTACACAGTTACCGGAGCCTTAATCGCACCATTCTGGAATTGAAACTGGTTTTCCCTTGCCGGTGAGCAGCCAGTGAGCGGAGCCTTAATCGCACCATTCTGGAATTGAAACTCCTCCAGAGGAGGATTTACAAGCGTGAAAATGCGGGCCTTAATCGCACCATTCTGGAATTGAAACGAAGAAGCAGCGCAGTATGGGCGCAAAGCGAGTCTGGCCTTAATCGCACCATTCTGGAATTGAAACGTGAATCGGATACTCCAGAATTCTTGGCCAGTCCGGCCTTAATCGCACCATTCTGGAATTGAAACGCTCCAGGCGCTTCCTGCCATTTGATGTTATCGATGCCTTAATCGCACCATTCTGGAATTGAAACTGTACGAATTACATTACCACAGCTTTCACCTGTTTTGCCTTAATCGCACCATTCTGGAATTGAAACTTGTAAGCAACGATTTCACCGATACCGTACCGCTTGGCCTTAATCGCACCATTCTGGAATTGAAACGACGCAGAAATCGTTGAAAAGGAATGAACGGTCAAACGCCTTAATCGCACCATTCTGGAATTGAAACTTATTCGTGCGGATTTTACGAAAACTCGTTCTTTCGCCTTAATCGCACCATTCTGGAATTGAAACGGTTAAAACCTACGATATATACTTTTTCTACTATCGGCCTTAATCGCACCATTCTGGAATTGAAACTTGAGGATCTGAAACTGCGCTTTCGTGAAGTCCTGCCTTAATCGCACCATTCTGGAATTGAAACATCCATTCTCCCTCAGTTAAGCGGGGAAAAACAGTGCCTTAATCGCACCATTCTGGAATTGAAACATTACTATAAAGTTTTGAGTACAATTGATCAAACAGGCCTTAATCGCACCATTCTGGAATTGAAACGGGGAAATCAAAAAAAGGGAGATGTATCTACTGTTGCCTTAATCGCACCATTCTGGAATTGAAACGATTTTTTTTATCTCGAGCATTTTTTGCCATTTGTGGCCTTAATCGCACCATTCTGGAATTGAAACATTCATCCCAGCCTTTTTGGTAAACGCAAGCATATTGCCTTAATCGCACCATTCTGGAATTGAAACTTTACGAAAGCATGAAAGACCTCGAACCGGTTGATTGCCTTAATCGCACCATTCTGGAATTGAAACACGCTTCAGAGGATCGTGTTTATAATCCTATCCCTGGCCTTAATCGCACCATTCTGGAATTGAAACTGTAAACTTGCGTGTCAACATCTGCCTGGAAGGTTGGCCTTAATCGCACCATTCTGGAATTGAAACAGGACCAGGCGAGAGCCGCCCGGCAGGAAAATATTCGCCTTAATCGCACCATTCTGGAATTGAAACTTGGCGCACCTTTTCGACATTCATCAGGACTCAAATGCCTTAATCGCACCATTCTGGAATTGAAACTTTTAAAACTGAGTAGAATCAAAAGGGCCGCAACTGGCCTTAATCGCACCATTCTGGAATTGAAACTCGGCAATTGGCGTCGGTTCAGGCCCTATTGCAAAGCCTTAATCGCACCATTCTGGAATTGAAACAATGCAGGGAAGGATTTTTTAGCCGATTCCCTACTGCCTTAATCGCACCATTCTGGAATTGAAACCGTAGGTTTGCGCGTTCTCTATCGTGCGCACCTGGTCGCCTTAATCGCACCATTCTGGAATTGAAACAATGTTTTCTGCAACAGTTCGACGTTCATCGGGGTTGCCTTAATCGCACCATTCTGGAATTGAAACAATTTGTCCCGGTCTGAATCGACGCGGGTAGAGCTGGCCTTAATCGCACCATTCTGGAATTGAAACCCAGGTATATCTCACAGTCTTGCGAATAGATGGCGCGCCTTAATCGCACCATTCTGGAATTGAAACAGGATAGGATCGAAAGCCGCTACATCAATAATAGCGCCTTAATCGCACCATTCTGGAATTGAAACTTCGAAGCCGGGGAAATCATGCGTAAGATTCAAGAGCCTTAATCGCACCATTCTGGAATTGAAACCATGTTCACAGACTGAGATTTCAAAATGACCGGCAAGCCTTAATCGCACCATTCTGGAATTGAAACTAAAAAAAACAACTACTCAAAAATCGCCAACAGATGCCTTAATCGCACCATTCTGGAATTGAAACACGTAGTATTAATTGGCCTGAATAATAGTCAAAAAGCCTTAATCGCACCATTCTGGAATTGAAACAAACCACGACGGCAACAATCAGCTTTCCCTTCCCGTGCCTTAATCGCACCATTCTGGAATTGAAACGGCATCCTTGCCGGTCATATTCATATAGAAATCAACGCCTTAATCGCACCATTCTGGAATTGAAACTATCGTAGATTTCCTGCTTATTTGATAGGTAAATTGCCTTAATCGCACCATTCTGGAATTGAAACCTCAACTTTTAATATTGATCTATAATTGAACTTTGAGCCTTAATCGCACCATTCTGGAATTGAAACCTCCTGGGCGGCTGTCATGGGGTGATTATTCAGATTGCCTTAATCGCACCATTCTGGAATTGAAACCATTTGCCCCTCGTAGGTATCCGTTATGGCGGTTGCCTTAATCGCACCATTCTGGAATTGAAACGTGGATAACTTGCCCGCCGGTGTGGATTTCGTCGAGCCTTAATCGCACCATTCTGGAATTGAAACAGCGGAGAAATTATTTTTAACAATCATAAATTACGGTGCCTTAATCGCACCATTCTGGAATTGAAACAACACTAAAGAAGTCCTTTCAACTGGCTCGCTGCTTGCCTTAATCGCACCATTCTGGAATTGAAACAGCGGTGATTTTGTATAACTACGTAATAGCAAGGCCGCCTTAATCGCACCATTCTGGAATTGAAACGTTAATTTCGATCATTACGTCGTCGGGCGTGTTGTCGCCTTAATCGCACCATTCTGGAATTGAAACATTGCGTAGGGTATAAAATCGCCTGTACTTTCAGAGAGCCTTAATCGCACCATTCTGGAATTGAAACCCCCCAGCTCTCAAACAACGCCTTGTAAGCAGCATCGCCTTAATCGCACCATTCTGGAATTGAAACGTGATACTATTGGGTAATTCTGGGTTTCCTTCGGAGGCCTTAATCGCACCATTCTGGAATTGAAACTAGAAACGATTGAGACATGACAAAAGCAGAGTTCTTGCCTTAATCGCACCATTCTGGAATTGAAACTGGCTTTCGCTGTCAACTCTTCCATTCGTCTATCGCCTTAATCGCACCATTCTGGAATTGAAACCGCCAAATGCGAAAACCAGTACGGCAATAATTACCGGCCTTAATCGCACCATTCTGGAATTGAAACGCGTTTGCAGCGTGTTGATTAGCTGCATACTGATAGCCTTAATCGCACCATTCTGGAATTGAAACCTATCTGCCGGGCTATGAAAACAAATCATTTCTAAAGCCTTAATCGCACCATTCTGGAATTGAAACGAAATGAAATTTACATTCCTTGCCAGGCGGTCAAGTGCCTTAATCGCACCATTCTGGAATTGAAACGAGGTGAATATCAATACTTTCGACACCCTGCCAGACGCCTTAATCGCACCATTCTGGAATTGAAACTATCATTGAATCGTCTTTCAGCGATACGATTGATAGCCTTAATCGCACCATCGTGGAATTGAAACTAATTCGAAGGTCGCAGCTGATCTTGAAATTGGTGATAGCCTTAATCGCACCATCGTGGAATTGAAACTGCAGCATATGCGTGCAGAGGACAATCGTCGCACCCGCCTTAATCGCACCATCGTGGAATTGAAACTACGTTGCACAGCGTTACAGAAACGTTGAGGCAATGGCCTTAATCGCACCATCGTGGAATTGAAACTTGACTTTTGCCCCGGCAGGTCATTCCTGCTATGACAGCCTTAATCGCACCATCGTGGAATTGAAACGGAGTGATTTGCTTATCCCCTGCTCGAAGCTGTTGTGCCTTAATCGCACCATCGTGGAATTGAAACTCACATCATCTACCGCAAAAAGGAAGTGCCCGAATGGCCTTAATCGCACCATCGTGGAATTGAAACCTGGGTAACAGCAACCGACACAGGAGCCGCCGCGCCGCCTTAATCGCACCATCGTGGAATTGAAACTGATACCTTTTGTCCTTATCGTTGTTTCGGGCATTGCCTTAATCGCACCATCGTGGAATTGAAACTACAGTAACTGCATGTGCTTCTTCACCAGTTGATCGCCTTAATCGCACCATCGTGGAATTGAAACTTCAGGATCACTGGCAACAATCTGAAGGTTTACAAGCCTTAATCGCACCATCGTGGAATTGAAACATCACGATCAGTAGTCGAGACTGCGGGAACTTGCGCCTTAATCGCACCATCGTGGAATTGAAACTAGCAGCCGCAACGACACCCGCAGAACGCCGAGCAGCGCCTTAATCGCACCATCGTGGAATTGAAACGGCAGAAATGTTGGGGATTTTGTTTTTTGGCCCTGTGCCTTAATCGCACCATCGTGGAATTGAAACGGTCAATAGCGATTTGCGCTAGGGTTTGCGCGATTGCCTTAATCGCACCATCGTGGAATTGAAACTACGTATAATGTTGATCCCTCTATTCCCTTCGACGGCCTTAATCGCACCATCGTGGAATTGAAACTTCGGATTTTCCTGAAAATCCTGATTCTGATGATCTGCCTTAATCGCACCATCGTGGAATTGAAACTTTTTGCTGACAATCTGCACAGAAACGGCAAGCGCGGCCTTAATCGCACCATCGTGGAATTGAAACTTGCCTTTATTCATGAAGGTATCGTTTTTGCTCTCGGCCTTAATCGCACCATCGTGGAATTGAAACCCACTCAGGGAATTAAGCTCTTTTCGAGCTTGTTCCGCCTTAATCGCACCATCGTGGAATTGAAACCAAATGATCGATGTTTTTTTCTGAAAACCGGAATAGCCTTAATCGCACCATCGTGGAATTGAAACACGGTTATTCCGGTTTCTATGCGTGAAGAAAGCCGAGCCTTAATCGCACCATCGTGGAATTGAAACAGTTTTGCCCTCTGGAAGACAATCGCAAAGTGCTCAGCCTTAATCGCACCATCGTGGAATTGAAACTCGCTAACATTTACCTGGATGGTATAAGGACTATTTGCCTTAATCGCACCATCGTGGAATTGAAACCGATGACTATGATGATCTCCAGTACATCAGCAAGGCCTTAATCGCACCATCGTGGAATTGAAACGTGCTGGTGAGTAATGGTTGATCGCCGCTTCCATCGCCTTAATCGCACCATCGTGGAATTGAAACAATAAAGTTTTTTGCCGTCCTTTTCAATTTCAATAGCCTTAATCGCACCATCGTGGAATTGAAACAAAACGATACTTTCTTGGTTACGTGGGAGCAAACCGCCTTAATCGCACCATCGTGGAATTGAAACGCGAGGACGCAGGCTTGGCATATCTAAAAACGCTAGCCTTAATCGCACCATCGTGGAATTGAAACGTTTGGGTATTCGATGCACCGGCAACGAAAAACGCAGCCTTAATCGCACCATCGTGGAATTGAAACAAACCAGCTTCCAAATAGCGAGGAAAATCCCGGTTCGCCTTAATCGCACCATCGTGGAATTGAAACCTATCATCTGGGTAAACTTGTAGCTTTGCGGTCTGAGCCTTAATCGCACCATCGTGGAATTGAAACTTAGGAAGGATTTTTCTGCCCTTCCATTCGGGCATAGCCTTAATCGCACCATCGTGGAATTGAAACAATGCTGCTGTCTTTACGACGGCTAACAATGCCGCTCATGCCTTAATCGCACCATCGTGGAATTGAAACCCGTCAAACAGCGCGGGTTCGCTTACTGTAAGTAACAGCCTTAATCGCACCATCGTGGAATTGAAACTTAATGAAAAATACAGGTCGCAGGTTGTGGTTGATCGCCTTAATCGCACCATCGTGGAATTGAAACTGAACTTGTAAACAATTGATTTCAAGCTCTCAAGGGCCTTAATCGCACCATCGTGGAATTGAAACGTCTCGGGTATTTTTCGACACAAAAACGGCCCCTGCAAGCCTTAATCGCACCATCGTGGAATTGAAACGGAGCAAATGGCCAAGATCTATGTCGAGGGATCTGGCCTTAATCGCACCATCGTGGAATTGAAACGATATATCGGGGCATCCAGATTTCTTCCTTTCGTTGGCCTTAATCGCACCATCGTGGAATTGAAACTTATGAGCAAGTGGACAAACTATTGGAAAAGGCTTAGCCTTAATCGCACCATCGTGGAATTGAAACTGCCTCGTAGGCTTTCTGGATCTTCTTCATCTGGCGGCCTTAATCGCACCATCGTGGAATTGAAACGGTAAAGTCTGACATCAATGCTCGCAGCCCTTTGGAGCCTTAATCGCACCATCGTGGAATTGAAACATGACAATCAGCATCCGAGACTGCGGGAACTTGCGGGCCTTAATCGCACCATCGTGGAATTGAAACCAATTTGTTTCTGTAAACTTAAAGCTTCTTTGCTCCCGCCTTAATCGCACCATCGTGGAATTGAAACCAGGTTGCGACTGTATTGTCAAAGCCCGCAAGGACCAGCCTTAATCGCACCATCGTGGAATTGAAACCAACAGTGACCGGGCAAACTATGCTTGAGTATGGTGGCCTTAATCGCACCATCGTGGAATTGAAACTCAGCATTTTTTTTGTATGCTGATCTGGTTCATCCATGCCTTAATCGCACCATCGTGGAATTGAAACATTACTTTACCAAACAAATTTTTTCTCACTTTATAGCCTTAATCGCACCATCGTGGAATTGAAACTGCTGATCGAGCTTGCGCACCATTGCGACGGTTTCCGCCTTAATCGCACCATCGTGGAATTGAAACGCAGTAGTTACGATGAATACTTGTCTCCGATATTTGTGCCTTAATCGCACCATCGTGGAATTGAAACGGCGGAAAAAGAATAAGGTCTGACGACAATATCGATAGCCTTAATCGCACCATCGTGGAATTGAAACGGGAATGACGCAAAAGTATAAATGAGGCGTCAAGATCGCCTTAATCGCACCATCGTGGAATTGAAACGGTTATGCGTGAGGCACTTGACAGAGCTTCAGCTCAGCCTTAATCGCACCATCGTGGAATTGAAACGCTATACAGCTTGAAGGCATTCGTATCATATCCGAGCCTTAATCGCACCATCGTGGAATTGAAACGCAATTCAACCAGTTCATTTAATCTCTCCTTTTTTTGCCTTAATCGCACCATCGTGGAATTGAAACATAATTTCCTTTATTGTCGTTATCCTCAAAATCATAGCCTTAATCGCACCATCGTGGAATTGAAACTATATACGGAGACCTGAAACCAGAGCAACAGATTCGGCCTTAATCGCACCATCGTGGAATTGAAACTCGCCGGGCAGACCGGCTCTCTCAATCCGGCTTATCGCCTTAATCGCACCATCGTGGAATTGAAACTTTCTTGAAAAATGTTTTTTACAACGAATTTTCCCAGCCTTAATCGCACCATCGTGGAATTGAAACATGTTACTGTTTACGTACCTTCTCTCTCCGCTACTGCGCCTTAATCGCACCATCGTGGAATTGAAACATGATACTTCATCGACGAGGGCACTTTCTTGTCTTTGCCTTAATCGCACCATCGTGGAATTGAAACCAACTTCGCAAAAGCCAAAATCATGTCCTGGCCAAACGCCTTAATCGCACCATCGTGGAATTGAAACCGGGTATACAGTAAACAAATTAGGAACGCGCAGAGGCCTTAATCGCACCATCGTGGAATTGAAACACCACATTAGCAAATATGTATTTGCATATCTGGTAAGCCTTAATCGCACCATCGTGGAATTGAAACTAACGAAAATATTATGAACTGGAAAGAAATCTTAATCGCCTTAATCGCACCATCGTGGAATTGAAACTTGGAACGGTATTTAGCAAATACCGCCAGCCAGAACGCCTTAATCGCACCATCGTGGAATTGAAACGGTATTGCCGGTTGTACTTACCCGGTTGAGCCGGTTGCCTTAATCGCACCATCGTGGAATTGAAACTGGCGTATAGGCAGCGGCCCATTCGTAGTGAGGTGCAGCCTTAATCGCACCATCGTGGAATTGAAACTCAGTCGTGAAATTAGTGTTATCCGGTAAAAAAAAAGCCTTAATCGCACCATCGTGGAATTGAAACTGTATTAGCATAAAGATAAGGTGATCCGCCGACCTCCTTAATCGCACCATCGTGGAATTGAAACACGCAAAAAACTCAGGTATGTCGTTGGAGAGATACTTGCCTTAATCGCACCATCGTGGAATTGAAACACAAAAAGCACTAATAAAAAAGCTGAAAAATGATTGGCCTTAATCGCACCATCGTGGAATTGAAACCAACTGTACAGTTTACTATACACCTGAGGCCCTGAGAGCCTTAATCGCACCATCGTGGAATTGAAACTCGTCAGCAACTGCTACAACATTCGGCAATCCTGTTGCCTTAATCGCACCATCGTGGAATTGAAACTTCACCCTCATTTCAACAATATTTTCTATTTGCTGGGCCTTAATCGCACCATCGTGGAATTGAAACATGTTGCAAACAAATAAAGTCCCAACATCAGCTCTGTGCCTTAATCGCACCATCGTGGAATTGAAACAAGAAATCGGCCTGTTTGGAAAATTGGGGATTGCCATGCCTTAATCGCACCATCGTGGAATTGAAACTGGCGAGAGTGTAGGCGATATCAGCAAACGATGCCGGCCTTAATCGCACCATCGTGGAATTGAAACATGTAATGCTGAGCATGAGACAGCTTGTCATTGAGAGCCTTAATCGCACCATCGTGGAATTGAAACCTGTCTATATTTAAATCTAAGAATTTCATTCTTAGGCCTTAATCGCACCATCGTGGAATTGAAACTTTTCTTTTTGTACGGATATAGCGATAACCTGATCTAGCCTTAATCGCACCATCGTGGAATTGAAACTTTTTTCCGGTTTGTGGCTTTTTCCGGAAAAACACCGCCTTAATCGCACCATCGTGGAATTGAAACGTGTTTCTGTATCTGTTTTTGAAGGCGCCGGAAGCTTGCCTTAATCGCACCATCGTGGAATTGAAACTACTATTGCTTGGCAGTGGATTTCTTGGCAACAAGCCTTAATCGCACCATCGTGGAATTGAAACGGATAACGGTAAATCCCTCATAGGTCGGAATGGCAGGCCTTAATCGCACCATCGTGGAATTGAAACGGCGGATAAGTGTACACCTCCGATTTTCTTAGATACTGCCTTAATCGCACCATCGTGGAATTGAAACTCGGCAAATGGAATCCCGGGCCCTGGTGATGGCTTTGCCTTAATCGCACCATCGTGGAATTGAAACTGATTCAAGATGCGGTAATCCGAAAACTGATGACTCCGCCTTAATCGCACCATCGTGGAATTGAAACGCTTTAGGAAGTCGGAAAACTTGAATTCATTTTGCATGCCTTAATCGCACCATCGTGGAATTGAAACTGAAGGAAATGGGAAGTTTGACTTCATTCAGGACGGGCCTTAATCGCACCATCGTGGAATTGAAACTTGGAAATACGGTTGCACGCATCTCCAAATGTCTCCCGCCTTAATCGCACCATCGTGGAATTGAAACGATTTTAAGGGAATGGTAATAATGCAGTAAAAAATAGCCTTAATCGCACCATCGTGGAATTGAAACTAGCCAGTGCCCCCGCCTCCTTTATCCCATGCGTCATGCCTTAATCGCACCATCGTGGAATTGAAACCAAAAAATGTGTATAGTCCGGCCTCGCTTTCCTCAGGCCTTAATCGCACCATCGTGGAATTGAAACGTGTTACTGCGTTAGCGCCTATTTCATCTGCTTTGAGCCTTAATCGCACCATCGTGGAATTGAAACGTGAGAAATGCCTCCCTGATGGACATCTGTATTTTAGCCTTAATCGCACCATCGTGGAATTGAAACTTGCTAATGCCCCCGCCACCAATATTCATGTACTCGAGCCTTAATCGCACCATCGTGGAATGGAAACCTTCCAACAACCAACAGCCAAAAGCCAACAACCAAAAACCAACAACCAAAAACCAACCGCCAAAAACCAACCGCCAACAACCAACAGCCAACAACCAACAGCCAACAGCCAACAACCAACAGCCAACCGCCAACAGCCAACAGCCAACAGCCAACAGCCAACAGCCAAAAGTCTCCATCCTGAAATGGAAAGCTAGTGTTTTGTCTCTCTCTTTTTTCTATTTTGCGGCCTCACACCTCACCCTTCCCCATGATCCGTAATCTCTCTGTCCCCGAATCGGCCTTTACCTTCTGCAATGAGCATCTCCCGCTCTCCGCCGTTATCGTCATTCACCTCCACGCTACCCTTACTCTCCCCACACTGGCTGCTGCGCTCGACAATCTCCAATCCCGCCACTCTCTCCTCCAGGCTTCCATCCGCCACCGCAAGGGCCGCTATTTCTTCGAAAAACTTCCCGCTCCCTCTCCTATTCCGCTATCCGCTGCTCCCCGCATTCATGAAACTTCCTGGGAAACTGAAACCGAAAAAGCACTCAATTCTTATTTTGACCCCAATGGCCCGCTCCTCCGCTGTGTCTATGTGCACAATTCTTCTCCCGCCAGCGAAATCCTCCTCATCCTCCACCATGCTATCATCGACGGAATCTCCGCCCGCCTCATTCTCTCTGATTTCCTCAAACTCCTCGGCGGCCAAAAGCTTGCCCACCTCCACCACCTCAATCAATCACATGGCGTTCCGCCCGAATTTCGCGGACTCCCCGGCCTCAAACGTAAAATGGCCTTCATGGTCAGACAGTTTGCTGACGAATTTGCCTTCGCCCTCAATGGGGAAAAACCGGCAATCCCGCCGCACTCCGAAAATGGTGTGGTCTGCTTTACCCTGGACGAGGACTGCTCCCAAAAAATCCTGAAAAAAGCGGGAGAAATGGGCATAAGCATCAACAGCCTCATTGGTGCCGCCATGCTCCATGCACTTTACCCCGACACTCTCAATACAAAATCTTCTCCCCGCCGCGCAGTGTTTTTTGCCGATATGCGCGCCAAAATGGACCCTCCCGTGCCTCCTCTCGCACTGGGCTGCTACGTCTCCATGGCGCGGTTTTCAGTCAATATCCTGCCCGGAGACGCTGTCTCGGTTACTGCAAAAAAGCTGTGGGAACGAATATTCGCCGCCGGGAAAAAAGGGGAATTTATCCTTTACGCCATGATGAGCCTCCAGGTGATGAAAGCTATGCTCACGCTGAAAAAGTTACGCATGGCCGATACCGCGCTGAGCTATATCGGCCAGCTCGATATCCATCCTCAATATGGCGATATCGCCGTAAAGGATATCAAGGCTTTTATTACCAACAATCGCTTCGGACCGAAATTTACGGCATTTGCCTTATGTGTTTTTGGATGTATAGGCGTAGATATGAACTTTCTTAAAGCTGAGTTTTCGCATGAAGAAGCGCAGGTACTGGCAAACAGAACCCGAAAATTATTGGAAGAATTTGCGTAGATTGGTTCGTTATTCTTCTACAAACAGACCGCTTTTATACAAACACTCATGAAACGATTTCTTCTGATATCAGTCTCCGCACTCATTCTTGTTTTTACTTTTGTCGCACTTTCAGCGCCAGAACTTCCCCCGATCCCTGAAATTTCTGAAGAATTGTCCCAAACAGTCGATTATTCCTTCGAAATTGAAGGAATGAACCTCAATGAGATCGAACTGGTCCACAGCAACCGGAACCAGCCCATGATGCTGGGCTTTAAGATTGCAGGTTCATGGGAAACCAAAAGGCCCAGCCTGTACCTGACTTCCATTCACCAGAAACCGATGATGAAAGCCGACCCCCGCGCCCATAACCAGAAAGGAAAAGGTTTTGACCGCTTTAAAAAAGATGCCAGCGGACGACCTGTCAATTCTTATACCTTCAGCAATACCCTGGTAAAAGATAAAATGGGGAAAACATATGTAAAAATGGTGTACAACGGTCCCGAAATGCCGATGGTCGGAACGCTGATTCTGGAGCGCAAACAGGTTTTTCCGGCATTTGTAGCCAAAAATTTTGATGTTCAGGGGGCAATTATCCTGAAGCCCGGTACCTATACGCTCGATGACAAAATCAATGGATTTTTTATAGAAGTTGAATAACAAAAGCTGGAATAGATACTGGAGTTAAAGTATCAGAAACTGATATTGAGAAGACTGAATTTTACGGCTTTGTATAAGTTTGGAAAAGTTGTATATTAGGGATTAAACCCCTAAAGTATGTCCGAACGCCCTGTCATTTTTCTCGCTTTTGCCAATAGCAGTAAAGAGAGCGCGTACCTTGCCGAACTAACCAAAGAAGCAGACGAGATATACACCATTTTACATGACCGCGCCGACATGGCGCAAAGCGACTACACGCTTCACTGGGATCAGGAATCCAGCCTCGAAAAACTGGCTGAATGGCTGGGAAAGTTTGAAAACCGCGTGGTGCTTTTTCATTTCGCGGGACATGCTGACAATGATAAGATATTTCTAACCTCCGGCGAAGCTAAATCTAAAGGTATCGCCAGACTGCTCGCCGATCAAAAAAACCTGAAACTCGTTTTCCTCAACGGCTGCTCTACCAAAGATCAGGTTGTAACGCTTTTAAGCCTGGGGGTACCGGCAGTAATTGCTACTGCCCGGCCTGTCAATGACAAAACCGCTTCCTTTTTTGCGAATATTCTGTACAAAAATCTCGAAAAGGGAAAAACGCTCAAACAGTCGTTCGACAAAGCGGTGGCAGTGGCAGAAGCTGACGACAAAGAGGTCGAAACCTATCGCTCAATCTCCTGGGATGAAGATGCCATTGACGATAAAGGTGGATTTCCCTGGGGCCTTTATGTAAATGAAGCCGAAGGTTCTGACGAGAAAAACAGTGTGCTCAACTGGATGCTGCCCCAGGCCGGCTCCGATGATGACGAGGCAGAACCTTATACTCCCAATGTCGCATTGGATACCGTGCTGGACGAAATGGTGAAATGGGACCCTGCACTCGAATCGGAAATCACTAACCAGAGAACGCAGGAAAAAATCGGGCCGCTGGAACGACTCGATCTCATAGTCGCAAGTTTCCCCTGGCCGATCGGCTCGCAGATAAGAATCCTGCTGGCAGATACCAAAGATATGAAACGGGCCAGCGTGGCGCGGTTTGCTCAAATGCTGCAAACGTATCAGTCTGTTTCCCGGTTTATCTGTTACGCCATGGTCGCCCAGCTTTGGGATGAAATACGTAAAAAGAAAGCATTTAAAGCCCTGATTACCAAAGTTCAAAATATGATTTCTCTCCCCGGAGAGGATGAGGTTTTTGCCTTTGATTATCTTCAGCTGGCACTTGAGATTTATCAGGCCTTCCTCAACGAGAAAATAGACCTCTTTCTGGAAAAAAGAGACCAAAAGGGAAAAAAAATCGAAGATGAAGTTGCTGTGCTCCTTACGGGACTCTCCAAAGAAGGCGATCCCGCCCAAAAACTATGGGCGTATTTTGAAGGGATAAAAAAGGAAACTCAACTTTCCACACTAAAGAAAAATATAGAAGAGAATTTTTTAGACAAAAACCTGATCCGCAAATGCCCGGAATGTGAGCGCAATCTGAGCGAAATTCTTAAAAAAACGGCTTTCCTCGTCCGCTATCATCTCATCAATGTCAAAGAAATTGATGTCAATAAATTTCGGGATGAAAATCTCTCATTTGTGCACTATCTGGACCGCCTTCACGCTTCCAACTCTTCCTACTTTGAAGGCCGAACCCGCCCCAAAAATCTGGAAAGTTTCACCGACTCCAGATCTGTACTGCTTGTCAAAAGCGATAGCTATCTGGACGAGCACAAAATGGATAAAAACCTGAACCTCTCACCGCTTGTCATCGACAGGCATACTTTCGAGCGGAAAAAAGGCACAGAAACGCCTCATATATATTTATACAGCCACGCTTCCAAAAAGGCTGTTTTCTATGATTCGGTTGACTTTAACATGTTTGACCCTAAAACAACCGGCGACATAAGTCTGGAAATAGCAATGGATGACGATGAAGTATTTCCTGAAATGAAAACACAGTTCAGGTTCCTGCTGAGAGACTTTGAAATAGATTCCTGATCCATGGATCCTTATCTGCCTCGTAAATTTCATACGTTAACTTTTTTTTTATGCCCACTCCTTTTAAGTTTTTGGCCCCGTACGAAAAAACTGATCGCGCTTACTTTTTTGGAAGGGAGCAGGAAACCCAGCAGTTGTTTCGAAGTGTCCATGCTTCTCCGCTGACGCTGCTCTATGGCGTGACAGGAGCGGGAAAGTCCAGTCTGGTAAAATGTGGCCTTTCCAATTGTTTTGCCGATACGGACTGGCATGGTATCTATGTCAACAGAACGAATGACCTCAGTCAGGATCTTTTTAATGCCATTCAAAAAGAGTCCTTAAGTTATATTCCCAAAAAAACTCCGGTCAATGACGCCATCCGCGATCTGTACCTGGAGAGTTTTATTCCGCTATATCTCATATTCGATCAGTTTGAACAGTTGTTTCTTTCCGGAAGTAAACAGGAACAACGGCTGTTTTTTAAGAATCTGGCTCAACTGCTGAATATTACAGAAGGGAATAATAAACAATCTTTTTCCCCTGTCTCCAGCCAAAGTACCCATAATCTTCTCTGCCGGGTCATCATTATCATGCGTGAAGAACACATTGGCTACCTCTCAGAATATGAAGACCGCTACCCGGATCTGTTTGAAAGCCGCGTCAGGCTGGAACGCATGAGGGATCATCAGATCCGGAACGTGATAAGCCAGACCATCAATCATCCGGATTTCCCCATTCAGGTGGAGGAAAAAAATCAAACGGTGAAGCTGATCATGAACCATCTCAAAGATCAGGTTTCCGTACCGGTTTTTATTCAACCTCAATCTGACCTGCGGAAGGAACTGTATCTGAAAGTCCGGCAGGAGTCATTTCATCCACTGCCTCAGATCACTTCCCTCGCCGAATCGCTGGGGTTGCTTTATCTCGACAAGGGCTTGCCGCTCGAACTGGTTTTTGAACCTTTTGATGACCATCAACTGCAATTTTCAGGCAACGGCAGAAAAGATTTTTCGGGCCAGATGGAGTCGCTGTTTGCCTATGAAAACGAACAAAATGAAACCCGTTTTTACCCCACTTTAAAAGATTTATTTGTTTCCGGTACTCCTGAAGCTCAGATGACTTTTGCTCACCGTCTGGCGGCTTTGTTTATTACCGGAAGTAAAGCCGAACAGGATGCTTTTGCCACCAGACTGATGGAATTGGCTGTGTTGGCAGGCAAAGACGACAGAGCAAACATTTTTACTCAGCTCAAAAACCTGTTTTACTCCTTTCAGCCCGGGCATAAAATTCAGTTTTTGAAGCAGCTGGCGGGGATATATTTGAAAAAAGATGAACAGAAACTTCACACAATTCTGGGGCCTGACTCCTTTTCAACCGAAGAAAGTGAGTTGTTTATCGGAAAAATCACAGACAGGTTTCACTCCGGAAGTATATTGGAACAGGCTGTATTTGCAGGTAAACTGGCAGACATACTTCCCGGCCAGAAAGGAACCTTCACCCGGCAGCTTGCAGAGTTGCTGCATTCAGTTTCACAGACAAAACAAAAAACATTTTTCCAAAAACTAATAGCCCTGGTATGGCCACAAAAGCCAGATGGACCCGGGTTGTGGAAACATTTCAAAGCATGGCGTGGCCGCACGTGGGACTCTGGCCTGGAAGCCCGTCTCAAACCTCTGAACGTCCTTTTCCCTCAATATAAAGATGAAAAACAAGATCGGTTTTTACGGCAGGTAGTGAATCTGTTTTTGCCGGAAAATGAAGGCGCTATGGCGGCATTTCTTGATTCCCAGGCACTACAACTTGCCGGAGCCGGTGTAAGTGTAAAGGAGCAATTCCTGATTGACCTCACCGCTTTGCTGGTTGAATGGGATGATAGCAAAAAGCAGGCCTTCCTGGAAATCATCCCCCAGATCTTTCTGCTTGCGACCAAAAGAAGCCGGGAAGATTTTGCAGGGTATTTAAAAAAGCGCCTGCGTGAGATGCCCAAACAACAGGCAAACCGCTTTCACAAAGATCTTTTGGATAATGATGAAGACCGGCAGGCTGCCTGGTATGCCAACCGGGTCGCCCATTTGCTTTTTGAGGCAGACAGGGAGCCAGCGGTTTCTATGGATGTACTGGCCGAGATGATGATTGCGCCGGAAGAACATACCGCTTCAGAGTTTTTTCATCAGCTTTTGGGGTTGATTTCCCTGGTAAAATCTCTTCAATGTAACCTGTATTTCGTCAACAGAAACGGATTTCCCCAGCCCGACCCGGAAACAGTGGAGCCAACTACCGGGGAGAAATTTTCGATGTGGGTGAATGAAATGATTTCGGAAAAAGAACAAACCAGTCTGCAACTCACACCTGTAGATCTCCCGGCAGAAGAAAACCGCCTCAAAGCGTACAAATTATCCTCCACTACAACCATCCGCACTGACTGGATACTGGATGCCCTGGAAACAGAAAGTCCGCTACCTCCGCAAGGGACAACGATTTCCAGTCAGGAAAGAATAGACCTGTCCAATATGCAGGTTTACCTCGACCGCCTTCACCAGAAAGCAGAAGAGAAAAGCGAACTCATCACATTTGACCCTGATCTTGTAAAGGAAGTTGGCCCCCTCTCGGGCGTAATAGGAGATTTTCTGGACGATGGCCTTCACCAGGTAAAACTAAACATAGACCTGAAAAAAGGACAGGAAGGAATCCCGCTCAAAGTACTGATGGCTCTGGTCAGTGATGAAGGCGGAAAACAAATAAAAAGCGAAACCGGCGTAGTGAGGTTTGTAACCCGCCAGTTGCAGGCCGAACAACCCGACGGCCCCCCGGTCGATGAAAAATTGATCAGACAGTGTATCGAGAAATTTCAGGAAATGAGAATCATAAGCGCCTAACTACCATGAATTTAGAAATATCCCACGACCTGCTTGCGTCTCAAATCCGCCGCAGATTTCCCTCCAGGGAAGAAAACCGCCGAAGATCCGAAAAGCTGATCAAACAAAATTACGCACTCCACCTTTCCCGTCGGCAGGAAGGCGGAAACTTTTGGCTGGATGAAGAAGATTTGGTATTTATTACCCCATTTCTTGGCGGAATTGACCTGAATCATGCAGAGGCTTCTTATGTCAAAAAAAGCAGAAGGAAAGCTGACCTGGCCGCAATATGGGCCAGAGGCAAATGGATTCTCTGGATTGGTACCGCCCTATTGGCGCTTCTGGTTTTAACCGGAAGCATTTCTATGTACCAGACAGGGGTGATCGAAGAAAAAAGCGACAGTATTGCGGGTTTCAATATGGGGGCAATCATTCCCAATATGCCCGCAAAACCCATTACCTTAATGATAGACAGTGTTCCTGTTACGGTCTTCTTTTCGGGGGACCTGAACCCAGCCATTGACACACTCTATGCGACAAACACAAGGCCGGTTCAAAAAGATGATCCATCCCCGGTACCTGATCCTCCGAAGCCTGGTCCTCCTTCGCCTGACCCTGTTGCCCCCAATGAATCTGCTGCCGCCTTGAAAGCGTGTAATAACCAGGTAGACAGCCTCGAAAAAAGAGAATACAATTACATTCTGCGGCTGAACAAACTGACCGCAGACCTGAGTCGAAAAGACAACCTCATCGCATCGCTCAACGAAAGAATTGACAAAAAAGACGGGCTGATTGACAATATCAACCACCGCAATGACAGCTTGCAAAAGGAACTGAAAACCTGCCAGAACCTGCCCACCAATCCCACGATCATTGAGAAACCCATCGCAATGATCAACCGTCAGGTAGATGATCTGATCTGCCAGCTTAAATACGATAAAGCCTACGATATACTCGCAGATGCCGGTGATTGGAAATCAACAGAAACGGTACCTAATCTCCTCGAACTGGCCTATTTTTATCTGGAAGCAGGTCAGACTCCCCAGGCGGCTGAGATGTTGGGGGAGGTACAAAAAATCGATCCCCCCCGTGGTGCTGATGCCCCGCTTTCCGGCAAAAGTCCCAGCCAGCTAAAGAAATACCTGAACGAGCTTTCAATTAAATATAACCTGAAGTCCAAAGTAAGCCTGGAAGAACGTTATTTTCCCGATATGGTCCGGGTGGATGGTGGAAATGTCGTTTACCGGCTTAAAACTCCTTCAGAGGTGGTGACTTTGGATGATTCTGCCAAAGCAACATCATCTGCCATCAATGCCCGGCTGGACAACTTTGAAATCGGTAAGTATGAAATTACCTCATGGCAATACAACCTTTATTGTACAGCCACAGGTAAGCGTATGCCCAACCTAATGCCGGGTATGCGGGTGTCAGGAGATCTCCCTGTTGTAAATATTACGTGGCTCGATGCCATTGAATATTGCAACTGGCTCAGCGAAAAACAGGGGCTCACCCCTGCTTATACCGGAAAAACGCTGAGCAGTATTCGCATAAACTGGGATGCTTCCGGATACCGGCTTCCTACAGAGATGGAATGGACTTTTGCCGCAGCCGGTGGCCGTAAGGGAGGGCCTGTAGAATTATATGCCGGAAGTGATGACCCCGCAGAAGTCGCCTGGTATGAGGAAAATTCTCAAGTCGCTGGCTCTGCCCAAATCGCCAAAGTAGGAGGCCTGGCTGCCAACGAATTGGGGCTGTACGATATGAGTGGCAATGCCTGGGAATGGTGCTGGGATAGTTATGACCCTGACTATATAAAAAAATTAGCAAAGGCAGATATCTGGCACATTAACCCAAGGGGCCCGGAGACTGGAGAATATAAGGTGCTTCACGGAGGATCTTATGCACTCGCAGGGAAATATTCTAAAATCAGGTTCCGGGGCCGTAGCAAACCGATGGTCGCCAACGAATATGATGGGTTCCGTGTGGTAAAAAAATAATTATCTTTGGCTATGAATACACCCACAGTCAATATTTACGTCGGCGATAAACGGCGTTTTGACAAGCCGTTTGCCACAATGGAAGGCGACCAGGTTTATGAAGGCGAAAAAGGTTTTATGGAATCCGCCCTGCTTACCATCGTGGAAAATAAGATCTTCCAGGGAAAAAAAGGTTGGTTTGAGTCGCCTCTTGCTACAGTTGTGGACAACAAAGTTTATGAAGGAGATAAAAATCTGTTTGAAAACCCTATAGCTACCATTATCGGCAATCAGGTTTTTCCGGGTGAAAAGGGCGATTTTAAATATCCTATAGCTTCTGTCGAACCGAAAAGCAATATGGCCGCCGCCGCTGCCGCAGTGCTTATTCTTCTGCCTTTTCAGGGTTAAAAGAATTTTGCCGGGAAGCAGGGGCGTATTTCACGTCGTCAATTACCATTTTTGCAATGATCTCGCGCATGATCTCCGATGTGCCGCCACCGATGGTGAGGATTCGGCTGTCGCGAAACATCCGCGCCATCCGGTATTCCTCCATATAGCCATAACCGCCCAAAAATTGAAGACAATCATACGCCGTTTTGTCTGACAATTCTGTGGAAAGAAGTTTTGCCATCGAACATTCTTTTACAATATATTCCCCGTCATTATGCCGTCGGGCGCAGTAAAGTACAAACTGTTTCACCGCTTCCAGCTCAGCAGCAAGCTGCGCAACCCGGTGCCGCAATACCTGAAATTTGTTGATCGTGCGGCCAAAGGCTTTTCTTTCAGCCATATACCCCAGCGCATATTCCAATGCAGCTTCACAACCTGCATAAGCACCTACAGATCCGGTAAGCCTTTCGACCTGCAAACCACCCATAAGATAATAAAATCCATGGCCTTCCTTTCCAATCAGGTTTTCGACCGGTACTTTTACCTGATCAAAGCTTAGTTCGGCCGTATCCGAGGCATGCCATCCAAGTTTTTTGAGTTTGGTGGCAGATACGCCGGGCGCATTTCGGTCTATGACCAGCAAACTTACCCCTGCCGGCCCCGCCTGTGGGTCAGTCTTGACAACCGCCACCAAAAAATCTCCATACACGCCATTTGTTATGAAGGTTTTGGCTCCATTCACTATATAATGATCGCCCTCTCTTGTTGCGTTGGTCTGGATATTGGCGGCATCTGAGCCGGCTCCGGGTTCGGTAATGGCAATGCTGCAAACCCATTCGCCTGAAATGATTTTGGGCAGGTATTTTTCTTTGAGAAAATCAGAACCGTATTTCAGAATATAAGGCCCCGACATATACTGTACAACCATCTGGGTAACGGCAAATCCTCCGGAAAAACATTTGGAAACCTCCTCACAAAATATCACATCGTAGAAAAAATCAAGCGCCATTCCTCCGTATTTTTCCGGATAAGAAAGGCCCAGAAACCCCAGGTCGCCCATTTTTTTCCATACTTCTTTGGGAATTTGCTCCTCCTCTTCCCAACGGTCAATATGGGGTATTACCTCTTTATCGAGAAAGCTTCGCAGGCTTTGGCGAAACATTTCGTGTTCTTCTGTGAAGTAATAGGATTTCATTGGTGGTTAATTAAAATTTAAACAATTCTCCGCTGAGTCTTCTTCCCCCATCTACATAAATGGTATCTCCTGTGGTAAATGCAGCCATCGGGCTGGCCAGAAAACACGTCATCCACGCTACTTCTTCAACCGTACCAAATCTTTTCATAGGAATGGCTTCTTCCAGCCCTTGTTTGAGCTGGGGAGGGTATTGGTCAAGTCCGGTAGAATTGATAATGCCCGGTGCGACAGAATTGATCCGGATGTGATATTTTGCCCATTCGACAGCAAGTGTTTTGGTGAGGTTTTCTACTCCTGCCCGTGCGGCACCTGTATGGGCCATACCCGGAAATCCTCTGAAAATGTCCGCAATAATATTGACAATTACCCCTTCCTTTTGCGGAATAAAAAATGTATTCGCCATATCACGGGTCATAAAAAATGTCCCGTTGAGGTTGTTGTTGATCACCGCGTTCCATCCATTATCGCTAATGGCTTCTGCCGCCAGGGGAAACTGCCCCCCGGCATTGTTGATCAGGATATCAAGCCTTCCCTCCCTGGTTTTGATGTGTTGCGCCAGGCGTGCGATCTGCTCTGTCTGACGAATATCGCAGGGGAATGCTTCGCAGTGGCCGAATTCGCCCAGCTTTGATGCGGCTTCCCGCAGTTTGTCTTCTTTTCGGGAAGCGATATACACCTTCGCTCCCAGCGAAAGCATCATCTGTGCGATGGCATAACCTATCCCGCTTCGGCCACCGGTTACCAGGGCAATTTTATCTTTGAATAAAGTACTTGCAAACATATCGTATCAATTTTCCCTGCTTTTCTTTTCTTTAAGAATCTGCTGGTTTTTTAAATCAGAGGCGAGGTCTTTTGCGCTGGTAAGTAAAATAGACGCATCAGATCCGCAGGCAATCACTCTAAAACCGAGGTCGTAAAACCGCTCGTATTGCTCACTGTCCAGCAAGAGGATACCTGCGGCCTTTCCCGCATTTTTGCAGGCTTTGACCGTAGCTTTGAGGGCTGCAACATAGTCGGGGTGTTCCCATTGCCCAAATATGCCTAATGCAAAAGTAAGATCTGAAGGCCCTACAAATAATACATCGGTTCCTTCCAGAGCTGCAATTTCGTCCAGATGTTTCAGGCTCTCCAGGGTTTCGATCTGCACCATGCTGGTGAGGTGGGCACGGGTATCTGCAAAATAAGTATTTGCATTCAGCCCAAAGTCGGTGGCTCGCACCATCCTCGCCGCTCCACGTGTCCCCGCCGGAGGATAAACCATGTGCCCAAGTGCTTCAGCAACTTCAGCGGAAGTATTTAACTGGGGAAACATGATGCCTGCGGCGCCTATATCCAGTACTCGCTGTATGCGTTTGGGTTGGCCGCTTTCCACGCGCACAATCGCCTGGGTAGGGACTCCTGAAAGCGCCTGCAACTGGCCGGGAAGTTCTGACTCTGTGCCTGCACCATGCTCCAGATCAATCAACAGCCAGTCAAAACCAGCTTTACCCATGATCTCTGCGTTCATCGCCGAACCCACACTTAGCCAGCAGCCATGTACGGCTTCATTGTTTTTTATCTTTTCTTTGAGAGCATTCATATTTTTGGTAAAAAGTTAACGAAAAAAAATAATACTTTACTCTTTCACTCTTATTCTCAAAATATGCCCAACCTATCTACCCAAATCGAAGAAGTTGTGATCACCCCCATAGCGATAGGAGATCCGCCGCTTCTCAATGCTGCGGGACTTCATGCACCGTACGCGTTGCGCAATATCGTACAGGTCAAAACCAGAGGAAATGTAACCGGCATTGCGGAGGTCCCCGGTGGGGTGGGTATTTTACATGCGCTGGAAGCTTCAAAAGAATTGCTGATCGGCGCGGATATCTTTCAGTTTAACTTGCTTGCCTACCGGATCAAAGAGTTTTTTCAAAAGAAATCAGATGAAAACAGGGGAGATAAACCCTGGGACCAGCGAAAAGCTGTCCATGTGATCAGCGCTTTTGAAGTAGCCTCACTGGATATAATGGGCAAGGAACTCAACCGCCGCGTGGCAGAGCTTCTGGGAGGGGTATTCCGGGAAAGGGTGCCTTTTGCTGCATATCTTTTTTATAAACATGAAGGTGCAGGCGGCGAATGGGGATTTGCTACCGATCCCAAAGCGACCGGCTGGGAAGCTGAACGACAAAAGGCTGCGCTCACGCCCGAAGATATGGTCAGACAGGCCGTAGAAATGTGCCGGTATTTTGGTTTTAAGTCTATAAAACTTAAAGGTGGGGTGTTTGAGCCCAAAGAAGAAGTCGCCGCGATTCGCGCGCTGGCAAAACATTTTGGCCCGCAAATACCGCTCCGGTTTGACCCCAATGCAGTCTGGTCTCCTCAAACTGCCCGCCGCTGGGGCAAGGAGCTGGAACCGATGCTCGACTATCTCGAAGATCCTGTAAGAGGGCAGCAGGAAATGGCGGCATTAAGAAAAGAATTGAAAGTGCCGCTCGCTACCAATATGTGTACGACTTCTTTTGCGCAGCTAAAATCTTCGGTTGAATGGGGTTCTGAAGATATTATTCTGTCTGACCATCACTTTTGGGGTGGCTTGAGAGCTTCGATGGACCTGTATAAAATATGCACCATTTTTGGACGGGGATTTTCCATGCACTCCAACAGCCATTTGGGCATCTCGCTGGCGGCAATGATACATCTTGGCGCAGCTTTGCCCGTATTCGCCCATGCGCTTGATACCCATTACCCATGGCAGGTTGATGAAGTGATAGAAGGTGGGAAAATACACTTTGAGGATGGGATGGCAAAACTCCCTGAAGGGCCTGGACTGGGGGTTTCCATTAATCAGGAAGCGCTGAAACAACTCCACCAAAACTATCTCCACTGCGGGCTTAAAGAGCGAAATGATGAAGTGGAAATGCAAAAAGTAATACCGGGCTGGAAGTTTATGCCCACAAGGTACTAAAACACAAAAGTCCCTGTTTAGGGACTTCTGCGCGCTCTATACAAAATTAGTTTTTAGCTGAGTTTACGTGCGAAGACAATGAACCATGGATTCAGAAGGTTTTCTTTGTTATAGACCACAGGTTCACCGGTTTCGTAATTGATCACGGTTCCGCCGGCTTCCTCCACAATCACCTGAGCCGCTGCGGTATCCCACTCCATAGTTGGAGCCAGCCGAGGGTAAATATCTGCTTTACCTTCCGCAATCATGATCAGTTTCAGCGAACTGCCAAGTGAAACGGCTTCCGGATTGTCAAACTGTGCTACATATTCTTCGACCTCTTTGGTCATGTGTGAACGCGAACATACGATACGCAATCCGCTGGCAGTCATTTCAAATTCGGAAGCTTCAATACGTGTTGTGACGCCTTCTTTTACGATAAAAGAACCTTCTCCTTTTGCCGCGAAATAGGTAGTATCCATTACCGGGACATGAACACATCCCATAATGACTTTCCCGCCTTCTACCAGCGCAATGTTGACGGTAAACTCGCCATTGCGTTTGATAAATTCTTTTGTCCCGTCAAGTGGATCAACCAGCCAGAACTGCCCCCATTGTGATCTTTCTTCATAAGGAATGTTACGTCCTTCTTCAGAGAGAATGGGAATTTCAGGTGTGATTTCCTTCAGATATTTTTCAATAACATTATGGGAGGCTTTATCGGCCAGCGTCAGCGGAGAATCATCCGATTTAAAATCCACCCGGTCAAACAAGGTTTCATCTGCATATATGCGAAGGATTTCTTTTCCCGCTTCCTGAGAAACATCTACGAGACTTTGGAGCAAGGATTTTGTTTTCGTTTCAATCATACTAATTTATTAAACCCTTGAAAGTACGTGTTTCCTCCTTTAAAAGCGGATAGAATTTCCCTGAAATGTTACAATCAACGGGTTAGCTGTTGTTAGCTGATCCCTGCCAGTTCTGCTTCATAAGCGGCGAGCCATCTTTCTGCGTCGAGCGCAGCCATACAACCTGTACCAGCAGCTGTCACTGCCTGACGATATACATTGTCAGCTGCATCTCCGCAGACAAATACGCCTTCGATATTGGTCAGGCTGGTTCCGGGTTTGTTTAGAATGTACCCGGCAGCATCCAAATCCAGCTGGCCGCGGAAAATTTCGGTTGTCGGCTCATGTCCGATGGCAACGAAAAAGGCTTTTGCCTCAATAGTGGATTCTTCGCCGGTCTGGTTGTTTACTATATGCACCTTTTCCACTGCGTGCTCTCCCGAAATATCTTTTGCTTCTGTATTCCAGTACATTTTGATATTAGGCGCAGCCGCTACCCTTGCCTGCATGATTTTTGAAGCGCGAAGTTCATCTCTCCTCACCAGCATATGTACGGTTGTGGCGAGTTTTGAGAGGTACAGTGCTTCCTCCGCAGCGGTATCTCCGCCACCTACGATCACTACTTCCATTCCCTTGAAGAAAAACCCATCACATACCGCACAGGCACTTACCCCACGGTTGGAATAGTTTTGTTCTGCCTCTATGCCCAGCCACTTGGCTTTGGCTCCGGTCGCAACGATCACGGTATCGGCGGTATATAGTACTCCGTCTCCCGTCCACAATTTTTTGGGATGCTGGTTGAGCTCAACCCGGGTGATATCCTCGTATTTGATACGTGTCCCAAATCTTTCAGCCTGCTTGCGAAAGTCTTCCATCATCTCTGGCCCCATAATTCCTTTGGGATATCCGGGGTAGTTTTCTACATCTGTTGTGATCATCAACTGACCACCTGGCTGCATTCCGCTAAACATCAGGGGCTTGAGGTCTGCCCTGGCGGTATAAATCGCAGCGGTATATCCGGCCGGACCTGACCCGATTATGATACATTTTTCGTGGTTTGCGGTTCCGTTATTTGCACTCATCTTGATCAATATTTATAGCTGACAATAATTAACTTTTATATAATACAAATGTAATATCTTTTCCAGGTAGTTTCTGTCATACAAAAGACATTCCTGCCGGGTTGACTCAGTTGCGGTTGTCACTTCCCCACATCAGACTCCGTCTGAGATTGTCCATATGTTTGGCTGTTGACATTCGAAGCAGACTTACCATAAAATCTGCTCTTCGCACAGCAATGGAAGTGCCGGCCTTTACGAGCTCTGTCCGTGTATCCAGCGCGACCATAGCCTCGCCAGAACGGGTTTCTATCTCAAATGATACCACCCAGTCATCGGGGATGACCACTGGCCGTACGGTAAGCGAATGCGGCGCTACCGGTGTAATCGCGAATGTCGCGCAACTGGGAAAGATAATGGGGCCCCCACACGAAAGACTATAAGCGGTTGATCCTGTAGGTGTTGCCACAATCAACCCGTCTCCCCAATAAGAATTGAGAAACTCTCCGTTGATATAGGCATGCACAGTAATCATCTCGTTGGTATTGCTTTTGTGAATCGTCATATCGTTCAGACCAAAAGGGTTTTCTGAAAATAATCCCGGTGGATCTGAAACGACTGAAAGTACCGAACGCTTATCGATCCGGTACATGTCTTTCATAAGTTCTTCTGTTGCCGGTATCAACTCAGACTGGCTGATACTGGTCAGATAGCCCAGACGCCCAAAATTGACACCCAAAATGGGTTTCCCCAGTTCTCCGGTAAAACGCACTGCCTCCAGCACCGTACCGTCTCCGCCAAAGCAATAGAGAAACTTGCTGTCGTGAAGTTCTTCCCGCTTGGAAAACGTCTCTGTATTTTCGGGATTGACCGACTCGGGAATTCTTTCAAATAACTGCCGGGCATACTTTCGGTACAATACAAACTTTATATCCCGCTGCCGCAGAAATGAAAAAAAGCGAACAAGAATACTAAGGTCTGTATTATCGGTCAGACGACCGAAGATTCCGATTTTCATTTTATTTGTACCGTCGTGTTTAAATAAATTCCTCCCTGATTGAGATGATTGCGGGAATACTCCACCCGCAAAAGTATATCATAAAATCCAATGATATTCAAGCCAACGCCATATCCGGTCAAAAATTTCCCCTTTAGGTATTGATCCTGATTGTTGAAACTCTCATCCAGAATATACCCTGTATCGACAAATGCCGTCAGATACATGCCTACTGCCGTATCCTGAAACCTTTGCATGGGGATATCTCCAAAGTGTAAGGTCTGCCGGGGAATAACGGCAAATTTGACTTCGGCTTTGTTCATATTCACAAATGTGCCGTCTATGGCATAAGGTTCATACCCTCGGAGGTTGGTGCTTACTCCGGCAAATTCACTCCGGCTGATGCCGACAAAGTTTTTGGCAAAAAATGGAATCGAATCACCTACGGCGAGCATATTGTGGGTGCCATAAGCGAAGTTCCATCTTCTGCCCAGTGGAATATGGTGTGCCCAGGTAGCACCTATTTTGTAAAATGAGGTGGAGGCAAAATTTCCTTTCGGCCCCACATACCGAAACAACAGCTGATATTTATATCCCTTTAATGGGAAACTTTTGATGTCTCGTCTGTCATCGCTGAAGGTGAGTATGAGGGATGGGAAAAATTCTCTTCCGTTGTTTTGGGTTATATAGCGTGCGTCGCCTCCATTAAGCTGAAACTGATACAGGCTGTCTGAAAAGGAAAAAGTCTGGTAACTGATTTCGGCATAAAGATTTTGATAGAGCGAAAATCGTTTCCGGGCTCCCAACAGCCCCTCCCACGAAAGTTGAAAGGGCTCTTGACTGACCCTTCGCCATTGGACATTCCCGGCCTCTGTACCAATGATGATTTCTTTTTCATCGATATACCGTAACCCGATCCGCCCGTCAATATTGGCTTTTCTGAATAAAGCCGGTCGGAAAAAATCTACATAAATCCTTTTGGAAAAACCGAGTTGCCCGTCAAATGTAAGCGTTTCGTTTCTCCCGGAAACATTTCTCCAACTCAGCGACAATCCATATACCAGTCTGCGGAAATCGCGCCGCCCCAATGCCTGCACCAAATCATAAGTATTTCGCTCTTCAACGCCGAGAATGGGGGCCCCCAACAGGTACCATCGTTCCTTTACCGTAATGATGATGTGTATATCTGCCCCTATGGGCTGAGGCATGATCTTTACTTCGTTGAACAGGCCGAGGTTGTAGATATTTTGTTCACTTCTTTCAATTTTACTTTCCAGAGACCGCGCAGAGAGCGTATCGCCAATATGAAAAGTAAGTTCACGCAGCACCACCCAGTCTTTGGTTTTTTGGGTACCAATGACGGTAATACCTGAGATTTTCAGCAGGTCCTGTGAAAATATATTTGAAAGGGAAAAAGATAATAACAGAAAGACAAATAATCTTCTGCCGGCCAGATACTGCTTTCCAATGGCATATACCTGATTCATGGAGGAAAATTAGATGTCGAGGTATCGGATGAGGGCCTCCATATTTCTGTGGTAATCGTCGTTTCGTTCAACCTTATGGTAGGTGCGGATGATTTTGTAGTCAAATCGCTCAAAGGTTGCGACAACCCGGGTCAGGTCTTCAATATTCAGTTTAAGGGTAAGGAAGATGTCATTGGTATCAGGGACAGGATACAGATAAAGGCTCAGTACTTTTGCATCTGCTGATTCGGTGATGCGGCCAATTTCCGATAGTACATAGCTATGAACAGGGATTTCCAGTACAAGAATGCCGCCTGGTTCCTGAATGGCAAACAATTTTCCCAGATATGCAGACAGGTCCCTCAACGTGATCACCCCCATGTAGGTATTTTCTTCGTCCAAAACGGGGAGAATCTCCATTTTCAGGCTGGCCATAATTTCAATGGCATCATACACATGATTTCCCTGATAGACATAAGCACCATCCCAGCCACTAAACTGAATGTCTCCAATGGATTGCGTAAGGTCGGTTGATTCAAGAATTACATCCTCCGTAATCAGTCCTTTATATTTACCATCTTCGACAACCGGGAGCTGGTTGAGCTTAAATTCACTCATCCAGTTAAGTGCCATCGCCGCTTGATCGGTAGTGGTAAGGGAAGGTACGGTATCTGAGATGAGTTCTCTGGCTATCATTAGGCTATTACCTGAGTGTGTTTCTTCAAAAACTGTGATAAGATACGGTTAAATTGATCAGCTTGTTCCATCATTGCGGCATGTCCGCATTTATCTATGAAAAACAATTCTGTATTCTCGATCATGCGGTCAAACTCATGGGCCACACGTGGCGGAGTAATATTATCGTTTAACCCCCATATAAGGAGTGTGGGTACTTTGATTTGGGCGAGATCATCCCGCATATTATGCCTTTGGGCTGACCGGGCAATTTTCAGGATTCTCAGGGTTTTAAAGTTGTCGCTCACAATTTCAAAAACCTCATCTACGAGATCTTTGGAAGCTGTGTCGGGGGAATAAAAGGTATAGGCTACTCTTTCTTTGATATACTCATAAGAACCTCTTTTCGGAAAGCCGCTTCCCATACCTGACTCAAACAGCCCCGAACTTCCGGTAAGCGTGAGAGAATTTACGATTTGAGGATTTCTAAGGGTAAAAACCAATCCGATATGACCACCGAGCGAATTCCCGACAAGATTGCAATCTTTCAATTGTTTGTAAGCTACAAAATCTTCCACATATGCAGTGAGACCTTCAACAGATGCGTCAGCATGGGTTTTTTCATAGATGGGTATAAGAGGAATGATTACCCGATAGTTTCTGGAAAACTGTTCGAGCATAGGTTCAAAGTTACTCAGTGCCCCAAAAAGTCCATGCAGAAGCAGAAGTATAGGACCTTCTCCTTTCTCAACATACTGGAATCCATTTTCCCGGGTAATGATCGGATTCATGTATACAAGGTTTAAAAGCCAAATTTACCCGCCGGCAGTTTCAACAACAAATCCATTTTACTTTATTACTGACAAGGATTTCTTGTTTTCTGCCGGTACCAGGCATATAATTATAATCACCGCGCAAATTAGCCAATTAATACGAAATTCCCATGCATCAGCGAATGGCCTTTGGTTTGGTCGCAGGCTGCTGGCTGGCAGGTGGTGTCTGATTGGGTACAGGTTTTCCGTTGATTCCGTACTTGTTTACTTGTTCGTTGGCTTCCCTGAGGACATTTACGCCAACCCCTAAAGCATAACGGGAGAAGTTTCTGACATGGGGGTATAATAGCGATCCTTTGGCATTGTCAGAGGAAGGAAAATTTACATAGCTCAGGAGAATGAACGACACACTCATGATCAATGTGGCAACAATTCCCCCAAAAACAGCGCCTAAAGCGGTGTCCATCGCCAGATTCATTTTCTTCAGAAGTTCGGTCAGCTGAGCCATGACAGTATATACCACTACAAACACCACAAAAAATGCAGTGATAAAGCTCAGAAAGGCAATCATTTCCGGTGCCATTTTGACATTGAGGTAGTCGCGGTACAGCGTCTCTGCAAAACTGCGGAGCCGAAATCCGAATATAATGCCAAAAGCAATCGCTACAAATCTGGATGCGCCTTTGATGAATCCTTGTTTGGAGCCTTTCCACATGCCAAAGCCGATCAGACCGGCAATGATCAGATCAAGCGGATTAAGTACAAATGATTCTTCCATGTCAGTTCAATATTTGTTTGACAACCTCTGAAATGGCTTTTCCATCAGCTTTTCCGGCCAGTTGTTTCGAGGCTAAGCCCATGACTTTTCCCATATCTTTAATAGAAGTTGCGCCCACCTCAGCTACAATGTTTTTGATCGCCGCGGTAAGTTCTTCCGTAGTAAACGGTTTGGGAAGATACCTTTCTATAATTGCTAATTCCTCCTGCTCTTTTTCTGCAAGGTCATTGCGGTTGCTCGCAAGAAATTGGGCAAGTGAATCTTTACGTTGTTTGGCCTGTTTTGTCAACAGCTTCATCTCTTCATCTTCAGAAAGATCTGCGCTGGTGTGACCTTCTGCTGTTTCTGCAAGCAGAATCGCAGATTTTATGGCGCGTAAGGCCCGAAGAGCCGCCTGGTCCTTCGATCTCATCGCATCCTTAATATCTTGTTCAATGGTGGTTTTAAGACTCATATTTTCTGCGGGTAAAACTGGTAACTGCTAAAATTATTTTTAGCAAGTTTACAAAAATTTTAGCAGACTTAATACTTCCTGCTCTTCTCCAAAATATTTCGGCCTCCGCTGGCCGGGTTTATAGAGGTAAATATTGATGGCGTCGTCAGTATATCCAAAATAGGTTTCAAAAGAAAAATCTTTGTCCTGAAGAAAATACAGGTATTTCAGCTTGGTTTTTCCAAAATGTTCTTCCTTAAATTGTTTTACCACTTCCGTCTCCGGCTCAATGGTTACAAATATAAGTTGTACATTCTCAAACTCTTTTTCCGCTTCCGCGATCCAATCCGCCTGATGTGCACAATGATCACAATAGGGATCAAAAAGCATAATCATCGTTGACAGATCCGTACGGACTTTTTCCTGTGTAAAAACTTTTCCTTCAAGATCATAAAATGAAAAGGAAGGGAGGTAATTGGTCTGCGCGTTTACTGCTCCGGCAGAAAAAAGCGCGCACATTACAACCGAAAAATAAAGTGATACTGTTTTCATAACAATTTAAACGGCAAATAAGACACCTTAGATATATTGATTTACAAAATTAGTTCCAATTCCCTAAATTAGAAACGCTCATATTCGCTTTAACACTTGGAAAAACTTTAATACTACTGACCGTGGGTGAATTGCTGCGATTGTTCACGCTTGCCACATCTGTCTTTCTCGCCTGTTCTCCTTCGGATATTCCTCCCAAGCGGCAGTTCCGCGCGGTTTGGGTTGCCACTTTCCACAATATTGACTGGCCTTCGACCCGTGGACTTTCTGCCGAAGATCAGCAGGAAGAATTTCTGTCTATACTGAAAAGCCAGAAAAAAAATGGTATGAATGCCCTGGTCGTGCAGATCAGGCCCTGTGGCGATGCCTTTTATCAAAGCCAGCTTGCGCCCTGGTCTGAATGGATCACCGGCGTACAGGGTAGGGCCCCGGAACCTTTTTATGATCCGCTCACTTTTATGGTTGAGGAAACGCATAAAGCCAATATGGAGTTTCACGCATGGATGAACCCTTTCCGTGCCGTATCTCACCAGCGATTTAGCAGCGTTGACAGCTCCAATCTGGTCAATAAAAAGCCTGAATGGTTTTTTCAATATGGCCAGAAAACTTTTTTTAATCCGGGTGAACCGGCAGTAAGGGATTACCTTACCCGGGTGGTCGTGGAGGTCGTCAAAAACTATGATGTGGATGGCATTCACTTTGACGATTATTTTTATCCCTATAAGGAAGACGGAATGCCAATCCCCGATCAAAAAACGTTTGAAACCTATGGGGGCGGATTTCCAGATATTGAATCCTGGCGTAGAAACAATATTGACCTTTTTGTAAGCCAGGTGTCTGAGGCCATTCGCAAGGAAAAATCTTATGTGAAATTTGGTATCAGCCCTCTGGGGATTTGGCGCAACAAGTCTGTGGATCCCGCCGGTTCAAATACCCGGGTATCCCAAACTTCCTATGATGCCCTGTATGCAGATGTGCGCAAGTGGCTGAAACTGCATTGGATTGACTATGTCGCGCCGCAACTCTATTGGGCAACCGAACACCCCTCCGCATCCTATTCCGAACTATTGCCCTGGTGGGCCGAAAACTCATTTGGCCGCCATGTGTACATCGGTCATGCGATGTTTAAAGTCAAAAATGACCAGTCGCGCTATTGGGAAAATCCTTCCCAGTTGATTTTGCAATTGAAGCTGAATAGTGCCCATCCCGAAGTAAAAGGAAGTATATTTTATAGCGCTAATTCCTTTAATGGTAACCCTTCTCATGTGGAGGAGACTTTGCAGAATGATTTTTTTCACTTTCCTGCTCTGATTCCTGCCATGACCTGGAAAGACAGCATCCCTCCCCTGGCTCCGGCTACACTCACAGCCTGGGAAGAAGGGGGGAAAGTAATTCTTACCTGGCCGCAATCAGAACGCGCAGAAGACAAGGAATTGCCGCGTTATTATGTCGTGTATCGGTTTTCTCAGGATGAAAAGGTGAATATGAACGATGCCACCGGAATTTTGGCGCTGGTGAAAACCACCAATTTTATCGACAACACCGCTTCTTCCGAAAAAACCTATACCTATCTCGTTACGGCGGTTGACCGGCTTCACAACGAGAGTCGTACCTGTGCGGCGGTTATTGTCAAAACGTTGCTGGCCGATTCTGGAAGTGTATTGCCTGAAGTTGGCGAATCGTTGGATTTCCATAATGCTGAGAATCTTGACGAAACCCTGAAAAAACGCCTCCGGAAAAATGTTCCATTCATTGCGCCTTTGGAATTCCGCACTTCGCATTGGTTGAGTCAGCCCATCGAACCGTACAAAAATTCGACACTTACCTCCCGTGGGATCAATCGTTGATTGTGTCAGGCTACCACAGGTTTTCCCGTAAGTACTTCACTGATCAGCTTGTGAAAATGATGTACGCCGACTTCCATTTTTGGGGAAAACCTGCCTTTGTGGTACAGGCGTGATTGCACTCCGCGCTGAACCATTTCGACGATTGCTTCATCTTCCAGCTCTGTCAGGTGCATCAGGTCCTGGCTGGCAAGATCAAAAAGGTCATCTTTCCAGATAAATGTCTCAAACCTGATCTGTGTTTCAAACGGTGAAAGTGGCTGGATCAGATTTAATGAAAGGCCCCATGGGTAGAAATTGAGCATGATATTGGGAAACAACCAGAAATACCAGGCGTGTACAGGCTTCCCATAGTCGCGATGATTGATTGGGATATTGAAGGTCATTTCTCCCTCCCTCGCTATTCCCAATTGCAGGTTGGCCCAGGGAAAAATTTCGTAGGAATATTCATTGTATTTCAGCCTTTCATTAAGCCCGGGATGAACAAAGGGGATATGAAATCCTTCCAGGTAATTGTCTACGTATAAAGCCCAGTTTGCCTGAACCGTATAAGTTTTGGAGTGATCAGGGCTATGGTAAAAATCTTCCAGCGGCATCCAGCCAATCCGATCCTTGATGGGTTTCATCCATTCTTCGAATGAATAGGCCGGATTTAATGCAGTAAACAATAATTCTCCCAGGGTTTTGAGTGGAAGCTGGGGCAAATGGTCTTCCTCCGAAGGGAAATTGCGCGCTTCCTTAAACTCAGGCATGGATCTGAATTTTCCGTTTAATTCAAATCTTCTCCCATGATACCTGCACCTGATTTCATTGCAAGTACCTCCCTCTTCTATCAGAATATTCCCTCTGTGTGTGCATACATTTGAGAGACAGTGAAGTTTATCCGCTTCATCTCTGGTCAGGAGTAAGGGCTCATTGAGATACCCCTCCATAAGTACAAAAGGTTGCACACTTCCGGACCCGTACACATCCGTCTGCAGACCGATACAGTGCCAGGTTCGTGCAAAAATGGCTTCTTTTACCAACTCAAAGACTTTAGGATTTCGGTAGAAATCTGCGGGAAGGGTATGTGCCTGGGTAATATCAGAATGAATAAAGTAGTCCTTTAGGTTCATAATATCGGGATTTGCCAGCGAAAGAAAGATTTTGGAAAATCCCTGCAATAGTCATTCCGAAATTGACCTTATAGCGGTTCCCTCATTCGTTTTGTACCGCTTGGCATGGAAACACCAGTTTTTTTCCTTCAGGGTCGTGCAGATCAGAAAGTCTTCTCCCCCCTCCTGGATATGTAGTTGTTGGCGGATAACCTTGGTTGTTTGGGGGAAATGTCTTTTCACAATATTGATTCGGCTGATTTGCAGGCTTTTGAGATATTTCTGGATCTGCCGGGGTTTATAAGGATGTGCGGAAATCACTTCGAATATTCTTCCGGGAAAATGTTCTCCCTTCACCGTGTCAGAGAGGAAAAATCCATCAGGATAATTTAATGCTCCCTGCCATTGAGGGAAATATAAGGAAAACAGCGCCGATACTTTTCTCGCTTTGTAGAAAGCAACATCAGGTTCTGCAATAAAATTGGGCAGAATGTCTGTATTTCTCTCCAAATGTCCGTTTTCTGACGCTGGGAAAACAAAATTGCTTTGATATTTGTCTCTGAAAAGTCCGATCTCAACCTGTGTGGGTTGTGTGAAATCGGAGGACTGATTGATTTCGATCAGTAGTTCTTTACACTCATTATTTACAGAAAAAACCCAAAGCTTACTTGCTTGCGGAAACAATCGGTATGCTTCAGCTATATCGAAAAGCGGAGAGAGTTTGATAAGAATGTTTCTGGCAAGAGGTTTTAGCAGGGGGAAAAGTGCGACCATGTCGGGAGACGTATCACGCAGATTGTGTATGCGGTTGCCACTATCATCGCGTCTTGAAGGATCTGCATACACCAGGTCAAAGACAGGTCCCTGATAGTTTTGAAGGAAAACTTCTGCAGATTGGTTCAGTACAGAGATATTGGTAGCTTTCAGTTTTTGAAAATTGTGGCAAATGACTTCAAAAAGAGCAGGATCCGGCTCCAGAGAGGTCACCAAAACAAATTTTTTTGCAAGGCTGAAAGTATCAACACCAAGGCCACAGGTGAGATCCAGACAATGTTGACCCTGGAAATTTTTCATGGCTGCGGTGGTTTCACTACTGCATTGTTCATACGCTAAACCCGGTATGATACATCTTGCATGAAACCATGAGGGAAGTTTTGTTTCGGCTTTTCGAAGGTATTTTAGTTGTTGAGAAACTAAAGCCACCGAAAAATCGTTCTGACTATAACTCAATGCAAATTCGACCGGGTCTCTGTGGAGATTTTCTTCGATTAAGCGCTGAATCTTGTCAGATGTTAGGAAATAGAAGTCTTCCCTGGTCATTTATGTAGTTGAAATTTTATTTTTTGATACAATTGTACTAATTTGATCCCCTGTAATCCTCTAATAAAGAAAGAATTATGAAGCGTTCAAAGCAAATTGCAATGGCTCTCCTTTTGCTTTTCACCGTTGCAGTTACTGCATCCGGTTGTACCTACGGTAAAGTTTGCCAGGCAACAAAAGTAGGAAATCACAGATAAGATTATGGATTCTTGGCGGTTTTTGCAAGATGAGGCTCAGTTATCTGAGATCTCAGAGGCTTCTTATATCAAACCTCAGCTTATTTTTAAACATAGTACGACCTGCGGCATTTCTGCTCAGGCTCACCATGTATTAATGGAATCTACGGATTCCCTTTCTGATTTTGCAGATCTGTATTATTTGGATTTACTTCGGTACAGACCGATATCCAACCGTGTTGCGGCCGAGCTCAATGTGCCGCATCAGTCTCCGCAAATTATAGTTGTAAAGGATGGGCAGGCAGTCTATAACTCCAGCCACTTTGCGATAAATCCTAAAGCAATTCTTTCGTCAGCTAGCTAGTAATTAGTTATTGACAAAAGGGACAATCATCGTAAAAGGTGGAATCATTACCTGAATAAAGGAATGGTCCACCTGTCTTTCCATGATATAATGTCCACTCATTCTTCCGATGGCCGTATAGAAATGGGAACCGCTGACATATTTATAGGTTTCTCCCGGCAGGATTACCGGCTGTTTACCGATCACCCCTTCACCTTTTACAGTTCGTTTTTCACCAAACCCGTCTGTAATCAGCCATTCCCGGGAGAGGAGTTGTACGCTGTATGCGGATTCGTTAATGATCTCAACTTCATAGGCAAACACGAAATACTGATGTTTGGGTGAGGACTCTTCCCGTACATAAGCAGTTCTGACATTTACCCGAATCCCTTCTGTAACCGTAGAAACGACATGTGAGGTCATAGGAGATGAATTTACGTATGGTTTAAGTTAGGGAAATAGACCGAATCAATCAAGCATGAGCGAATTTATTTCTCTGATTAGTACATACCGATACTGAGCAGGACCAACGTGCAGGCTTCTACAGGCTCAATATGATGGTTTCTGAGGATTTGTTCCAACTCCGGATTTTCAGCACCCGGGTTAAAAATCACCCGTTTAGGAGCGAGTTCGAGTATCCATTCGTAGTATTCCCGCTGGTTTTCAGGACTAAGGTAAACGGAAATAGTATCCAGGTTCGGAATATCGATTTCCTCTTTTTTATTTCTGACCGGAACGCCGGAGACTTCCGTTGCTTTTTTTGCAAATCCATGTACGGGATGTCCATGTTGAATAAGACGGTTGACTGCGAGATAGGAATATCTGTTTGGATTGTCAGAAGCACCTAATACAAGTGTAGATTTCATTGTAGATTCATTTTAAAATAAAAACGGAGGTCCGAATATATCAGACCTCCGTTCGTTTTTGCAAAGCTATATACGAAACTATTCTTCAGATTCCTCAGAGGCCTGTTTTACATCTTTTCTTTTCTTGGCCTTTTTCGGGCCAACAGTAATTTCCTCTTTTTCTTCGTCATAATCTACGTACAGCGTATCTCCTTCCTTGGCATTACCTTCAAGGATTTCGTCTGCAATTGGATCTTCGAGATATTTCTGCAGTGCGCGCTGAAGCGGGCGGGCCCCAAACTGCTTATCAAAGCCTTTTTCAGCAATAAACTTTTTGGCAGCGTCCGAAAGTTCGATGAAGAACCCTTTTTCTTCGATGCGGTTGAAAACGCTGCGAAGCTGCAGTTCGATAATGTGCATGATATGATCATGATCGAGTTCATTAAAGATAATGACCTCATCGATCCTGTTGAGGAACTCTGGGCGGAACACTTTTTTCATAGCGCCCTCAATGGTGCTGCGCATCATATCATTGGTCTGCCCTTCTCTGGATTTGGTGCTGAAACCCACACCTGTACCAAAGTTTTTCAGTTCCCTGACCCCTACGTTGGAGGTCATGATGATTACAGTGTTTTTGAAGTCAACACGACGCCCCAGACCATCTGTAAGAATACCATCATCGAGAACCTGGAGCATAATATTGAAAATATCAGGGTGAGCTTTTTCAATTTCATCCAGAAGCACGACTGAGTAAGGCCTTCTTCTCACACGTTCTGTAAGCTGACCCCCTTCTTCATATCCGACATATCCGGGAGGCGCTCCAATCAGGCGGGAAACAGTAAACTTCTCCATATACTCACTCATATCCAGACGGATGAGCGCTTCATCTGAGTCAAAAAGATATCTTGCGAGTACTTTGGCCATTTCCGTTTTACCGACACCGGTTTGTCCAAGAAAGATAAATGACCCAATCGGTTTCATCGGATCTTTCAGGCCAAGGCGAGAGCGTTTGATTGCTTTTACCAGTTTGTCGATAGCCATATCCTGCCCGATGATGACCCCTTTGAGTTGCTCACCCATTAGTTTGAGTTTGGCAATTTCTCCGGCAGCTACTTTGGTTACAGGAACCCCTGTCATCATAGAGACAACAGCCGCAACATCATCTTCGGAAACCGTATATCGTTTATTTTTTGTTTCTTCTTCCCACTCAATTTTTGCCTGTTCGAGTTCTTCCAGCAGGCGTTTTTCCTGATCGCGCAATTGAGCTGCCTCTTCATATTTCTGGCTTTTTACGACCTTGTTTTTCAGCTCTTTGACTTCTTCGATACGGGCTTCCAGATCGAGGATGCTTTGAGGAACGTGGATATTGGTAATGTGCACACGGCTTCCCGCTTCGTCAAGAACATCGATGGCTTTATCCGGGAAATACCGGTCGGAGATATACCTGTCGCTAAGTTTTACACAAGCTTCAATCGCTTCGGGTGTATAGTTTACGTTGTGGTGATCTTCGTATTTGGCCTTGATATTATTGAGGATGATCATGGTTTCTTCCACATTTGTGGGTTCAACCATAACTTTTTGGAACCTGCGTTCAAGCGCACCGTCTTTTTCAATATACTGGCGATATTCATCGAGGGTGGTAGCGCCGATACATTGGATTTCGCCACGGGCGAGTGCAGGTTTAAAAATATTGGAAGCATCGAGTGAGCCGGAGGCCCCGCCTGCGCCCACGATCGTATGTAATTCGTCAATGAAGAGAATGACATCTGGAGACTTTTCCAGTTCTGCCATTACAGCTTTCATTCTTTCTTCAAACTGCCCGCGGTATTTGGTACCGGCGACAAGTGAAGCGATATCCAGTGTTACTACTCTCTTATTGTAGAGAACACGGCTGACTTTCCTTTGAATAATACGAAGGGCCAGGCCTTCTGCGATAGCAGTTTTACCTACGCCAGGTTCACCGATCAATACCGGATTATTCTTTTTGCGGCGGGAAAGAATTTGAGCCACACGCTCGATTTCATTTTCCCTTCCAACAATAGGGTCCAGTTTATTGTCTTCAGCGGCTTTGGTGAGGTCTCTGCCAAAGTTGTCTAGAACAGGAGTTTTGGATTTTGTTGTTTTTCTGGGTCGATCTCCGGGTGTACTCATTTCTGATGATTCTGGGGGTTCGCTTGAAACAGACATTCTTGTGGTTTGATTCTCCTCCTTGTGTTCAAGTTCGGAGCGTACTACATCATAACTAATACCAAATCTTGCCAGAATTTGTGCAGCAACATTATTTTCCTCTCTAAGGATAGAGAGGATCAGATGTTCTGTACCAATCACGGCACTTTTTAGCAATTTGGCTTCCAGTCGGGTGATTTTTAATACTTTTTCAGCCTGACGTGTCAGGGGTAGATTTGACAGGTTGATCGGGGTCACATTACCTTTAACGGCATTTTCGATTGATCGTTTTAATTGAGCAAGATCTACGCTGAGGTTCACCAATATTTTAATGGCAAGCCCTTCTCCTTCTCGTATCAATCCAAGCAACAAGTGCTCAGGACCTATATAATCGTGGCCAAGCCGGATCGCTTCCTCCCTGCTGTAGGATATTACATCCTTGACCCTGTCTGAGAAATTTGATTCCATATAAATTTTATACATAAGTAGGCAATCGCCAGCTACTTAGTGCCGTATTCATGCCAGTAATGGGTTTGCTGACAAGATGTCAGCGATCTACTTCTTCAAACGCAGGTAGGGTGTCCGGGTTTCGGACAATTTACGCGGCTGAAGCAAGTACGTAGATTGCTGTTCCCATTGCAATGACCATTAGATTGGCGAGGGACAGCGGAAGGAACTTTTTCCATCCGATATCCATGAGCTGATTGTATTTGAAACGGGGCAATGTCCAACGCACCCAAACAAATACAAACACAAAAAAAGTAGTTTTTGCAAGGAACCAGGCCAGCCCCCAACCCAGTTGTGCTGCAGGTGCCCAGTTTGCTACACCTAATAACCCTTCAAATGGTCCTAGATAACCACCGATGAAGAGGGTTGTAATCAGCATGGAGGCTACGATTACGTGTATATATTCCGCAACGAAAAACAGGGCAAATTTCATGGAGCTATATTCTGTATGAAAACCGCCTACCAGCTCCTGCTCTGCTTCTACCAGGTCAAAAGGTGCCCGGTTTGCTTCTGCAAATGCACAAACAACAAAAATCAGGAAACCTAGAGGATTGATAAATATATTCCAGACAGATCGTTGCGCTTCTACAATGGAGGCAGGCCTTAAGAACCCGAGGTCGCCTTCATATCGTGCATTGGTGAGGAGGATAATACTCACTACGGCAAGGCCCATGGCCAGCTCATAGCTAATCATCTGAGCAGAAGACCGAAGTCCCCCCAACAATGCATACTTACTATTTGACGACCAGCCGGCCAGGGTTACACCATATACAGCAATGGAGGCTATCGCAAGCACATATAATATCCCAATATTTACGTCGGCAATCACGAGAAACCCGTGAGTGAATTCAGTCATTGCAATATCTGCTTTTGCAAAAGGAATCACCGCCATGGTAATCAATGCAATCGTAACTGATATTACCGGCGCGATAAAGTGCACCAGCTTATCTGAAATATCAGGAACAATGTCTTCCTTCAGGATAAGCTTGATAACATCTGCCAATGGCTGAAGTAATCCAAACGGACCTACACGATTGGGCCCTACCCGCTGCTGAATCAGGGCGGCTACCTTTCTTTCAAGGTATACGGAATAGGCTGCTGCGGTGAGCAGGACAAATAGTGCGAGACCAATCAGAATCAGAGAATACGTAACAAACTCCATATACTAAACAGGTAAATTTTCTATACAGACGGGGCACAAGTTACAAACTTACTAAAAGCTCTCCAAGCTTATTTTGCGACCGATACGAGATACCAACCGGCAGTGGTAAAAAAATCTCTAAAATGCGGGATTGCTGTGATAAATTTTGCCTGCTCCTTTGGCTTCAGGCCAAATTTGTACCGGTATATCGGGTTAATCAGGAAATGGATTTTCCGGTCTGTCTGAAGCTGACTTTGCTTCAGTATTTTTTCAAACCGGTTCAGGGAAATTCCCGTGTCTTTAATTTCCAGCAGGTCTTCAATTATCCGGTCTGATTCTCCGAAAAGTTTCAGAATACCTTTGTACAGTGTACGTGGCAGCAAATGAATCCAGGGCATTACACCTAAGGCTTTACTTTTACTGATCTGCTGGTGTCCGCCAAAAGGCATACGCCAGGGAGGGAATCCAAAAAATATTTTTCCATCTTCCCGAAGGAAATTTTTCAGATACGGGATAAATGATTCCTGATCAGGTATATGCTCAATGGTATCTTTCAGAATAATCAGGTCGAAAGATTTCCTGTATTTGTCGAGAAAATCTTCATCCCAGACATTTTTCACGATAAATTCTGCCAAACCCTTACTACTCATTTCCTGCATCATCTTCTGCGCGTCGGCAATCCTCGACTCACTCAGATCTACGCCCAGGCAGATGAGCTTCAATTCGGCAAAGGGTTGTAGCACGCCGCCTTCCCCACAGCCGATCTCCATTACACGCATCCCTTCCTTAAGGAGCATACCGCTTTGAATAAAGGGTATAAGATATTCGCGGGCATTGGCTACCTGCTGATCAAATCTTATCTGTATGGATGAATGTTGCGCTAATGCCATAGTTGAAGGCCAGATTTTGCGGCAAGTTAATGATTTGGGGGTAAAAGGAAGGTTTCCCGCAAAAAAAAATAAGGTTGTCTTATCAAATGGTAAGACAACCTGCTAATATTTACTGATCTCTACGCTTGTATGAGTTGTTCCCTTTGTCAGACCTCTATTCGTTCATTCTGACACTTGCGGGGATAAATTCCAGTTCGTAAAAACGATCAGGCAGCGCATATCTGCGAATAAAATCTTTGTGATCTGCACGCCAGCTAAGCAATTCCGGCAATTGCTGGGTCGCCAGACGGTCCCGATACAAATCCTTGGCTTTATCGGGGTTTGCTACCATCCAACGGAGGTTGCGGTGAAGGGAAATCATTACTTCAGGGTTTCGCGCATTCCATGCACGATCATTTACTATTTGGGCTGCCAGTTCTGCATTCTCGCACAACCATACCAGGTTGGTAAATAATGACCTGACGAGTTCCGGATTGCTCTTTAAATAGTTTTCATCAGCCTGTGCCAGCAGGGGATAGGATTCCGTCAAGGACCGTAGATTTTTTCTTTCCAGGTTGGTTCGGAACAGATATTCAGACTTCTTGCGGAGGCTTATTTCATTAAAACTCAAAAATCCGTCCTGATTTCTGTCTGCCAGCTCGAAATATCGATCAGCGAGATAATAACAAAATTCATCAGCGAATACTTTGATTTCGGCTTTGGAAAGAAGTGCATCATCGTTTTGATCTGCAATGATAAACCGCTCCTCCAAATACCAGTTGCTAATGTCGCTGGAAAGCTGCGGGCTTTGTGCTGAAAGGAGGTTGGCGAATAGAACCAGAACGGGCAAGGAGAGAATGTGAGAAAGGAAGGAGATTTGCATTTACTTCTAGAGGGTTTGATGTATGTGAATTGTGATAGTCTGGTAAATGTGCGTATAGGCGTAGTCGTTTTTATTCTGATTGTTCGGTTACAAATATACCCATCTAAATATTACATGAAGGCAGATTTAGACCCATAATTTGGCTATATGTAAGTTATAACGTCCTTTTGTTCCTTTTCGCATGACTATTTACGCCCAAATATACCCAACGGTAATAATCAGCTTTTGGTTGGGCACAATCCCCCGTTGGATGGTAATAGAAATTACATGTTTGATTCAGCCTTACGCTTATTTCTGTAATCAACCCGGCAAAAGAATCGCCGTCTTAAAAAAAATACCTGTAATTTACAGATTGTAATGTTTGAATAATTGTATAATTTATTATTTAATTATTATCGATCGACGTAGTATTGTGATGTAAAGGGAAATCAACAAAGGCAACCCTTTATTTAAACAATACCTGCGATACAAAATGGCAAAAAACCAATTCCAGTCAGCCAGGGTTCTGCTCCTTGCTGCGTTCACCAAAATTTCTCCCATAGCTTTTTCCCTTCTTCTTTTTTTCAATCAGTCTTTTGCTCAACCTGTCAATGCATATTTTGACCCGCCGGAATTTGAAAATGGCGATAAAATCGAACTGGTCATTGAATATGGTTCTCCCGATGATCCGGTACAGAATGCCCTGACTGCCCATTTTGAAATTGCTTATGATGGCTTTGAAATCGATGAATCCAGCAAGCTGTCAGTAGATGCCTCCGGCGCTTCCTGGTTTGGCTGGGATGAAGCGTATACAGGCAGGATTACAGTTAATCATACGCTTCACGTGATCACCGTGGATCTCGAAAGGGATGAGTCTCCGGTAAGTGGGGAGGGGTTTATTGCAAGGGGAAGCGGGGTTACCGTTTTTATCGAAGAGATCAATGCAAAGCGGAGTCCCAGCCTTAATGTGGTAGAAGTTAACTATGCATTCCCCGCTCCACAAAGCCTCTACTATGATGCGCTGAATAATATCTTAAATATCACGCTGTCAGAGACCAATCATTTTATACAGATTGATGTATTTGACCTATCAGGAAGGGTCATTTATTCTTCACAGACGCTTGAAGAAGAACTGCCCATGAGTCATTTCCCTGCCAATATTTATTTTGTAAGACTGCGTACAGCGCTTGGCGTAGAAAATCTTAAACTGATAGTTTCACCTTAATTTGTCTGTTCTTACAAGCTTTTCTGAAATTTTATCAAGTAACCATTTGGGCCGGTCAATAGGATCGGCCTTTTTTACGGCCTGCTCTACCTGAAGGAGTTCGTCTTTCGTATAGGCATTTAGCAGTCTGCGAAAAAGCCTGAATCGGTTGATGTATGCTTGTTTTGGCTGCGCGCCTATTTCTTGTTGTTTGCGGATATACCGTATCAGATTTTCTGTCTGGCTCAACAGCCACTCCGTATCCATACGATTGATTTCATAGTGAGCTTCCAGCAGAAATGACCGGGCGTTAATTTCATCATTTACATGCATAAATTTCCGGTTGGAAAGTGTACGGATTACCTCCTGATGTTTTTGTTGATGTACAAACAACTGCGCCAGCCGGAGGGTAAATACGTCTTCCTGTTCCTCTGGAGGCAATAAGTATCTGAGTTTATGAAGATAGTCCCATGCCCGGTCATAGTCTTCTGTTCGCAGACAAATAGTGATAATATTTTTGAAGTGAACAGATGGCAGATACTGATTGGAAAAAATCAAACGATCCTCAATACCCCATTCATACAAGGTATAGATCTCACGGGCAATAGCTGTTTCCCCTGTGGTATTTAATTTGCGAATGTAAAAATTCAACATCAGACCAAATACTGAAAGCAGATCGTCTCTCACTTCTGCGATATTTTCTTTTCGCAGAATCTGTATCATTCGTGGAAGGTTGCCCTGATGATCGCCCCGGAGAATCCGAAAAAGTTCCTGGTAAATAACCAGCCAGTTTTGTTGGTGGAATACTGGGTGAAAATCAATGATCTTCATAATTTCTGGCAACAGAATATTTTCGGCTTCCTCTCCCTGCCACTGTCTGTTGTTAAGGTTGACAGCCAGCAATGATAGTTTTTCATGGAGCCACCAACTGTCAAATGCATAGGTGTGCAATTGGATCTGGTTCATGTTTTCTCCCTCAAATCCTGCAATGTTCAAAGGGAATTTATCTATCTGGGTGCGATGCTCAAACTCAAACCTTATCTTTTCCGATTCTACTTCAAATAGCCGGCGGTAATAACGGGCATTCCGGTTCGGATTTTCCTTCAGCTCTTTTTCGATTTTTCTGAGCATTTTGATAAAAACTTCCGGTCTTTTCCTCCGGTTAAGTTCCTGCAATAAAAGAAACTCCCGGGTCTGACTATCATTTCGGAATGCTTTGATAGCCAGAAATTCCTCCACATGAGAGGTGAGGTCGCGGGAAAGTTTGCGGAAACGGGCGTCGTCGTAAGGTTTGTCCGGATAAAGAAATGACCATGCGACAGTATCTTCCGGAGCATTGGGATATTCTCTGACCAGAAAATCTTTCAGTTTTCGCACATATTCCTGTTTTTGGAAAAGCTCTGCCTCCAACCACTGGTCAAATTGGCCAGTTTCTTCTGCGGATAGTGCGCTGAAAAGCTGCCATAGTTTCCGGTTTTCCATGTGGCCCTTATTCTCGTCTTAAAATTAAAAGAAAATGAGCGGATTATTTTTGGGTTTTTGTAATTTCAACCGGATGCCCAATGCTTGGGTTGTAAGAATTTTGAACAAAAATGATGAATAATCTCTCTCCTGAATCAACGATTTTCACTGCTCCTTTGCTTCCAGGTAACACTTCCTGGGTTCAGCAATATTTCAGGATGAGCCGGGCGCTGACTTTTCCCGTCCTGATGGTCATTCTGGTGCTAATGGTTGTATTCTGGGATAAAATTCCGGGCATATGGGCAGCAGTACTGGTTATTGGGGTTCCCGCTAATTTTCTTCTTTTCCACTATCTTTTTGCCCGGGTATTTGCTCAGGCAGAGATGGAAAAATGGCATACACACATTCTGGCCGCTTCTGAAGATACGCTTTCGTTAGTTATCCCCGGCGTTGAAACTGAATCCTTCCGGTTTCAAAGAATGGAAAAGCTTCGGATATTTTTCTCAGGATATGAAAAGGCATGGTTTCCTTCGGGCAAACACTTCTCGGGTAGCCGAAATCAACTGAGCTTCAAATATGGAGAAAAAAAAGTGGAAGTAACTTTCCGACTGATTTCTGAAAGCCATTATCGCGAACTCCTCCATTTCATCTCAGTCCTCTATGACCAAGGGGTACATTTTGAAGAATACAACAGTACCTCAGGTCTTCCCATCAGGAGTGATATGCTCATCATCAAGCCGGGTAATACTGACCTTTAGTTCGCCGGCAACACTCCCGCTGAGTAAAATCCCCGCTGCTTCAGTTTGCACGGTTTGTATGGTTAATTTTGCAATGTCTGCCTGTAATTCAATACCGGGTGCAGGTTGAATATTTGAAAGTGTTTCAGCCACTGTATGCGCGAGAATTCTGATCTGCTGAAAACTATATTCCTTTAAAGCAGAGAGAATGGTTTTCTCGATTTTTTTGCGGAAAAGACTGGCAAAACTCCTGAAAACAAAGGAGGCATGAGTAAACCGGAAAAACACTTTCTGAAAGGATATTTGGGCTTTTTCCTCGTCAAAATAGCATTCAGCCAATAACTCAAATTTGCCTTTCCAACGATTGCCATTACCAACAAAAGAGGCTTTGACCCCAATTTTGTCTTCAAACCCAAAAAACTCCGGTGCAGAAATTTTGATTTCCTTTCCCTGCCATACGGTTATTTCTTTTTCATCAAGCATCTGATTCAAAACCTCCCAGGAGATATTTGCCAGGAAGGGAAAATCTTTCTGCTTCAGCGGATTATCAGAAATTTCCAGACCGGGCAGAGGGAGGGGCGAATGTGCCGGGAAATTATTTTTCAGACTAATTGAGAAGGTTGGTTCTATCGGAAAAAGAATCCATTTTCCTTTAAAAGCAATTGGGTTAAGCTGGATATCGTCTTTGACCAATTGTGTTTGTACCATTGCCCGAAATGGCAGCGGCAAAGGAGCCGGCCGGGTAATTTCTCTCCAGGCATTTTCCATAATACCCGCAAAGTTTATTTCATGGGAGATGTAGGTGTCAATATTTTGAGCCAGCGCCTGTAGTTCTTTTTCCAGCTGAGGTTTGACAAATTCTGCAATCTGAATCAGGTTGAGCGGGCCGGCGGAAGGTTTTTTGTCCCACTCAAAGGTTGCCCTGGAGTGCGTCTCCAACTTCCAGCCAGGTAAGACGGAAATGGCGGTTACCAGCCGGACAGAAATGTCAAAATGAGTTTTTTCAAGATTGGAAAAATCACGGATCAGATCAAAAATACCTGGAGTCCCCCGGCGGATATTTACTTTAATATGAACCGGCGCCAGCGTTACCAGCGATTGTTTTTCTGTAAAGATTCGGATCTGATCATTTTTGGTAACGGTTACATGCGTGATGCCACCATCGGGATTCTGCGCTTTTCCGTCATAGATCACTGTGTCATATCGTCGATTGACCAGATCTTCCAGAGCATTGACAGACAGAAGCACAGATATATTCATAACAAAAAATCATTGCAGACCGGTAATCCATTCCGGTTCAAAGTATTTCATGGTAAATGGTTCTTCACCAGATATTTCGGTTGCCGTTGCAAGCATAAAGTTTTCCCGCCAGATTTCTACAGAAAAATTCCACTTTGTATCAGGCAACCCTACAGACCCGGCATGAACGGCCAACGGGTCAAATGTAAAAGAAAAGTCATTGAACGGCAGATGGGAGGAAAAATCAAGGGCTTTCCAGAAGGCTTCTTTTAGTGTCCATAGCTGAAAAAACCTTTCCACACGGGCGTCGCCCTCTCTGGATTTCAGTTCTGCAATTTCAGAAGTAGTAAATATATGGGTATAGTGATCTCTGAGGATGTTGCGGCGCATATACTCCACGTCCACGCCAGTCTGACTTCCCGCTACGATCACCGCCAGCGCATTTCCGCTATGTGAAAGATTAAAATAAAAGGGATTTCCGGGAAGAACAGGCTTGTTTTCTGAATTATATTCCACCTGTATATTCTCGGGCAGATCTCCTGTATATTGACTGAGCACATGGCGTGTCAGCAATTTTCCCAGCAGAAACTCTCGTTGTTTGGCAGGACTGAGATATTGGTCATAACGGTTTTTCTCTTCCGCGTTGAGCAGAAGCATTGATGCGTAAGGGAGACTTGCTCCTTGATCTTCATACAACCATATATGCGCTTCGTTTTTTTTCACCCCGGCAAAATCAGAAAAAAAAGCCGGAATTCACGCAACTTTGCGAAGGGAAAATCCTATGTTCGCAGTATGAGTAATTTACCTGTAGAAACTATCGTCTTTGACCTGGGCGGTGTCCTGATTGACTGGAACCCCCGGTATTTGTACAAGAAAATATTTACTACCGAAGAAGATGTGGACCACTTTCTGGAACATGTCTGCACTTCTGAATGGAATACATTGCAGGATGCCGGCAGGTCGCTGTTTGAAGCAACAGAATGGTTGGTTGCCCAACATCCTGAATGGGAAAAACATATCCGATTGTATTATGGCCGGTGGGAAGAAATGCTCGGTGGTACGATTGATGAAACAGTAGAAATTCTGGAAGCGTTAAAAAATCTGGGGAAACACCGCATTTTTGCCCTTACCAACTGGTCCGGAGAGACATTTCCCATCGCATTGGAGCGATATGATTTTTTCAGGCATTTTGAAGGGATCGTGGTTTCGGGCGATGAAAAGGTCATTAAACCTGATCCGGCCATTTACCAGATATTGCTGGACCGTTATGGGGTGAATCCTTCCACGGCAATATTTATCGACGACTCTCTCAAAAATGTAAAAGGCGCTGCTCAGGTGGGTATCCGTGGTATTCATTTTCGAAGCCCGATGCAGTTGAGGGAAGAATTGGCGGATTTGCTGTAAGCAAATGGTATAGAATACCTGAAACGCAATACTCTACGCTGATCGGACAGAACGACTTACTGTACGATTGAACAAAATATCAGGGAAGAGCGTTTTCATTTTGAGCTGAATGAGATGCCGGAGTGGTAAATATCCTTCAAAAGCTCACCGGAAAAACTCACATATTTGCAGGGCATTTTGGCCTGGAGGTTTATATGTTTACTTTTGAATAAAATATCCCCTTATGTATACTGGACTATTACACACCCACAGACTTGTCGTCATCCTGTTTTTGATTATCTATCTGATCAAAATTGTGCTGCTGCTTCTCAATAAAAAAGAATCACTGGATAGTTTTACCAAAAAGTTTCGCATTCCTGAGATGATCGTCAGTGGCTTATTTTTGCTCACTGGTATTGGCTTGCTGGTAAAAACAGCAGCAATTTCGCCCATGTTGATCGGTAAAATTGTGCTGGTGCTTGCTGCGATTCCTTTGGCTGTAGTGGGCTTTCGGAAACAAAATAAATTGCTCGCTACGTTATCCGTAGTATTACTGATTGCCGTGTATGGCCTGGCTGAAATGGATAAAACGGGCGTGAGTGTTCAGCCCCTTGCGACAGAAATTATTACAGATCCATCTGCTACAGGATATGATGCTATAGCGCACGGAAAGGCTTTGTTTGAGCGGAATTGTATTGTCTGCCATGGTGCTGCCGGCAATATGCAGGGATCGGGAGCAAAGGACCTGACAATTTCAGAACTTGACGCAACGGCAATGAAGACACTGGTATTAAAGGGGAAAAATGCTATGCCTGCTTATGAGAAGTTCTACAGCGCGCCCGAAATTGATGCAGTCGTTCAGTATGTGAGGACATTGAAGAAATAGCGTTTCCAATATGTATCAGGGAAAACGAAATCCCTGCAAAAACATCTGCTGGACGTTGTAATTCATCTCTTCCGGGTAACCGGTATACAGAATGGCCAGGAATTGATCGTCTACCCAGCCTTTTATGGCAAACTGCGTTCCGTCTTCGTCTTCGCCGTATTCGAGTACTCCACGTGCTGTGGGGTGAGACTCAAGGGTATGCCCATATCCAGGATCAGTGACGGAGGTAAATTCAAAGGCTTCAGTGTTCAAAAATTCCAGATAGGATACAAGTACATTTTCCCATACTTCTGGGTCATCTCCCAGGCTTTCCCCAAATTTTACGACAATCGCGCCATAGAGTACAGAGTCAGATAATACTTCGGTAGTGTAAACCTCGCTGCTATCTTCAGAGTAAGAAAGCTCCCATAGCGGTTCTTCCGGCATATACAGCGAAGCTCCCGACCCCATCACGCCAAATTTTGCAAATCTGGGTGCCTGGGCATGGAGGGAAGCAGAAAAGAAAATTCCGATAAAAAAAACAGCAAGATAACGGTTCATATAAGCCATGATTTATACATCTAACTTACAGAACTTTCCGGGATTTTTTGTTATGTCATGCCGAAATTTTTTTAAGGTGGAAATTCCCTTTTTAATGTTCACAATAATGAAAGGGCTTATAGAATATTATACTGTGCATAACTTGGGGGGGTAACTCCTTTCAGACGCAGGTAAACAATTGCCTGTGCCCTGTGATGGGCAGTATGTGCTTCGCCCCGCAAAATCATATCCAGGTTGGTATGCCCTTTAAATGCATCGGGCTTTGGGTCTTCCCGGCCTTTGCTTAGTTTATTATCATCAATTTTTGACAGAGCCTGGATGACAAAATCAAATGTTTGATTGAGATAGTCTCTGATAAGGGATTTATTATTCCGTCCATCAATCTGTTGCAAAGGCTGAGGGCCGAACAGGTTAATATTATCTGGCCTGGCGATTAGATATTTTGCGTCAAACAAAGGTTTTTGAGGATCATAATCTGCCTGATCTGTAATCATGCCGAGGTAGAGGTTATTCCAGAAGCCCAGGTGGATAAAGTGCTGTGCAAAAGACATTTCTTCTTTTGTAGGGCTAAACTCCAAAAAATCCTCCGGCATAGCGTCAAAAACGGCCAGCGTATATTCTTTTCCTTTCTCCCAGCGATTTCGCAGGGTTTCCGTGATTTTTCGGTTTGCCGTCAGCTCAGGCAACCAGGAAACAAGCGGACTCAGGCCAATAAAACCCAGAACTGATCTTCTTTTCATAGCGGTTGGTTTATTATTTATGATCTGTCCTGGAGCTTCTCATTATTTTTATGCCTTTCGCTGTCCCTTTGCGTTTTTTTGTCCAGGTTTTTCTGAAGCGCAGTTTCCAGGTCCACGCCGGTCTGGTTTGCCAGACAGATGAGGACAAATAAAACGTCGGCCATTTCGTCTGCCAGATTCACCTCCCGGTCAGATTTTTTGAAAGACTGATCTCCGTACTGGCGAGCGATAATCCTGGCCACTTCGCCAACTTCCTCCGTGAGCATAGCCATATTGGTCAGTTCGGAAAAATACCTGACCCCGTAGTTTTTGATCCAGTCATCAACGGTTTTTTGTGCTTCTTTTAAAGTCATAATGATTGCCCGATATATCTGTCTATCATCTGTGCGATCCATTCCACCTGAATATAAAGAAAAGACAGAAACATGAGGTAAACAAACGGGCGCGATCTTTTGGACAACCCCTTCAGCGAAAATAGCCGGGGCGTTTCCCTGACCAATGCTACTGCTGCAAAAAGTCCCAGAAAAGGCATAATCGGGAGATGGAGTGCCGGCAAAGAGAAGGTAAGGAAGTGTGGAATCCCGAAAGCAGGAATCATCAGCAACATAGTCATGCGTAAAGGCTTATTTATCGGAGAGCCTCTTCCCACGATACCCCAGATGGCGAGCAGCGAGAGGAATGTGTAGCAAATGGTATTAAGCCCTGCAAAAACAACCATAAGTGGCGAAAAACCCGTTGTCCAGCCTTTTCCAGGCAAAGTATCAAAGGCAAAAAAACAGCGGATCCGGTTGGCGGTTCTGATCAGAAAAAGATCAGGGCGGCTCCGTATATGCTCCCAGGCTTTTGCAAAATAGCCAGCCTGACGTTCTTCGGGCGGAAGCGAAATGATTTCCTCCCGGAGATGATAATACCGCTGGTAGTATGGGTTGTTGGATTCATTTTCGGTATCCAGCCACCAGGTTCGGTAAAGTGGTGTGAACGCATTATTCCCGGTGAAAAAATCTTCACCTGTAGTATCATTCCCCCAAACCCATCTTTTCGCACAATGATTTGCTGAGATTTCCCAGCCTCCCATGATCACCAGGCTTACGAGAAGGGGGATCATGGCGTTTATTAATGCACTTTGGTATTTCCAGATCAGAAAACCCGCAATTACCGGAAAAACCCAGATAACTCCCCCTGAAAAGAGGAATGTTAAGCCCAGCATGGTCCCCAGGCCGAGAAGATCTGCAAGCGCGGTTTTTTCCTTATGATAAATCTGCCAGAGGTAGTTTGCGATTGCGAGCAAACCAACGGCTATGGGGAGGTCAGGGACGGGCGAAACAGAAGCATGGATAAAGGCCGGGTATATAGCAAATATGAGGTGAAAAAGGTTGGTGACGGAACGCATTCCCAGGTATCTCAGCAGGCGATCTGTTTGCCACACAAAGAGCCCATATATGCCGGCCATTCCGATGATGACAGAGAGCGGAGAAATACCAAGAATTCGGAGCCATAAAGCCGTAAGCCAGATCATTCCGGGTGAGAGGCGGGTTTGGCAGAAGTTTCCCCGGACGATGTGGACAGCCGCATCGTAGTATTCTCCGGCGACGCTAGCGAGCAGGTCGTGATAGATCCATTTTCCATACAGGAACCGAAGCATAAGGCCTGTCCCTATGATAAAGGGCAGGGCATATTTTCTGCTAAGTATGTTTCGCCAGTTCCACATATTCTTCCTGAAAGCTACCCGGCTGCCAGGCGATTTCTACTTTTCTTTCGAATCAAGGATGATGGTTACCGGGCCTTCGTTGACCAATGAGACGCGCATGGAAGCCCCAAACTCACCGGTTTCCACTTTTCCGGTGAAGGTTGTCCTGAGCATCTCAAGAAATTTTTCATATAAAGGAATTGCCACGTCAGGCGGTGCAGAATCGATGTAGGAGGGGCGGTTGCCTTTTTTCGAATTGGCGAATAAGGTAAACTGTGAAACCACCAGCAAATCGCCCCCAATATCCTGTACAGACAGGTTCATCTTTTCCTGGTCGTCGTTGAAGATACGGAGTTGAGTGATTTTTTTTATCATCCACCCTATATCAGCATCAGTATCGTCATGGGTGATGCCCAGTAAAACCAGTAGTCCGGAGGCAATTTCTCCAGATATTTTTTCATCAATTACAACCTTTGCCGATGAAACTCGTTGTAGTATCGCACGCATAGTTAACAATTTTTCAAAATTGTATATAATCATTAGGAAATATATAAATCCGTTTTCTATCTTTGCCCCGATTGTGAAGACGAATATTACATATCACCCCTTTACCATTTCCTTTCCGGAGTCCTTAAGGACTGAACGGAGTCGGATTAGGGCCGTCCTGGCCTAATATTTTCCATATCACCTGTTGCGTCATTGTACACAATTTACTCCAAAAAACCGGAGCAAATCTGAAGTACCATTCTGAGTACCGTGGTTTTTATTTTGTAAATAAACAAACTTAACCGATTATCTGATAATCACCCGTACATGGATATTCAAGTTATTATTGCTGACGTACAACACCTGAAATTCGCAGAAGATATTTGCGAAATGATGGCTACCGCCGCTAAGGCCCGTGGAACCGGCATCGCAAGACGCCAGCCGGAATATGTGGCAAAAAAAATGCTGGAGGGGAAAGCTGTTATCGCTTTGGTTGACGGAAGTCTGGCCGGGTTTTGCTATATAGAAACCTGGAGCCATGATAAATACGTTGCCAACTCAGGCCTGATTGTTGCCCCCGAATACCGCAATCTGGGCCTTGCCCGGATGATTAAAGAGCAGGTATTTGATCTTTCGCGCCAGCGATATCCCGAAGCGAAAATCTTCGGTATTACTACCAGTCTGGCAGTGATGAAAATTAATTCAGATCTCGGATACAAACCAGTCACATTTTCAGAGCTTACTACTGATGATGCTTTCTGGAATGGATGCCAGAGTTGCCCCAATTATGACATTCTAAACCGTCAAAACCGGAAAATGTGCCTTTGTACAGGAATGTTGTTTGATCCCGAATGGGAAAACAAAAAAAAAGTGAATAAGCCTCAAAGAGAACATATATTTCTCCCAGAACCTCAAAGTCCATGAATAATAAAGTTGTTTTAGCTTTTTCCGGAGGTTTGGATACCTCCTTCTGTGTCAAATATCTCAAAGAAGAAAAAGGGCTGGAAGTGCATTCAGCCATTGTCGATACGGGGGGTTTTACGCCCTCAGATCTTGAGATGATTGAGCAGAAAGCTTATTACCTTGGGGTCAAAAGCCACACGACGCTGGATGAGGTAAAAAATTATTACGAAAAATGCATCCGGTTTCTGGTATATGGCAATACGCTCAAAAATAATACATATCCCCTTTCTGTAAGCGCAGAAAGGGTATTTCAGGCGGTGGCGATTGTGGACTATGCCCGAAAAGTTGGTGCAAAGTACATTGCTCATGGCAGTACTGGTGCGGGAAATGACCAGGTGCGGTTTGACCTGATTTTTACGATTCTCGCTCCGGAAATCGAAATCATTACGCCGATCCGAGATCTGAAACTTTCCCGTGAAGCTGAAATCGAATATCTGAAGGAAAAAGGGGTGGAAATGGAGTGGAAAAAAGCTCAATACTCCATCAATAAAGGGCTTTGGGGAACCAGCGTCGGCGGAAAAGAAACCCTCAACTCCTGGGATTATCTGCCTGAATCTGCCTATCCTACCCAACTGGAAGATACCGGCGAGAAAATCATTGAACTGGGGTTTGAGAAAGGGCAGTTGACAGAGGTGGAAGGACAGCGTTATGATCACCCTGTAGAAGCCATTCGCGCGCTGGAGTTACTTGCCAAACCATTTGCCGTAGGCCGGGATATTCACGTAGGAGATACGATTATCGGAATCAAAGGAAGAGTAGGCTTTGAAGCTGCTGCACCAATGATCATCATTAAGTCGCACCACC